>NZ_JBNPUO010000004.1:0-633158 GCF_051168215.1 Bradyrhizobium sp. HKCCYLRH2015 | reverse complement strand
AGATCCAGCGACGGGCGGTTGGTCAGAACCGCCCGTTCGCACATTCTGGCAGGTTTCGAACACACAAGAGCGCGAAGTAAGCGTGAAGACCATCGCGCAGGGAATGCCGGATGTCGGCTGGACCTGTGGTGACTGCCGCCTGCTTTTTTTCTGCAGGCGGGCCATGGGTTGCGGCCTGCAGCCCGGCATTCCCTGCGCCCTCCGACTTCGAGGGTGAACGACAGCAGCATCACTCGGGCTCACCGTGCCGCGAGAACAATTTCGCATGAATGGACGTCGTGATTGCGAGCGCAGCAACTCAGAATTTTTCCGCGGGGGGACTCCGTTTTTGCGCGGTGATCGAGAAGCGGAGTTTTCGTCTTTGCGAATTCCTCGTGCCTCTCTCACCGCCTCAAGCCTGTATGAGCTTCGATCCAGCGCCGCCCTCCGCTGTCGTCCCGGGCAAGTCACGACGCCGCGCCAGCGGCGGCGGGGCGCCGACCCGGGATCCATAGCCACAGGGAGATGTTTTGCGCACGATATCGAACGAGTCTTGCCAGATCATGGCTGCCGGTGGCTATGGGCCCCTGCGTTCGCAGGGGCGACAGCGGAGGTTGTGGCGGAGTTGCGGGCCCGAGCCTCGTTGATACGCCGCCGCCGGCCATGACGCGTCCTTCCGACAAACGCCTAGATCCCCAGCGCCTCCAGCGCCGCGGCGACATCGGCTGTCGAGCGCACCAGCACCGCATTCAGCCCGCTGGCCTGCGCGCCCTCGACGTTTTCGGCGAGATCGTCGAAGAACACGATCCGCTTGGCGGGCACGCCGATCGCTCGCACCACGTGATCATACGCCTCGGCATCCGGTTTGCGCAGCCCGATCGACGACGACAGGAAGATCTCGCGAAAGTGACCAAGCAGGTCGGCGTAAACAGGCGAGAAGTGATCGATGTGCGGCTGGTTGGTGTTGGAGAAGGCGTAGAGCGGCAGTCTCGAAGCCGCGCGTGCGAGCAGCGGGGCGATGCCCGGCATCGGGCCGACGAAGATCGCGTTCCAGCCCTCGAGAAACTGCGCGTCAGTGATATCGATGCCGAGCTGACGGCGCAGGTTGGCGAAGAATGCGGCATCGGATACGGTCCCGCGCTCGTGCCCATGATAGATCTCGTCGCGCACGAATCGGGCGGCAATGCGCTCCGGCGGACAGCCGGCATGCGCCGCCCAGCGCGAGACCACCTGGACGAAATCGATGTCGATGACGACGCGGCCAAGATCGAACAGCAGCGCGTCGGCTGCGCCGGGGCGGAGAGCGGAGGCGGGCATGGTGCGGGTCGGCGATGCCTTGCGTTGGACGGGAGCGGCGCCTCCTCAATAGCGATAGGGCTCGATGTCGACCAGCGGAAACGCGCTGACCACGCTCGGCAGGTTGGTGGCGGTCGCCGGATGCAGATAGGATGCGTTCAGCTCCGCGAACGAGGTGACGCCGAGCAGGCCGAGCGCGCGGATGACCTCGTCCTCCAGCAGCTCGAGCATGCGCAGGATGCCGTCCTCGCCGGCGGCCGCCAGCGCCCAGCATTGCAGCCGGCCAATGCCGACGAGATCGGCGCCGGAGGCGATCGCCTTGACGATGTCGGTGCCGCGGCAGAAGCCGCCGTCGACCATGATCCTGGCCCGGCCCTTCACCGCCGCGACGATCTCCGGCAGCACGTGCATCGCGCCGCGGCCATGATCGAGCTGGCGGCCGCCATGGTTGGAGACGTAGATCCAGTCGACGCCGTGATCGACCGCGATCTGCGCGTCCTCGGCGGTCGCGATGCCCTTGATGATCAGCGGCAGCTTGAACTTGTCCTTGATCAGCTTGACGGTGTGCCAGCTCAGCGCCTTCTGATGATCGCCGCCGGTCGCGCGCAGCCGGCTTTCGCGCACATAGCGCTTGGCGATGTCGCGCTCGCGCCGGCTGTAGTGGGCGGTGTCGACGGTGAGGCAGAACGCCGTGTAGCTGTTGGCGACGGCGCGGCTCACATAGTCCTCGACGAAGGCGTCGTCGCCGCGGACATAGAGCTGGAAGATGCGCAACGCGTCGGGAGCGGCCTCGGCGGTCTTCTCCAGCCCGGGCTCGGACACCGAGCTCAGCATATGCGCGGCCCCGAATCGTCCGGCGCCCCGAGCGACGCTGGCGGCCCCTGCCGGATCGAAGATTTCGAGCGCGCCGACCGGGGCCAGAACGACCGGCAGGCGCAGCCTGCGGCCGAAGGTTTCGACCGAGGCATCGACCCTGGAGACGTCGCGCAGCACGCGCGGACGGAACGCGATCTCGTCGAGCGCCATCCGGTTCCGGCGCAGCGTGGTCTCGGTTTCGGCGCCGCCGATGATGTAGTCCCAGGCATTCTGGTTGAGCTGGGCCCGCGCCTTGCGGATGAACTCGTGCAGGTTCTGGAACTTCTCGTCGCTCGAGCCGAGCTCGACGTTCCGCCACCCGGCCTCGATCGGGGTCTGTTGGTTCATGGTTGCCTCCCAGCGACTGTCACGTTTCCCGGTTTTGCCGCGGAGCATTGCCCATCGAGCGGTCCGGGTGCAAGCCATTCCGAACTGGAGTTCGCCGGGCCTGCAAAGGCGTTCGCCGCAGCCGCCGGCGGTCGAATCGCGTCGTCGCCCACGGCTCGTCGAAATGTGATGAGGGGGGCCCGTGAAAGACCGGGTATGTGCAGTCCGGGCTCAGGGGACAGGCGCAACCCTGATCTTGATTTCGGCCTCCGAACGTCCATTTCGGATACGGGCGCCGGCGGCCGGGCTCCGGTACGGCGGCGCAATATCGGCCTTGAAGAAACCGGAAATGTGGTGTGAGTTCGCAACACAATCGCGCCGGCGATGCGTGCGGACCCTTTGGATCGGCCGGCCATCAACAAACGCTCGGGAAGCAAACAATGCGGAAAAACTGGCTGTTCTTGGCGGGCACGATGACCGGCGTCGGTCTGACCCTGATGGTGACGGGTCCCGACGGCGCGCAACTCGTGGCGAAGGCCAAGGCCGCGGCCGGCATGGCCGACACCTACTCGCAGCTCAATTTGTTCGGTGCGGTGTTCGAGCGTGTCCGCGCCGACTATGTCGAGAAGCCCAGCGATCCCGCGCTGATCGAAGGCGCCATCAACGGCATGGTGTCGTCGCTCGATCCGCATTCGCGCTACATGAACGACAAATCCTGGCGCGACATGCAGGAGACGACGTCCGGCGAGTTCGGCGGACTCGGTCTCGAGGTCACGATGGAGGATGGCCTGGTCAAGGTCGTGGCGCCGATCGACGATACGCCCGCGTCCAAGGCCGGCATCCTCTCCGGCGACCTCATCGCCAAGATCGACGGCGAGAACGTACAGGGGCTGACGCTGGAGCAGGCGGTCGCCAAGATGAAGGGCGGCGTCAACACCAAGACCAAGCTCACCATCATGCGAAAGGGCAAGGACGCGCCGCTCGACGTCGTGCTGAACCGCGAGATCATCAAGGTGCGGCCGGTGCGTTACCACACCGAGGGCGGCGACATAGGCTACATCCGCATCACCTCGTTCAACGAGCAGACCACCGATGGTCTGCGCAAGGCCGTCGCCACCATCTCCAAGGAGATCCCGCAGGAGAAGCTCGCCGGCTACGTGGTCGACCTGCGCAACAATCCGGGCGGCCTGCTCGACCAGGCGGTGTCGGTCTCCAGCACGTTCCTGCCGCGCGGCGAGGTGGTTTCCACCCGCGGCCGCAATCCGGAAGAGACGCAGCGCTTCACCGCCCGCGGCGGCGATCTCACCAAGGGCAAGCCGCTCGTGGTGTTGATCAATGGCGGCTCGGCCTCGGCCTCGGAGATCGTGGCCGGCGCGCTGCACGATCACAAGCGTGCGACGCTGGTCGGCACGCGCTCGTTCGGCAAGGGCTCGGTGCAGACCATCATTCCGCTCGGCGCCGGCAATGGCGCGCTGGCGCTGACCACGGCGCGCTACTACACGCCGTCGGGCCGCTCGATCCAGGCGCAGGGCATCGCGCCGGACATCGAGGTCAAGCAGGACGTGCCGGACGAATTCAAGGATCGCGGCGATCTCAAGGGGGAGGCCGGCATGCGCGGCCATCTCTCGGCCGCCGACGGCACCGAGCAGACCGGGTCGCAGTCCTACGTTCCGCCGGACGAGAAGGACGACAAGGCGCTGCACGCCGCATTCAACGTGCTGCGGGGCGTCACGGTGAACGCCGATGTCCGCGCCAAGGCGGCAGTGCCGAACTGATCTGCGAAGTGGGCGGGTGCGCGGCTTGCGACGCTCGATGCTCACACCCGACGGGGCGGCCCTGAGGCCGTCCCGCCGCGGTTTTCGACCAGCGTGTACAGGCGGACACGGAGCATGTCCGTCTGTGTTCCGTAGATCATGGCGGAGCTGTGGACTTCAAGCGGCGAACGGGACGACCGGCCGGCAGGGTTTGAATCTGGCTTGCGGAAACGCCTCAAATTGCAACGGTATTTATCGGTTCGGAACCGGCTCAGGCGGCGTCCGAGCGCGAACGGCGGCCGGATGAGCGATTGGTGCGCTGCGCGGCGAACAATTGCCGCACGTCGGCCGCCGGCTTCGGAGGGCTGAAGAGATAGCCCTGCATCTCCGAGCAGCCGAGCCGTTTCAGCACCTGGCGCTGCGCCTCGGTCTCGACGCCCTCGGCGGTCGTCGACATCTTGCGGATGGCGGCGATGTTGACCACGGCCTGCACGATCGCCGCGGAGCCCTCGCTCTCGGTGATGTCCTGGACGAAGCAGCGGTCGATTTTGATCTTGTCGAACGGAATGCGCTGCAGATAGCTGAGGCTCGAATAGCCGGTGCCGAAATCGTCGAGCGCGATGCGGACGCCGAGCGCGCGCAACTGGTGCAGGGTGTCGAGCGCGTCGTCGTCGCGGATCAGCACTGCTTCGGTGATCTCGAGCTCCAGCCGATGCGGCGGCAGGCCGGAGGTCGCAAGGGCATTGGCGACCTTGAGCGCCAGGGTACCGCTCTTGAACTGCACCGGCGAGACGTTGACGGCGAGCCGGATGTCGTCCGGCCAGCTCACCGCCTCGGTGCAGGCGACCTGGAGGACGCGTTCGCCGAGCAGGTTGATGAGGCCGGTGTCCTCGGCGATCGGAATGAACTCGGCCGGCGAGACGCTGCCGCGCACCGGATGCTTCCAGCGCACCAGTGCCTCGCAGCCGACGATGCGGTCGTCCTGCAGGCTCAGGCAAGGCTGGTAGTAGACCTCGAGCCGATCGTCGGCGATGGCCTGGCGCAGGTCGACCTCGAGCTGGTGGCGCGCCTTGACCTGGGCGTCCATCTCGGGCTCGAAGAAGCGCCAGGTGCGCCGTCCCGCGCCCTTGGCGGCGTACATTGCCAGATCGGCGTTCTTCATGATCTGGTCGAGATCGGTACCGTGCTCGGGGATCAGCGCCACGCCGATCGAGGCGTCGGCGGTGAGCTGATGGCCGAGGCAGTCGCGCGGCGCGCGGATCGCGCCGAGAATGTCCTCGATCAGCTGTTCGACGTCCTCGCGGTTGCGGATCGCCGTCTGAACCACGGCGAACTCGTCGCCGCCGAGGCGGGCGACGAATCCCGTGGTGCCGACACAGGCGCTCAGGCTTGCCGCGACGGACTTCAACAGCTCGTCGCCGACGAGATGGCCGAGCGAATCGTTGACGCCCTTGAACTCGTCGATGTCGATGTAATGCAGCGCGAGGCGCCGGCCTTGGGGGACGCCGGTCAGCTCCTCCTTGAGGCGCTCGTGGAACAGGGTGCGGTTCGGCAGATCCGTCAGGGCGTCGTAGTGCGCCAGATGCGTGATCTGCTCCTCGGACCGTTTGCGCTCGGTAATGTCCTCGTGGGTGGCGAGCCAGCCGCCGCCCGCGATCGGCTCGTTGACGATCTGGATCCAGCGACCGTCCGTGGTCTCGATGATCTGCGAGGTCTTGCGGCCGATGTCGCGCAGCACCGCATCGGCATATTCGCCGTCGTCGCCCGCGAGCGAGCCGGTCGCCTTGCGGTGCGCGATCAGCTCGCGGAACGTGCAGCCTGGTTTCACGACGTCGGCCGACAGGCCGTACATGTCGACGTAGCGCTGGTTGCTGATGACCAGGCGCTCCGATGCGTCGAACAACAGGAGGCCCTGGGTCATGTTGTTGACGGCCTTGTCGAGCCGTTCCTTCTCCAGCGTCAAGCGGCGGCTCGAAACGTCGTGGTCGCTGATCAGCCGGCGCACGACGACGTAGAGCATGCCGGCGATCAGCAGCACCGATGTCACGCCGACGGCGATCAGGAAGCGCATCTGCTCGCGCCAGTCGGCGAGCGCCGCCGAGACCGTTGTCGTCGCGGTCACGATCAAGGGATAGCTCGTCAGCCGGTGCGATGCGCCGATGCGGTGCTCGCCGTCGACGGGGCTGCTGAAAATGCCCGTGGTGTTGCCATCGCCGGCCAGGATCTGGCGGAAGATCGGCGCGTTCTTGTAGTTCTGGTTCTGCATGCCCTCATGGCGTGGATGGCGGGCCAGAAGGGTTCCGTCGCGATGCATCATCGAGATCGCTGCGTCGGGCCCGAGCGCAACGGAGGCGAAGAACCGCTCGACATTGATGGGTTCGAGACTGCGGCTGATGATGCCCAGGAACTCGCCGCTGGGACTGGTCAGTTTCAGGGCGATGACCGCGACATAGGTGCCGGTGATCCGGCCCACGACCGGTTCGATCAGCAGTTGCGGCGCAGTCGGATCGGATTTCAGCCGCTTGAAAAATGTGCGATCGGCAATGTTGACGGGCGGTACCGGCCAAGCCGCTCCGGAGTTGATCAGGTTGCCCTCGGAGTCGAAGATGTTC
Source organism: Bradyrhizobium sp. HKCCYLRH2015 (assembly GCF_051168215.1). Classification (NCBI taxonomy): domain Bacteria; kingdom Pseudomonadati; phylum Pseudomonadota; class Alphaproteobacteria; order Hyphomicrobiales; family Nitrobacteraceae; genus Bradyrhizobium; species Bradyrhizobium sp. HKCCYLRH2015. The sequence continues at coordinate 626,335 of NZ_JBNPUO010000004.1, read as the reverse complement.
AAACCGCCGACATAGGTCACCGCGCTCAGCTTGTCCTTCAGCATGGCATTGACGGCGGCACTTCCCATCTGCTCCTTGAAGCGGGCGCCGGTGTCGATGTGGTTCTGTCGGACGTAGTTGGCGAGATCGCGCTGGATCGCGCCGAGATCCTCCATCTGCTGATCGAAATGACGCGCCAGCAGAAGGACGGTGTTCTCCAGCTCGCGCGTCGCGCTGTTCAGCGCGCGTTCCCGGAAACTGTCGGCCATGATGGTCGTGCCGATCGCGATGGCTGCAATCAGCACGAGGCCTCCGCCGACCAGCCAGCGGATCGGTCCACCGCGGTCGGTCGAAGCTCTGAGGGCATTCCGTGGACTGGCGTTGGTCGTCATCGGCCCCTGAATACGCTTGCGATAGGCGCTTCGGGATGGACCGCTACGACGTCCCTCCCACAACCATTGCTATAGGCCCGCTATGGAAGTGAGGTTAGGAAGTTGAGTTAGCGAACAATTAATTCGAAGTTGTATTTGACTTGGTAATCTCTTCAGGCGCGATAGTGCCCGGACTTGCCGCCGATCTTCTCGGTCAAGTGGATACCTTCGATGCGTACGCCGCGCTCGGCCGCCTTGATCATGTCGTAAATGGTCAGGCAGGCGACGGACACGGCCGTTAGGGCTTCCATTTCCACGCCGGTCGGCCCGGTCACCTTGACGGTGGCGCTGACGATGCAGCCGGGTAGCGCGGCATCGGGCGTGATGTCGATGGTCACCTTGGACAGCGCCAGCGGGTGGCACAGGGGAATCAGCTCGGAGGTCCGCTTGGCGGCCATGATGCCCGCGATGCGGGCAGTGCCGAGCACGTCGCCCTTCTTGGCGTTGCCGGACAGGATGAGCTGGAGCGTCGCCGGGCTCATGACGACGCGGCCCTCGGCGGTCGCGGTTCGCTCGGTCGCGGCCTTGTCCGACACGTCGACCATGCGGGCTTCGCCGCGGGCGTCGATGTGGGTGAGGGCGGGAGCGTCGGGCGACTTGTCGGACATGGTCACTCAGCCGCGCTGGCGGAGGCGGCATTGCGCGCGAGCAGCGCGCGCGTCGCCGCCGTGACGTCCGCCTGCCGCATCAGGCTCTCGCCGACCAGGAAGGTCTGGATGCCGACGCGCGCCAGGCGCGCGAGGTCTGCGGGCGTGAAGATGCCGCTCTCGCCGACCAGCAGGCGCTCCTTCGGCACCAGCGGCGCCAGCGCCTCGGAGGTCGCCAGCGTGGTCTCGAAGGTGCGCAGATTGCGGTTGTTGATGCCGATCATCGGCGAGCGCAGCTTCAGCGCGCGATCGAGCTCGGCGCGATCATGGATTTCGATCAGCACATCCATGCCGTGGGCGAGCGCGGCAGCCTCGATGTCCGCAGCGGCGGCATCGTCCAGCGCGGCCATGATGATGAGGATGCAGTCGGCGCCGTGAGCACGCGCTTCGATCACCTGGTAGGTGTCGAACATGAAGTCCTTGCGCAGCACGGGCAGGGCGGTCGCGGTCCGCGCGGCGACCATGAAGTCGAGATGGCCCTGGAACGATGGCGTGTCGGTCAGCACCGACAGGCAGGCCGCGCCGCCGGCCTCGTAGGCCTTTGCGAGCACCGGCGGATCGAAATCGGCGCGGATCAGTCCCTTGGACGGCGAGGCCTTCTTCACCTCGGCGATCAGCGCGTAGTCGCCGTTTACGTGCTTGGCTCGGATCGCCGCCACGAAGCCACGCGGCGGCGAAGCGACGCGCGCGCGGGCCTCGAGTTCGGGCAGCGCGCATGCCCGCTTGGCTGCCGCGATCTCCTCGCGCTTATACGCTTCGATCTTGGTCAGGATGTCCGACATGGCACGCTCCGGTGGATCAGCTGTTGGAGACCTCGATCAGCTGCTTCAGTCGCGCTGCCGCGGCGCCGCTGTCGAGCGAATCGCGGCCGATTGCGACCCCGTCCTTCAGCGTCTTGGCACGGCCGGAGACGACCAGCGCCGCCGCGGCGTTCAGCAGAGCGACGTCGCGATAGGGGCTCGGCAGGCCGTCCAGCACGCTCTGCAGCGCCACCGCATTGGCCGCAGCGTCGCCGCCCTTCAGACCGTCGCTGCCGCACAGGCCAAGCCCGGCCTCGTCGGGCGAGACCTCGAAGGTGCGGATATGGCCGTTCTCCAGCGCGGCGACGAAGGTCGGGCCGGTCAAGGTGATCTCGTCGAGCCCGTCGGAGCCGTGCACGACCCAGGCGGCCTCCGAGCCGAGATTCTTCAACACGTGGGCCAATGGCTCGACCCATTGCCGCGAGAATACGCCGACCATCTGGCGCCTGACGCCGGCCGGATTGGACAGGGGACCGAGCAGATTGAAGATCGTGCGGGTGGCGAGCTCGACCCGGGTCGGTCCGACGTTCTTCATCGCCGGATGATGCGCGGGCGCGAACATGAAGCCGATACCGGCCTCATGCACGCATCGTCCGACCTGGTCCGGCTTCAGGTCGATCTTGACGCCGAGCGCGGCGAGCACGTCGGCGGCGCCAGAGCGGGACGACAGTGCGCGGTTGCCGTGCTTGGCGACCGGCACGCCGGCGCCGGCCACGATGAAGGAGGCGCAGGTCGAGACGTTGACCGAGCCGGAGCCGTCGCCGCCGGTGCCGACGATGTCGACCGCGCTCGCCGGCGCATCGACGCGCAGCATCTTCGCCCGCATCACGCTGACGGCGCCGGTGATCTCCTCGATCGTCTCGCCGCGCACGCGCAGCGCCATCAGCAGCGCGCCCATCTGCGACGGCGTCGCCTCGCCCGACATCATGCTGTCGAAGGCGGACGCCGCCTCCTCGCGGGACAGCGGCGCACCGGTCGCGACCTTGCCAATGATCGACTTGAGATCGTCCATCACGCGTGCCCCTAGCAAACCGTCACTGATTGTTGCCGCCGACCACCTGGGCCACGGCGGTCTCGTTGATCGTCGTCCCGATGTCCTTCTCGAGCTTCATGACGTAGGCCGTGCCTTGCTCGTCGGCGAGCGCGCGCTGCAACTGGTCCTTCAGCTTCTTGGTGTCCTCGGACGCGAGGTCGACCTTCGGATCGATGATGTCGGTGACACGGAACACGATCCACTGCCGGCCGCCATCAGCCTCGGTCTGGCCGACGCCGTCCTTGGCGGTGCGGAATGCGGCGGTGATCGCTCCGGTGGGGACGCCGGGCACCGAGGCGTCGCGCTTGAACGCGCTGGCCGTCTCGACCTTCACGCCCAGCGATGTCGCCTCATCGGCGAGCTTGCCGCCCTCGTTGAGCTTCTTGACCAGCTCGGTGGCTTTGGCGCGCAGCTTCGCTGCGACCTCGTCGTCGCGCCAGCGCGCGGCGACCTGATCCTTGACCTCGTCGAGGGCGCGATCGCGCGGCGGGGTGATGCCGAGAACCTCGAACCAGACATAGCCGCCGCGGAACGAGATCGGCTCGTTGTCGACACCGACGTCGCTGGTGAAGGCCTGCGCAACGACATCGAGGCCAAGCGGGATGTTCGAAACGGGCTGGCCGTTGGGTTGCTTGCCGGACCTGTCGACCGCTTCGAGCGTAACGGCATTGAGACCGAGCTTCTTGGCGGCCTCGGCCACGCTGGCGCCGCCGCCGCGCTCATCTTCCATCTTGTCGCGAAGATTGGCGACTTGCGACTTGGCGCGGTCGGCTGCGATCTCTTTCTTGATCTCGGCAGCGACGCTCTCATATTCGGGCTGCTGGCCCGGCTGAATCGCGCTGACCTTGACCAGCGCCACGTTGAACGCGCCCTTGACCGGCTGGCTGACCTCGCCGGTCGGCAGCGAGAAGGCGGTATCGGCAACGACAGGGTCGAGAATCGCCGATTTCGTCACCAGACCGAGATCGAGATCGGCCGGGTTGAGGTTGCGCTCCTTGGCGAGCTCGTCGAACGTGACTTCACCCGCGGCGATCCGGGCGCGCGCCGCCTGTGCCTCCTCCATGGTGGGGAAGGTCATCTGCTGGACCTGGCGCTTCTCCGGCGTGCCCATCAGCGCCTTGCGCTGGTCGAACAGCTTCCTGGCGTCCTCGTCAGAAACGTCGGTCGACTTGCCGATCTCTTCGGGTGTCACCACGACGAACGAGATCTTGCGATATTCCGGCGCCTTGAACTGGGCTTTGTGCTCATCGAAATAGGACGCGAGAACCTCGGGCGAGGGCGCATCGATGGTGCCGGCCTGCGCCGCGTCGAGCTTGATGTAATCGATCGAGCGCTGCTCGTTCTGGAAGCGGCTCAGCGCCTCGAGCATCGTGTTGGACGGCTCCAGCCCGGCCGCGATCGTGCCGGTGATCTGCCGCCGCAGCGACTGTCGTCGCTGGTCAGCCAGATAGCGCTGCTCGGTGAAGCCGAAATTGCGGATGATGGCCTGGAAACGCTGCGGGTCGAATGCCCCGTTCGGGCCCTTGAAGTTGGGATCGCTGAGGATCACCCGCATGGTCTCCGCATCGGACTGGGCGAGACCGAGACGGCGAGCCTGCTCGTCGAGGGCGGCTTCCGCAATCGTCTGCTGCAGCACGGAGCGGTCGAGCCCGAACATGTGGGCCTGCTCGGTGGTCAGCGGACGGCCGAGCTGGCGGCCGATCTGCTGCAGCCGGTCGGTATAGATCTGCCGGAACTCGTTGATCGAGATCTCCGTGCGTCCCACGGTTGCAGCCGTCGACTGCCCGAAGCCGCGGAAGATGTCGGCGATGCCCCAGATGCCGAAACTGACGATCAAAACGCCCATGACCACCGCCATGATGGTCTTGCCGAGCCAGTTTGATGAGGCCTTGCGTAATCCTCGAAGCATGGGTCCAGTCTGTCTGCAGGAAAAAGGATGAAGAGGCCGCGCCTTAAAGCAGATTCCGCGAAAGGCCGTCGCCGAGTTGAAACGGCTTATAAAGAGGCAGCCGCCCGGTCGCAACCTCGGCCCTGAGGCCGATTGAAGCGGTGAGAAGACGGCTCCCGCTCTGGTGCTCCTCGAAGGGCTCTGCTAGCCGATGTCCGTCACAACATTTGCTGGAATCCCGCCATGACCGACCGCATCCGGCCGCTGATCGCCGGCAACTGGAAAATGAACGGCCTGAAGGCCTCGACCACCGAGTTCGACGCTATGCTGGCCGGAGCCGCCGAGGTCACCGGCAAGGCCGACCTGCTGGTCTGTCCTCCCGCCACCCTGGTGGCAGGCTTCGCCGAGCGGGCGCGCGGCACCCACGCGATCGCGATCGGCGCGCAGGACTGCCACCCTAAGGCCTCAGGAGCCCATACCGGGGACATTTCGGCGGAGATGCTGGCCGATGCTGGCGCCAGCGCCATCATCGTCGGCCATTCCGAGCGCCGTGCCGATCATGGCGAAAGCGATGTTGTGGTGCACCAGAAGACCGAGGCGGTGTGGCGCGCGGGGCTGGTCGCGATCGTTTGCGTGGGCGAAACCCAGCAGCAGCGCGATGCCGGACAGACGCTCGACATCCTGCGCGGCCAGCTCAACCTCAGCCTGCCGCAGGACTCACGGGCCGACAACCTGGTCGTGGCCTATGAGCCGGTTTGGGCGATCGGCACCGGCCTCACGCCGACCGCCAAGGATGTCGAGCAGATTCATGCCTTTATTCGGCAATTGCTGATCGACCGCTTCAAGGAGCAGGGGGCGCGCATGCGTATCCTCTATGGTGGCTCGGTCAAGCCCTCCAATGCCGCCGAGCTGATGGCGGTCGCCAACGTTAACGGGGCGCTTGTCGGCGGCGCTAGCCTGAAAGCGGCTGATTTTCTCGCAATTGCGAAGGGCTGTTGAGAGCCGAGCTGAGCCGGGCGCTCTGATGCCCTGCGCCTCATGCCGCTTCTCCAATCCGCTTCCAATAGATCATCGTGCCGGTGAGGCCGCCATGCGGCTTCACGGCATAGTCTGGAATGATGCCGCTCAGCTGGAAGCCGACGCCTTCATAGAGTGATGAGGCGCCGCCATCTTCGGCGGTGTCGAGCACGAGCATCGTGCGGCCGTGCCCGCGCGCGAGGGTTTCTGCCGCATCCAGCAGAGCACGTGCGACGCCGCGCTTACGATGGCTCACGCGGGTCATCATCTTGGCGATCTCGGCGCGATGTGGCTGGTTCGGCGGCAGCTTCAGCTGCAGCGTCACCGTCCCGATCAGATCCTGCCCGTCAAAGGCCCCCAGCACGATTCGTTCGCCGCGCTCCGCGGCCGCGAGCGAGTCCTGCCAGAAAGCATCGGCATCGCCGGAGCTGAGCGGGTGCATGAAGCTGACGGACCCGCCATGGGCCACTGTTTCGATCAGCATCGCGCTCAGCGCCGCGCGAATGGCCGGCGTGTCGGACAAGGCTGCGATTCGCGGTAACATGCTCAACTCCGGGCAAGCGCCACGACATAGACGCAGGGCGCGTCCGACTCGTTGGCAAAGGTGGTGTCGATCGGTGGGCCGAAGCCGAGGCAGTCGCCGGGGCCGAGGACGTGGCGGTCCGCGCCTTCCGTGATGGTCAATTGTCCGCTTTGCACCCAGAGAAGCTGGCGGATGTGGATGTATGAAGAGGCCGGCAAGGTCACGCTTCGGTGCGCCGGCATCTCGACCGTTACCAGCTCGATCGGATGATCCGGCCTGAGAAAGACCTGGCGCCTGACATAGCCCGTCTCCGGATCGCGCCAGACCGGCTGCTCGGCCGCCTTGGACAGGCGCTCCGACTGGGCTTCGGCGCGGAGCATCAGGCCGGCCAGCGTGAGGTCGAACGCGCTTGCGAGCTTGACCAGGATGACCGCGGTCGGGCTGACCTCGGCACGCTCGATCTTGCTGATGGTTGCCTTCGACACGCCGGAGCGTTCGGCGAGGTCGGCCAGCGACCACCCGCGGGCGTCGCGTTCCAGCAGCAGGCGGCGCGCGAGCCGTTGGCTGAAATCGTCCACTATTTGATTCATTCGTCTCTTATAATGGATATCGAGGCGGACGGCAAGGGCGACCCCGAGGGCTGCATCGGCGCTTGTGTGAAGCGTGCTTGCGATTATCTGCGGGGTGGCGTTGCTCGACACGATCGTGTAACACCGCGCAAATTTCCGAATAGCCCGCGAAGCTCTCGCGATCCCGGCCTCCGGCCGGGGCCTGCGAGGGCTTGTGACGGAAGGTCACCATGCAGACTGTCTTGATCGTCATTCACCTCATGATCGTCGCCGTCCTGATCGGCGCGGTGCTGTTGCAGAAGTCCGAAGGCGGCGGCCTCGGCATGGGCGGCGGCGCCGGCTTCATGTCGAGCCGCGGCACGGCGAACCTGCTGACGCGCACCACGGCGATCCTGGCGGTCGGCTTCTTCCTCACCAGCCTGGCCCTGACCTGGCTGGCAGGATACGATCGCAAGCCGGCCTCGATCCTCGGCACCGTGCCTGGGCAGACCCAATCGGGCGGGGCGACCCCGGTGGCGCCGACCAGCGGTGGCGTGCTCGACCAGCTCAAGAAGGCCGACGAGCAGCAGGCCCCCGCGGCACCGAGCGCGCCGCAGGCCCCGCAGTCGCAATAAAGCGGGCAAGCCATGCAGGAACGCAGTTGGCGTCCTGCATCATGAGGCGGTCTCAAGTCCCTGAGGCCATTCATATTTTGACGTCACCCACAGGCCCGCGACGACGTTGCGGGCCGACCACGATTCGTTTTGGCGAATCGAGCGCGCGGCATTAAAGGTAGGGTCCCATGGCGCGGTACATCTTCATCACCGGCGGCGTGGTTTCCTCGCTCGGAAAGGGTCTGGCTTCAGCCGCGTTAGGCGCGCTGCTGCAGGCCCGCGGCTACAAGGTCCGGCTTCGCAAGCTCGACCCCTATCTCAACCTCGATCCAGGCACGATGTCGCCGTATCAGCACGGCGAAGTGTTCGTGACCGACGACGGCGCCGAGACCGATCTCGATCTCGGCCATTACGAACGCTTCACCGGGCGGCCCGCGACCAAGGCCGACAACATCACCACCGGGCGGATCTATCAGGACATCCTGACCAAGGAGCGCCGCGGCGACTATCTCGGCGCGACCATCCAGGTCGTCCCGCACGTGACGAACGCGATCAAGGATTTCGTGCTGTCCGGGAATGACGAGTACGATTTCGTGCTGGTCGAGATCGGCGGCACCGTCGGCGACATCGAGGGCCTGCCGTTCTTCGAGGCGATCCGTCAGCTCGGCAATGAGCTGCCGCGCCATCACGCGATCTACATCCACCTCACCTTGCTGCCGTACATCCCGAGCGCGGGGGAGTTGAAGACCAAGCCGACGCAGCATTCGGTCAAGGAGCTGCGCTCGATCGGCATCCAGCCGGACATCCTGCTGTGCCGCACCGACCGCCCGATCCCGAAAGAGGAACGGCGCAAGCTCGGCCTGTTCTGCAACGTGCGCGAAAGCGCCGTCATCGAGGCGCGCGACGTCGACAACATCTATGCCGTGCCCGAGGCGTATCACGCCGCCGGTCTGGACGACGAGGTGCTGGCCGCGTTCGGCATCGAGCCGCGGGTGCCGCCGGCGCTGTCGAGCTGGCACACGATCAACGAGCGCGTCCGCAACCCGGAAGGCGACGTGACGATCGCGATCGTCGGCAAGTACACGGGCATGAAGGATGCCTACAAGTCGCTGATCGAGGCGCTGTCGCATGGCGGCATCGCCAACAAGGTCCGCGTCAAGCTCGACTGGATCGAGAGCGAGGTGTTCGAGAACGAGGACCCGGCGCCGTTCCTCGAGCACGTCAACGGCATCCTGGTGCCCGGCGGCTTCGGCCAGCGCGGCGCCGAGGGCAAGATCCGGGCGGCGCAGTTCGCGCGGGAGCGCGACGTGCCGTATTTCGGCATCTGCTTCGGCATGCAGATGGCGGTCATCGAGGCCGCGCGCAATCTGGTCGGGATCACCGAGGCCAACTCGACCGAGTTCGGTCCGACGAACGAGCCGCTGGTCGGTCTGATGACCGAGTGGCTGCGCGGCAACGAGCTGGAGAAGCGCTCCAAGAGCGGCGATCTCGGCGGCACGATGCGGCTCGGCGCCTATCCCGCGGCGCTCAAGCGCGGCAGCCGCGTGTCCGAGGTCTATGGCGGCGCGACCGAGATCTCCGAGCGCCATCGCCACCGCTACGAGGTCAACACCGCCTACAAGGACCGGCTCGAGCAGCACGGCCTGAAATTCTCTGGTCTCTCGCCCGACGGCGTGCTGCCAGAGATCGTGGAGTACGAGGACCACCCCTGGTTCATCGGCGTCCAGTTCCATCCCGAGCTGAAGTCGCGCCCGTTCGAGCCGCATCCGCTGTTTGCCTCGTTCATCCAGGCCGCGGTGGTGCAGTCGCGACTGGTGTGAGCGGGAGCTGCTCTCCCCGCGCAAGCCGTCGTTGCGAGCGGAGCGAAGCAATCCAGGGTCCTTGCGCGGCCCTGGATTGCCTCGTCGCTGACGCTCCTCCCAATGACGGTCGGGGCGAGAGCCGCGGCCTTTGACGACTGCGCCGATTGTTGCGACAAGGCTCCCTGATCGTTCGAAGCAACAGAGATCAGGGAGGATCACATGATCTACGAGAGCCGCATCTATCGCTGCATTCCGGGCCGGCTGCCGGCGCTGTTGAAGCGCTTCGAGACGACAACCTTGAAACTGTGGGAGAAGCACGGCATCCGCCCGGTCGGCTTCTTCACCACCCTGATCGGCGAGTCCAACCAGGACCTGACCTATTTCCTCGCCTGGGAGTCGCTCGCCGAGCGCGAGACCAAATGGACCGCGTTCATGACCAATCCGGACTGGATCGCGGCGCGCGCCAAGAGCGAGGAGGACGGCCAGATCGTCGCCAACATCACCAGCCAGTTCCTGGTGCCGACCGCGTTCTCGGCGCTGAAGTAGAGGCCGGAGAGGGGCGGGGATGACCGATCCCCGCAACCCTGCTATTCGCGGGGCCGCACCGGGTTGATCCGGCGGCCTGCGCCGGGTCATGGTCGCGCGCACGAAGAGGATGAAGTTGTGAACGCTCCGATCTCCGCCGCGCCGGTCGTCAGCCTCGGCTCCGTCAAGTTTGGCAATCAGCTGCCGCTCGCGGTCATCGCGGGACCGTGCCAGCTCGAGAGCCGCGCCCACGCGCTCGAGGTCGCCTCGGCGCTGAAGGAGATCGCGACGCGGCTGAACATCGGCCTCGTCTACAAGACCTCGTTCGACAAGGCCAACCGCACCTCTGGCTCCGCCGCGCGCGGGCTTGGCCTGGCGCAATCGCTGCCGATCTTCGCCGAGATCCGCGCCTCGCTCGGCCTTCCCGTGCTGACCGATGTCCACGACGCGAGCCAGTGCGCCGAGGTGGCGCAGGCTGTCGACATCCTGCAGATCCCCGCCTTCCTGTGCCGGCAGACCGATCTGCTGCTCGCGGCCGCCGCGACCGGCAAGGTGATCAACGTCAAGAAAGGCCAATTCCTCGCGCCGTGGGACATGGCCAACGTCGTTGCCAAGATCACTGGTGCTGGTAATCCCAATGTGCTCGCCACCGAGCGCGGCGTCTCGTTCGGCTACAACACGCTGGTCTCGGACATGCGCGCGCTGCCGATCATGGCGCGCACCACCGGAGCCCCGGTGATCTTCGATGCGACGCACTCGGTGCAGCAGCCGGGCGGGCAGGGCACCTCGTCTGGCGGCCAGCGCGAGTTCGTGCCGGTGCTCGCACGCGCGGCGGTCGCGGTCGGCGTCGCCGGCGTATTCATCGAGACCCATCCCGATCCGGATCATGCGCCCTCCGATGGACCGAACATGGTGCCGCTGGCCGAGTTCGAGGGACTGCTGCGCAGGCTGATGGCGTTCGATGCGCTCGCCAAGGCACAGACGGCAGACGCCGCGCGCTGATGCACCAGACCGCTGCCAAGCCCGCGAAGCAGAAGTTTCCACCGGCCGTGAACATCATCGCGCTGGCGGGCTTCTCGGCGGCGCTGTCGACGCGCGCGCTCGATCCGGTGCTGCCGCATGTCGCCGAGGATTTCGCGATCAGCATCACCACCGCGGCCGGCATCGCCGCAGGCTATGCGCTGATCTACGCGCTGATCCAGCCGGCGATCGGCGCTGCCGCTGACCTGTTCGGCAAGGCGCGGCTGATGACGCTGTGCCTCGCCTTGCTCGGCGTCGCGAGCCTGCTCGGCGCGCTCGCCACCTCGTTCCCGCTGCTGTTCGCGACGCGCATTCTCGCCGGCATCGCCTCCGGCGGCGTGTTTCCGGTGGCGCTCGGGCTGACCAGCGATCTCGTTGCACCCGACAAGCGGCAGGTCGCGATCGGCCGCACGCTCGCGGGCTCGATGGCGGGCAACCTGCTCGGCGCGACGGCATCCGGCATCATCGGCGATCTCATCGGCTGGCGTGGCGTGCTCGCGATCCTCGGCGCGCTCGGGCTGATCGCCTCGCTCGCGGTGGCGGCCGGTTTTCGCGGTGCCAAGGTCACGCACGTGCCGACCACGGATCTCGCCGCGCTGAGGAAGGGCTACCGCACCATCTTCACCAACCCCAATTCGCGCTTCTGCTTCTCGGCGGTGTTCGTCGAAGGCTGCTGTGTGTTCGGCCTGTTTCCGTTCATCGCCTCGTTCCTGTTCGATCTCGGCGAGACATCGCTGTCGATCGCCGGCATCGTCATCGCGGGCTTCGCGGTCGGCGGCCTGTTCTATACGTTCACGGTGTCGAACTTTCTGCCGCGGCTCCGCGTCAAGGGCATGATGATCGTGGGCGCCAGCTTGGTTGGTCTGCAGCTCGCCGCGCTGGCCTTCGGTCCCGGCTGGAAGCTGCAGTTTGCCTGCATGCTGATGATGGGCTGGGGCTTCTACATGATCCACGGTTGCCTGCAGGTGTTCGCCAGCGAGCTGTCGATCGGGGCCCGCGCCACCGCGATGTCGCTGCACTCGTTCTTCTTCTTCATGGGCCAGACGGTCGGCCCGATCGCCTATGGCTTCGGCCTGGTCCATGGCGGCAAGCAGCCGACGCTGCTCATCGCCGCCGCGCTCATGGTCGTGCTCGGCTTCGCCTGCGCCGCGCTGCTGCGGCAGCGGCCGCCGGCGGATGCGGCGGCGAGCTGACCGCCCTGTCGGGCACAGGTGCATGCTCATTGCATCTGAAGACACCGAGCCATAGCCGCAGGAACGCCTGCTCATTTGTAGCTCCGTCATGGCCGGGCTTGTCCCGGCCATCCACGTCGTCCGGCACGCCGAGAAGGACGTGGATGCCCAGGCCTTCGCCGCGCCGAAGCGGCTTCGGCCGCGCAGGCGGGACAAGCCCGGGCATGACGACGTGGAGACAGGCGAGCGCATAAAGGCCATCGTTTGCTGCTTTAGCCCTGGGCGCACACCGCCGCCATCTCGCGGCGCATCTGCGTCCGAGCTTTGCCTTTGGACATGCCCTCCTTGTGAGAAGAGGGCACGGGGAATGCCGGGAGCTGGCCGCCCCCATGGCCCGCCTGCGGAAAAAAATGCAGGCGGCGAGAACCACAGGTTCAGCCGAGACATCCCGGCATTCCCCGCGCGATGGTTGGGCGGCTTATACGTACTCTCCCCGGGGACCGGGCTGTCTTGCCCCCGTGACCGGCGGATCATCACCACCAGCGTAGCCTCAGCGTCGGGAGGCCAGGACCATACGACTTCGCCGGTGTATCAGGCCCGTTCGTCCGCATGACTGATCACGCTGCGAACCCGACACACCCACCGCATCCCGCCTCAACGTCCGTGACGACCGCGAAGCGCCCCTCTGATCGAGACGGGACGGGGGCAGTCAATCATTAATTCCGATAAAGCGAAAGTGAAATATTCTTAGCGGGAGGTCTGAGAGCGGTGATCGGCTTGAAAGCGTGGCACAAATTGGCTTTCGAGGGCAACGGTTTGATGGTTGCGTCGACTGAGAAGGTCGATCGGGAGCGTGCCCGTCGGGCGACTCAGTGGCCATAGGCTCGCGGGCGGGAGAAGATTCATTCAGTGGTGCGGTACAGGGCTGAGGCCCAGGAGGGCCTGCTCAACTGAAAAGTACCAAGCTAAATAGATAAGTATCAGCGAGGCCACACAGGCGCAGGCTGCCTGAACATTCCCCGAAACACGTTCTGAACTTGTTCGGAATGCCCACAACGAGCGGGTATAAGTATGCCGGTTTGTATGGTGTTTGAGGACTCACGGATGGTTTCTTTCGACGAAGCGAGAGAGTTGGCCGCCAGTCATATCGCGGGACTGGAGCAAGTGGCTGGATGCGAGTTGGTGGTTCTTGAAGAGGCCACGGAAAATGTGGAGAAAGGATGGGTCTTCTTTTATGACTCGAAGTTGCATCAAGAGACGGACGAGTTTCAGTATACGGTTGCCGGAAACGCTCCCATCTTCATAGATCGGAACGGCAAGCTCCGAAATTTGCCGACCTACCTCTCGTGGCAGGAAGGGCTGAAGCTGGTGCTTGCAGAAAATTGAGACGATGTTTGATCGTCGCTCTAGAAAATAACTGCCGGAAATACGTCTTTGCTCCCGCCAAATCTTCTTGCAGGATGGCGGCATGACAACCGAAGATCGTTCCTCCACGGATATCTCGCCCATCAATGTAGACGCTGCCGCACGCGTTCGTGCAATCCTGGCGGCCGTCCGCCCCCTGGCAGCCGAGTACTATGCCCTTACAGGTAAACCCCTCGGCGTCACCGGTGAGATCGCCGAGTTCGTCGCCGCGGAATGCCTCGATCTTGAGCTCACGGTGGCGCGTACCGCTGGGTATGACGCCGTTCGCCAAAGTCCGGACGGTCCGGTCCGTATCCAGATCAAGGGCCGCGCCTGCACCGGGAATGCAAACCGAGGCCAGCGGATCGGGCGCATCAAGCTCGACTCCGCCTGCGACGTGGTTCTTCTGGTGCTGCTAAACGCCGCGATCCTTGAACCAGTTGAAATGTGGGAAGCGCCCTTCAGCTCGGTCTCCCGGCGCCTTGCCGAACCGGGCTCTCGGGCCCGCAACGAACGCGGCGCCCTCAGCATCAGCGATTTTAGGCGACTGAGTGGCGCCCGCCAAGTCTGGCCGCGCGAAATGTCATCAGTAGAAAAGAGGTGCCATGGCTGAGGACAGCAAGGAGAAAGGGTCGGAGTCGCCGGGCAAGCCTGAGCGCCCGATCGATCATGCAAGCCAGGATGTCCTTGGGCGGTTGAATTTCGTCCGGCGACTGGCGGATTCATTGATTGATAAGCTGACGCAAAAGTCTCGCGGCATTGCCGTTGGCATTACGGGACCTTGGGGAAGCGGTAAGTCTTCAATCCTAAATCTGTTAAGCGAGCATTTAAAGACAACGTATCCCAAATCGGTCGTGGTCCGTTTCGATCCGTGGCTCATCTCTGGTCGCACGGATTTGATCGGTGAATTCATTCGCGAACTCATCCGTACGATCAATGCAGGGTCGAGGGCGAGCGCGCAGCTACGGAAAATTGGGCAAACCCTCGCGACCTATGGCGGCTATATCGCCCCAATCGCTAGTATGGCGAACCCGCTGCTTGGCCTCATCATGAAAGGCGGAGCGGACGCCTACAAAGAGGCGGCCAAAAGCAGCGAGAGTCTCAGCGCCCTGAAATCCCGCCTCATGAGGGAACTCGCTGCGGTCGATGTGCCGATCGTCGTTTTAATCGACGAGCTCGACCGGGTTGAAGATGAAGAAATACGCACCATCGCGCAATTGGTCCGTTCCGTCGCCGATTTCCCCGGAATCTCCTACGTCTTGGCCTACGACGAGAAGCGCGTCGTTCAGGCCCTGGGACTGGGGCATAGCGACGCGACCGCTGAAAAGCGCGGCCGCGCCTATCTTGAAAAGATCGTCCAACTCCAAATTCCCCTTCCAACAATCTTTGCGAATGAGGTCGCCGAGCTTTTGACGAACGAGCTCCAGATGCTCAAAGACCAGCTCGCTTTGCCGGACGGCTTCGACACGCTGGACCGCTATCAAAAGCTGGTCAAGCTTCTCTCCGAACAAGTTCTAGATACGCCTCGCGATGTGTCACGACTGACGGGCACGTTCCACGCGATCGCCGGAATGTTGCGCGACGAAGTGGACTGGATCGATCTGCTCGGCTTCAGCGTCCTCCTTACAAAGGCACCCCAGGCAGTGGAATTGCTGCGGTCACAGCCCGACGAGTTTACGAGCGAGATCTTCTCGGAGGCAGGTATGGTTCGCCGCCTTCAGGATCGGCTCGACCACCAGGAGGAAAAAAAGGGAGAACGGCTCAAAAAGCTGCTGCCAGACTCCGAGTATCCCGAGGGTATCCGATCATTGCTCGGGTTTATGTTCCCGGTGGTCTCCTCGGCGTTGCAAAGTGAGAGCCGAGACGACGATAGCCCGGATGCGATCCACCATCGCCGTCCATTCATAACAACCTTGAGATTGGGCTTGCCACCTGGCGAATACTCGCGGACCAGCATTCTGGCGTTTTTGAAAGCTCCGCCTGAAGAGGCTCCAGAGATACTTCGTACAGCATTCAGCAAAGGCTCCCTGCGCGCATTCATCGATCGATTTGACGACATCTACACCCAGGTGCCCAGCATCGACCATGTTAATCTATGGCGCGGCATCGCGCTCTTTGCCAGAAAGCCTGACTGCGAATGGCTTCATAGCTACAGTCCGATGCACGAAATCGTTCAAAATCTCGCTGAGATCCTAGAGAATTGCGTTCGGCGCAATCCAGATTTCCAAGAGACAGCCACCAAGATCTTCGTCAACCTCAAGAACCAAGAAGAAGACGAACTCGTACCTTTGTGGCTTCGTCGGCAAGTCTTTCGTCATGGTCTCTATGGACATTTGAAGCATCCCGAAAATGCGGCTATTCTAACCGCAGAGCAAACGGACGCAGTCGCCAATGACCTGTCTCATCGCTGGCGAACGGAGCACTTGAGCGGGAAGCTGATCCCATGCCGTTGGGACCTGACGCCGATTTACACCATGCTCGATACGGGGATCTGGGACGATCCATGCCGGAGAGCGCTGGATGCTGAGCTGAACGATCAGCGTGTGGTTGATGGTCTCACGCTCATGCTCTACGGCGGAATTTACTTCACCGATCAGGAGACGATCTCAAAGATCTGCACCTACGATCAATATCGCGCCAAAGTGGATATGCGACTAAAGAGCGACAATATCGAAGCCTCCCTGCGGGTCGCTTTGGTAAAGGCCAGAGACGGGCGGTGGTGAAGCGCCTGACGCTCTCCCAATGCGCACGCCACGGATGGGCGTTATGGACTGCGATGATCGTACGTTACAACGGCCTTCATTCCGAGACCTGAGCCTGCGGCCTTGCCTCGCAATGACGATGGTGGCCAAGCATTCGCCCGTCACCCCCGCCCGCGATACGGCGCGACGCCCTGGTCGGGCACCCACAGGCCCTTCGGCAGCTTGCCGGTCTGCCAGAACACGTCGATCGGGATGCCGCCGCGGGGGTACCAGTAGCCGCCGATGCGCAGCCATTTCGGCTTGAGCTCGTTGGCCAGGCGCTTGCCGATGGCGACCGTGCAGTCCTCGTGGAAGGCGCCATGGTTGCGGAAGCTCGCGAGATAGAGCTTGAGCGACTTGGATTCGACCAGCCACGGGCCGGGCGCATAGTCGATCACGAGATGGGCGAAGTCCGGCTGGCCCGTCACCGGACACAGCGACGTGAACTCCGGCACCGTGAAGCGGGCCAGATAATCCGTATCCTTCTGCGGATTGGGCACGCGGTCGAGCCGGGCCGCCTCGGGGCTCTCGGGCCACGCCACCTCGCGGCCCAGTTGCAGGCCTGCTGATGTCTCGGATTTGCCGGGTCTTTTCGCCATGTCTCGCGTCACGGGTGGGAGGAGGCGCCCTCTTACCCAATCGGGGCGCCGGCGTCATCCGCTTCCTGATCCCTCGGCGACCTCACGTCAGCGCGACCTGATGTCAGCAAGACTCGATTTCAGCAACACTTGGCCTTTTCGCCCTCCTGCCCTTGCGGTAGAAGCGGCGCAGCAAAACTCGTCCACCAGAAAAGCCCGTAAGAGGACCTCATGACCGCCATCGTCGACATCATCGGCCGCGAAATCCTGGACAGCCGCGGTAATCCCACGGTCGAGGTCGACGTCGTGCTGGAGGACGGCTCGGTCGGCCGCGCCGCGGTTCCGTCGGGCGCCTCCACCGGCGCCCATGAGGCGGTCGAACTGCGCGACGGCGACAAGCATCGCTATCTCGGCAAGGGCGTCCAGAAGGCGGTCGAGGCCATCAACGACGAGATCTACGAGGCACTCAGCGACATGTCGGCGCAGGATCAGGTCCAGATCGACCAGATCCTGATCGAGCTCGATGGCACCGAGAACAAGAGCCGGCTCGGCGCCAACGCCATCCTCGGCGTCTCGCTCGCCTGCGCCAAGGCGGCGGCGATCTCCTACGACATGCCGCTGTATCGCTATGTCGGCGGCACCTCGGCGCGCACTTTGCCGGTGCCGATGATGAACATCGTCAATGGCGGCGTCCACGCCGACAATCCGATCGACTTCCAGGAATTCATGATCATGCCGGTGGGCGCGCCGACCTTTGCGGAGGCGCTGCGCTGCGGCTCGGAGATCTTCCATACGCTGAAGGCCGAGCTGAAGAAGGCCGGTCACAACACCAATGTCGGCGACGAGGGTGGCTTCGCGCCGAACCTGCCGTCGGCGGATGCCGCGCTCGACTTCGTCATGGCCGCGATCGGCAAGGCCGGCTACACCGCGGGCGAGGACGTCATGCTGGCGCTCGACTGCGCCGCGACCGAGTTCTTCAAGGACGGCAAGTACGTCTACGAGGGCGAGAACAAGTCGCGCTCGCGCTCGGAGCAGGCCAAATATCTCGCCGACCTCGTCGCGCGCTATCCGATCGCCTCGATCGAGGACGGCATGTCGGAGGACGACATGGACGGCTGGAAGGAGCTGACCGACCTGATCGGCCACAAGTGCCAGCTCGTCGGCGACGACCTGTTCGTGACCAACGTGAACCGTCTGGAGGACGGCATCCGTAACGGCCGCGCCAACTCGATCCTGATCAAGGTCAACCAGATCGGCACGCTGACCGAGACGCTCGCCGCGGTCGAGATGGCCTACAAGGCCGGCTACACCGCCGTGATGTCGCACCGCTCCGGCGAGACTGAGGATTCCACCATCGCCGATCTCGCGGTCGCCACCAATTGCGGGCAGATCAAGACCGGCTCGCTGGCGCGCGCCGACCGCACCGCCAAGTACAACCAGCTGCTGCGGATCGAGCAGGAGCTCGACGCGCAGGCCAAATATGCGGGCAGGGCGGCGCTGAAGGCGCTGGCCTGATCCGGAACGCAACACGGAAGAGGGAGGCGCGCATGGGTGTCGAGGCAGGCCTGCAACTGCGGACGCTGATCAAGCGCAGCGGTGAGCTCGAGCTCTCGCTGGTCGACGTGCCGACCCCCGAGCCGGGCCCGGACGAGGTCGTGGTGCGGATCGAGGCGGCGCCGATCAACCCGTCCGATCTCGGCCTGCTCGTTGGCGCTGCCGACCTCACGACCATGCAGGCGTCCGGCACCAAGGACCGCCCGGTCATCATCGCGAAGGTGCCGGAAACCGGGATGCGGGCGATGGCCGCCCGGGTCGACGAGTCCATGCCTGTTGGCAACGAGGGGGCTGGCGTCGTGGTCAAGACCGGATCCTCCGACGCCGCCAAGGCGCTGATGGGCCGCACGGTCGCGGCGATCGGCGGGGCGATGTACAGCCAGTATCGCTGCCTGAAGCTCTCCGAATGCCTGCCGCTGCCGGCGGGCACCACGCCCGCCGAGGGTGCGTCCTGCTTCGTCAATCCGCTGACCTCGCTCGGCATGACCGAGACGATGCGGCGCGAGGGCCATACCGCGCTGGTGCATACAGCGGCCGCGTCCAATCTCGGGCAGATGCTGAACAAGATCTGCCTCAAGGACGGCATCGCGCTCGTCAACATCGTGCGCAGTGCGGCGCAGGCCGAGATCCTGCGCGGCCTCGGCGCCAAGCACGTCGTGGATTCGACCTCGCCCACCTTCATGGACGAACTGATCGCGGCACTGGTCGAGACCGGCGCGACCATCGCCTTCGATGCGATCGGCGGCGGCAAGCTCGCCGGCCAGATCCTCAACGCGATGGAAGCCGCGATCAACAAGTCCGGCAAGCACCCGTACAGCCGATACGGCTCGAACGTACACAAGCAGATCTACATCTACGGCAGCCTCGACGTCAGGCCGACCGAGATCACGCGCGGCTTCGGCATGACCTGGAGCGTGGGCGGCTGGCTGCTGTTTCCATTCCTGATGAAGATCGGCAAGGCGGATACCGAGCGGCTGCGCCAGCGCGTCGTCGACGAGCTGAAGACGACCTTTGCGAGCCACTACACCAAGGTCGTTTCCTTGTCCGAGGCGCTCGATCCGGCCAACCTCGCCGTGTACGCCAAACGGGCCACCGGCGAAAAATTCCTCATCGACCCCAACAAAGATAAGTGACCTAACGTCGCTCCTCGGACGTTGCTGACGGGCTTGCGTTTGGCCCGCATGCGGAGACAATCCGCCCCGTTTGTCTGGGGGGCGGCGTCAGCCGCATGAAGCACTGAGGAGAGATTTGTCATGACCCGATTGGATCGCCGTCGATTTCTGGCCGGTGCGGCCCTCGCCGGAGCTGCAACCGCCTTGCCGCCGCTGGCCGGACAGGCACGCGCGGCGGTTGCGCCCGCCGGCGCGCAGGCCCCCGGCTTCTATCGCTACAAGGTCGGCGACTACGAATGCACCTCCGTCAATGACGGCGCGCGCACCTTCCCGATGCCCGACACGTTCGTCGTCAACACCTCCAAGGACGAAGCGCTGGCGGCAGCGGATGCGGCCTACATGCCCAAGGGCATGATCACGATCCCCTTCAATCCGCAGCTGATCAACACCGGCTCCAAGCTGGTCCTGATCGACACCGGCAATGGGGCCGGGGCCTTCGAGGCCAGCAAGGGCGCGGTCGGCCGCACGCTGCAGAACCTCGCTGCCGCCGGCGTCGATCCGAAGAGCATCGACGTCGTCGTGCTTTCCCACATGCATGGCGACCACATCAACGGCCTCAAGCTCGCGGACGGCTCGCTGGCATTTCCGAACGCCGAGCTGAAGGTGCCGGCCAAGGAGTGGGCGTTCTGGAATAGCGACGAGAACGCCGCCAAGGCGCAGACCGACTTGATGAAGGGCAACTTCGCCAACTTCAAGAAGGTGTTCGGCGGGCTTGAAAGCAAGGTCACGCAGTACGAGTGGGACAAGGAGGTCGCACCCGGCATCACCGCGCTCGGCACGCCCGGTCACACGCCGGGACACACCTCGTTCGCGGTCGCTTCCGGCAATGCCAGGGTCCTGATCCAGGCCGACGTCACCAACGTCCCCGAACTGTTCCTGCGCAATCCGGATTGGCACGTGATGTTCGACACCGATGCCGCGATGGCGCAGGAGACGCGGCACAAGTTCTACGACATGGCCGCCGCCGAGAAGGCCAAGGTGATCGGCTTCCACTTCTCGTTCCCCTCCGTGGGCTATGTCGAGAAGGACGGCGCCAAGTACCGGCTGATTCCGGCGCCGTGGAATCCGGTGATCTGATCTCCTCCTCGTCATTGCGAGCGAAGCGAAGCAATCCAGGAGCTCGGTCGGGACTCTGGATTGCTTCGTCGCTTCGCTCTTCGCAATGACGGGGATGGAGTGTGCCAGGCCGTCTTTCGATGCGGCCTGCTTGTTTTGCATATGCGAAATGCCGGGCTTCCCGCCGCTCCGGCGAACGCCTATGTCAGGCGTTCCCGGGACTCCGCAGGGCCTTGCATGTCGATCGACCTCTCTCCCACCACCGCCGATCTCTCCAACTGGCGCAACGCGCCGTTCAGCCGCTGGGCCTTTCACAACATCCGCGCGATCCTGCCGGTCGCCGACGTCGAGAGCGCGCCCGGCAGCGCCTGGCCGCTGCCGGCGAGCCCGGTTGCGTTCGAGGATTTCAGCGTGCGGCTGCCCAAGGGCGGCACGCTCGATCTCGACGGTTTCCTGAAGGCGACGGCGACCGACGGGCTCCTGATCCTGCAGGACGGCCGCATCGTCTTCGAGCACTATGACGGCGGCACCGACCGCGACACGCCGCACATCCTGATGTCGGCGACCAAGTCGATCACCGGCCTCATGGTCGGCATCCTGTCCGGTCGCGGCGAGATCGACATCGACGCCGAGGTCACGCGCTATGTGCCGGAAGTGGCCGCCACGGCCTATCGCGGCGCCACGATCCGGCAGCTTCTCGACATGCGCGCCGGCGTCGTGTTCGATGGCGCCGGCTTGCAGGCCTATGCCGATGCCAGCGGCTGGGAGCCGGTCGCGCCGGGCACCACGCCGAACCTGCACGATTTCTTCGCGACGATGCGCGCCCAGTCGGCGCCGCATGGCGGCACCTTCAGCTACGTCTCCTCCAACACCGATCTGCTGGGCTGGGCGATCGAGCGCGCCACCGGCCGCAGTTTCGCAAGCCTCGTCGGCAGCCTGCTGTGGAAGCCGATGGGGGCCAGCGGCGAGGCCTTCATCACCCTCGATCGCAAGGGCGCGCCGCGCTGCACCGGCGGCTTCTGCGCCACCTTGCGCGATTTCGCGCGCCTTGGGCAGCTCGTGCTGTCAGGCGGGCGGCGCGGCTCGCACGCGATCATCCCCGAGGCCTGGCTCGACGACATCAGGCACAATGGCGACATCAAGGCCTGGCGCGACGGTCAGTGGCGCGACAGTTTTGCCGCGATCAGCCGCAACATGCACTATCGCAGCGGCTGGTACGTCATCAACGATCAGCCGCAGCTGATGTTCGCGATGGGCATTCACGGCCAGAACCTGTTCGTCGATGCCGCCAACGGCATCGTGATCGCCAAGCTGTCGAGCTGGGCTCAGCCGGTCGACGGGCAGGCGATCTGGCTGACGCATCAGGCGGTGGCTGAATTTGCCCGCAGCCTCAAAGCCACGGCTTGAGCTCGCCGCGGCGAAGGTCTGGAACATGGGAGCCCCTGTCGCGATGAAACGCTGAGTTTCGCGACACGCTGTTTTCATGCACTAGCATGGTCTTGCCCATGTGTCTTAAGTGCACCTCTCACGTTCCCCTGCAAAGGATGCCCTATGCCTGCTCCGTACGCCATCGTCGCCCTCGTCGGCAGTCTCCGCAAGGAGAGCTTCACCCTGAAGATCGCCAATGCGCTCGCCAAGCTGGCGCCGGCCAGCCTGAAGATCGACGTCACCTCGCTCAACGGCCTGTCGTTCTTCAACCAGGATCTCGAAACCAATCCGCCGGCCGACTGGCTCGTCCTGCGCGACAAGCTGAAGGCCTCGAACGGCGTGCTGATCCTCACGCCCGAATACAACCGCTCGATTCCCGGTGTGCTGAAGAACGCGATCGACATCGCCTCGCGCCCCTATGGGCAGAGCTCGTTCCTGGGCAAGCCGGTCGGCCTCATCTCCAATTCGCCGGGCCCGCTCGGCGGCGTGGCGGCGGCCAAGCACCTGCAGAACATCATGCCGGGCATCTCGGGCCCGATCATGGGCCAGCCGGAAATCTACCTGAATGGCGTCGGCGACGCGTTCGATGCCCAGGGTGAGCTGGTCAAGGATTCGCTCAAGACGGTGTTGCAGCAATATCTGGATGCCTTCGCCGCCTTCGTTGCCAAGCAGAACGGCTGACCTTGGTCGTCGCCGTGCGGCGGTCGCCAACTGCATGACGGCTATGATGCGGGCAGGGCGTTGACGCGCCTTGCCCGATCCGTTTCAAGGCCATGCCGGACCAGCGCAAGGATGCGCATTGCCAAGGAAGCATGATGGCCCATTCGTTCACACCCGCGTCGTCGTCGAGGCCCGGCCCGAACCAGCCGGATCTCGACTCGGAGGCCGTCTGGCAGGCGCGGATCGACCTCGCGGCGTGCTTCCGGATGGCGGCGCGGCACGGGCTCGAAGAGGGCATCTGCAACCACTTCTCGGCGCTGGTGCCTGGCTATGACGACCTCTTCATCGTCAATCCCTACGGCTATGCCTTTCGTGAGCTGACGGCCTCGAAGCTGCTGGTGTGCGATTTCGACGGCAACGTCATTGCCGGCGATGGCCGCCCGGAAGCGACTGCCTTCTACATCCATGCCCGCATCCACAAGGCGTTGCCGCGGGCCAAGGTCGCGTTCCACACCCACATGCCCTACGCCACCGCGCTGTCGATGACCGAAGGCGACCCGCTGATCTTCGCCGGGCAGACGGCGCTGAAATTCTACGGACGAACCGCGGTCGACGCGAACTACAATGGGCTGGCGCTCGACGCGCGGGAGGGCGACCGCATCGCCGGGGCTGTCGGCAACGCCGACATCGTCTTCATGAAGCATCACGGCGTCATGGTGCTGGCGCCGACCATCGCTGAAGCCTGGGACGATCTCTATTATCTCGAGCGCGCCTGCCAGGTGCAGTGCCTGGCGCTGTCGACCGGCCGCAAGGTCACCGCCGTCGCGCCGGCAATCGCGGAAGCCGCCTCTCGCCAGATGCGCGAAGGAGATGCGGAATCGGCTCGGTTGCACCTCGAGGCCGTCAAACGCATGCTCGACCTCGAGGAGCCGGTCTACCGGAGCTGAGGACTGATCGTCTGGAGGCTGGTGCGATGTCCAGATTGGAGCTTTCTGCCGAGCAGCGCGCAGCGCTGGATCGTCCCGTCTGGTCAGCCCTGACCACCGGGCACCGGGCGCTTGCCGAGGGCGCCGCGCATGCCCGTCGCTATCCTGCGGCGATTGCACCATTTGCCGCCATGTCGGACGACAGCGATGCCGCATGGTCGGAGCTCGCCGACTTCGCCAAGAAGGACGTGGTTGCGATCGTGACTCCCGCTCCTCCGGGCGACCTGCACGGCCTTGCCGCCTGGTTCAGCGCCTGCGTCCGCCAGATGGTTGCGGTCGAGGCCGAGGCCCCTGTTGGGGATGCCGTGATCGAAACGCTCGACCAGCGTGACATTCAGGCGATGCTGGAGCTGACGGCGCTGACCAAGCCGGGCCCGTTCCTGGCCAGGACCCACGAGCTGGGCCGCTATATCGGCATTCGCGACGGGGAGCGCCTGGCCGCGATGGCCGGGGAGCGCATGCGCCTCGACGGGTTCACGGAAATCAGCGCGGTCTGTGTCCATCCGGACTATCGCGGCCGTGGCTATGCCCAGAGGCTCGTAACAGCCCTGATGACGGCCATCAGGGGCAGGGGCGAGACGCCGTTTCTCCACGTCATAGAGGACAATCATGCCGCGATCGCGCTGTATGAGCGTCTCGGCTTCGTGTCGCGAGCCACCTTGTGTTTCACGGTGCTTCGGCAATCCGTCAGCCCGTGACCGGTGATGCGACCTTCGTAAAGAAGCCTCGCGGGGCGGATTAGCAGATCCTTAACCAAGGCGCCCCATCTTCCGGCCATGGTCTCCCGCGCGCGGCTCAAATCGTTCCTGACCGGGCTCGCCCTCTACACGATGGCGGCCGCCATCATCGGCTATTTCGGCATCAACGCCTATACCGGCCGCTACGGCCTGACCGCGCGCCAGGAGCTCGACCAGGAGATCATTGCGCTGACCTCCGAGCTCGCCCGGCTGAAGCAGGAGCGGGCGGAGGGTGAGAAGCGCGTGTCGCTGCTGCGCTCCGACCGGGTCGATCCCGACATGCTCGATGAGCGCGCCCGCTTCCAGCTCGGCTACGCCAATCCGCGTGATCTGATCCGGATCAACCGGCCAAACTGAGCGAGCCGGTCTCCGCGAGGCATCCGTTGGGAGACTGGCCTCGCGTCTGCGTAACGAACGCGTGCACGACAAGCCCATGACGAGGAAGACCCGCGCTGCGCGCGGGCCTTCGACGATCGCTGATGCGCTGCTCTTTATGCGGCCCGCACGGTGGCGAGGAACCTGTGGACCTCGGCCTTCAGGCGGTTGCTGTCCTGGGACAGTGACTGCACAGCGTTGAGCACCTGGGACGAAGCCGTTCCTGTCTCGGTTGCTTCGCGCTGGACGTCGGCAACATTCGCGGAAACCTCTTTCGTGCCGCTGGCGGCTTGCTGGATGTTGCGCGAGATTTCCTGGGTTGCGGCGCCCTGTTCTTCGACAGCGGCTGCGATGGTGGCGGCGATTTCCGACATCCGGCCGATCGTGTCGCCGATTTCCTTGATGGCGGTGACCGAATGCTGGGTGGCGGTCTGGATGGCGCCGATCTGCTGGCTGATCTCTCCGGTCGCCTTGGCGGTCTGCTCGGCGAGCGCCTTGACCTCCGAGGCGACAACGGCGAAGCCGCGGCCGGCTTCACCCGCCCGCGCCGCCTCGATGGTGGCGTTCAAGGCCAGCAGGTTGGTCTGGCCGGCGATGGTGTTGATGAGCTCCACCACGTCGCCGATGCGAGCCGCCGCTTGCGACAATTCGCCCACGCGTTCATTGGTCTTGCGGGCCTGCTCGACGGCTTCACTGGCGATCGCCGAAGACTGCTGCACCTGCCGGCTGATCTCGTTCACGGAGGAGGACATTTCCTCGGTGGCGGCGGCGACCGACTGGACGTTGTTGGAGGCGGCGCCTGAGGCGCCGGCTACGACGGTGGCGAGACCCTTCGAGCGTTCGGCAGTCGCGCTGAGCGACTGGGCCGATGACTCCAGATCGGTCGCTGCCGACGACACGGTCTCGATGATCTGGCCGACCGCTGTCTCGAAATCGTTCGCAAGGCGCATCGTATCGATCTTGCGCTGCTCGGCCTGGCGCGCCTCCAGCTCGTTCTGCTCGGCTTCGAGCCGCTGGCGGGCGACGGCATTGACCTTGAACACCTCGACGGCACGGGCCATCTCGCCGACCTCGTCGCGCCGTTCCGAGCTCGGTATCTGCACAGCGAGATTCCCGTTCGCAAGCTCGGTCATCGTCCGGGTGATCGCTTGCAGCGGCCGGACCAGGCCGCGCGCGATCATCAGGGTCGCAACGCACAGCAGGGCGATCAATCCGACGGCCCACATCAGCGTCACCTTGACGGAGGCGTAGAACGCCTCGTCGAGATCGTCGACATACACGCCCGTGCCGACGACCCAGTTCCACGGATCGGCCTTCAAGGTGTAGCCGAGCTTCGCCACCGGGACGCTGCTGCCGGCGCGCGCGAACATATAGCTGACGAAGCCGCCACCAGGCTGGGTCGAAGCCGCGATCAACTCGCGTACGAAAGGCAGACCGTTGGCGTCCTTCTCGTTGAGCAGGCCCTTGCCCTCCCAATCCGGCTTCGGGCCAAGCACGAGGTTCACGCCGTCCGGCTGGTAGACGAAGATGTAGTCGTTCTTGCCGAACCGGATGCCGCGGAGCACGGCCTTGGCGCGGTTCTGCGCCTCGTCCGCGGTCAGGGCGCCCTTCGCCGCCGCATCGGCAAAGCCCTTAACGATCGACACGGCAGATTGCACCTGTCCGACGACCGCGGCCTTACGCTCTTCGACCAGGGCTGTGCGGGTGGCCAGCAGCTGGCTGACGACGGCGACGATACAGACGCCGATGGATAACGCGACCAGAACCGCAAAGCGGCGAGGGATGGTGAGAACCATGTTCGTTCCTGTCAGGGGGCCGAGGCAGCCGGACAGTTCAGGCAGCCAGGGATTTCCGTTGAGTTATTTGATTTCGTTGATGAATTCGGAAAAATTGTGCATTGCGGAAGGTTTAGAATTGATTGATTCGAAGGCCCGTAGAAACACGGAGACTCTCTGCCGCTGCTCGGTCGGAATATCCGTTATGCCGATGTTCGATATGTCGGGTTTTTTGGTCGCCGATGGCGTCGTCGAGATCCACCGATGAGGGTGTCGCGGAGGGCGTCGTCGGCTTGGCCTGACGCGTCCCATCCACTGAGATGACTGCTCTTTTTTGTAGCGGCCTGCGGTCGGATTCCAAAAATGGTGGAATTGTATTTGCAATATTTCGTGTGCATTGCAGTGCGGCACGCCAAAGCCTTCGGACGTGCCACGCGGTCCTTTTACGTCTCCTGGAGTTGAGCTAGAGAGAGCTACTTTTTCTCTCATCCGGAATTGCCATGGCCGCACCGAAGAAGACCGCCGCAAAGGAACAAGGGCAGGACAGAGATAACGGCCCGCCGCCGGAATTCACCAGAGAACAGGAATTGGCTGCGCTGCGCGACATGCTGCTGATCCGCCGCTTTGAGGAAAAGGCGGGTCAGCTCTATGGCATGGGTGCGATCGGCGGCTTCTGCCATCTTTACATCGGCCAGGAAGCGGTCGTCGTCGGCATGCAGATGGCGCTGAAGCCGGGCGACCAGGTCATCACCGGCTATCGCGATCACGGCCACATGCTGGCCACCGGCATGGATGCCAAGGGCGTCATGGCCGAGCTCACGGGACGCCGCGGCGGCTATTCCAAGGGCAAGGGCGGCTCCATGCACATGTTCAGCGTGGAGAAGAACTTCTTCGGCGGCCACGGCATCGTCGGCGCCCAGGTCTCGCTCGGCACCGGCCTTGCGCTCGCCAACCGCTACCGCGGCAACGACTCGGTCAGCGTCGCCTATTTCGGCGACGGCGCGGCCAACCAGGGGCAGGTCTATGAGAGCTTCAACATGGCGGAGCTCTGGAAGCTGCCGGTGATCTACGTCATCGAGAACAACCGCTATGCCATGGGTACGGCGGTGTCGCGCGCCTCGGCGCAGACCGACTTCTCCAAGCGCGGCATCTCCTTCAACATCCCGGGCGAGCAGGTCGACGGCATGGACGTCCGCGCGGTGAAGGCCGCCGGCGAGAAGGCGGTCGCGTGGTGCCGCGAGGGCAAGGGTCCGTATATCCTGGAAATGCAGACCTACCGCTATCGCGGCCACTCGATGTCGGACCCGGCCAAGTACCGTACCCGCGAGGAGGTGGAGAAGGTCCGTCACGACCAGGATCCGATCGAGCAGGTGCGCAACCGCCTGCTGGCGGCCAAGGTCAGCGAGCAGGATCTCAAGACGATCGATGCCGATGTGCGCAAGATCGTCAACGAGGCCGCCGATTTCGCGCAAGCCGATCCCGAGCCCGATGTCGCCGAGCTCTACACCGACGTTTATCGCTGAGCGCGCGCAAGCTGTTTCTCTGGAGCTGATATGCCTATTCAAGTTTTGATGCCTGCGCTGTCGCCCACGATGGAAAAGGGCAATCTCGCCAAATGGCTGAAGAAGGAAGGCGAGGCGATCAAGTCGGGTGACGTGATCGCCGAGATCGAGACCGACAAGGCCACGATGGAGGTCGAGGCGACCGACGAGGGCACGCTCGGCAAGATCCTGATCCCCGAAGGCACTGCCGACGTCGCGGTCAATACGCCGATTGCGACCATCCTCGCCGACGGCGAGACCGCCGCCGATCTCGGCAAGGCGGCAGCGCCTGCAGCCGAGATGAAGGCCGCGCAGTCGGCGCCGCCGGCCGAGCCGGCTGCTTCGGTGTCGGCATCGCCTGCGCCGACCGGCGTGGCTGCGCCGCAGAGCGTGGCCGAGCCCGATCCCGAGGTGCCCGCGGGCACCGAGATGGTGACGCAAACCATCCGCGAGGCGCTGCGCGACGCGATGGCCGAGGAGATGCGCCGCGACGGCGACGTCTTCATCATGGGCGAGGAGGTCGCCGAGTATCAGGGCGCCTACAAGGTCACCCAGGGCCTGCTGCAGGAGTTCGGCGCCCGCCGCGTGATGGACACGCCGATCACCGAGCACGGTTTCGCCGGCATCGGCGTCGGTGCCGCGATGGCCGGCCTGAAGCCGATCGTCGAGTTCATGACCTTCAACTTCGCCATGCAGGCGATGGACCAGATCATCAACTCCGCGGCCAAGACCTTGTACATGTCCGGCGGCCAGATGGGTTGCTCGATCGTATTCCGCGGTCCGAACGGCGCTGCCGCCCGCGTTGCCGCGCAGCACAGCCAGGACTACTCGTCCTGGTACTCGCACATCCCGGGCCTCAAGGTGATCGCGCCGTATTCCGCCGCGGACGCCAAGGGCCTGTTGAAGGCCGCAATCCGCGATCCCAATCCGGTGATCTTTCTCGAGAACGAGGTGCTCTACGGTCACTCCGGCGAGGTGCCCAAGCTCGACGACTACGTGATCCCGATCGGCAAGGCGCGCATCGCCCGTAGCGGCAAGGACGTCACCATCATCTCGTGGTCGAACGGCATGACCTACGCGCTGAAGGCCGCCGATGAGCTCGCCAGGGAGGGCATCGAGGCCGAGGTGATCGACCTGCGCACCTTGCGTCCGATGGACACCGAGACCATCGTCGCCTCGGTCAAGAAGACCGGCCGTGCGGTGACGGTGGAAGAAGGCTGGGCGCAGAGCGGCGTCGGCGCCGAGATCGCCGCGCGCATCATGGAGCACGCCTTCGACTATCTCGATGCGCCGGTGACGCGCGTATCCGGCAAGGACGTGCCGATGCCTTACGCGGCGAACCTCGAGAAGCTCGCGCTGCCCTCGGCGGCGGAGGTCGTGCAGGCCGCCAAGTCCGTCTGCTACCGCTAAGGGACATCCCAACATGGCCGGACCCAAGGAGCAGCCGCTGCCGCCCGACGTCATCGGCCGCGAGGACGCCACCGAAGTGTTGCGCGCCTTCGTGCTCGATGGCGGGCTCTCGATCGCATTCCAGCGCGCCTTCGAGGAGCCCGACGTGTGGGGGCTGCTCCTGGTCGACGTCGCCCGACATGCTGCGCGCGCCTATGCGCGCGAGAGCGACTATTCCGAAGACGAGGCGCTGCAGCGCATCGTCGAGATGTTCGAAGCCGAGCTGGCTCGGCCGACTGACACGGGCACCACCAGCCCCAGGTCGAAACAAGGTCACTGATCATGCCGATCAACATTCTGATGCCCGCGCTGTCGCCGACGATGGAGAAGGGCAACCTCGCTCGTTGGCTCAAGAAGGAAGGCGACCAGGTCAAGTCCGGCGAGGTCATCGCCGAGATCGAGACCGACAAGGCCACGATGGAAGTCGAGGCGGTCGATGAAGGCACGCTCGCCAAGATCCTGGTGCCCGAAGGCACGCAGGATGTGCCCGTGAACGACGTGATCGCGGTGCTCGCCGGCGAGGGCGAGGACGTCAAGGCAGCCGGCAGCGCGCCGGCTGCCGCCGCTTCCAAGCCCGAGGCGAAGCCGACCGCGTCGGCGGCTCCGCCCGCTGCGGCCTCGCCCGCCGCTGCGCCCGCGCCGAAGCCTGCCGCCGCGCCTGCGCCCGCCGCGCCCGCCGCGCCCGCGGCTGCGCCGCAGGTCAACGGCCACGCCCGCGTGTTCTCCTCGCCGCTGGCACGTCGTCTCGCCAAGGATGCCGGCATTGATCTCGGCCGCATCACCGGCACCGGCCCGCACGGCCGCGTCGTCGCGCGCGACGTTGAGGACGCAAAGTCCGGCAAGGGCCTGAAGGCCGCGCCGTCCGCGGCTCCCGCCGCGGCAGGCGCGCCGGCGCTGGCGCCGTCGATGTCGGACAAGCAGATCCTGGCGCTGTTCGAGCCGGGCTCCTACGAGGTCATCCCGCACGACGGCATGCGCCGCACCATCGCGCAGCGCCTGACGGCGTCGGTGCAGAACGTCCCGCACTTCTATCTCACGATCGACTGCGACATCGGCAAGCTCCTGGCCGCGCGCGAGGAGATCAATGCGGCCGCGCCGAAGGACAAGGAGAAGAAGCCGCTCTACAAGCTGTCGGTCAACGACTTCGTCATCAAGGCGATGGCGGTGGCGCTGCAGAAGATTCCGAACTGCAACGTGAGCTGGACCGAAGGCGGCATGGTCAAGCACAAGCATTCGGACGTCGGCGTCGCGGTGGCGATGCCGGGCGGACTGATCACGCCGATCATCCGCAAGGCCGAGACCAAGACGCTGTCGGCGATCTCGGGCGAGATGAAGGACTTCGCCGCGCGCGCCCGCTCGCGCAAGCTGAAGCCGGAGGAATATCAGGGCGGCACCACGGCCGTGTCCAACCTTGGCATGTACGGCATCAACCACTTCACCGCCGTGATCAATCCGCCGCATGCGACCATCCTCGCGGTTGGCACCTCGGAAGAACGCCCCGTGGTGCGCAACGGCAAGATCGAGATCGCCAGCATGATGAGCGTGACCCTGTCGTGCGATCACCGCGCCATCGACGGCGCGCTCGGCGCCGAGCTGATCGGCGCGTTCAAGCAGCTGATCGAGAATCCCGTGATGATGATGGTGTGACGTTGCGTTCCGGAGCGGGATGGCAGACGGGGCCAGCGCATGCGCATCAGAACGCGGTGGCCCTGGATCACGGCACTGGTGAGCGCCGCGTTGTTTGCCAACCCGCTCGGGATCGACGTCATCCATTCTGCTTTCTACTCCGGCGAGGCGCTGTCGCGCGGCATCTGGGCGCCGATCGTGCTTGCCGGATTTGCGATCTGCGCCGTGCTGGTGCTGCTGGAGGCAATAGTTCGAGCCTTGATCTGGCGACGTTCCGTCGGCAGCACCACGACCATCTGATTTCCAACTGCTTCAGTTGAATGGGAGCCGTAATGGCCGACACATCCTTCGACGTCATCATCATCGGCTCCGGCCCGGGCGGCTACGTCACCGCGATCCGTGCCGCGCAGCTCGGCTTCAAGACCGCGATCATCGAGAAATCCTACCTCGGCGGCATCTGCCTGAACTGGGGCTGCATCCCGACCAAGGCGCTGCTGCGCTCGGCTGAGATCTATCACTACATGCAGCACGCCAAGGAATACGGCCTGTCGGCGGAAAAGATCTCCTACGATCCGAAGGCGGTGGTGCAGCGCTCGCGCGGCGTGTCGAAGCGGCTGAACGACGGCGTCGGCTTCCTGATGAAGAAGAACAAGGTCCAGGTGATTTGGGGCAAGGCTGCGATCGATGCGCCCGGCAAGGTCACCGTGACCAAGTCCGATGTCGAGGCGCCGAAGGGTGCGCTCGGCGAGGGGACCTATCAGGCCAAGCACATCATCGTCGCGACCGGCGCGCGGCCACGCGTGCTGCCGGGCCTCGAGCCGGACAAGAAGCTGGTCTGGACCTATTTCGAGGCGATGGTGCCAGAGAAAATGCCGAAGTCGCTGCTGGTGGTCGGCTCCGGCGCGATCGGCATCGAGTTCGCGTCGTTCTTCCGCACCATGGGCTCCGAGGTCACCGTGGTCGAGGTGCTGCCGCAGATCCTGCCGGTGGAGGACGCCGAGATCGCCGGCATCGCGCGCAAGCAGCTGGAGAAGCAGGGCCTCAAGATCATGACCGGGGCCAAGGTCACCAAGCTCGACAAGAAGAGCGACAGCGTGGTGGCGACGATCGACGACGGCAAGGGCAAGACCGAGTCGGTCGAGTTCGACCGCGTCATCTCGGCGGTCGGCGTGGTCGGCAACATCGAGAATCTCGGGCTGGAGAAGCTCGGCGTGAAGACCGACCGCGGCTGCATCGTCATCGACGGCTACGGCAAGACCAACGTGCCCGGCCTCTACGCGATCGGCGACGTCGCGGGGCCCCCGATGCTCGCGCACAAGGCCGAGCATGAAGGCGTGGTCTGTATCGAGGCGATCAAGGGGCTGCATCCGCACCCGATGGACAAGAACCTGATTCCGGGCTGCACCTATTGCCATCCGCAGGTCGCCTCCGTCGGTCTTACCGAGGCCAAGGCCACGGAGCAGGGCCGCGACGTCAGAGTCGGCCGCTTCCCCTTCGTTGGCAACGGCAAGGCGATCGCGCTCGGCGAGGACCAGGGTCTGGTCAAGGTGATCTTCGACAAGAAGACCGGGCAACTGATCGGTGCCCACATGGTCGGCGCCGAGGTCACCGAGCTGATCCAGGGCTATGTGGTCGCGATGAACCTCGAGACCACCGAGGAAGAGCTGATGCACACGGTGTTCCCGCATCCGACCCTGTCGGAGATGATGAAGGAAGCTGTGCTCGACGCCTACGGCCGCGTGCTGAATATGTAATCCGCTCACCGGCCGTCATGCGCGGGCTTGACCCGCGCATCCATCCCCTTCGAAAATCCTTGCGAAGGGGATGGATTGCCGGGGCAAGCCCGGCAATGACGGAGATGACCAGACGGGCACAACAAGAAGGCTCCGCCGTGAAATCCAGCGACAATCTCACCACCGAGCGCCCGACCTTCGTCACCCATCTCGAATGCGCGATGGAAGGCGATCATTATCCGGCGGACCAGGTCCACAACCTCTCCAAGGCCGGCAAGCCGCTCCTGGTGCGCTACGATCTCGCAGGGGTGAAACAGGCGCTGACCAAGGACGCGCTGGCGCAGCGTCCGGCCGACATGTGGCGCTATCGCGAACTGCTGCCGGTGCGCAAATGCGCCGACATCGTGAGCCTCGGCGAGGTGATGACGCCGCTGATCAATCTGCCCAAGCTGTCGAAGAAGCTCGGCGGCGGCGAGATCATCGTCAAGGACGAGGGCCGGCTGCCGACCGGCTCGTTCAAGGCGCGCGGCCTGGTGATGGCGGTGTCGATGGGCAAGGCGCTCGGCATCAGGCACATGGCTATGCCGACCAACGGCAATGCCGGTGCTGCGCTCGCGGCCTATGCAACGTCCTGCGGCATCAAGACCACTATCTTCTGTCCGGCAGACACCCCCGAGGTGAATGTCAGCGAGATCGAGCTGCAAGGCGCGACCGTGTATCGCGTCAACGGCCTGATCGATGATTGCGGCAAGATCGTCGGCGAGGGCAAGGCCAAGGTCGGTTGGTTCGACACCTCGACCTTGAAGGAGCCCTATCGCATCGAGGGCAAGAAGACGATGGGCCTCGAACTCGCCGAGCAGCTCGGCTGGGACGTGCCCGACGTGATCTTCTATCCGACCGGCGGCGGCACCGGCCTGATCGGCATGTGGAAGGCGTTCGACGAGCTGGAGAAAATCGGGTTCATCGGCGCCAAGCGCCCGCGCATGGTCGCGGTGCAGGCCTCCGGCTGCGCGCCGATGGTGCGCGCCTTCGAGCAGGGCGTCGAGCACGCGACCCGCTGGGAGGACGCCCATACGATCGCCTCGGGCATCCGCGTGCCCCAGGCCGTCGGTGATTTTCTCATCCTGCGGGCGGTGCGCGAAAGCAAAGGTTTCGCCATCGCGGTCGATGACGAGAAGATTTCATCTGCGCTCACCGAGGTCGCGCGCGAGGAGGGGCTGCTGTTGTGCCCGGAGGGCGCGGCGACCTATGCCGCCTACAAGCAGAGCCTGGCCGACGGGCGCGTGACGAAAAACGATCGCGTCATGCTGTTCAATTGCGCGACAGGACTTAAGTATCCGCTGCCGCCGGTCACCCGCACGCTCGATCGTCACCAGCCGATCGACTTCGGGCAGTTCTAACTAACAACCAGCACCGCGGCCTCGGGCACATGCTCCGGCGCAGACGCATCAGCGTCTGTGACCGGCGCGTGCGACACAAGGGAGGACGTGATGCGACGAGCTCTTTGCGCCGTGCTGTTTGTATGTCTCGCGCTGGCGTTGCCGGCGCGCGCCGACAATTATCCCTCGCGCGCGATCACCGTGATCGTGCCGTTCGCTGCCGGCGGCCCGTCGGATGCGATGATGCGCATCCTCGCCGAGCACATGAGACAGACGCTCGGGCAGCCCGTTCTGATCGAGAACGTGACCGGGGCGGGCGGTTCGATCGGCGTGGGACGCGCGGTGCGCTCGAAGCCCGACGGCTACACCGTGAGCTTCGGCCATCTCGGCACCCATGTCGCGAACGGCGCCGTCTACCGGCTCGGCTATGACCTCGAGGCCGATCTCGAGCCGGTGGTGCTGCTGCCGAGCAATCCGATGATCATCGTCAGCAGGAACAACATCCCGGCCAAGTCGCTGCCGGAGTTTCTCGCCTGGGTGAAATCGCAGCCGAATCCCATATCGGCGGGCACCGCGGGCAACGGCTCCGGCAGCCACATCGCAGGGCTCTATTTCGAGCAGGTCACCGGCCTCAAGCTGCAATATGTGCCGTATCGCGGCACGGGGCCGGCGATGAACGATCTGGTCGCTGGCCAGATCGACCTGATCGTCGACCAGACCTCCAACGCCATCAACCAGGTTCGTGCCGGGACGATCCGCGCCTACGCCGTCACCGACGCCAAGCGGCTCGAGTCCGCGCCGGAGATTCCGACCACCGACGAGGCCGGCCTGCCGGGTTTCCACATGACCCTGTGGTCGGGCCTCTGGCTGCCGAAGGGCGTCAGCAAGGAGATCGTCGATACGCTGAATGCGGCGGCGGTGGCCGCGCTGGACGAGCCGGATGTGAAAAACCAGTTGAAAAACCTGGGGTTGCAGATGCCGGCGGCCGATCAGCGCGGCCCCGCCGCGCTTGGAACTTTGCAGCGGGCCGAGATCCGCAAATGGTGGCCGATGATCCGCGCCGCCGGGGTGGTGCCGGAGTAGGCGCCCGCAATTCCTGCCAACCAAGGATGGTTGCGCATCGGCCACGAATGTTGCGATGTCGCCACAGTTTGCGAAGTTTTGGTAACAATCTCCGGCGCTCCGCAAACGCGCCGCTTTTTAGCCACACCTGGTCGTGAAATACTTTGATCAGAACATAACCAGTGCGTGTGAGGCTGCCGAAAATCCACTTGCCGGATTTTGAGCGTTCTCCGCAGCACCGGGAGGCCAAAACAGCGATGGACGCGAAGACCGACATCAAGCGCAGGCTGCCCAGCCGTCATGTGACGGAAGGGCCCGAGCGTGCGCCGCATCGGTCCTACCTCTACGCCATGGGCCTCACCACGGCGCAGATCCATCAGCCCTTCGTCGGCGTCGCCTCGTGCTGGAACGAGGCTGCGCCCTGCAACATCGCGCTGATGCGGCAGGCCCAGGCGGTGAAAAAGGGCGTCGCCCACGCCGGCGGCACGCCGCGCGAGTTCTGCACCATCACCGTGACCGACGGCATCGCGATGGGCCATGACGGCATGCGCTCGTCGCTGCCGTCGCGCGAGGCGATCGCCGATTCGGTCGAGCTCACGATTCGCGGCCACTCCTACGATGCGCTCGTCGGCCTCGCCGGCTGCGACAAATCGCTGCCAGGCATGATGATGGCGATGGTCCGGCTCAACGTGCCCTCGATCTTCATCTATGGCGGCTCGATCCTGCCCGGCAATTTCCGCGGCCAGCAGGTCACTGTGCAGGACATGTTCGAGGCTGTCGGCAAGCATTCGGTGGGTGCGATGTCGGACGACGACCTCGACGAGCTCGAACGCGTCGCCTGTCCGTCGGCCGGCGCCTGCGGCGCCCAGTTCACGGCCAACACGATGGCGACGGTGTCCGAGGCGATCGGGCTGGCGCTGCCTTATTCGGCCGGCGCCCCCGCGCCTTACGAGATCCGTGATTCCTTCTGCATGACCGCCGGCGAGAAGGTCATGGAGCTGATCGCCGCCAACATCCGGCCGCGCGACATTGTCACGCGAAAATCCCTGGAAAATGCCGCTGCGGTTGTGGCGGCGTCCGGCGGGTCGACCAATGCTGCGCTGCATCTACCTGCGATTGCACACGAGGCCGGCATCAAGTTCGACTTATTCGACGTCGCCGAAATCTTCAAAAAGACACCTTATATCGCGGATTTGAAGCCGGGTGGCCGCTATGTCGCCAAAGACATGTTCGAGGCTGGTGGCATTCCGCTCTTGATGAAGACGTTGCTCGACCATGGCTATTTGAACGGCGACTGCCTCACAGTCACCGGCCGGACGATCGCCGAAAACCTCAATGGCGTGAAGTGGAATCCGCACCAGGACGTGGTGAGGCCGGCCGACCAGCCGATCACTGCAACCGGAGGTGTGGTCGGTCTGAAAGGCAATCTCGCGCCAGAGGGCGCGATCGTGAAAGTCGCGGGCATGTCGAACTTGAAATTCTCTGGGCCGGCCCGCTGCTTTGATCGGGAAGAGGACGCCTTTGACGCCGTCCAGAAGCGTACCTATCGCGAAGGCGACGTGATCGTCATTCGCTACGAGGGGCCGCGCGGCGGTCCGGGCATGCGGGAAATGCTGCAGACCACGGCGGCGCTGACCGGGCAGGGCATGGGCGGCAAGATCGCGCTGATCACCGACGGCCGGTTCTCGGGCGCGACGCGGGGCTTCTGCATCGGCCATATCGGACCGGAGGCGGCGGTCGGCGGACCGATCGCGCTGGTCGCGGATGGCGACATCATCGAGATCGACGCCGAGGCGGGCATCCTTAACGTGAAGTTGAGCGATGCCGAGCTGGCGACACGCAAGACCAAGTGGACGCCGCGTGAGACGCATCACACGTCAGGTGCACTTTGGAAATATGCCCAGCAGGTGGGGCCGGCCGTGGCGGGCGCCGTGACCCATCCAGGTGGTGCGCAAGAGAAGTATTGCTATGCGGACATCTGATCGGATCCTTTTCGCATTGATGCTGGGGGTTGCCCCGCTCGCGTTGCCGACGCCATCGTTCGCGTTCGATGGCGCTCCGGTCAACCAGGAGCCGGCGATCCCCGTGGCTGGACAGCAGGCTGGCGCCGGCGCGCTGCGCAAGGCGCTGCCCGCGACGACGTCCTCGACCTCGCCCACGCAGTCCCTGACGGCGCTGCAATACGCGGCGGAGGAAGGTCACCCGATTGCGCAGTTCAAGCTCGGCCGCATGTATGCGGCGGGCGATGGCGTTGCGCGCGACGACATGCGCGCCTTCGACTATTTCAGCCGCATCGCCAATGCGCATGCGGAGGACAGTCCGTCGGCGCCTCAGGCGCAGATCGTCGCCAATGCCTTTGTCGCGCTCGGCCGCTATTACCTGAGCGGCATTCCGAACACGAAGGTCAAGGCCGATCCGGATCGCGCGCGGGAGATGTTCTCCTATGCGGCGTCCTATTTCGGCAATGCCGACGCCCAGTACGATCTGGCGCGGATGTACCTGAAGACCGCAGACGCCTCGCGCGACGACTTCCGCTATGGCGCGCGCTGGCTCGGCCTCGCCGCACAGAAGGGCCAGCACCAGGCCCAGGCGCTGCTTGGTCAGATGCTGTTCAACGGCGACCGGTTGCCGCGCCAGCCGGCGCGCGGACTGATGTGGCTCACTCTGGCGCGCGACAGCGCCGGTCCGGACGAAGCCTGGATCAAGGAGAGCTACAACCGCGCCTTCGCCAAGGCCTCGGACGATGACCGCGCCTCGGCGCTGCAGATGCTCGAGAGCTGGGTGCAGGGCAAGCGCGAGTAGCAGGAGCGGAATGCATCGCGTTCCCTCCGTTCGACAGAGGGACTGCGATGATCATCCGCGATGCGACGGCTGACGATGCCGAGGCGGCCTGCGCCGTGCTGCGCGCCTCCATATCCGAATTGTGCCTGGCGGATCACCGCGGCAACCCTGATATCCTGGCGCGCTGGCTCGCCAACAAGACACCGCAGAACGTCGCGGCCTGGGCGGACGGGCGAGGGCGATCGTTGCTCGTCGCGGTCGAGGATGATGTGATTCTCGCCGTCGGCGGGCTCGCCCACCCCGGCGAGATCACGCTCAACTACGTGTCGCCGCGCGGACGCTTTCGCGGCATCAGCTCGGCTCTGCTGGCGGAGCTGGAGCGGCGGGCGGCCGCACTGGGCGCGCGTGACGTGGCCCTGCTGAGCACCGAGACCGCGCACCGATTCTATCTCGCCCGCGGCTACGCGGATGTCGGCGTGCCCGCCGGCAAGTTCGGCACCGCGGCCTCCTATCCGATGAGCAAGACCCTCGCCACTGCGCCGTGAGTCGCGAGCCATGGTGAGACATCGAGACCATGGCCGCGGATGCCTAACGAATAGGCGTCGGCGCGCCGATGTTTTGATCGGCGTCAGGTTCCATAACCAAAATCGGCGATCTTTGGTACACGAACGACCGCGATGACGCCAAAACGCGCTTGGCACGATTCGTGAGTGCAAGTCCCCTGCAACAGCAGAGGCGGCACGTTTGCGCAGCGTTCGGATCGGCCTGATCATTCCTCGGCGCGGCTCGGCAGGGTTGTGGGCACCCTCCGCGGAAGCCTGTGGGCGGCTGGCCGTGACCGAGCTGAACCAGGCCGCGGGCATCCGCCGCCGACAGGTCGAGCTGATCGTCATCGACGCCGGCGCGACCGGCGCCAGCGCGGGCCGGGCTGCGGTGGAGGCGGTCGACGAGCTCGCCGTCGATGGCCTGATCGGCATGCTGCCGAGCTACGCGCGCGATCCCGTCGCGCAAGCCGCGCGCGGCCGCGTGCCGTTCGTCTACACGCCCCAGTTCGAGGGCCTGCCGGCGAACAGCGATGTGATGACCACGGGCGAGACCGCCGGCGAATTACTGGGGCCGGCGGTGCAGTGGCTCTCCGAGATCAAGCGCGCCCGGCGCTTCTTCCTGTGCGGCAACGACTACATCTGGCCGCGCTCGTCGCTCGGCATCGCCAGGCGCTTGATCGCGCGCTTCGGCGGGACCGTGACCGGCGAATGCTACGTGCCGGTCGGCGTCCACGATTTCGACGAGATGCTCGACCGCATCAAGACCACGCGCAGCGACGTGGTGCTGCCGGTCTTTCTCGGCTTCGACTGCATCGCCTTCAGCCGCGCCTTCTGCGCCGCCGGTCTCAGCCGTCACGTGCTGCGATTCTCGTCCGCCTTCGACGAGACCATCGTCTACGGGCTCGACAGCGGCGAGACTGAGAATGTCTATGTCGCCTCCAGCTATTTCGCCTCGCTGCGGTCGCGCAACAACGGCGCGTTTCTCGAGCGCTACTACACGGCCTTCGGCGACAATCCGCCGCCGCCGAACGGCTATGGCGAGTCCTGCTACGAAGGCATTCACGCGCTCGCCGCGCTGATCGAGCGCGCCGAGAGCTTCGACGCCCGCGATCTCAGGCGCGTCTTCGGGCGCACGCTGCAGCGGCGCACGGCGCGCGGCAACGAGGCGCAGCCGGTGGTTGGCGGGCGCCATCCGATCCATCTCGCCGAGCTGGATGGCTACGACTTCGCGGTCGTCGCCTCGCGCTGACGCGCAGGGCGCGCTCCAAAAAACACTTGCCTTTTCAAATATTGTAATTTTAAACTTCTTGCGGATCATGAACCAGCATCATCAACCCATGGGGACCTTTATGACTCTCTCCCGACGTCGTTTCCTGCAACGCTCGGCCATCGCGACCTCGACATTGATCGCGGCACCCGCTGTGCTGCGCTCGGGTGCGCTCGCGGCCGAGAACCCGATCACGGTCGGCAGCCTGCACGACCAGTCCGGTCCCATCGGCACCTCCGGCACGCCGATGGTCTATGCGCTGCAGCTTGCCGTTGAGGAGATCAACGCCGCGGGCGGCCTGCTCGGGCGTCCCTTGAAGGTGATCCACTACGACACTCAGTCCAACATCCAGATGTACTCGCAATACGCCCAGCAGCTGGCGGTCAAGGACAAGGTCGACGTCGTTCACGGCGGAATCACCTCGGCCTCGCGCGAGGCGATCCGTCCGACCTTCGACCGCTTCAAGGTGCTGTACTTCTACAACACGCTGTATGAAGGCGGCGTCTGCGACCGCAACACCTTCTGCACCGGCACCACGCCGGCGCAGACGGTGGAGAAGCTTGTGCCGAGCGCGATGAAGAAGTCCGGCAAGAAGGCCTACATCATCGCGGCCGACTACAATTACGGTCAGATCACCGCGAAGTGGATGACCAAATACTGCAAGGACAATGGCGGCGAGATCCTGGCGACCGACTTCTTCCCGCTCGACGTCACCAATTTCGGCTCCACCATCTCGAAGATCCAGGCGGCCAAGCCCGACCTCATCCTGTCGGCGCTGGTCGGCGGCAACCACACCGCGTTCTACCGGCAGTGGACCGCGGCCGGCATGAAGGGGAAGATCCCGATCGCCTCGACCACCTTTGGTCTCGTCAACGAGCCCTCGACATTGGATGCGGCGGAGAGCGATGGGGTCATCGGGGCCTACGGCTATTTCGAGGAGCTGACCACGCCGGCCTCCAAGAGCTTCGTCGAGAAGATCAAGAAGGCGCATCCGGATTCGCCTTACATCAGCGAGCTCGCCTCGTGCACCTATGAGGGCGTCATGCTCTGGGCTGAAGGCGTCAAGAAGGCCGGCAGCATCGACCGCATGAAGGTGATCGAGGCGCTCGAAAGTGGCCTCGTTTTCGACGGCCCGAGCGGCAAGGTCTCGCTCGACAAGCCGACCCATCACACCGTCCGCAACGCGTTCCTGGCCGAGGTGAAGGACCGCAAATGGTCGGTGCTCGAGACCTACACCGACGCCAAGCCCGCGGACACCGCGAGCGTCTGTGACCTCGTCAAGAACCCGAACGACGTCAAGCAGTACATCATCAATCTCTGACGCGTGCCGGGTCCCGCCATTCGGCGGGACCCCGGTTTCATTGGACTGCCCTGAAAGACCTGACGCATGGCGATCTACGTCATCCTCGCGCTGGATGTCCTCAACGGAATCTCATCGCTGTTCCTGCTCTGCCTGGGACTGGCGATCATCTTCGGCATGATGAAGATCATCAATCTCGCCCATGGCGAGTTCATCATGCTCGGCGCCTACGCCACCGTGATCTCGGCCAATGCCGGGGTGAACATCTGGATCGCGATGCTGATCATCGCGCCCCTGTTCGTCGGCATCGTCGGCCTCGTGATCGAGCGCTGCCTGATCCGGTTTCTCTACGGCCGCCTGGTCGATTCCATGCTCGCCACCTGGGGTCTCAGCCTGCTGATCATCGGCATCATCACCACGGTCTACGGCAACACCCAGCAGGGCGTGCCGACGCCGCTCGGCGGCTTCTCGATCGGCTCGTACCAGTCGAGCTACTATACGCTGTTCCTCGCGTTGATGGCGGCGGTCATGATGGCCATCATCTACGGCGTGATGCGCTACACCCGGTTCGGCCTGGTCGCCCGCGCCACGATGCAGAACTCCGCGATGGCCGCCACGCTCGGCGTCAACCCGGCTCGCGTCTACATGAGCACGTTCGCGCTTGGCGCTGCGGTGACCGGCCTCGCCGGCGGCCTGCTGGCGCCGGTCTCCGGCATCACGCCGGTGATGGGTGGCGCCTATGTCGCCAAGGCGTTCATGACGGTGGTCGGCGGCGGCGCCGCGATCCTCTCCGGCACGCTCTCGGCGGCGAGCCTGTTCGGCTCGGTCAACCAGATCGGCGCCTACTTCACCACGCCCGTCTATGGCGAGGTCATCGTCTTCACCACCGCGATCGTGCTCATTCGCTTGCTGCCACAGGGTATCTCCGGGCGCTTCTTCAAGGGAAACCTGTGATGGACAAGCGCCTTCGCCTCGCTCTCCAGGCCGCGGGGACCGTCGTCGCCATTGGCGTGATCGCGATCATGCCGAGCGTGATCGAGTTGTTCGGCCTGATGCAACTGACGTTGTTCGCCGCGATGTCGGTTCTGGCGCTGAGCCTC
Source organism: Bradyrhizobium sp. HKCCYLRH2015 (assembly GCF_051168215.1). Lineage (NCBI taxonomy): Bacteria > Pseudomonadati > Pseudomonadota > Alphaproteobacteria > Hyphomicrobiales > Nitrobacteraceae > Bradyrhizobium > Bradyrhizobium sp. HKCCYLRH2015. The sequence goes on along the minus strand of NZ_JBNPUO010000004.1, from coordinate 584,087 downwards.
GCCTTCATCTGGGGCTATGGCGGCATCCTGTCGTTCGGCCAAACCGCCTTCTTCGGCCTCGGCGGCTATGCCTACGCGATCGCTGCCGTCAACTTCCAGGACTCGACGCCGGCGATCCTGCTGGCGATCGCCGTGCCTGCGCTGTTCGCGGCGATCCTCGGCTACTTCATCTTCTTCGGCCGCATCTCGGACGTCTATCTCGGCGTCATCACGCTCACCGTCACCTTGATCCTGTTCAACTCGGTCAATTCGACCTCGGGCGACGCCTACAAGATCGGCAAGGCGCTGCTCGGCGGCTTCAACGGCATGCCGGCGGTGCCGACCTTCAACATGCCGTTCGATCCGTCGACCGTGCTGTCGCCCGAGCAGTCGTGGTGGACCACCGCCTACGTGCTGCTCGGCGTGTTCCTGCTGCTGCGGCTGCTGCTGGCGCTGCCGGCCGGGCGCATCATCGTCGCGGTGCGCGAGAACGAGGTGCGGGCGTCGCTGCTCGGGTACGATCCGCGGCTGGTGAAGTGCCTGACCTTCATCCTCGGCGGCGCCATCGCCGGTCTTGCCGGCGCGCTCTACGTCAACTGGGGCGCCTTCGTCAGCCCGACCATCTTCAGCCTGTCGCTGTCCGCCGAGATCATCATCTGGATCACGGTCGGCGGGCTCGGCACCTTGCTCGGGCCGATCATCGGCTGCGTCGTGATCGAGTACATCGTCGCCTATATCGGCTCGCAGCAGCTCCTGAACTCCAACCTCGTTCTCGGCGGCGTACTCGTGGTGTTCGTGCTGCTCCTGCCGAAGGGCATCTTCCCGACCGCGCGTGATCTGGTGATGCGGCTGATCCCGGACAAGAAGCCGAAGACCAATGGTCCGCCGGTCCCGTCAGCGGCGGCGCCGCATCCTGCAGGAGCCGAGTGACATGGCCGACCTCGTTCCTCTGCTCAAGGCCGAGCACCTGACGATGCGCTTCGGCGGCGTGGTCGCCAATGACGACATCACGTTCACCCTGCAGGAGATGGAGCTGCGCTGCCTGATCGGCCCAAACGGCGCCGGCAAGAGCACGTTCTTCAAGACGCTGACCGGACAACTGGTGCCGACGTCGGGCAGCATCGCGTTCCGCGGCATGCCGATCGCGGGAAAGCTGTCGCACGAGATCGCGCGCATGGGCATCGGCATCAAGACCCAGGTCCCGAACGTGTTCAACGGCCTCTCGGTGCGTGAGAACATCTGGATGGCGGTACGGCGCAAGGCAACGCCGCGGCAGCAGGGGCCGGCGGTCAATGCCGTGCTGGAGATGATCCGGCTGACCGACTACGCCGACAGTATCGTCGCGACCTTGTCGCACGGCCAGCGCCAATGGGTCGAGATCGGCATGGTGCTCGCCGCCGAGCCGGAGCTGATCCTGCTCGACGAGCCCGCCGCCGGCATGACCGACGAGGAGACCTTCCACACCGCCGCGATCATCCGCGAGATCAACCAGACCCGGGCCATCGTCGTCGTCGAGCACGACATGGAGTTCATCAAGCAGATTGCCAAGCGCGTGACCGTATTCCACCAGGGGCGCGTGCTGGTCGAGGACACCGTCGACAAGGTGCTCGCCGACCAGCGCGTGCGCGACGTCTATCTCGGCAAGAAGGTGGCGGCATGAGCGCGCTTCTCGAGGTCAAGGGGCTCAAGTCCGGCTATGGCCGGATTCCGATCCTGTTCGGCGTCGACCTGACGGTGGCCGACGGCGAATATCTCGGCATCCTCGGCCATAACGGCATGGGCAAGACCACGGCGCTGCGCACCTTGATGGGGCATCTGCCGACCACCGACGGTTCGGTCGTGTTTGCCGGCAAGACCATCACGCATCTCAAGCCGCACGAGCGCTCCCGGCTCGGCATCGGCCTGGTGCCGCAGGGCCGCGAGATCTTCCCGGACCTGTCGGTCATGGAAAATCTGCGCATGGGGCTCGCCGCGGCGCCGAGGGAGGACCGCAGCGTCATCGATGCCGTGCTGCAGGATTTTCCGCGCCTGGTGCGGCTGCTCGACCGCCGCGGCGGCGCGCTGTCGGGCGGCGAGCAGCAATTGCTGGCACTGGCGCGCTGCCTGTGCACAAAGCCCAAGCTGATCCTGCTGGATGAGCCGACCGAAGGCATCCAGCCGTCGATCATCGAGGAGATCATCGAGACGCTGCTGGCGTTGAAGTCGCGCTGGAAGATGTCTTTGATCGTGGTCGAGCAGAACCTCGAATTCATCACGTCGTTATCGGATCGCATCCTGCACATCCAGAAGGGGCGTATCACCGAGGAACTCGACCGTGAGACTCTCCTGGCCCGGGAAGGTCAGATGATCCCGAGCTAGAGCCCGTACCGGCGCGCGCGCGCCGGCCCATTGAACTGACAATTTGCTGTCTCTGCCCAGCTTGTCCTCACAAGAAAGGATGACTCATGTCCATCAAACGCCCGAATGCCGAGGAAGTTGCCGATCTCGCCGCCAGCCTGCACATGAACATGACGGTCGAGGAGGCCGCCGAATATCTGTCGCTGATGGGCGGCATGTTCGACCAGTACGACATCATCGATGAGCTGCCGAACCCGCTGCCGCCGGTGAAATATCCGCGCACGCCGGGCGCCAAGCCGATGCCTAAGGAGAACAAGTACAACGCCTGGGCGGTCAAGACCGAGGTGAAGGGTGCGTCGTCCGGCAAGCTCGCCGGCCGCACGGTGGTGCTGAAGGACAACGTCGCGCTCGCCGGCGTGCCGATGATGAACGGCTCGACCACGCTGGAAGGCTTCATTCCCGCAGCCGACGCCACCATTGTCTCCCGCATCCTCGATGCCGGCGGCACCATCGTCGGCAAGGCCGTCTGCGAGCACTTCTGCCTGTCCGGCGGCAGCCATACCTCCAATCCCGCGCCGGTGCACAATCCCTGGAAGATGGGCTATTCGGCCGGCGGCTCGTCCTCGGGCAGCGCTGCGCTGGTGGCGGCCGGCGAGGTCGACATGTCGATCGGTGGCGACCAGGGCGGCTCGATCCGCATTCCCGCGTCCTATTGCGGCATCTACGGCATGAAGGCGACGCACGGTCTCGTGCCCTACACCGGCGTCATGCCGATCGAGTCGACGATCGACCACACCGGGCCGATGACCAAGTCGGTCGCCGACAACGCGCTGCTGCTCGAAGTGCTGGCCGGTGCCGACGGCCTCGATCCGCGGCAATATGCGCCGAAGGTCTCGGCCTACACCGAGGCGCTCGGCAAGGGCGTCAAGGGCCTCAAGATCGGCGTGCTCAAGGAAGGCTTCAGCGCGCCGAACATGGAAGAGGGCGTGGTCAGCAAGGTCAAGGCCGGCGCGGAGCGCTTCGCCAAGATGGGCGCGTCGGTGTCGGAGGTCTCGATCCCCGAGCACATGCATGCGCTGGCGGCGTGGAATCCGATCACGCTGGAAGGCTTCCTGGTGCAGATGATGCTCGGCAACGGCATGGGCTTCAACTGGAAGGGCCTCTACGACGTCGGCCTGCTCGACGCGCATTCCGGCTGGCGCACGCGCGCTGACGATTTGTCGGTGACGTTGAAGCTGACCATGCTGGTCGGGCAGTGGGGCCTCGAGCACTACCGCGGCCGCTACTACGCCAAGTCGCGCAACATCGCGATCCAGGCGAAGGCGGCCTATGACGCGATGTTCGGCTCCTACGACCTCTTGCTGATGCCGACCCTGCCGTGCGTCGCCACGCCGATCCCGGCCAAGGACGCGCCGCTCGCCGAGGTGGTGCAGCGCGCCTTCGAGATGACCGCGACGACGAGCCCGTTCGACGTCACCGGTCATCCCGCGATGACCGTGCCGTGCGGCCTCTCGGATGGCCTGCCGGTCGGCCTGATGCTGATCGGCAAGGACTACGCCGAGTCCACGATCTACCAGGCGGCGGCGGCGTTCGAGGCCGACGGCGACTGGAAGACCTTCTGATGATCACCATCACCGCGGTCATCAGGGCCAAGGCGGGACAAGAGGCCACGATGCGCGACGCCCTCGTCGCCGTCGCGGCCCATGTCGCGGCCAACGAACCGGAGACGATCGGGTTCTTCATCTCGCAGAGCGAGACCGAGCCCGGTCTGTTCACCACCTATGAGCGCTTCGCCGACAAGGCCGCGATGGACCGCCACAACGGCTCCGCCGCGGTGGCGACCTTCTTCGGCATCGCCAAGCCGATCCTCGACGGCGAGGTCATTCTCGTGACCTCGCAGGAGGTCTCGGCGACGATGCGGTAGGGCGCGGCGAGAGATGACCACACCAACCGTTCTTCGAGATGCCCGCCAAGGGCGGGCTCCTCTCGACGAGGGCTTCGGGTTTGGCCGGATGAAAGTCTTCGGCCAAAGCGAGCCTCATGCAAAATCGTACGGGGCTTGCGGCCACACCGCATGCAAGTCCCGCCCTCTATCTCGATCCTCATGGTGAGAAGCCCGTCCTTTGGCGGGCGTCTCGAACCATGAGGCCCCAAACGACGAGCGCAGAACAACAAGAGGAACATCGCCGATGCTCCGTCTGCACGGCATCCTGGGACGCGCGAGCGACAAGGCTTATGCCGGCCGCATCCACGCGCTGGAGCATCGCGGTGGCATCGAGTTGCTGTTCGTGCCGCCGGAGGATGCCGGCCGCAAGCGCTTCCGCCTGACCACCGATCGCGGCACCGACTGCGCCGTCAGCCTGGATCGCGACGAGGAGCTGGTCGACGGCGCGCTGCTGCATCTCGACTCCGATCGCGCCATCATCGCACGTTTTGGCGAGCAGCATGTGCTGCGCCTCAAGGCGCGTGACGAGGCCAGCGCGCTCAAGCTCGGTTGGCATGCCGGCAATCTGCACTGGCGCGTCCGCTTCGAGGGCGACAGCCTCGTCGTACTGCTCGACGCCCCGATCGAGACCTACCGTGCGCGGATCAAGCCGCTGCTCGACGCCGGCGAAGTCGTGGAGCGCGCGCATGTTTGACCGCGGCGAGACGCTGGCCCTGCTGCAACTCGGCGACAGCGCCTTTCCCGCCGGCGGCTTTGCCTTCTCTTGGGGCATCGAAGGCCTCGCCGCCGATGGCCTGCTGTCCGACCGCAGCGATCTCGACGGCGTCATTGCCGATCACCTTGCGCAGCGCTGGGCCACGATGGATCGCATCCTGCTGCGGCGCGCCTGGCACGCTGGCGATACCGCGGCGATGGTAGCCGTGGATCGCCTCGCCGAGGCCACGACGCCGTCGGCCGAGATGCGCGAGGGCTCGCGGCGTGCGGGCAGGGCGTTGCTCGGCGTCTGGGTCAAGCTTGCAGGCCCCTTGTCCGTGTCCTACCGCGCGCGCGTCTCGGCCGATCCGAGACTTGGACACCTCGCCGTGGTGCAGGCGATCGCCGGCCGTGATGCCGGCCTGAGCCTCGATGCCGCCGAGCTCGTCTCCGGCTGGACCCTCATCACTGGCCTCGTCAGCGCCGCGGTGCGGCTCGGCCTGATCGGCCACATCGACTCGCAGCAGAGCCTGGCGCGCGCCCGCGCACGCCTCGGCGATCTGCTCAACGGCACACCCGACGACGACGCGATGCCGTCGAGCTTCACGCCCTTCATCGATATCGCCGTGTCGCGCGGGCCGTTGCGGCACGTGCGCATGTTCACGACCTGAGGTGCCGCGCCATGATGAACCTGTCGCCGACCGAGCTGGATCGTCTCGTGATCTTCAACGCCGCGCAAATGGCGCGGCGCAATCGCTTGCTGGGCATCAAGCTGAGCCATCCCGAGGCGGTCGCCTACATCACCGATGAGGTGATGACCGCGGCGCGACGCAATCTGCCCTATGCCGAGATCCGCGACATGGCCGGCCGGTTGCTGACCACCGACGACGTCGAGCCCGGCGTCGCGCAGATGATCCCGATGCTCTATGTCGAGCTGATGTTCGCCGAGGGCACCAAGGTGATGGCGCTGTTCGAGCCGATCCAGCCGGCCGAAGGCGCAGCCGCCGAGGAGATCGTACCCGGCGAGATCATCGCCGGCGGCGACGACATCGCGATGTTCACGGAGCTGCCGGCGGTCACCATCGACGTCGTCAACACCGGCGACCGCGACATCCAGGTGCGCAGCCACACCCATTTCTTCGAGGTCAACCGCGCGCTGCGCTTCGACCGCGCCGCGGCCTGGGGCATGAAGATCGACCGTCCCGCCGGACTCGGCATCCGCTTCGAACCGGGGATCTTCAAATCGGTGCGGTTGGTGCCGATCGCGGGCGACCGGATCGTGCGCGGCCAGGCCGGGCTGGTCAACGGTCCGCTCGATGCGCCCGGCGCGCGCGACGCCGCGCTGAAGCTCGCGCGGTCGCGCGGCTATCTCGGAGCCTAGGTCATGGCAACACTGACACGGCAAGCCTATGCCGAGCTTTACGGTCCCACGAAAGGCGATCTCGTCCGGCTCGCCGACACCAGCCTGCTCGCCGAGATCGAGCACGACTACACGACCTACGGCCATGAGCTGCTGGTCGGCGCCGGCAAGAACATTCGCGACGGCGAGGCCGTCGCGGCGCACCGGACGTCCACTCACAAGGCCCTCGACGTCGTCGTCAAGAACGCGACCATCGTTGATGCCGTGATCGGCATCGTGAAGGCCGACATCGGCATCCGCGACGGCCGCATCGTCGGCATCGGCAAGGCCGGCAATCCTGACGTGATGCCGGACGTGCATCCGGACATGGTGGTCGGCCACACCACCGCGCCGATCGCTGGAGGCCCGTTCATCGTCACCGCGGGCGCGATCGAGAGCCACGCGCATCTGATCTCGCCCGAGCAGTCGGATCACGCGCTGGCCGGCGGCACCACCACGATGGTCGGCAACGGCTCGGGGCCGGTGTTCGACGTCGGCTCAGGCTCGGGCCCGAATTTCGGGCACTTCCTGAGATCGATCGAATTCTCGCCACTGAACTACGCGCTGTTCGGCCGCGGCGGCTCCAATCCCGCAGCGGTCGAGGAGGCGGTCGCGGCCGGCGGCATGTCGGTCAAGATCCACGAGGACTTTGGCGCGTCGCCCGATGTCATCGACAAGACCCTGATCGCGGCGGATCGTCACGACTTCGCGGTGCATCTGCACACCGACTCGATCAACGAATACGGCTTCTGCGAGGACACGATGGCGGCGGTCGATGGCCGCACCATCCACATGTACCACGTCGAGGGCGCCGGCGGCGGCCATGCGCCCGACCTGCTCAAGGTGGTGTCCTGGCCCAACGTGATCCCGTCCTCCACCAATCCGACCAATCCCTACACGTCGTATGGCATGGAGGAGGGCGTGCCGATGACGATGATCTGTCATCAGCTCAACTACAATTCGCCCGAGGACGTCATGTTCGGCGAGGCGCGGGTGCGCGCGCAGTCGATGGCGGCGGAGGATTTCCTGCACGACATGGGCGCGATCTCGATCTTCGGCACGGATACGCAGGGCATGGGCCGGCTCGCCGAGAACGTCGCCAAATGCTGGCAGCTTGCGAGCGTGATGAAGGACCGCATCGGCCGGCTGCCGGAGGAGACAACTGTTCGGGCCGACAATGAGCGCATCAAGCGCTACGTCGCCAAGCTCACGATCAATCCGGCCATTGCCGTTGGCATCGATCATGTCGTCGGCTCCATCGAGGTCGGCAAGATGGCCGATCTCGTGCTGTGGCCGCGCGCCTCGTTCGGGCTCAAGCCGTACATGGTGATCAAGAACGGCTTCCCAGTCTGGGCCGCGATGGGCGACGGCAACGGCAGCCTCGGCCTGTCGGAGCCGATGATCCAGAAGCGGATGTGGGGCGCGCTCGGCGCGGCGCCACAGCGGCTCGGCGTCAACTTCATGTCGAAGCTCGCGGTCGACGCCGGCATCCGCGCCAGGCTCGGGCTCGGCCGCGAGACGGTGCAGATCAAGAACGTGCGCCGCCTGCGCAAGACCGACATGGTCCGCAACGCCGCGATGCCGCATGTCGAGGTCGATCCGCAAACTTTTGAGGTGCGCGCCGACGGCAAGCTGTTGATGTGTCCGCCAGCCACCACCGTGCCGCTTGCCAGGAGGTTCATGCTGCGATGAGCCGTCTCGCTCTCACCCGCACCGATGCGCCGATGACCGCCGCGCGCGTCGGCATCGGCGGCCCCGTCGGCTCCGGCAAGACCGCTTTGGTCGAGCGGCTGATCCCGGCGCTGCAGGCGCGCGGCATCGACATCGCCGTCATCACCAACGATCTCGTCACCGCCGAAGATGCCGAGCGCGTGCGGCGCTCCGGCCTGATCGACCCCGAGCGGGTCTCGGCGGTCGAGGCCGGCGCCTGTCCGCACACCGTGATCCGCGAGGATCCGACGCTCAACATCGAGGCCGCCGACGAACTGGAGCGGCGCTTTCCCGGCGTCGAGCTGATCCTGCTGGAGAGCGGCGGCGACAATCTCGCCTCGACCTTCTCGCGCGACCTCACCGATTTCTGGATGTTCGTGATCGACGTCGCCGGCGGCGACGACATCCCGCGCAAGCGCGGCCCCGGCGTGATCCGCGCCGATCTCCTGGTGATCAACAAGGTCGATCTCGCCCCTCATGTCGGCGTCGATCTCGCGCGCATGCAGCGCGAGGCCGCCGCTGTGCGCGACGGCCGGCCGGTGCTCTTGACCAACTGCCGGCGCGGTGAGGGCGTTGAAGCGATCGTCGATCTGCTGGAGCGCGAGGTTTTGTTCCGCTCGTGAGCGCTTCCGCCCCAGAGCCGCCGCGCCTCGACCTCTCCTTCGTCCGCCGGGGCGGACGTACCGTGATCGACCGGCGCCTGTTCGCCTGGCCGTTTGTGCTGACGCGCGGCTTCCACGCCGATGCTGCGCGGCCGGATTGCCTCAGGGTGATCTTGCAGACCGGAAGTGGCGCGGTGCATGGCGAGGACCGGTTGACGCAGCGCTTCAAGCTTGGGCCGGGCGCTGCCGTCTGCGTGATGACGCAGGGCGCAACGTCGGTGCATCGCGCCGAGCCCGGCGCGCGCGCCGTGGAGCTGGTGCTGCTGCATGTCGCGACCGGAGCCTGGCTCGACTATCGGCCGGAGCCGCGTATTCTGTTTCCCGGGGCGGCCTTGTGCCAGGTGCTCGACCTGGACTGCGCCGCCGATGCATCGGCGCTTGTCACCGACGCCTTCACGATGCATGACCCGGACGGGCAGGGGCGCCTGTTCCGCGAGCTCGACTCCACGCTCATCGTGCGCCGCCAAGACGAGGAGCCGCTCCTCATCGACCGCATGCATCTGCGCGATCCTGATGTCGCGGTCTTCAACGGTCATCGCGCGTTCGGCTCGGCCGTTCTGATGCTGCCGCCGACGAACGATCTCGCCGCGCTCCGCCAGCGTCTCGCCGATGCGCTGTCCTGCATCGACGGCCTCTACGCCGCGGCGAGCCTGCTGCCGGAGCGCGCCGGTCTCGGCGTGCGCCTCGCCGCCCGCGAGATGCGCCAGCTGCGCACCGGAGTCGACGCGATCGCCGCGATCTATCGCGAGGCGGCGGCTCAGGCCCCGAGCGCGGCGGCGACGGCGCGGCCGACCGCTGCGTGAACCGCGTTGCGCTTCTCGTCGCTGGCCTTGGTCTCGGTGAGATAGCTGCTCACGAGGACCGGCGCGCGCCCTGTCGGCCAGATCACGGCGACATCGTTGCTGCTGCCGTTGTCGCCCGCGCCGGTCTTGTCGCCGATGCGCCATTCGCCAGGCAGGCCGGCGCGCAGCTTGGCGCCACCGGTCTTGCAGGCGATCAGCCAGCCATTCAGGACATCGCGCGACGCCGTTGACAGGGCGGTGCCGGTGGTCAGCTTCGCCAAGGTCTGCGCCATCGCCGCGGGCGTCGTCGTGTCCCTCGGATCGCCGGGCGCGCTTTCATTGAGTGCGGGCTCGATGCGGTCGAGCCGGGTGATGGCGTCGCCGAAGCCGCGGATGGCGCGGGTCAAGCCGGCGGGGCCGCCGAGCGTCGCCAGCAGCAGATTCGCCGCGGTGTTGTCGCTGAGCGTCACGGTCGCCTCGCACAGTTCGCCGACCGACAGGCCCGACGTCCCCACATAGGCCTTGGTGACCGGCGCATAGGACAGGATGTCTCCTTGCGCGATCGGAATGCGGCGCGCCAGTTGCTCGGTGCCGGCATCGACCTTGCCGAGAATCGCGCCCGCCAGCAGCGCCTTGAAGGTGCTGCACATCGGGAACCGCTCGTCGAGCCGGTGGCCGCTGAGCGCGCCGCTCGCGGTGTCCAGCAGGGCCACGCCGAGCCGCCCGCCGCTGTCGGCTTCGATGCCGGCGATTGTCGCCTGCAGGTCGGCGGCGAGCGCCGGCTTCGCCACCAGCAGCGGCACGAGTGCGAGCGGAAACAATTGCCGCCGTGTGTAGATCGTCATCGACTGTCCTCGAGTTACGCCGTCTCGAGATCGAAATCGGCCCACACCGGCACGTGATCCGACGGCTTCTCCCAGGCCCTGACATAGCTGTCGACGCCGACCTCGACCAGCCGGTCGCTGGCCTGCGGCGACAGCAGCAGGTGATCGATCCGGATCCCCATGTTCTTCTGCCAGGCGCCGGCCTGATAGTCCCAGAACGTGTACTGCCCCGGCGCGTCGGTGACGGCGCGCAGCGCGTCGGTGAGCCCGAGGCCGAGCAGCGACTGGAAGCTCTCCCGTGTTTCGGGACGGAACAGCGCATCCTCGACCCAGGCTTCGGGGTTGGAGACGTCGGCGGCGGCCGGAATGACGTTGAAGTCGCCTGCGAGGATCAGCGGCTCCTCGGTCTTCAGCCGTTCACGCGCGTAGTCACGAAGCCGCGACATCCATTTGAGCTTGTAGGGATATTTTTCCGTGTTCGGCGGGTTGCCGTTGGGCAGATAGAGGCAGGCGATGCGCACCACCCCGCTCTTGAGGCTGACCACGCCCTCCAGGAAGCGCGCATGCACGTCCTCGGCGTCGCCATCCAGACCCGATTTGGTTTCATCGAACGGCAGCTTCGACAGCAGCGCGACGCCGTTGAAGGTCTTCTGACCGTGGGTCACGACGTTGTAGCCGAGCGCCTCGATCTCCAGCCGCGGGAATGCGTCGTCCGTGCACTTGATTTCCTGCAGGCAGACGATGTCCGGGGAGCATTCCTTGAGCCAGGTCAGGAGGTGATCGATCCGCTGCCGGACCGAATTGACGTTCCAGGTGGCGATACGCATGGCCTGAGGTTCCCGGGGGGAAAGAGAAACGGCCCCGGTTAGATCAAGCCGCGACCACTCCGGTCAAGGCGAATGGCGTCGGAATCACAGGCGGTGCAACAATGCCATGCACGGTGCGGCATGGTCGGGGGCGCGCGCTGCGCGTATTCATGCGGCCAATACCCAGGGAGATCATGATGGACCATCGACGTCTCGGCCATTCCGGCCTCCGCGTGCCCGCGCTCAGCTTCGGCACCGCGACCTTTGGCGGCAGCAACGACTTCTTCAAGGCCTGGGGCGGGACCGACGCTGACGGCGCCTCCCGGCTGATCGACGTCTGCCTCGATCATGGCCTCTCGATGTTCGACAGCGCCGACGTCTATTCGGACGGCCTGGCCGAGAGCATTCTCGGCCAGGCCATCAAAGGCAAGCGCAACCGCCTGCTGATCTCGACCAAGGCGACGTTCCCGAAAGGCAGTGGCCCGAACGACTATGGCTCCTCGCGCCAGCATCTGATCGAGGCGATCGACGGCTCGCTCGCGCGGCTCGGCGTCGACCACATCGACCTGTTCCAGCTGCACGGCCAGGACTACAACACGCCGGTGGAGGAGACGCTGTCCACGCTCGACCAGCTCGTGCGCGCCGGCAAGATCCGCTACATCGGCTGCTCCAACTTCTCCGGCTGGCACCTGATGAAGTCGCTGGCCGCCTCCGACCGCTACGGCTATCCGCGCTATGTCGCGCATCAGGCCTACTACTCGCTGCTCAACCGCGACTATGAGTGGGAGCTGATGCCGCTCGGCGTCGACCAGGGCGTCGGCGCCGTGATCTGGAGCCCGCTCGGATGGGGCAAGCTGACCGGCAAGATCCGCCGCGGACAGCCGGCCAAGCCCGGCACCCGCGCCCACGACATCGCCGGCACGGGACCGCATTACGAGGAGGAGCGGCTGTATCGCGTCGTCGATGCGCTCGACGGCGTCGCCAAGGAGACCGGCAAGACGATTCCGCAGGTGGCGCTGAACTGGCTGCTGCAGCGCCCGACCGTGTCGACCATCATCGTCGGCGCCCGCAACGAGAGCCAGCTCATGGAGAACATCGGCGCGCTCGGCTGGAGCCTGACGGCGGAGCAGGTGGCGACCCTCGATGCCGCCAGCGACATTCCCGCGGCCTATCCGGTCTGGCATCAGCGCGGCTTCCCGATGCTGAACGAGCGGCGCTAGCCGACGAGCGAAACTGCTGTGGACCATCGGCCGCAGGCCTCGTGCCTGCGGCGCCGATGCATTTGACGACGTCCCCCGGCCGGCACTAAAATCACGCTTCGATCGTCACGTGGCCGCGCTCCGGTCATTCTGGAGCCGCCACAACGGGGGGCATCGACCCCGGACCGATCGGCGGTTGAGCCTCACGACTGTGCCGGACCCGCAGTCTTCAATGTGACGATGTTTGGCTCACTAAGTCGTCCCGGCGAACCGCATCCGATTTGTGTTGAAGAGCGAAACTCTTGCTCCTCACCCTGAGGAGCCCGCCGCAGGCGGGCGTCTCGAAGGGCGAGGCCCACACTGTGGCCTCATGGTTCGAGACGGCGCTCCGCGCCTCCTCACCTTGAGGGGCCGCTCCGAGAGCGGCGCTGCACCTTGATCATGCGAAGCTGCTTACGGCGAACGATGGTGGCGTATTCGGCTCGCCGGCTGTGCGATCAAATGCTCCATCCCTCTGCCGGATAGGCCAGCGCTTCGCTTGGCCTGATCTCCGCGCCCAGCCCGTTGCAAAACCGGCTGGCGTAGAACGCCAGCGGCAGGCCGTCCTGGTGCCGGCACGAGCGCACTTCGCCGATGAACAGCGTGTGATCTGCGATCTCGATCGCGTTGACGACCTCGCAGTCGAACTGCGCGATCGCCTGCGGCAGCAGGAAGAATCCATCGCGTTCGTCGAAGCTTGGTGCGCCCTGCGGCAGCGGTGCGCCGGCGAAATGCCGGCCGATCGCGACGTCATCCGCCGCGAGCACGTTGACCGCATAGCGGCCGGAGGTACTCACCGCCTGCCAGGTGCGGCCGCGCTTCAGCGAGACCAGCACCGTGGGCGGCTGCATCGAGACCGTGGTGAAGCTGTTCGCGGTCATCCCGACCGGTGCGCCCTGGGCATCGCGGCTCGTCACGACGGTCACGCCTGTCGAGAACCGCGAGGCGGCAGCGCGAAAGCTGGCCGGGTCCGGATGATGGCTCATCGGCTTCTCTCCGCCATCACGCTGCGAGCCTTGCCCGGTCATCGATCCAGGCATGAATACGCCGGTCGCTCGCCAGCCGGTCCCACTGCCGCTCCGGATAGTTGAAATTGTCGGTGAACTCGTCACAGAGCGCGCGATCCTGCGCCATGGTGAAGATCAGCCGGCCCATCGCCTCCGACGGCGGCTGCAGCATCAGATTGGTCCAGCGCGCCGCGGCGAGCACGCGGTTCTCGCGCGCGCGATCGACCGTCTCGACGAAGCGGTCGTCGAACGCCACGGCCTCGGTGATCGCCTTGCCGAGTTCGAACGCGGCGTAGGAAGCCATGTTGGCGCCCTGGCCCATCATCGGATCGACCACGGAGTGCACGTCGCCGAGCGCGATCGCGATCTTGCCGTCGTCGAAGCTCACCGAGGAGCGCCGTACGGTCGGCACCACGGCGCCCTGCAAGAGGTCCAGCGGCTGCAGATCGAAGCGGTGCGTGTCGATCCGGTTGTAGGTGTGCGGATGGTGCTTTTCGAGCTTGTCGAGCAGCGTCTGCCGAAAGGCCGAGGGATCGGCGTCGTAGTTGAGCGACACCAGCTCGGCCATGTCGCCGCCGGGAATGTTCTCCATCAGCAGCGCCGTCTTCATGCCGCCGAAGGTCAGCGTCGGGATCACGATCATCTCGCCATGGCCCGGCGACACCGACAGCGTGACGCCGCGCGGATCGTCACCCTCGGGGCTGCCGTGATCGACGCCGTCATAGAGGCCGACGCAGAGCAGGCGCTGCGGCTGGTTGTAGGGCGACAGCTCCGGCCGATGGCTGAACATCCGCCCGAGCGCGCCCTTGCCGGTCGACACCACCAGCAGGTCGAAGCGCGCCACCAGCGCCGGAATGTCGTCGTCCTGGATGCTGGCGTATTCGATCGTGCCGCCGCGATCTTCGAAATCCTTCATCAGCGCCGGCAGGTAGATCCGGTAGTCGACCGCGCGGCTCGGCTGCTTGAAGGCGCCGCGGAAGAGCAGGGGGCTGCCCGGAAAATTGAAGAAGTGATCATGGTGGTGATAGACGACATCGGGATCGTCCCAGTGGTTCACGCCGAGCTCGTTCTCGCGCGCCACCGTGATGCCGTGATGCGCCACCGTGTTCATCAGCCGCGTTGCAGCATACTGCTCGGGCGCGCGATCCGTCAGGACGGTCGCCTGGATCCCGTGCTGCTGCAGATAGAGCGCCAGATGCAGCCCGCCGATGCCGGCGCCGACGATGCCAATCGACTTCTCCATGGGTCTCCCCTCCCTGTGATCTTTTTTGAGAGGCTAGACTAGGCCGCCTCCTGACGTATACGGAATAGCCAGAATAAAACTCATTCCGGGGAGGAATGGATGGACCGGATCGACGCGCTGCAGACCTTCATCCGGGTCATGGAGGCCGGCAGCTTCACCCAGGCTGCGGCTGATCTCGGCCTGGGACAGCCGGCGATCACCAAGCGCATCGCGCTCTTGGAGGAACAGTTCGGCTGTCGGCTATTCGTACGCACCACGCGCAAGCTGCGGCCGACCGCCGAGGCCGACCGCGTGCTCAAGCTCGCCAAGGACATCGTCACCTTGTTCGAGAGCGCGGGCATTCCATCGCCGAAGCGCGTCGGCGCGCCCTCGGGCACCTTGCGGATGACGGTGCCGACCTCGTTCGGCCGCACTTTCTTCCGCGACATTTTCGCCGAATATGGCCGTCGCTATCCAGAGGTGCGGCTCGATATCCGCTTCACCGAGCAGTTCGTCGACCTCGTGGAGACTGGCACGGAGCTCGCCATCCGCATCGGCGTGCTCAGCTCGAGCTCGCTGGTCGCGCGCCGCGTCGGCACGGTCAAGCGGCTGCTGGTCGCGGCGCCATCGCTGCTCGCGCGGCATCGCCCACCGCGGCTGCCGAACGATCTGCGCCAGCTGCCCTGCGTGACCTATTCGCGGCTGTCGCCGAAGAACGAATGGAGCTTCGAGTCCGAGACCGGGCGCCACGTCGTCGGCATCACGCCGTCGCTGACCTGCGACGATGCCGACATCATGGCCCTAGCAGCGCTGGAAGGCCTCGGCGCCGCCGTCCTGCCGGACTGGTGCGCGGTGTGCCACATCGCCTCCGGCAAGCTCGTCCACCTGCTGCCGGACTACGATGTGCCGTCGCTGCCGCTCCACGTTGTCTATCCCGACCCGCAATGGATGTCGCACCGCGCCCGCCTGTTCCGCGACCTGATCATCGAGCGCGCGGACGTGTTCGCGATTGGTGCGGCAATGGCCACAAGAGTATAGCGATGTTAGAACTCATTGTAGGTGAGGTCAGAATGAGCGCGGTGCCCGTGAATGCGCCCTCTCCCCTTGCGGGAGAGGGCTTGTAGGACAGCGCGGCAAGCTCGGTTGGGTGAGGGGATGTCTCCACAAGCCGCGATCGCGGAGAGATACCCCTCACCCGAATGAGTGCGTCGAGAAGCCGGTGCAGCCCTCTCCCGCAAGGGGAGAGGGCGCTGTATCAGGCAGCGCACGCTGCTGCGCCATCGATTTCCTCTGCAGATCCGATCAGCGCAAACGCTTGTTAACGCTGAGTATGAACATCACCGGCGCTCTGATTGACGCGCCGTCTCATCTGCCCGCAATCTCCGCGCGATTGCGCAAACAGTCATATTGCAGGGGCAGGGGATCGATGAACGAGGCCGTGAAGCCGGGCATTCCGCTGTGGTTCAAGCTTGCCTACAGCGCGTTCTGCGCGGTGCTGGTGCCGACCTATCTGATGGCCTACGGCCCGACCAACTTCCTGTATTTCTGCGACGTCGCGCTGTTGACCACGCTGGCCGCGGTCTGGCTGGAGAGCCCGCTGCTCGCCTCGGCGCCGGCGGTGGGAATCCTGCTGCCGCAGGCGTTGTGGGTCGTCGACTTCCTCGGCACCGCTGCCGGCGTGCCATTGACGGGCATGACGGCCTATATGTTCGACGCCAAGCTGCCGCTGTTCACCCGCAGCCTGTCGTTCTTCCATTTCTGGCTCCCGTTCGTGCTGGCCTGGCTGGTCTGGCGGCTCGGCTATGATCGCCGCGCCTTCGCGGTCTGGACCGTCGCCGCCTGGGCGCTGCTGTCGGTGTGCTACTTCCTGATGCCGCCGCCACCCGCGACCAGCGACCTGCCGGTCAACATCAACTACGTGTTCGGCCTCAGCGATGCCCTGGCGCAGAGCTTCATGCCGGGTCCGGCATGGTTCGCGATGCTGCTGATCGGCCTGCCGCTCGTGATCTTCTATCCGACCCACCGACTGCTGCTGCGCTATGCAGGCCGCGCGCCGGTGTTGACGGTTGTTCCTGCAAGGTTGTGATCCGCGCGCCTCGTTGAGGATCGTCGGCACGCGCCGCCCGCTGGCGTCGCTTCGGACACCGGCCTCTCCGCCGTCATTGCGAGCGAAGCAATCCAGAGTCCCACGCGCGGCCTGGATTGCTTCGCTTCGCTCGCAATGGCGAAGATGCTAAGGCTTTGCCTTGAACGGACCGATCGAACCGCGTGACGAAGGAGACGACGATGCGGCTGGCAGTGATTTCCGATGTGCATGGCAATCTGCCGGCGCTGGAGGCGGTGCTCGCGGACATCGAGACACGCGGCGTCGATGCCACCGTCAATCTCGGCGATTGCGTCACCAGCCCGCTGTGGCCGCGCGAGACATTCGACCTGCTGCGGTCGCTGGAGTTGCCGACCGTGCGTGGCAATCACGACCGCTGGATCGAGGAGTTGCCGGAAGAGAGGCTCTCTCCCGCCGGTCGCTTCGCTCGCGCGGCGCTGACCGCCGAGCAGCGCCGGGTGTTGCACGCGCTTCCGCCACGGATCGCGCTGGACCATGGCATCCTCGCCGTCCACGGCACCCCAGACGATGACTGCGCGCTTCTGCTCGAGGAGATGCTCGATGACGGCCGCTACGTGCCGGCGCGCCGCGACGTGCTGGCCTCGCGCCTCGTCAATCTCGGCGGTGCCACGCTCGTGCTGTGCGGCCACAGTCATCGGCAGGCGATGGTGCAGGTGCCGCGCGGACCCCTGGTGGTCAATCCCGGCAGCGTCGGCTGTCCGGTGTTCGGCGACATTCCTATTGCGGCACAGCTCGAATATCGCTCGCCGCACGCCCGCTACGCCGTGCTGACGGAGCGCCGCGGACATTGGCAGGCCGAGCTGCTGGCGCTGACCTATGACTGGGATCGCGCGGCGGCGCGCGCCGCCGAAAACGGCTTTCCGCATTGGGCCGGCGCCTACGCCTCGGGCGCGGTGATCTGACAGGGTACGACGACGCGGTGCTTGGCGAGGTACTTGGCGAGGCGCTATGCGATCGGCCATGCCCGTCGGGCAAATCAAGGCCGCTTCATCGCTGTTGTGCGCGATGCAACGGGCGGCATCGGCTTTAAATCTGCCTGCGCGCAGAAATTCATTTCTCCAACGCCTTCAAGCTGATTTGCCCTGTCCAGTCCTGCTGCGAAAAATATCGCTGTTTCGTTTTTCCGGAATTCATGCTTCGATGGGCCCGTCCCGCCCCGGCACGAGGGGCGTATCGCGATCGTCATGACACGCGGGGTGGGATGCGATGGGCGCTTGGGGCTGCAGCATGGCTGATGCCGTGCGGACGAACAGCCCTGGCGCACGCCGAAATCGCATGGTCCTGGCCTCCCGATGCTGAGGCCAAGCCGGTGGGGACGATGATCCGCCGGCGACGGGGGCAAGACAGCCGGTCCCCGGGGAGAGTGCGTATAAGGCGTAGAGCCGTCGTGCAGGGAATGCCGGTTGACCGGCTGGACCTGTGGTGACTGCCGCCTGCTTTCTTTCTGCAGGCGGGCCATGGGTTGCGGCCAGCACCCGGCATTCCCTGCGCCCTCGACCTGAACGAGGGGGACATGGACGATCATGACTCGGGCACATCGTGCCGCGGGAACGACGAGTTGCATCCAGCCCTGTCAGCGCGCGCATTCGGAGGTTCCGTAATTCTACGGGCGGAACAATTAACGCGGCTGAAGCAGCCGATCAGGCATGGCAAGGGATCACAAGGAAGGTTCTGCGCCCACATGAATTGGCCTGGGGACTCCTCGATCGCGAAGCGTACCGTGGGCGGCAGTCTGCTGGGCGCCTTCTTCCTTTGGATCAGCGGTTTCAACGCCATCGAAGGCCTCGACGACGAAGCGCTGACCGAGCGCGATCGCCGGCGTATCCGGGCACGGCAGGTCGATGCCGTCGCGCGCCTTGTCCCCGTGACCATCGGCATCAATTTCGCGAACGCGGCCATCATTCTCGGCGTGTTCTGGAACACGGTCTCCAATCTCTTCCTGATCGCGTGGGGCACTGCGATCGGCGTGGCTGGCGGCATGGCGCTGCGCGGCTGGTGGCGCGCGCGCAAGTCGCGGCCGCAGGAGGCGTCCGAACGCGCCACCTCCCGGATGACGCTGCAGGCGTTTTTCTTGGCGACCATCTGGGGATCGCTGCCGCTGATCGTGATGCCGCAGGTCGATCCGCATCTGCAGATCATCGTGGGCTCGCTGATGACCGGGATGATCTCCGGTGGCGCGTTCGCGATGTCGAGCGTGCCGCGGGCTGGTCTCGCCTACACCTGGACCCTGATGCTCGCCTCGGTCGGCTCGCTTTTTCTTTGCGGCGGCGCGACCTATCTCGTGCTCGTCGTGTTCCTGCTGCTCTACACCTCGTTCATGGTGCGGCACCTGGTGTCGCACGGCAACGTGTTCCTGGAAAACCTGAAGGCGCAGATCCGGCACGAGCGCCAGAACGAGACGATCTCGCTGCTTCTGAAGGAATTCCAGGAGAACGCCGCGAGCTGGCTGTGGCAGACCGATGCCGAGGGCCGTCTGATCGACGCGCCGCAGCGCTTCGCCGACGTGGCCCAGCTTCCGCTCGATCAGCTCAAGGGCGAGCGGCTGATCGATACGCTGAAATATCTCTGCCCGACGGATACGGCGACGCTCAAGACGTTCGCCGATCGGATGGCGCAGCGGCTGTCGATCCCGGAGATCCTGATCCACGTCGTGGTCGCCGGCGGCGAGCGCCGCCGTTGGGCGCTGACGGCGCGGCCGGCGCGGGATCACGAGGGCAAGTTCGCAGGCTATCGCGGCTTCGGCCGCGACGTCACCGAGCGCTGGCGCGCCGAGCAGGCGGAAGCTGAAAGCCGCGCCAAGTCCGACTTCCTGGCGATGATGAGCCACGAGATCCGCACGCCGATGAACGGCGTGCTCGGGCTCGCCTCGACCTTGCTGGAGACCAAGCTCGACGACGAGCAGCGTCATGCGGTCATGACGATCCGCGAGTCCGGCGACAACCTGCAGCGCATCCTCAACGACATCCTCGATCTGTCCAAGCTCAACGCCGGCAAGCTCGAATTCGAGACGGTGGAGTTTTCGCCGGCGGCGCTGGTCGAGGCGGTCACCGCCATCATGGGCGTCAACGCGAAATCGAAGAGCCTGCTGGTCAACGCGGATATCGATCCGAAGCTGCCGCCGGCGCTCAAGGGCGACGTGGCGCGCATTCGTCAGGTGCTGATCAATCTCGCCTCCAATGCGGTGAAGTTTACCGAGCAGGGAGGCATCACCATCGCCGTGGCCTGCCGCGCGCGCGACGATCAGAAGGCGACCATCGAGTGGCGCGTCTCCGACACCGGCATCGGCATTCCCGCCGATCGGGTCGGCAAGCTGTTCACGGATTTCGCCCAGGCCGATGCCTCGATCAACCGCCGCTTCGGCGGCACCGGGCTCGGGCTCGCGATCTCCCGGCGGATCATCGAGCAGATGGGCGGGGTCATCGCGGTGTCGTCGGTGCAGGGCGAAGGCTCGACCTTCCGCTTCAGCCTGACCTTGCCGTGGAGCGACAAGCAGGTGTCCGATCAGCGCGGCGACCGCGTCGGCGCCGGCGACCTCAAGGCGCGGATCGAGGCGCTCGGTCGTCCCTTGCGCGTGCTGATCGCCGAGGACGACGCCACCAACCGCATGGTGGTGTCGAAGATGCTGCAGGAGTTCCCGGTCGACAAATGCATCGTCCCGGACGGCTTGCAGGCAGTGAAGGCGGCCGACGAACGGGAGTTCGACCTGGTGCTGATGGATGTCCGCATGCCGGAGATGGACGGCATCACCGCGACCCGGGCCATCCGGGCGAAGGGCGGACGGCTTGTCGCGCTGCCGATCATCGCGCTGACCGCGAATGCCTTCCCCGACGATATCAAGCAGTGCCGCGAGGCCGGCATGACCGACTTTCTGGCCAAGCCGTTGCGCAAGCCGGCGATGGTGGCGGCGATGCTGAAGGCGATCGGAACGCCCGCGCCGAACGTCGAGGCGCCGGCGCTTGCGCCGTCCGATGTCCCGGCCGCGACGGCGGAGGCCTGAGCCGATAATGAGGGGGCGCTAGACCGAGAAACTGGTGCCGCAGCCGCAGGAGGCGGTGGCGTTGGGATTATTGACCCGGAACGAGGCGCCCATCAGGTCGTCGACGAAATCGACCTCCGAGCCGGCGAGAAACGGCACCGAGGCGGGATCGACCAGCACCACGGCGCGATCGCGCTCGATGACGAGGTCGTCGTCGGCCTTGGCACGGTCGATGTCGAACTTGTACTGGAAGCCGGAGCAGCCGCCGCCTTCGACCGAGATGCGCAGCATCGCGCCGGCGCTCTCCTTGCCGAGGATCTCGCCGATGCGGCGGGCTGCGCGTTCGCTGATGGTGACGGGGCCGGTCGAGGCATCAGTCATGGCAGGAGGTCTCCGAGAGCAGTGCGTCATGCCCTATTCATTTGGTCGCGGGCACTCCCCATAGTTAAGTGGGCTCCGCCGAGGAATCAAATCGCAAAAGGAACAATCGCCCGTGTCGGTCGGAATGGCTGCCCCCCGCGCTCCCTATTCCTGCGATCCCGATCGCAGCCGGGGCCGCCTGTTCGTCGAGCCGCCGTCGCGCACCCGCAGCCCGTTCCGCAGGGATTGCGACCGGGTGATCCATTCGACCGCCTTCCGCCGGCTGAAGCACAAGACCCAGGTGTTCGTCTTCCACGAAGGCGACCATTACCGCACCCGCCTGACCCATTCTTTGGAAGTCGCCCAGATCGCCCGCGCCCTGGCCCGCCAGTTCGGCCTCGACGAGGACCTGACGGAGACGCTGGCCTTGGCGCATGATCTCGGACATCCGCCGTTCGGCCATGCCGGCGAGCGCGCGCTGAACCGCTGCATGGCGGAGCATGGCGGCTTCGACCACAATGCCCAGACATTGCGCATCGTCACCTCGTTCGAGCAGCGCTACCCCGATTTCGATGGCCTCAACCTGACCTGGGAATCGCTCGAAGGCATCGTCAAGCACAACGGGCCGTTGCAGGCGCCGATCCCGCCGGGAATCGCCGAGTTCAATGCCCGGTTTGACCTGGAGCTGTGGAGCTACGCCTCGCTCGAGGCCCAGGTCGCCGCGCTCGCGGACGACATCGCCTATGACGCCCACGACATCGACGACGGGCTGCGGGCCGGCCTGTTCACGGTCGATGACCTCCAGGAGATTCCGCTGCTCGCGGCGATGATCGCCGAGATCGACCGGCAATATCCGGCGCTCGACCCGATCCGGCGCGGCGCCGAGCTGGTGCGCGAGCTGATCTCCTACCTGATCGCCGCCGTAGCGGCCGAAGCCGAGCGCCGGATCACGCGGGCGCAGCCGATGTCGCCGCACGACATCAGGCGGCACAGCGGGCCGCTGGTGGCATTTCCGGCCGATGTCGCCGAGCACGAGGCGACGATCAAGGGGTTTCTCTGGCAGCGGATGTACCGCCATGAGCGGGTGATGCGGGTGATGCGCGACGCCGAGCGCATCGTCGCCGACCTGTATGGCCGCTACCATGAGGACGGTTCGACGCTGCCCGCAGGCTGGCTGGACGGTTGCGACGGCGAGGGCGATCGGGCTCGCCGCATCGGCCATTTTATCGCCGGAATGACGGACCGTTTCGCCTTAACCGAGCACCACCGGCTTTTTGACTCGACTCCGGATTTGCGTTAGGCGGCGGCATGGTCGAACAAGCTTCCACCCCTTACCTTTTTGCCGACATGCTCGCGCGTGTCCACGCCGTCTGCGCTGCGCTCGCCAAGCAGGGCGGCTGGCCCGAGGGCATCGATTTCTCGCGCGTGGTGGTCGAGCCGCCGCGCGATCCGAGCCATGGCGACATGGCCACCAATGCCGCGATGGTGCTCGCCAAGGAGGCGAGGGCCAAGCCGCGCGAGCTCGCCGAACAGATTGCCGAGCGCCTGCGCGCCGACGAGCTGGTCGCCAAGGCCGACGTCGCCGGACCGGGCTTCATCAACCTGACCCTGCAGCCGACCGTCTGGGCGCAAGCGCTCGGCACGATCCTGCGCGAAGGCGCTGCCTACGGCCGCGTCGCGCCGGTGTCCGGCGCGCCGAAAGTCAATGTCGAATACGTGTCGGCCAATCCGACCGGGCCGATGCATGTCGGGCACTGCCGCGGCGCCGTGTTCGGCGATGCGCTATGCAGCCTGCTGCAGTTCGCCGGGCGCGACGTCACGCGCGAGTACTACATCAACGACGCCGGCGCCCAGGTCGACGTGCTCGCGCGCTCCGCCTTCCTCCGCTATCGCGAGGCGCTCGGCGAGGACATCGGCGCGATTCCGGATGGGCTCTATCCCGGCGACTATCTCAAGCCGGTCGGGCAGGCGCTGGCGACCGAGCACGGCGACAAGCTCAAGGCCATGCCTGAGACCGAGTGGCTGCCGATCGTACGCGACAAGGCGATCACGATGATGATGGCCGAGATCAAGGACGATCTCGCCGCGCTCAACATCCGTCATGACGTGTTCTTCTCGGAGCGTTCGCTGATCGCAGGTAGCACCAACAAGGTTGCCGACACGATCGAGTTCCTGCGCGAGCGGGGCGACGTGTATGAAGGCCGTCTGCCGCCGCCGAAGGGCGCGCCGCCCGAGGACTGGGAGGATCGCGAGCAACTGCTGTTCCGCGCTACCGCCTATGGCGATGACGTCGATCGTCCCCTGATCAAGTCGGACGGCAGCTACACCTATTTCGCCTCCGACATCGCCAATCACCGGCACAAGTTCGAGCGCGGATTCGCCGACCTGATCGACGTGTTCGGCGCCGATCACGGCGGCTACATCAAGCGCATGCAGGCGGCGGTGAAAGCGGTGACCGCCGGACAGGCGGTGCTCGACGTCAAGGTCGTGCAGCTCGTCAAGCTGTTGCGCAATGGCGAGCCGGTGAAGATGTCGAAGCGCTCCGGCGACTTCGTCACCTTGCGGGAAGTTGTTGATGAAGTGGGGCGCGATGCGGTCCGTTTCATGATGCTCTATCGCAAGAACGACGCTGTGCTCGATTTCGACCTGGCCAAGGTGATCGAGCAGTCGCGCGACAATCCGGTGTTCTACGTCCAGTACGGTCACGCGCGGGGGCATTCGATCTTCCGCAATGCGCGGGAGAGCGTGCCCGAGCTGCCGGAGGAGGAGGGGGCACGGCTGGCGTTCCTCCGCGAGGCCAACCTCGAAAAACTCTCCGACTCGGCCGAACACGACCTCTTGAAACGCCTGGCACTGTACCCACGTACGGTGGAGAGCGCGGCCCTGGCGCATGAGCCGCACCGGATCGCCTTCTACCTGTATGAACTTGCAAGCGAATTTCACGCCCTCTGGACGCGGGGGCGGGATTTGCCCTATTTACGCTTCATTATCGATGATGATGCAGAATTGACCAAGGCACGTTTGGCCATGGTTCAGGGCGTCGTCTCGGTTCTGGCGTCGGGACTTGCGGTCTTGGGCGTTAATGCTCCTGATGCAATGCGCTGATTGGGGGAAACACACGACTTCAGTTGGGGGCCTCAATCTGGCAGGGTCCGCCTTAGGACGCATATGCGGCTCACCCGCAGGGACGCTTCATCACGATGGCTGATCGTTACCAGGACAGACCCTTTCCCGCTGACGGTTTTGGCCGTGGTGGAAACCAGCAGGCCGATGCCGATCCGCTCGCCGAACTCGCTCGCCTGATCGGGCAGAACGATCCTTTTGCCGCCTCGGGCCGGGCCACCCCGCAGTCTCAGCCGCGCCCGATGGCGCGGCCCGCGGCGCCCGCGCCGGAACAGCCGGTCCCCGGCATGCCTTCAGCCGGGGCCCCGGCCTGGATGCAGCGAGCTCAGCCTGCCGCCGCCAACCCCTTCGCCGACATGGGCCGCGAGCCGCCGCAGCCGGCGCCCGCACCGCCGGCCTTTCCGGCGGGCTATCAGGATCCGCGCGGCCAGCCAGGCTTTCCTGATCAGGATTTCGCGCCCGCGCCCGCTCCCCGGCAGCAGCAGGGTTATCCGAACGCGGAGTTTGCCGATCAGTTGTCCAAGCTCGACTACAGCGTCGGCGAGTCGCGCCACGGGTTCGCCGAGAATGATCGCGACTACAACCGCGACAATGGCTTCGATGACAACGAGCCGGACTCCTCGCGCTATGACGATGCGCTGTTCGGGCAGATGGGCTCGGGACAGCAGGGGTTTCAGGGCGACAACGATTTCCAGGACAGCCAATACGGCTATCAGGACGGTTACGACGAAGGCGAGGAAGAGGAGCGGCCGCGGCGGCGCAGCGGCATGAGCACCGTGCTCGCGGTGCTGACCCTTGCGGTGGTCGGCACCGGCGGCGCCTACGGCTACAAGACCTACATCTCGTCCGGCCGGACCGGCGAGCCGCCGATCATCCGCGCTGACAACAGTCCGACCAAGATCATGGCCCAGCAGGATCCGACGCCGAAGGTGCCGGATCGGCTGCTCGGCAATGACGGCGGCGAGAAGCTGGTGTCCCGCGAGGAGACGCCGATGGATCTGAACACCCGCGGCGGCAATCCGCGCGTGGTGTTCCCGCAGATGAACCAGAATGCGGCTCCGCCGCCGGTCAGCGCCGGGGCGGCCCCGATGTCGCAGATGGCCAATGCCAATGGCATTTTGCCCAACAGTGATCCGCGTCCGATCAAGACGCTGTCCGTGACGGGAGGCAATCAGGCCGCCGCGGTCGATCCGCCGATGCCTGCGACGCCTGCAACCAAACCGGCGGCGACGCCGAAGGGCCGTAAATCGCCGGCCAACGCCAACGCGTCGGCCGCCAACGACAGCCCGATGCCGCTGACACCGCAGCCGGCCGCGCCGGCGAGCGCGCCGGCCCGGATCGCCGCCGCCGTGCCGGTCACCGAGCAGACCCAGAACGATCGGACCGGCGGTTATCTGGTCTCGATCTCGTCGCAGGCCAGCGAGGCCGAGGCGATGACATCGTACAAGGCGGTGCAGGACAAGTACGGCGCCGTGCTGGGCAAATACGAGCCGATCATCAAGCGGATGGATCTGGGTGAGAAGGGCGGCGTCAGGTACCGCGCGGCCGTCGGGCCCTTCGCGACGAAGGAAGAGGCCAACAAGATGTGCGGATCGTTGAAAACTGCCGGCGGACAGTGTTTCCCGTTTAGCAACAATTAAGGCTCGCTTGACCGCCTCCGAGGCGGGGTCTATGCGGCCCGCATGACCATGCGGGCTTTCATTACCGGCATCTCCGGACCTGATCTCAGCGACGCCGAGCGCGCGTTCATCCGCGAGTTCAGGCCCTGGGGTTTCATCCTGTTCAAACGCAACGTCCAGTCACCCGCCCAAGTGACTGAACTGGTTGAGGAATTAAGGGCCTGCGTCGGCCGCGCCGACGCTCCCGTCCTGATCGACCAAGAGGGTGGCCGGGTGCAGCGCCTGGGGCCGCCGCATTGGCCGGCCTATCCCGCCGGCGTGGTGTTCGACCGTCTCTACGACCTTGATTCGGCCGCAGGCCTCCGTGCCGCCTGGCTCAGCGCCCGCCTGATCGCCGATGACCTGATCGCGCTCGGCATCACCGTGGATTGCCTGCCGCTCGCCGACGTCCCCGTCGCCGGTGCCGATGCCGTGATCGGGGATCGGGCCTATGGCACGACGCCAACGAAGGTCGCTGCAATTGCCCGGGCGGTGACGGAGGGGCTGGAGCAGGGCGGCGTGCTGCCGGTCCTGAAGCACATTCCGGGGCATGGCCGGGCCACCGCCGACACCCATTTCCGCCTGCCGACCGTGGACGCGCCAGAAGCGGAACTCGACGCCACCGATTTCGCCGCCTTCGGGCTGCTGGCCGACCTCCCGATGGCGATGACTGCACATGTTGTGTTTAGCGCGATCGACGCCGCCCATCCGGCCACGACTTCTGCGACAATGATCGAACGGGTGATTCGCAAACGGATCGGGTTCCAGGGTTTGTTGATGAGTGATGACGTTTCCATGAACGCATTGGCCGGATCGATCGCCGAGCGCACGCGTGCGATCGTGGCGGCCGGCTGCGACATGGTTCTGCATTGCAACGGCAATCTCGACGAGATGCAGGCCGTGGCCGCCGAGACGCCGGAGCTGGCCGGCCAAGCCCTGATCCGCGCCGATCGTGCACTTGCGGCGCGCAAGGCGCCCACGGGCTTCGATCGTGACGCCGCGCGCGGCGAGCTCGACGCCTTGATCAACCGGCTGGGACCCGCGAGCGCATGACCGCTGAAATTCTGTCGTTTGAAACCGGCCGTCCCACGACGGAGCTGGCCGAGGCCGAGCCGGCGTTGGTCGTCGACGTCGAGGGCTACGAGGGCCCGCTCGATCTGCTGCTCGCGCTGGCGCGGCAGCAGAAGGTCGACCTCGCCAAGATCTCGATCCTGGCGCTCGCCGACCAATATCTTCAGTTCATCGAGGCCGCCCGCAAGATCCGGCTGGAGCTCGCCGCCGACTATCTCGTGATGGCGGCCTGGCTCGCCTTTCTGAAGTCGCGCCTGCTGCTGCCCGAGCCGCCGGCGCAGGAAGGTCCGAGCGCCGAGGAGATGGCCACGGCACTTGCCAACCGGCTGCGCCGGCTGGAGGCGATCCGCGAGGCCGCCAATCGCCTGATGAACCGGCCGCAGTTCCAGCGTGACGTGTTCCCGCGCGGCAACCCGGAGGCCATCGCGGAGGTCCGTCGTCCCAAGTTCACCGCGACCCTGTTCGACCTGCTTTCGGCCTATGCCATCCAGCGGCAGTCGCGCGTCGTCACGTCCGTTCATATGGCCAAGCGCACCGTCTGGTCGCTCGCCGAGGCGCGCGCGTCGCTCGAACGGCTCGTCGGCATGACGGAGGTGTCGGACGACTGGGGATGTCTCGACGACTACCTGCTGGACTACGTCGTCGAGCCTGCACAGAAGGCCACCGTCTTCGCATCGAGCTTTGCGGCCGTCCTCGAACTGGTCCGCGAAGGCAGGCTCGAGCTGAACCAGAAGCAGGCGTTCGCGCCGCTGTATTTTCGTAAGCGTCCACCGATCCAGCCCGGCGCCATGGCTGCGCCGGACTTGACGGTTGAGTAACGAACAAGGAGACCCTGCCATGGCAAGCTTGGCGGAACTGCGCATGGAAGAGCCCGACGAGATCGCGATCGAGCCCGCGGCGCGCCCCGAAGAGTTGCGCATCCTCGAGGCTCTCCTGTTTGCCTCGGCCGAGCCGCTCGAGCAGGCCGCGCTCGCCAAGCGTATGCCTGAAGGTGTCGACATCAAGGCCGCACTGGCGCAGCTGCAGGCGGAGTACGCCAATCGCGGCGTCAATCTCGTGCGCGTTGCCAGCAAATGGACCTTCCGCACCGCCGGCGATCTCGCCTGGCTGATGACGCGCGAGAGCACCGAGACGCGCAAGCTGTCGCGTGCGGCGATCGAGGTGCTGGCCATTGTCGCCTATCATCAACCGGTGACGCGCGCCGAGATCGAAGAGATCCGCGGCGTCGTCACCTCCAAGGGAACGCTGGACGTTCTGCTGGAGACCGGCTGGATCAAGCCGCGCGGGCGCCGCAAGACCCCAGGCCGTCCGCTGACCTTCGGCACCACCGATGCGTTCCTGGCCCAGTTCAGCCTGGAGACCCTGGGCGATCTGCCAGGCCTGGAAGAGCTGAAGGGCACGGGCCTGCTGGATTCCCGTCTGCCGACCGGCTTCACCGTCCCGACGCCATCGGACGATCCGACGCTCCGGGAGGACGAGGAGCCGCTGGATCCGGGCGATCTCGATCTGGCGCTTGCGCCGGCGGTCGAGGCCGAACCTGGCGACGCTGAGGCGGCAGAGGCCGAAACGGCGGAGATGGAAACAGTCGCAGCCGAGACGGCGGCGGCCGAGGCTGCCGAGGGCGAGATGGGAACCGCCGAGACCGCGGTTCAGGACGACGCCTCGTCGCAGGTCGCCGTTGGCGATCTGGAACTGCCCGGCACCGATGCGGAAACCGACACGACGGAGGTGGACTTCGCCGTCGAGGAGACCGAGCTCGAGCAGGAGGACGAGGCCGTGACCGAGCTCGTCGAAACTTCTGCCGAGGCTCAGGCTCAGGTGGAGGACGAGGCAGAAGCAGAGGCCGAGATCGACGCGGCAGACCATGAGATCGACGCAGCCGATGGCGAGCACGACCGCGATACCGACGAGGACGGCTCGCCGCACCAAAACTAGTGGTCGGAGCTGTTAACACTCGCGTTATTACGTAGGTCCCGCCGCGAATTGTCGGACCTTAAGTGCTTGTTTTTGGAGGCGTTGGCGCCTACCTTCCGCCCAGATCGGGCTGTCCGCGCGCTATTTTCGGCCGGTGCTAGGCCGCGTTCGTGTTGCTGTTTCGCAATCGAATGCTAGAAGCGAAGTGTCGCGGTCAAGTCCATGGATATGACGCGGTTTCGGCGGTAGCGTCGACGGGCAGTCGGGTGAAGGCTGCGCCGGTGTTTGGAGGGTTGCAGGATGGGTTCGCTTAGCATTTGGCACTGGATCGTCGTGATCGCGGTCGTCCTGCTGTTGTTCGGGCGCGGCAAGATTTCCGATCTGATGGGCGACGTCGCGCAGGGCATCAAGGCGTTCAAGAAGGGCATGCAGGACGACGACAAGGCGCCGGAGAAGACCGAGCCCGTCAAGTCGATCGATCATGGCGCCACGCCTTCGGCCACCCGCACGGATGTCGGCAGCAAAGCCGTTTGATCTGCGCGTGAAAGGCGCGGGCGGCGCGCCCCCGCAGGGACGGCACCGGGACCTGTTCAGGCAGGCCCGGGCAGGCGGGATCAGAGGCGTCGTCGCGTAGGCGGATTGTTTCATGTTCGATATCGGCTGGAGTGAGCTGCTCGTCATTGGGGTCGTCGCGTTGATCGCGATCGGTCCCAAGGAGCTTCCGGGCGTCCTGCGCATGGTCGGGCAATGGATCGGCAAGGCGCGCCGGATGGCCTCGGAGTTCCAGGGCCAGTTCCAGGAGGCGATGCGCGAAGCGGAAATGGCCGACCTCAAGAAGAGTTTCGACGAGGTCCGTGAGGCCGCCAGCGGTTTCACCCCGACCGGCGTGATCTCCTCGTTGCAGCGCGACGTCGACAAGGCTCTCGATATCGAGGGGATCGACAAGCCTACTGAGCCGGCGCCCGCACCGGACGCGGCCGCTGCTTCGTCCGAGCCTCCTTTGATGACCCCGACGACCCCCGAACCGCCACAGGCCGAGACCTTCGTGGAGGCTGAAGCTCATCAACCGGTGGGCGAGCCGCTGGCGATCGTACGTGAAATCAAGCCCGAGCCGCAGCCCGAAATGTCTGCGTCAGCAGAAGCTGAACGCCTGAAGGACGCCAAAGCGTCATGACCGTCGAAGATATCGAGGCCAGCAAGGCCCCGTTGATGGACCACCTGATCGAGCTGCGGTCGCGGCTGATCAAGGCGCTGCTCGGCTTCGGCGTGGCCTTCATCTTCTGCTTCTTCTTCGCCAAGCAGATCTACAACATCCTGGTGCTGCCGTTCGTCTGGGTGGCAGGTGCCGAGAACAGCAAGTTCATCTACACCCAGCTGCTCGAATATTTCATCACGCAGCTCAAGCTGGCGATGTTCGGCGCCGGCTTCATCTCCTTTCCGATCATTGCGACGCAGATCTACAAGTTCGTGGCGCCCGGCCTCTACCGCCACGAGCGCAATGCTTTCCTCCCTTACCTGATAGCGACCCCCGTCTTCTTCGTGCTCGGCGCCATGCTGGTCTATTTTGCGGTGTGGCCGATGATCGTGCGCTTCTCACTCGGCATGCAGCAGCTCGGCGGCCCCGAGACGGCGCAAATCGCGTTGATGCCAAAGGTCGGCGAATATCTGTCGCTGATGATGTCGCTGATCTTCGCCTTCGGCATCGCATTCCAGCTCCCGGTCATCCTGACCCTGCTTGGGAGGATCGGCATCGTCACCTCGCAGATGCTGAAGGAGAAGCGGCGCTATTTCATCGTGATCGCCTTCATCATCGCGGCCGTCCTGACGCCGCCCGACGTGCTCAGCCAGGCCTCGCTGGCATTGCCGCTGCTGGCCCTCTACGAGGGCGCGATCATCGCGGTCGGCATCGTCGAGAAGCAGGCGGCTGCGGCCAAGGCGGGCTCTTCGTCGGGCTCCGGCAACTTGCCGACCACGCCAGCGGAATAGGGCAGGCCCGCAAGCCCGGGCTCCATCCCGGGCGTTGCCTGTTCCCATCCGCCGCCTTTCGCGGTAGTGCAGGCCGGCCCGTGATCCACGGCGACTCGCCGACATCTTTCGTTCCCAGGACCGAACGACCATGCACGACATCAGATCGATCCGTGACAACCCGCAAGGTTTCGATGCGGCGCTGACGCGCCGGGGTCTGTCGCCCCAGTCGTCGCAACTGCTGGGCATCGACGAGCGGCGTCGCGCGGCGATCCTGGCGTCCGAGCAGGCGCAGGCCCGGCGCAACGCCGCTTCCAAGGAAATCGGCGAGGCCAAGAAGGCCAAGGACGAG
Organism: Bradyrhizobium sp. HKCCYLRH2015; assembly: GCF_051168215.1. NCBI lineage: Bacteria > Pseudomonadati > Pseudomonadota > Alphaproteobacteria > Hyphomicrobiales > Nitrobacteraceae > Bradyrhizobium > Bradyrhizobium sp. HKCCYLRH2015. The sequence goes on along the minus strand of NZ_JBNPUO010000004.1, from coordinate 552,939 downwards.
GCGCGTGCGAGCGCGTTGATGGAGGAGGTCGCGAGGCTCAAGACCACGATGCCGGAGCTCGAGGCCGCAGCGAAGCAGGCCGACCAGGAGCTGGCGCGCGAGCTGTCAGCGATTCCGAATCTGCCGCTCGACGAAGTGCCCGACGGCAAGGACGAGCACGACAATGTCGAGCGCCATGTGTTCGGCGCCAGGCGCAACTACGCGTTCGCGCCCAAGCCGCATGACGACATTGGTTCACCGCTCGGCATGGACTTCGAGGCGGCCGCAAGACTGTCGGGCGCGCGGTTCGTCGTCCTGAAGAAGGGACTGGCGCGGCTGGAGCGCGCGCTTGGGCAATTCATGCTCGACCTGCACACGACCGAGCACGGCTACACCGAGATCAACCCGCCGCTGCTGGTGCGTAACGACGTCATGTTCGGCACGGGACAATTGCCGAAGTTCGAGGACGACCAGTTCTGGGCCGTGAAGGGCGAGCTGATTGCGGAGCCGGATGATCGCCTCAAGACCGAGCGGCTCGGACTCATTCCAACTGCTGAGGTTGCCCTGACCAACCTCGTGCGCGAGTCCATCGTCGACGAGAAGGAGCTGCCGATGCGGCTCACGGCGCTGACGCCGTGCTTTCGCGCCGAGGCGGGCGCGGCCGGCCGCGACACTCGCGGCATGATCCGCCAGCATCAGTTCACCAAGGTCGAGCTGGTCTCGATCACGACGCCGGAAACCAGCAAGGACGAGCATGAGCGCATGCTGGCCTGCGCCGAGGAGGTGCTGCGCCGGCTCGATCTGCACTATCGCGTCATCACGCTGTGCACCGGCGACATGGGCTTCTCCTCGCAGAAGACCTACGACATCGAGGTCTGGATGCCGGGGCAAGGCGATGGCGGCGCCTTCCGCGAGATCTCCAGCTGTTCGGTGTGCGGCGACTTCCAGGCGCGCCGCATGGATGCACGCTATCGCGGAAGTGACGGCAAGCCGCGCTTCGTGCACACATTGAACGGCTCGGGCACGGCTGTCGGCCGTGCGCTGATCGCGGTCATGGAGACCTATCAGCAGGCCGACGGCTCGATCGCGGTCCCCGACGTGCTGCAGCCCTATATGGGCGGCCTCAAGGTGGTGGCCGCCGAGCCATAGCGCCGCGGCAAATTGCATCCGCCCCGGTCGCCGCCATTGCGTGGCGGCCGGCGGGTCGTATCCTCCGGTTCTGTTCAGCAATTGCTTTTCAGAAACCGGCAACATGGTCCTGCATCGGGATATTTTCTGGATCGGGCGGCAATGGGCCGTCACCGGCTCCGGCATCCAGGCGGTCGATCAGCGCCTGAAGGGAGCGTTCGACGTCGATCGCTCGAGGGTCTGGGACGAGGGTCTGCACGACTCGCTGCGCGATCAGCCCTGGTTCAACCCGGTCGACTTCGAGAAGGCGTTGAGTGTCGCGCGGGCCCGGTTTGCAGCAGTGCCGCCGACCGAGCCTTCAGCAGTGCCGGCGCCTCCTGCTCAGCAGGCAGCCGGCGTATCCGGCACGTCCAGCCTACCGTTGAGGCTGGGCATACGAGGGCAGCTCGCCAGGTTCCTGCCGCAGTGGCGGATCCGGCATTGACCGGGTGATGCCGGCGAGCGCTCGGGTTTGCCTCGCTGCTGCACAGCAGATAAGACACCCCCGAACGATGCTTTCGAAGAGACGGAAGGTTGGCCATGCGGATTCTCTGCACCAATGACGACGGGATCCATGCGCCGGGTCTCAAGGTGATCGAGGAGATCGCACGGGCCCTGTCCGACGACGTCTGGATCGTGGCGCCCGAGCTCGACCAGAGCGGCGTGTCGCATTCGCTCTCGCTCAATGATCCGTTGCGGCTGCGCGAGGTCGGCCCGCGCCACTTTGCCGTGCGCGGCACGCCGACCGACTGCGTCATCATGGGGGCCCGGCATATCCTGGGGGCGAAGCTGCCCGACGTGGTGCTGTCCGGCGTCAACAAGGGCCGCAACGTTGCCGAGGACGTGGTCTATTCGGGCACCATCGCCGGCGCGCTCGAAGGCACCATTCTCGGCTTGCCGTCGTTTGCCCTGTCGCAGGAATTCAGCATCGCCACCCGCGACAAGCCGTCCTGGGACACCGCGCTCAAATTCGGCCCGCAGATCGTGCGCAAGGTGCTCGAAGCCGGCGTGCCGAGGAATACAGTGATCAACGTCAACTTCCCCGCCTGTGCACCGGAAGAGGTCAGGGGCGTCGTGGTCACCCGCCAGGGCAAGCGCAATCTCGGCTTCTTGAAGGTCGATGAGCGGCGCGACGGCCGCGGCAACCCCTATTTCTGGATCGGCTTCGACCGGGCAGCTTCGCTCGATCTGCCCGACGAGGGGACGGACCTCGCAGCTCTCGCGGCGCACTACGTGTCAGTGACTCCGCTTCGCCTGGATCGCACGGACGAGGCGTTCTCCGGCAAGCTCAGCGACATTCTCGGCTGAAGCGCCTTCTACCCCTGCGGCTCAGCGCCACGCAGGGCATGATCGATCGCCTTTCCGAGCGTCTCGAGCTGGAACGGCTTCTGCAGGGCCGGCCGGTCGCGATATTCTTCCGGCAACCCCGACGAGCCGTAGCCGGTTGCGAAGATGAAGGGCCGGTTGCGCGCCTTGATGAGATCGGCCACCGGCGAGATGACCTTGCCGTTGACGTTGACGTCGAGAATGGCAACGTCGAAATAGGTGCTCTCGGCCAGCCGCATCGCTTCGCCGATTTCGCCGGCCTCGGCCGCGACGGTGTAGCCGAGCTCTTCCAGCATGTCGGCCACCATCATTCGGATCATGACTTCGTCTTCAACCAAAAACACAGAGCCGCGCGGCGGCCGCGGTGCAGTCATGATGTCAGTCCTTGCCCATATCCGATTTGACGCTCGCAAATAACGGCTTATGGCGCAACGTCAACAATGTCGTCTTTCATGGCCGTGCGGCGTGGGCACGATCGCCCATAAGGTGAACGAACCGGACCCGACTTGGTTCCTCGTGCGGAACGCGGTCGTCGTCGGGACCATGACGGTGCATCCTGGTTGCGACGGGCGCGCGGAAAATCGGTGCGCAACCCTCGCCCGGCAGGTAAATTGCGCAGGAGCCCACCAACCGACATCCCGATGCCCCCAGCTGCTCCTCCCGAGAAAATGATGTTTCAGCTGACCCTGCGTCGGCGCGGGATCAGCGATCAGGCGGTGTTGCGTGCGATGGAAGAGGTGCCGCGGGAGGAGTTCGTTCTGCCGGCCGACCGCCCGGACGCCTATCGCGACAGCGCGATGGCGATCGCTTGTGGACAGACCATCAGCCAGCCCTTCGTCGTCGCCTACATGACCGAGCAGCTCAAGCTGCAGAAGTCCCATCGTGTCCTCGAAATCGGGACGGGGTCGGGGTACCAGGCCGCGATTCTGTCCAGGCTGGTTACCAACGTCCTGACGGTGGAGCGCTTCCGGACATTGGCCGACAAGGCCAGGGAGCGGTTGGAGAAGCTCGGCTGCTTCAATGTCGAGGTCATGCTCGGCGATGGCTACGCGCTGCCGCCGGGGGGCGGCCAGTTCGACCGCGTCATCGTAACGGCGGCGATGGATGAGATTCCCCAGAGCCTGCTCGACCGGCTGGAGCCGGACGGTATCCTGATCGCGCCGGTCGGGCCGCAACACGGGGTGCAGACGCTCGTCAGGATCACGCGGACGGGTGATCGTCTCGACCGAAAAGAGCTCGTCGACGTGCGATTTGTGCCGGCAATTCCGGGAATTGCGCGCGAACTCTAAAGAGACGGATCAGCAGGCCGCACAACGCTTTATTCGCGGCTTAAGCGCTTATTTACCGCGGCTGTGTTTACTCGAATTCGTTGTTTGTTGCGTACGAGTGAGTAACCATGCCCGCCACTGTCGAGTTGCTTCGCTCGCGCCGCCTGCCGCAGGTTGCGGCGTTGGCGCTGATGTCATTCGGCGTCGCCGGCTGCAGCGCCGACATGTCGACGCGGCTGTCGCAGACGCAAAATCCGTTTTCAAACCCGTTTGCATCCGATTCCACCGGGTCGGTGCAGGCGCAGCCGCCCCGGCAGCACCAGCAATATAGCCAGTCCTACACGCCGGCTCCCGCGCCGGCGCCAGCCTATTCGTCCGCGGCGCTGCCGCCCCCGGCGGTCGGGGCTCCGCAATCCTATCCGACGGGCGGCGGTGCCGGAGGCATGTCGTCGGGTGGGCGCGGCGTCGCATCCTATGCGCCACCCGCTGCGGTCCCCGTCGCAGCGCCCGCCGTCGCCGCACCCCAGGCCTATGCACAGCCGGCGCATTCCTATGCTCCGCCGGCCCAGCCGCGGCTCGAGACCACCGGCACCGTGCCGCCGCGTTCGGTCGCGGCCGCGCGTCCTGCCAGTGGCACCAAGATCATCGTCGGCACCAGCGATACGCTCGACATCCTCGCCAAGCGCTACCGCGTGACGCCGGCTGAGATCCTGGCTGCCAACGGCTACAAGGGGCCGCGCGCGTTGTCGCCGGGCCAGCAGCTGATCATTCCGCATCCTGGCGCGGTGGCGGCTGCGCCCGCGGCCCAGCCCGTTGCTGCGGCGCCAATGATCGCGCCGAAGCCGGTGGCGGCCGCAGCACCGTCCACCGTCCACTTCGTCAACCGCGGCGAGACACTCGCCAGCATCGCCCGCCAGAATCATCTGACGGCGGCTGAGCTCGCCCGCGCCAACAACATCGATCAGGCATCGCCGCTGAAGCTCGGGACCAGGCTGACCGTCCCTGGCAGGGCCGTAGCGGCAGCCGCGCCGGTGGCCCCGGTCGCAACCGTTCCCCAGGCGGTTGCGACCGTGCCGGCGCCAGCGCCGACGACGCGGGTTGCGGCGGCAGGTCCGGTCCAGAGCGCCCGCCTGGCCCAGGCCAATCCGGCGCCCGAGAAGGAGGAGGAGCCGGCGCGGCCGGCCGAAACCACCAGCTCGCTGCCGACCTTCCGCTGGCCGGCTCGCGGCAAGGTGATCACGAGCTACGGCGCCAAGACCAACGGCAAGTCCAACGACGGCATCAACATCGCCGTGCCCGAGGGCACCCCGGTGAAGGCAGCCGAAGATGGCGTCGTCGCTTACGCCGGCAATGAATTGAAGGGCTATGGCAACCTGGTCCTGGTGCGGCATTCCAACGGCTATGTCACCGCATATGCCCATGCGAGTGAGCTGATGGTGAAGCGCGGTGATCCGATCAAGCGCGGCCAGGTCATTGCCAAGTCGGGTCAATCGGGAGAAGTCGGATCGCCGCAGCTCCACTTCGAGATCCGCAAGGGATCGTCTCCGGTTGACCCGCTGCAATTCCTCAACGGGGCGTGAGCCGCGACGCCTGCCGTCCTCACATGCAAGGGCTCGCCTCTGGGCGAGCCCTTGTCGTTGAGGCGGGATATCAGCCAAAGGCGTCATTGCGAGCGCAGCGAAGCAATCCAGGGTGGTGTGCGGGACTCTGGATTGCTTCGCTGCGCTCGCAATGACGGAGGCTGAGACTGGTTGCGTGCCACGCAGGCGGCTGTCATCGCCTGCGATGGGGCGCGGAAAGTCGGATTACTTCGCGCTCAGCCGCACGCCGAGGCGGCCCGCCAGATCCTGCGTGAACTGCCAGGCGACGCGGCCGGAGCGCGAGCCGCGCGTCGTGGCCCATTCCAGCGCCTCGCGCTCCAACTGATCCGCGGCGACTGCGATGTCGAAATGGCCGCAATAGCCTTTGACCATCGCGAGATATTCGTCCTGGCTGCAGCGGTGGAAGCCGAGCCACAGGCCGAAACGGTCGGACAGCGAGACCTTCTCCTCGACCGCTTCGCCCGGATTGATCGCGGTGGAGCGCTCGTTCTCGATCATATCGCGGGCCAACAGATGGCGTCGGTTCGAGGTGGCGTAGAGAATGACGTTCTCGGGCCGTCCCTCGATGCCGCCTTCGAGCACGGCCTTCAGCGATTTGTAGGACGCATCATTGCCGTCGAACGACAGGTCGTCGCAGAACACGATGAAGTGGAACGGCGCGGCACGCAGGATGTCCATCAGCGCCGGCAGGCTCTCGATGTCCTCGCGATGGATCTCGATCAGCTTCAGCCGGTCGGCCGGCTTGCGCGTGACGTTGATGCTGGCATGGGCGGCCTTGACCAGCGATGATTTGCCCATGCCGCGCGCGCCCCACAACAAGGCGTTGTTGGCCGGCAGGCCGTTGGCAAAGCGCTCGGTGTTCTCGATCAGGATGTCGCGCATCCGGTCGATGCCCTTGAGCAGATCGATCTCGACGCGGCTGACGCGCGGCACGGTCGAGAGCCGGCCGTCCGGATGCCAGACGAAGGCGTCGGCCGCGTTGAGGTCAAGCGCGGGCGTGGCACCCGCATGGGTTGCCGCCAGACGCGTGGCAATGGCTTCCAGCGCACGGGCAATCCGGTCAGCCGTATCGTCGGAGGCGGGGCGGGCAGGACGTTTTGCCGCGATCTCTGGTGGCTTTTGCGCTGCAGGCCGGGTGCCTTTGGCGAGCGGTCCGAGGGCGTTTTTGGCGGGGCTACGGGACGGGGCTTTGGCTGGTTTTTTCGACATGCTGCAAGTTCCTGATGGGGCAGCCATATCGGGCCTCGCCGGCTGCCGCAAGCGGGGCGAAATGAAGGGGCGGGGCGCCTTGCTATTGGGACTGCTGCCGCTATATTCCGCGCGAAATTCGCAAGAGGCCGGCCCGCGCCGAGACATGCGTGGTTCGCCGGCTATTCCCGTCTCACCGGGCGCTGCCCACGAGGATCGACCACATGCTGATCACCCCTGCCTATGCCCAGGCCGCCGGCGCTGGCGACACCAACAGCATGCTGATGTCGCTGCTGCCGTTCGCGCTGATCTTCGTGATCATGTATTTCCTGATCCTTCGGCCGCAGCAGAAGAAGGTCAAAGAGCATGCCGACCTGGTCAAGAACGTCCGCCGCGGCGACACCATCGTGACCCAGGGCGGCCTGGTCGGCAAGGTGACCAAGGTCGTCGACGACGACCAGGTCGAGTTCGAGATCGCCGACGGCATCCGCGTGCGCCAGATGCGCCAGATGATCACCGGCGTCCGCACCAAGGGCGAGCCCGCGAAGGCAGACGCAAAGGACGACAAGAAGGACGAGAAGGCCGCGAGCTGATTGCGGCCCGGCCAGATCAACTCCGGCCTTCGCTCTCTAGTGATGTTCTGATTTTTCGGGCCGGCTACGGCCCTTACGGACAAGCTCCATGTTGTATTTCACGCGGTGGAAGGCGCTGGGCATCATTCTCACGGCGCTCGTCGTGTGCCTGTGCGCGGTGCCCAACTTCTTCTCCGAGGCGACGGTCAAGACCTGGCCGGCCTGGGCGCAGCGCCGGCTGGTGCTCGGCCTCGACCTGCAGGGTGGCTCCTATCTGCTGCTCGAGGTCGACTCCAACTACATCAAGAAGGAGCGGCTCGATGCCGTGCGCGACGACGTTCGCCGCACGCTGCGCGATGCCAAGATCGGCTACACCGGATTGGTGAGCCGGGGTGATGGGGTCGAGGTCCGGATCACCAAGGAAGGCGACACGGGAACTGCGATCTCCAAGCTGCGTGATCTCTCGCAGCCGCTCGGTGGGCTGCTCGGTTCCAGCGGCCAGCGCAGCCTCGAGGTCAGCGATGCCGGCGGCGGACTGGTCCGGCTGACGATCCCGCCGGCGGCCATCACGGAACGCATCCGCCAGACCATCGAGCAGTCGATGCAGATCGTCGAGCGCCGCGTCAACGAGCTCGGCACCGTCGAGCCGGTGATCCAGCGCCAGGGCAACGACCGCATCCTGGTGCAGGTGCCGGGCTTGCAGGATCCGACGCAGCTCAAGAACCTGCTCGGGCGCACGGCCAAGATGGAATTCCGCATGGTCGACACCTCGGTGCCGGCGGATCAGGCGATGCAGGGGCGGGTGCCGCCGGATTCCGAGGTGCTGCAGAGCGCGTCGCCGCCCAACCAGCCCTATGTCGTCAAGAAGCAGGTGCTGGTCTCCGGCGGAGATCTCTCGGACGCGCAGACCGGCTTCGACCAGCGCACCAACGAGCCGATCGTCACCTTCCGCTTCAACTCGGCCGGCTCGCGCAAGTTCGCGCAGGCCACGACCGAGAATGTCGGGCAGCCGTTCGCCATCGTCCTCGACAACAAGGTGATCTCGGCGCCGGTCATCCGCGAGCCGATCACCGGCGGCTCGGGCCAGATCTCCGGCAATTTCACCGTGCAGTCGGCCAACGAGCTCGCGATCCTGCTGCGCGCCGGCGCGCTGCCGGCGCCGCTCACGGTCATCGAGGAGCGCACCGTCGGTCCGGGTCTCGGCGCCGATTCGATCGCCAAGGGTGAGCTCGCCTCCTATGTCGGTTCGATCCTCGTCATCGTGTTCATGCTGGTGACCTACCGGCTGTTCGGCGTGTTCGCCAACATCGCGGTGGTCGTGAACGTCGCCATGATCTTCGGTGTGCTGTCGCTGCTCAACGCCACGTTGACCTTGCCGGGCATCGCCGGCATCGTGCTGACGGTCGGCATCGCCGTGGACTCAAACGTGCTGATCTATGAGCGCATCCGCGAGGAGCTGCGTGGCGGCCGCAACGCGATCTCGGCGATCGACGCCGGCTTCAAGCGCGCGCTGGCGACCATTCTCGACTCCAACATCACCACCTTCATCGCCGCCGCCGTGCTGTTCTACATCGGCACCGGCCCGGTGCGCGGCTTCGCCGTGACGCTGGGCATCGGCATCCTCACCACGGTCTTCACCGCCTTCACGCTCACCCGCCTGATCGTGGCGGGGTGGGTGCGGTGGAAGCGGCCGCAAAGCGTGCCAATCTAGGAGCTACTGTGACACACTGGGTTCTCATCGGGCTTGGCATCCTGATCGTGGTGCTGACGGTGGTCAGCGCGCTCGGCCTGCTACCGTCGCTGCGCATCGTGCCCGACGACACGCATTTCGATTTCACGCAGTTCCGCCGCATCAGCTTCCCGATCTCGGCGGCACTGTCGATCCTGGCGATCGTGCTGTTCTTCACCCATGGCCTGAACCTCGGCATCGATTTCCGCGGCGGCACCCTGCTCGAGGTGCGGGCCAAGTCCGGCACTGCCGACATTGCGGGGATGCGCGCGAAGCTGTCGACGCTCGGCCTCGGCGAAGTGCAGCTGCAGCAGTTCGGTGCTGATACTGATGCATCGGTTCTGATCCGTATCGCCGAGCAGCCTGGCGGTGATGCCGCGCAGCAGGAGGCCGCCAACAAGGTGAAGGCGGCGATCGGTGATTCCGTCGAATATCGCCGCGTCGAGGTCGTGGGTCCGCGCGTCTCTGGCGAGTTCCTCGCCGTCGGCTTGCTTGGCCTGATGCTCGCGATCGTCTCGATCCTGATCTATCTCTGGTTCAGGTTCGAGTGGCAGTTCGCGCTCGGCGCCATGATCGCCAACGTCCACGACATCGTGCTGACCATCGGCTTCATGTCGATCAGCCAGGTCGACTTCGACCTCACCAGCATCGCGGCGCTGCTGACCATTCTCGGCTACTCGCTGAACGACACCGTCGTCATCTACGACCGTATCCGCGAGATGCTGCGGCGCTACAAGAAGATGCCGATGCCGCAGCTGCTCAACGAATCGATCAACTCGACCTTGTCGCGCTCGATCATCACGCACGTCACGGTGACCCTGGCGCTGCTGGCGCTGCTCTTGTTCGGCGGCCCGGCGATCCACAGCTTCACCGCGGTGATGATGTTCGGAGTCGTGCTGGTCGGCACCTACACCTCGATCTTCATCGCGTCGCCGATCCTCATCTATCTTGGCGTGCATTCGGTCCGAGCCGAAGCGCAGGAGGAGAAGCCGGCGGCGAAGAAGAAGATGCCGTGATTCGAAGGAAGCTTGCCTTCGGATCAGATCTGGAGGCAGCAAGCTGGTCTCGGGCATGACCACTCCGAACGACACTCCGCACTTCCCGCGATCGGCGCCGATCGACGGCTATGGCAAAGGCGGCTTTGCCTTTGCCGGCATGTCGCACCGCGGCTCGCTGTTGTGCCTGCCCGACTCGATCTGGGCCTGGGATGTCACTCGGCCCGGCCAGATCGACCGATATTCGCTGCAGCGCGTTTTCGACGCGGCGAATAGAATCGACACGCTCATCATCGGCACCGGAAACGAAGTCTGGATCCCGCCCGCACCGCTGCGCGCGGCCCTGCGCGGCGTGAACGTCGTGCTCGATGCGATGCAGACCGGCCCCGCGATTCGCACCTACAACGTCATGATCGGCGAGCGGCGCCGGGTTGCGGCAGCGCTCATCGCCGTCCCATGAGCGAGACGAGCGCCAACAGCGACGCCGCGTTCTGTGCAGGCCTTGTCCGCGAGCACGATTTCGACCGCTACGCCTCGACGCTGTTCATGCCACCCGAGCCCCGGCGTGCGCTGTTGTCGCTGTACGCATTCAACGTCGAAGTAAGCCGCATTCGAGATCTGGTGTCGCAGCCGCTGCCGGGCGAAGTCCGGCTGCAGTGGTGGCACGACACGCTGACGGGTCACGAACATGGCGGCGCCGAGGGAAATCCCGTTGCGGCCGAATTGCTGCTCACCGTGCAGCGCTTCGCGCTTCCGGTCGAGCGGCTGACGCGCCTGGTCGATGAGCATCAGTTCGATCTCTACAACGATCCGATGCCGTCAATGGCGGCGCTGGACGGCTATCTCGGCGACACGCGTGGCGCGCTGTTCGCGCTGGCCGCGCAGATCATCGCGCCGCCGTTTGCGGACGCCGATCATCTCGCGCACCATGCCGGCATCGCGCAAGGGGTGCTCCAGGTGATCGCGTCGCTGCCGCGCGATGCCGCCCACCGGCAGCTCTATGTCCCGCTCGATCTTCTCGCGCGGCATGGCGTCGGCCAGGAGGAGATGTTCTCCGGCAAGGCGTCGCCGGCGATCCAGGAGGTGATCATGGACCTGCGCGGGCAGGCCCGCCAGCATCTCGATCACACCCTCGAACTGGCGCGTCAGGCGCCGCCGGCCGTGCGGCCGGTTCTGCTGCCGCTCGTGCTAGTCCGGCGCGACCTCGCGCGGGCCGGGCCCCGCGACGATCCGTTTCAACCGCGCCCCCGCTCGCGCCTTGCGACGCTGTGGACGCTGTGGCGGGCCGCGGGGACGGCGAGTTTTCGCGCGCGCTGACGCCGTCGCGGGCTCAAGCCGAGGGCATCGTGTTCCAGAGTGGCGGGCTGTGCAGGAGTCTCGGCATGTCCGGCGGCTCGTGCCGGTGGATCGTGCAGCGGGTGTCCCAGACGACGAGATCACCGGGCCGGCAGGTGTGGGTCCAACTGAACTCGGGCCGTTCGGCAAGCTGCCAGAGATCGTCGAGCAGCGCGTCTGATTCGTCCTGCTCGAGGCCGACGACGTAGGAATGGCGACGCTGCCCCAGCGCGAGCATCGAGCGGCCGGTATCGATATGATTGCCGACCAGCGGGTGCACCGGGCCTGCGATGACGGTGCGACGGCCGTCATCGGCGGTGTCGGTCGAGAGATGACGAACCTTCAGATGAGCGACGCGGCTGCGCAGCGCCGGCGAGAGCGCGTCATAAGCGGCGTAGAGGCTGCAGAATGACAGTCTGTCGCCCAGCAAGCCGCCGGGAGAGGTGTAAAATAGATCCGCGTGACCGAAGCGGCGGCTGAAAGCCGCGATGTCACGTTCACCAAGACGCTGGCCGCGCACGAGCAGGACCTGGTGCTTGAGCAGCGCGCGCATGAACGAGGCGAACGCCCAATCATCGAAGGATCCGAGATCGACATTGCAGACCTCGGCACCGAGCGTCTTTCCCGTCGGGATGACCTGGATGAGGCTGCTTTCGGCGCTTCGAGCAACGTTGCTTCTGAGACTCACTTGCGTCATCTCCCAAGTTTCACCAGCGCCTGCAAATCAACCATCGTAATTTGTCGCGGGTGTTTCGGCTCGGAGGCAATTCGCGGAAGGATCGCGGCACGATCTGCCGATTGTCGGCACACTCTGCCGCTCTGAGTCGGAAATTGGACGCTTCAAGGCGACGCACGAGGAAATATCCAGCAACCTGCAACTCATTCGCAGGCAATCTGGCGCTTGATCGTGCGGATGTCGCGCGCAAGCGAATCAGTGCGGGCGATTCGTTCCCTTGATCTGGGTCCGATGCATGATTCGCCGCGCATGATCATCGAACGGATCGCGCCGATGCATGGTGCAGCGATTGTCCCAGATGACGAGATCGCCGACCTTCCAGACATGCTCCCAGGCGAATTCCGGACGGGCTACATACGCCCACAATTCGTCGAGCAGTGCCTCCGATTCCGCCAGTTCGAGCCCGACCAGATAGGCGTTGCGCCGGCGGCCGAGATAAAGCATCTGCCGACCGGAATCGGGATGCGTGCAGACCAGCGGATGGATCGCGCCCGGCGAGGTGCGCGGATCATCGGTCGGCGTCACGCCCTGACGTACGAAGCCGCCGCTGTTGTAGGTGCCGTCGTGCTTGATCTTCAGATCCGCGACACGGCGCTTCAGTTCGAGCGGAAGCGCGTCGTACACGGCATACATGCTGCAGAACGAGGTGTTGCCGCCGGCGGGCGGAATTTCCAGCGCGTAGAGCGCGCTCGCGATCGGCGGCGTGTCGAGATACGACATGTCCGTATGCCACACCGCTTCTCCCGCGCCGAGACTGCCGATCGCCTCGCCATTCACCTTCACGTTCGAGACGATATAGATTTCGGGCAGACCGTCGACGAAGCGGCGCCCGTTCTCCTGCACCGGCGCCCAGTCGAGATCACCGAAGCGGCGGCTGAAGGCGATCAGGTCCTGGTCCGTCAGATCCTGGCCGCGCACCAGCAAAACGGAGTGCGTGTGAAAGGCGCGGAGCAGGGCGCCGAAGGCCGCATCGTCGAGATGCCTGAGATCGACATGTCGAATCTCCGCCCCGAGTTGCCGGCCAGTCGGGATGATCTCGATGCTCGACGACCGAGAGATTGTCGCCGCGCGGGTCTCGACGTTCATTGCCAAATCCTCCCAAACGACATTGCAACCACAGGATACAATGGCCGGGCCGCGAAGTCTCGTTCGCTCAGGCCGAAGGCAGCTTCAGGTCGGCCTCGAAATTGAACCGGTCGCGCAGGTTCTTGCGCGAGTCCAGGATGTCCTTGAGGAAGGCGCGATCACTGTCGCTCGTGAGCATCGGCTCGATCAGGTCGATCTGGTTCATCGCGACCAGCTGCAACAGCTCGGTGCGTGGCCTGCCGCTGGCGTCGCGCGGCAGGGCATGCACGACCTGGATGTGCTCCGGCGGCTTCGGGCCCTTGGCTGAAGCAAGCTCGTTCTGCAACTGGGTTTCAAGCGTAGGCTGCTCCCCCTCGACGAACGCATACAGCCCGACGCCGGTTCGGCGGTCGGCGAAGGCGACGATCGCGGCATCGCGCACGGCCGGGTTCTTCCGGATCATATCCATCAGCACCGGCGCATCGTTGACGAGGCGCCGTCCACCCCCCTCGCGGTCGGTGAAATTGAAGATGCCGCGCGTGATCGCGCGATACACCTTCTTGCCGGTCATCAGCCAGATGCGCGCGAACAGCGATTTGCGTGCCAGGATCTTGCGCTCCTTCGGCGTCAGCGCCTCGGGCGCGTAACTCCGCTTGTGCTTGAGCAGGTGACGCAAATCCTCATAGGCCGCGATCCGGAACAGGCGGCTGCGGCTGTCGAAGCAGGCGGCCAGCTGAAAGTCCGTCACGTAGCTATGGCCGTCGTGACCGACCAGCCAGTTCTGCTCCTTGGCGAGATCGTTGTGCGTGATTCCGGCGCGATGCAGCCGGCGCATCATCCGCTTGGCCGAGCGGAAATAGGCGACGTTGCCGTGCGGCTTGGCCAGATGCAGCGCCACGCCATTGATGAAGCCGCGGACCAGCGCGCGATCGCCCGCCCACAGCAGATCGGGGCCGGCGTTGAGCCCCCTGGCGCGCGTCAGCGCCTTGCGCTCGCGCGCGAACAAATGCCGCGCCAGCACGAACGACCACCACGGCACCTCGTCGAGCCGGCGCAGCACCGCATCGACTTCGCCGGCCTCGCTCTTGAAGCGGCCGCGCTCGACGGTCGAGAACACGTCGCGCTTGAGCAGCACGCCTTCGCTCCAACGTGCCGCCAGCACGGCGGAATCAGTCTTCGGCAAACTCATGGGGCTCTCACGCAGCGGCCGCGACGCGCAGGTGCTCGGCGATCCAGCGGTCGAGATCAGCCAGCGCGCGGGCGCTCATCGCCTGCTTCTTCGCCACCGTCTTCTCGTTGCCCTTCAGCCGCGTGCCGTCCGGCTTGCGGGTGGGGGCCGCCGCCAGCGGCGGGAACAGGCCGAAATTGATGTTCATGGGCTGGAACGAGCGCGTCGCGCCGTCGATCGTCTCGATGTGGCCGCCGGTGATATGGCCGAGCAGGGCGCCGAGCGCGGTGGTTGGCGGTGGCGGCAGCAGATCGGCGCCGCGCACCTCGGCGGCGGCGTAGAGGCCGGCGATCAGGCCGATGCTCGCCGACTCCACGTAGCCCTCGCAACCGGTCATCTGGCCGGCAAAGCGCAGCCGTGGCTGAACCCGCAGGCGGAGCTGCGCATCGAGCAGCTTCGGCGAATTGAGGAAGGTGTTGCGATGCAGCCCGCCGAGCCGCGCGAATTCGGCGTTCTCGAGACCGGGGATCGTGCGGAAGATCTGCTGCTGCGGGCCGTATTTCAGTTTCGTCTGGAACCCGACCATATTGTAGAGCGTGCCGAGCTTGTTGTCCTGGCGCAGTTGCACGATCGCGTAGGGTTTGACGGTCGGATTGTGCGGATTGGTCAGGCCGACCGGCTTCATCGGACCATGGCGCAACGTCTCGTGACCGCGCTCGGCCATCACTTCGACCGGCAGGCAGCCGTCGAAATAGGGCGTGTTGGTCTCCCACTCCTTGAAGTCGGTCTTCTCGCCGGCGAGCAGCGCCGCGACGAAGGCGTCGTACTGCTCCTTCGTCATCGGACAGTTGATGTAGTCGGCGCCAGTGCCGCCCGGACCGACCTTGTCGTAGCGCGACTGGAACCAGGCCTTTGACATGTCGATCGTGTCCTTGTGCACGATCGGCGCGATGGCGTCGAAGAAGGCGAGCGCCGTCTCGTCGGTCAGGTCACGGACGGCCTCGGCCAGCGGCTGCGAGGTGAGCGGACCGGTGGCGATGATCACGTTCTCCCAGTCCGCCGGCGGCAGGCCGGTGATCTCGCCGCGGCGCAGCTCGATGCGCGGATGGCCTTCCAGCGCGCTTGCGACGGCGACCGAGAAGCCGTCACGGTCGACGGCCAAGGCACCGCCGGCCGGGACCTGGTTGGCGTCGGCGGCCCGCATGATCAGCGAGCCAAGCCGACGCATCTCGGCATGCAGGAGGCCGACCGCGTTATTGGCCGCGTCGTCGGAGCGGAACGAGTTGGAGCACACGAGCTCGGCCGGCGTCGCGGTCCGGTGCGCCTCGGTCATGCGGTCCGGCCGCATCTCGTGCAGCACGACGTCGACTCCAGCCTCGGCGAGCTGCCAGGCGGCTTCCGAGCCGGCGAGGCCGGCACCGACAATGTGGACGGTCTTCGAAGGTGATTTGGAGCCTGTCATGCGCGGGACAGGTAGCGCTTTTCCCGAGCGCTGCAAATGCGCCAGTGAGGCTCGGCGCGAGAAAGCGGGCGCGTGTGTCGCCGTGTGCGAACCACCCGAAAACGGCAACGCCCGCAGCGAGGCGGGCGATGTCCGGTAGATATCGGAAGAGGGCTGATCAGCCGTTGTAGTGACCGGCGGCAACGCGCGGGATGTCCGAGCGATCGAGACCGATGTCGGCGAGTTCGCGATCGCTGAGCTGCGACAGCTCGGCAACGTTGCGCTGATACTCACGGAACGCCTGAACCATGCGGATGAGCGAGAGCAACATGAGAAATCTCCTTTAGTTCGCGATTCAGTTCTTCGTTGGAACTTCATCGTTGAAATGAACATAGAAGGGAATGTTGCGATGCGGAAGTGTGAATGTTGCGATGCAGCTAACCCCTCGGCGCATAGCTTGAGTAACGCTTGGGTAAGAATCGGGCAGGGCGCCCAGCCGCTGAGCGAATTGCAAAAAACCACGTATTCATGCGGTTTTTCAATCGCTCGTTCGGATTGCCGGATCGCGTAATGCCAACTGCGATGCTGGACAAGTTTTGGAGGTGCCCGCCCGGCCCGTACCTCGCGAAATGCATGGGTTGATAGAATGAATATAAATTCATTATTTTGGCTTTACCTCTCGAATGGAAGGCTCGCCATCACGGATCGCTCGCGGCGATTTCATTTCGTGCCATCTTGCGGAAGGTGCGACAAAGTGTCGCGGTATCCGGTAATGATGCCGATGCCGCCGCACCAGCGAGGAAGAACAATGAACAAACTGTTTGGGGCCGCGCTCATCACTGCGGCAATCGTGGCGTTCGGTCCGGCTCAGGCCGCGCGGATGCATGGCGCCGGCTGCAGCGGGGCCAACCTGGAAAAGACCGAGACGGCGATCGAGGCCATGGCCGACGGCGACGCCCGATACACGGCGCAAAAAGAGATCGCGGCGGCGCAGGACGCGCTTCTGAGCGGCAAGATGGGTGCCTGCAGCATGCACCTGACCAGGGCGATGCAGGCCGGGATGAGCAAGTAGCGGGCGTATCACAGCATCATCGAACGAACGGCCGGTCGCGATGCCGCGATCGGCCTCACTCTCCCTCCTACGGCGCCCGCGCCAGCTGGGTCGCGAACGTCGCGATCGTCCGCGCATAGACCTCGCTCTTGTTCCACTGCTGGATGACCGCAAAATTCGGGCCGCCGGGCTCCCAGTCCTTGCCCTTCTGCCAGCCATAGCCCTTCAAATAGTTCGCGGTGGAGGCGAGAACGTCGGGCGCGCTGCGGATCAGGTCGCGCCGGCCATTGCCGTCGAAATCCACGGCATATTTGATCCAGGACGACGGCATGAATTGGGTCTGCCCGATCTCGCCGGCCCAGGCGCCGTGCATCTCGGCCGGTTGAAGGTCGCCGCGGTCGACGATGCGCAGCGCATCCAGCAACTCGCCGCGGAACTGCTCGGCGCGGCGGCAGTCATGGGCCAGCGTCGCGAGCGCGCGGATGGTCGGGAACTTGCCGACGTTGACGCCGAAATCGGTCTCGAGACCCCAGATCGCGACCAGCACCTCGCCGGGCACGCCGTAGCTCTGCTCGATCCGCGACAGCACCGAGCCGTATTGCTTCAGCATGTTGGAGCCGCGGGTCAGGCGCGGCGGCACCATGCGCCCGGAGAACTCCTCGAAGGTCTGGCTGAACACCTTCTGACCGCGGTCGCGGTTCAGCACGCTCTGGTCGGGCGTCACGCCCGTCAGCGCCGCATTGATCGTGTTCTGCGAGATGCCTTTGGCCGCCGCTTCGGTCTTGAACTCGGCGAGCCAGCCGTCGAAATTGCCGTTGCCGCAGGGTACCGCGGCATGCGCTGGCGCTGACAGGGGGGTGAGGGCAGCGAGACAGGCAAGAGCGGAAACGGCGAGAACGCGAGCAATCATCGAAACACCTGGACGGCAATGGATTCAAAAGGCGTTGCTGGGCGTGCTCCATGTCGGGCGTAACCGCGGCAGCAGCAAGGCCTGTCGATCACATTGGCGTCGGATTTCGTGAGCGCCGCCGGACGCTGCGGCCCCTCGACGCGACCGCCGGCCTGGAGGCCGGCGGCAGGGAAAACTCATCGCTGCGTCCTCACATCTGGTCACGCGAGCGCCATGGGAACAGGTTCGCGGGGAAATCGGCCGCGGGCTTGGAGTTGCGGGGGGCCGGCGGCACGATCCGGGCGGCGTCGGGATGGATCGCGATGGCCTCACGGTAGAGATGCCAGGTGGCGTGGCCGAGCACCGGGATCACGACGGCGAGGCCGAGGAAGAACGGGATCGTGCCGGCCACCAGGAGCACTGCGACGATGAGGCCCCAGGCCGCAACCGGAACTGGATTCTTGGCCGCCACGCGCAGCGAGGTGACCACCGCTTCGAGCGCGCCGGCGTGACGGTCGAGCATCAATGGGAAGGACACGATGCTGAGGCACAGCGCCAGCAGCGCGAACAGGAAGCCTGCGCCACAGCCGACCGCGATCAGCCACCAGCCTTGCGGTGTGGTGAAGACCCGCTGCAGGAAATCGCTCACACCGGTCGCGCCGCCATAGCCGAACACTGCGACGTAGATCGCCTGCGCCGTCGCGACCCAGGTGACGAACAGCGCGAGGAGCAGCGTGCCCAGTCCGAGCATTGAGCCGAACGACGGCGACCGCAGCACGTCCAGGGCGTCCCAGGCACTGGTGTCCTCGCCGCGGTCACGGCGGCTGCTGAGCTCATAGAGACCGAGCGCGGCGAACGGGCCAAGCAGGGCGAAGCCCGCCGCCAGCGGAAACAACAGCGGCACCACCGCATAGCCGAACACTGCGCGCGCCAGCACCAGGCCGAGAACGGGATAGATCGCGCATAGCATCACGGCGTGACTCGGCACCGCCTTGAAGTCATCCCAGCCGAGCCGGAGCGCGCGCATCAGGCTCGACATGTCGATCGTACGAATCGTCAGCTCAGCCGCGACCTCGTCTGCCGCCCGCACGTGGGAGGCAGCATTGCTGTGGTAGGTGGCCATCGTCGTGTGCTCCCTCAACTTGCGTAGGGCGCTTCCCAACCACGCAGGCGGGCTGCGCTTCTCGTTGGAACAAGTTCGCGGATGGCCAGACGCGACGAACCTCGGGGCGGCCATTCGCGAACGGAAGTCATCAGGATAGTGCCAAAACAGGCTGCGCCTACTCACGCCTCGGTGAGGGCTGTGAATGTCGCAGTGCATTAGACTGGAACGCTCACGCAGAAGCTGGAGCATGGTCCAATAAAGTCGTTCCGCCGTCATTCCGCCTTGGGTAAGCTTCACATTGGTCGCCGTGTTCGCGTTTGGCAGGCCACGGCGGTGGCGGGGCGGCTCCGACGGGCGTCTCCGCAACGGAAGGCCGCCGGCCGAGTTCTTCTTACGATCACCATCCATTGGGAGCCATTGATGAGCGTTTTCGGAAAGATCATGGGCGCGATTTTCGGCCATCATGCCGAGGCGGCACCGGCCGGCGGCAGCACGCCCGCCGCTGGTGGTACCGCGCCGGCAGGCGGCGCGGCCGCGTCCCCGACGGCAGCCCCGGCTGCTGCGCCGCAAAATGTCGATGTGGCTGCGATCGTCGACAAGGCGGCGGCTGCCAAGCACGAGAAGCTGGAGTGGCGGACCTCGATCGTCGACCTGATGAAGGCGCTCGACATCGATTCGAGCCTCGCTGCGCGCAAGGAGCTCGCCAAGGAGCTCGGCTATAGCGGCGACACCAACGACTCCGCCAGCATGAACGTGTGGCTGCACAAGCAGGTGATGAGCAAGCTCGCCGCCAATGGCGGCAAGCTGCCGCCGGAGATCAAGCACTGAGCTTGCGCCGCTCACGGCAAGAACAAGAAAGCGAAAGGCCCGCCATCGTGCGGGCCTTTGTCGTCTTGGATCGCGTCGAGCGCGAGGCTGCGCCAGCGCCTCAGACGTGTACGAAGCCGGCGCGTTCCCAGGCCTCCGCGTGCAGCTGGTCGCGCTCGAAGCCGATGTCGCGCAGCGTGCGCTCGTCGAGCTGGTCGAGATAGGCGAGCTGGGTGCGGTAGTGAACGTAGCGCTTGAGAACGTCGAAAATGGCTGTGATGAACATGTGCCTCTCCCCATGGGTCTGGTTGCTTGTTCGGCGGGGGATTGCTGATCCATCCAGGTAGCCATTGCGTTAAAGCGCACCGTCCAATCGTCTCGCCCGGTAATTCCACGGCCCCATCAGGCCATGATGTCCCGGTTCTCCGGATGGTCACGGAGGTAGTCGGCAACGAAGCTGCAGCCCGCGATGACCTTGCGGCCATCGGCGCGGATCAGTGCGAGGGCGCCTTCCACGAGCTGCGAACCGATGCCGCGGCCTCGCAGCGGTAGCGGGGTCTCGGTGTGGGTGATGATCACCCCCTGTGGCGTGGCCCGGTAATCGGCAAACGCGACGTGGCCATCGATATCGAGCTCGAAGCGGCTCCCGGCCTTGTTGTCACGGACATCAGTCATGCGTCCCTACTTTCGCTTGGGTTTCTCGGTGATCTTGAGGAACTCCGCCAGCAGTGTACGGATCGACCATGGCTTGCCATCGACCGCACCCCGGATGTCGTCGATCTTCCATTGGCCGGCCTCGCGCACGAGGTCGTAACGGATGATGTCGTCGGCCTGTTCCTTGCGCTCGGTGCGGTGGCCGCGAATGCTGACAGCAACGGTTGCCTTGTCGCCGTCCTGCATTTCCGGCGTTACCTTGAACGAGGCGACATCGGGATCCTGCGAATTCGTGACGGGATCGAAATCGATCGCCCCGACCTCACCCTTGGGCGTGCGGGCGTCCATTTTCGCCCATTGGGCGGCCAGCGACTTCGACAGATATTTCGCGCGCGCCGCCTTGTCCTCGATGACGAAGGTGCCGCCATCCTCGCCCTTGCCCTTGGCGACGCGGGTGTAGATCGCGGTCATGATGCCGACGGGCTCGTTGGAAGAAGGCGCCTGCGCATGCAGCGGAGAAGCGGCGAGCACGCCAGCGAGGCCGAGAAGCAGGAAGCGACGATCGATCATGGTTGTCCTCAAATCAGATTCGGCGCGCGGTGATATGAAGAAATGCGCGGCCGGCCACGGTTTGTCGCGCGGCATCTGCATCCGTTCGAAACACGCCACCGCATGGGTGCGATGGGGAGGCCGGCCTTGCGAGGGCGAGCAGGACCGGGATAAACAGGCCCAAAGGTATCGGGCGGCTGAGATCGCCTGAAGGATCGATCGAGGGGACGCTTCCATGGGTCTGTTCGTCAGCTGCAGCGGCGCGAGAGGTTGTCGATGACACCGGCACCCCTGCGCATGTCCCGCCGGGTGATGAACCTCGCGCATATCGTTACGCAAAATGGCCGCCGGCTTGGCGATCGCGTCGGCTTCGTCTGGGGCGAGAGGTCGTGGACCTGGCGCGAAATCGACGCGATGGTCTCGGCGCTCGCGGCGGCGCTGGCCGAGCGGGGGATCGCCAAGGGCGATCGCATTCTGGTGCACTCCAAGAACTGCGAGGAGATGTTCGTCTCGATGTTCGCCGCGTTCCGGCTCGGCGCGGTCTGGGTGCCCACCAATTTCCGACTGATGCCGGACGAGGTCGCCTATCTCGCGACCGCCTCGGGCGCCAAGGCATTTCTCTGCCATGGCGATTTTCCGGAGCATGCTGCGGCGGTGACGACCACGGAGTTCACGTGGCGCATCGGCGAGGGCGGCAGCTTCGGCGCGCGCTCCGTGGCCGACGCCATGCAGGCGCATGCGGGCGCAGAGGTCGCAAATGCGGCCGTCGAGCACGACGATCCCTGCTGGTTCTTCTTCACCTCGGGCACCACGGGCCGCTCCAAGGCGGCGGTGCTGACCCATGGCCAGATGGCGTTCGTCATCACCAATCATCTCGCGGATCTGACGCCGGGCACGACAGAACACGACGCGTCTCTCGTCGTGGCGCCGCTGTCGCACGGCGCCGGCGTGCACCAGCTGATGCAGAGCGCGCGCGGCGCCCGGACGGTGCTGCTGCCGAGCGAGAAGTTCGACATCACCGAAGCCTTCCGCCTGATCGAGAGGCATCGCGTCAGCAACCTGTTCACGGTCCCGACCATCCTCAAGATGATGGTCGAGCATCCCGCGGTCGACCAGTTCGATCATTCTTCGCTGCGGCATGTCATCTATGCCGGCGCGCCGATGTATCGCGAGGACCAGAAGCGCGCGCTCGCGCGGCTCGGCAAGGTGATCGTGCAGTATTTCGGTCTCGGCGAGGTCACCGGCAACATCACGGTGTTGCCGGCCGCGGCGCATGAGGAAGAGGATGGACCGGAGGCGCGGATCGGCACCTGCGGCTATGAGCGCACGGGCATGCAGGTCTCGATCCAGGACGATCAGGGGCGTGAGCTCAAGCCCGGCGAGACTGGCGAGATCTGCGTCATCGGACCGGCCGTGTTCGCGGGCTACTACGACAATCCGGAGGCCAATGCGAAGGCGTTTCGCGACGGCTGGTTCCGCACCGGCGATCTCGGCCACATGGACGAACACGGCTTCGTCTACATCACCGGCCGTGCGTCGGACATGTACATCTCCGGCGGCTCCAACATCTATCCGCGCGAGGTCGAGGAAAAGATCCTGACGCATCCGGATATCGGCGAGGTCGCCGTGCTTGGCGTGCCCGATCCGGTGTGGGGCGAGGTC
This sequence comes from Bradyrhizobium sp. HKCCYLRH2015, assembly GCF_051168215.1. Classification (NCBI taxonomy): domain Bacteria; kingdom Pseudomonadati; phylum Pseudomonadota; class Alphaproteobacteria; order Hyphomicrobiales; family Nitrobacteraceae; genus Bradyrhizobium; species Bradyrhizobium sp. HKCCYLRH2015. The sequence goes on along the minus strand of NZ_JBNPUO010000004.1, from coordinate 530,652 downwards.
GGCGTCGCCGTCTGCGTCGCGCGCGAGGGCGCGGCGGCGCCGAGCGAGAGCGCCATCGCCGGCTATCTCGCGACCAAGCTGCCGCGCTACAAGATGCCGAAGCGCTTCTTCTTCTGGGACGCGCTGCCCAAATCGGGCTATGGCAAGATTCCGAAGCGTCTGGTGCGTGACGAGCTCGAGGCGCGCGGCCTGCTCGATCTCACCAGGCAGGACTGACGCGTGATGCGATCCATCATCCAGCCCGGCGCGCCCGTGGCCGACCGCATCCAGTGGGTCGCGGCGCGCGGCCGCGCTTTCACGTTCGCGCTCGAAAAAGGCCTGCCGCTGCTGGAAGCCGCGCGCCGCGGCTTCGCGGCCAATGGCTTTGCCGGTGGCGTGCTCGACATCAAAGGCGGGGCGCTCGGACCGTTCGCCTATGTGATGCCGGCGCTGTCGAAGACGGCGGATCATGCCGCGTTTTACAGCGAGACCTATCGGCCCGCCGGTGTGACGCGCCTGTCGACCGCGACGATGACGCTTGGCGTGCGCGACGGCGCGCCATTCTTCCATTGCCACGCGCTGTGGACGGAACAGGGCGGCCGCGCCGGGGGAGGGCACATCCTGCCGGAAGAGACCATCGTCGCCGAGCCGTTCGAGGTCGAGGCTTTCGGGCTCGATGGCGCGATCTTCACGGCCGCGCCTGATCCCGAGACCGGCTTCAAGCTGTTCGGCCCGGTGGCGGCCGCACCAAGCGGCGCCACGACGGATCGCCGCGCGTTCGCGTTGCGGCTGCGGCCGAACCAGGATTTCGCCGGCTGCCTCGAGGCGTTCTGCCGGGCGCAGCGGATCAGCAAGGGGCGCATTCGCGGCGGCGTCGGCTCGACCATCGGGGCGCGCTTCGAGGACGGCGGCGTCGTCGAGCCGTTCGCGACGGAGCTGACGATCACCGCCGGCACGATCGCGCCCGGTGACGACAGCCTTGAAGCCACTGTTGACGTCGCGCTGGTCGACTACACCGGCGCACTCGCGCAAGGCCGCCTCGTCCGCGGCGACAATCCGGTGCTGATGACCATGGAGCTGGTGCTGGAGGTCGTGGCATAGCGTCGGTGCGGCGGTGGCCGATGCGACCGCGATGTGCGAGATTGCCGGTGATGTCACCGAGGTTGTGAAGGCGTCATGGCGAGGAAGCAACGCGAGATCCGGTTGCCAGCCCCTTATCTGAAGCGGCTGTGGCTCGATCCGGCCAAGATCTCCGATCGCGCCGCCTATCCGTTCTGCCTGCCGTTCCTGCAGGATGAGTTCGAGCTCAGCTTCACGAGTGCGATTACGATCATCGTCGGCGAGAACGGCACCGGGAAGTCGACCCTGCTCGAAGGCATCGCAGCGCTCGCCGGCTATGACGAGGCCGGCGGCGGCAAGGGTTACATGCCGGTTGATCATGGCCGCGCGGTGGAGCGCATGGGCGGCGCACTCGCTGCCGCGCTGCGGGCGAGCTGGCTGCCGAAGATCACGCAGGGCTGGTTCTTCCGCGCCGAGAGCTTCTTTTCGGTGGCGCGCTATCTCGACCAGGCCGCACTGGACGATCCGCTCGGCGAGCCGCCGCCGGACTTCCTGTCCCACTCCCACGGCGAGGGCTTCCTTCGCTTCTTCGACGAGCGCTGCCAGCGCCAGGGCATCTACATCTTCGACGAGCCGGAATCGGCGCTGTCGCCGGCGCGGCAGATCGAGTTTTTGAAGCTGATGCGGCGGATGGATGACTCCAGTCATTGCCAGGTGCTGATGGCGACGCATTCGCCGGTGCTGATGGCCTATCCGGGCGCGACTCTGCTGCGGTTGACCAAATACGGGTTGGAGCCCGTCCGCGTGCAGGACACTGATCATTTCAAGGCCATGCGCGAGTTCTGCAATGATCCGGACGGGTTCGTACAGGGCGTGTTTGCGGAGTGACGGCTCCGGACGACTCTGGATTGCTCGCCGTGACTGGCCATGTGACGCCGATCTCGCGATGCCCCGGCATCCGAGCTTTGACATTCATTCCGCCCTCCCAGGTGAGAGGGCGCAGGGAAGGCCGGGTGCAGGCCGCACCCATGGCCCGCCTGCGAAAAAAATGCAGGCGGCAGGAACCACAGGATTGGCCGAACAACCGGCCTTCCCTGCGCGACGGTTTACGACTTATACGCGCTCTCCTCGGTGCACCGGGCTTTCTGGCCACCGTCATCGGCGCGACGCCCAGAAGGCATCGACACCCATTTGACCTCAGCGTCGGGAGGTCAGGACCACACGATTTCGCCGTCCGTCCCGCGACCCGTCGTCTTGCGCATCAGCACCGGGCCCGTGACGTCCATCGCATCCCGCCCTCCACGCCCGTGACGACCGCGAAGCGTCCCTCTCGTGAGGACGGGACGCATGCAGGAAAACAGAAATTCCGTAAAAACGAAAGAAGAATATTTTTCGCGGCAGGACTGGACAAGGGTGATGCCGCTGATCCCGTGCGGAAATTTAGGTTTTGCGCACGGCTGTTTTGGTGTCAAAACGGCCGCGTCGTGGCTCGGCCATGTGCGCGGCTTGCCCGTCGGGCGACTCGGAACGTGACGGGAGCGAAGGAAGAGGGGGCTGCATGCCGGAGCAGATCGGTCGCCACGACAAGCTCGAACGGGCGCTGCTGGCCCTGGATGATCGCGCCATGGTGCTGGAGGAGCTCGACGGCTTCATCGCCGGCCTGCTCGTGCTCCCTGAGCCGATTCCTCCGGGCGAATGGTTCGCGGCGGCCTTCGGGCTCGGCAAGGGGCATCGCTCCGTCTTCTCCAGCATCGACCATGCCAATGAGGTGCTCGGGCTGGTCATGGACTATCACCGGGAGATCGCGCTGACGCTCGCGCAGCATCCGGAGCAGTACCAGCCGCGTTTTCCAATCGACGCCTTCGACGGCGACGTCGTCTGGGAGCTGTGGATCGACGGTTTTGCGGCGGCCACGAACCTGAGACGCGAGCGGTTCGAGGCTTACGAGCGGGTCGGCGGCGAAGTCGCGATGGCCGCAATCGGATTGATGATGGTGATCGGCGCGACCCTCGATGAGAATCCGGATCCCGTCGAGTATGAGAACCTCAGCCGCCGGGCGCCGGCGAACATCCGCCAGGCGGTGCTGACCCTGTATCAATACCGGCAGAGCGGGGCTCCGTTGCCCGCGTCCACCAGCTTCGCCCGGCAGCCCAATCCGTTCGCGTCGTTCGGCAAGCCCGGCCGCAACGACCCCTGTCCTTGCGGTTCCGGCAAGAAATACAAGCGCTGCTGCGGCGCAAATTGAGGCGGTCACGACACGGTCTTTTTTGTTGCAACAATCCGGTGCGGTGCAAAGATAGGCCTGTCCGCGCCGGATGCGCGGGCCAATGAAAGTGACCGAGGAAACGAGATGAGGATGGTGTTCGGCAAGGCGCTGACCGCAAGGACGGCGCTCGCGATCGCAACGACGGCCCTGACAATCACGACCCTGACGATGGCGGAAGCGCATGGGCCCACCCGGCGCAAGGTGCAGGAGCACGTGGAGATCAACGCCGCGCCCGCCAAGGTATGGGCCGTGATCGGCAACTTCCAGGACATGAGCTGGCTCGGCGTCGTCGACAAGACCGCGGGCGACAAGGGCAACGAGATCGGCGCCACGCGCAAGCTGACCCTGAAAGGCGGCGCGACCGTCGACGAGGAGCTCTACAAATACGACGCCGAGAAGATGAGCTATTCGTATCGCATCACCGCCGTCGACGTGAAGGTGCTGCCGGTGACGAACTACTCGTCGACCATCGCGGTGACGCCGAGCGCTGACGGCAAGGGCAGCGTGGTCGAATGGACCGGCGCGTTCTACCGCGGCTTCCCCAACAACGACCCGCCGCCGGAGCTGAACGACGAGGCTGCGGTCAACGCGGTCAGCGGGCTCTACAAGGGCGGGCTCGAGGGCCTGAAGAAGAAGGTGGAGGGCGGTAGCTGAAGGGGCGGATTGGTAGTTAGGGATCGATGATGTCGCCCAGCCGGCACTGCGCTCCCTCTCCCCGTTCTTACGGGGAGAGGGTTGGGGTGAGGGGCAGACGCACGGGAAGTGCTCGTGGAGAGACCTGTACCCCCTCACCCGGATTGCATCTGGCGATGCAATCCGACCTCTCCCCGCAAGCGGGGAGAGGTAAGCACCGAGTCCGCTACTCTGCCACCAGTCCTCTCTCTCATTTTGGCCGAGCCCTTCTGTTCGCAGTTGTACTCGCCCTTGGCACCGCAGCTCACGCCGAGGAAGCCTTCGTCACCAATCAGCTCAGCGACGATCTGACGATCGTCGACCTCGCGACCTCGAAGCCGGTGGCGACGATTCCGATCGGCGGCAAGCCGGCCGGCGTTGCCGTCGCCGCCGACGGCCGCTTCGCCTATATCGCGAGTCCGGACGACAAGACCGTCAGCGTCGTCGATGCTGCCGAGCGAAAAGTCGTCGGCCGCATCGAGGTCGGTGGCGGGCCGCTCGGCATAGCGGTGACGCCGGACGGTTCGACGGTCTACGTCGCCGACTGGTACAACGCCGCGATCCGCGTGATCGATGCGAAGACCCGGACGGTGATCGGCAGCATCACAGTCGGCGCCTCGCCGTCGGGGCTTGCAGTGACCCCCGACGGCAAGCTGCTGCTGTCCGCCGACCGCGACGACGACATGGTCTCGGTGATCGACACGGCGACGCGCCAGCGCCTTGCGACCATCAAGGTCGGGACGCGGCCGTTCGGTGTGACCATCGACGCCGAGGGCAAGCGCGCCTACACGGCAAATGTCGCCTCCAACGACGTCTCGGTGATCGACCTCGCCGGGCGCCGCGAGATCGGCCGGGTCAAGACCGGCTTGCGGCCCTATGCGGTGGCGCTGGCGCAGGGCAGGGGCTTCGCCACCGACCAGTATGACGGCACGGTCAGCGTGTTCGACCTGGCGAGCCTGCAGCCGCTCAAGCGCATCAGTGTCGGCGACTATCCGGAGGGCATCGAGGCGACCGCCGACGGCCAGCGCGTCATCGTCGCCAATTGGGAGAGCAACATCCTGAGCGTCATCGACGTGGCCGCGCTGAAGGTCACGGGAGAGATCAAGGTCGGGGACGGTCCGCGCGCCTTCGGCGCGTTCCTGCGGCGGTGAGGCGCTGGGCACGGACTGTAGCCCGGATGAGCGCAGCGATATCCGGGTTCTTCTGCGACGCCGGCGATGACCCCGGATGTCGCTGCGCTCATCCGGGCTTTGACGAGGCGCTCGCAAAGACGCGGGCAGGTATCGAGGTTCGTCATTGTCCCTGCATCCCGGCGCCGATGCAGGCTACGGATCTCGTCCGGCATGCACGACCAGCCGCTCCACGATCTCCTCCACCCGCGTGAACAGCATCTCCGGTCGCTGGTCGCGCAGCGCCTGCTCCGCGGCATAGCCCCATGTCACCGCGCCGAAGGCAATGCCGGCGGCGCGCGCCGCCTCGATGTCGCGGGTCTCGTCGCCGATCGCGATGGCCCGGGCCGGGTCGACGCGCAGCCGCTTCAGCACGCGGCGGAACTTGCGTGCCTTGCCGAACACCGAGGCCGAGCAATCGAAATCGGCGAACAGACCGGCGCGCAATCCGAGCTTCTGCCGCGCGTTGGCCTCGCTGTCCGACGAGACCAATGCGAGCGTCGTGCCGTTCGCGGCAAGCGTGTCGAGCATGATGTCGACGCCTGCAAACAGCGGAATGCTTGCGGCATGCGCCGTCTTCAGGCGGCGCACGTGGCGCGCGATGAAGGGCAGCTTCCAGCGCGGCACCTGGAGGAAATCGAGGATCTCGCGCGTCGAGGCATGGCGCAGCCCGTCGATGTCCTCGTCCTTCACCTGGCGAAAGCCGAAGCGCGCGGCGACCGCATTCACGTGGACCCGAAACCACGGGAAGCTGTCGGCGAGGGTGCCGTCGAGATCGAAGATGACGAGAGAATATGGCATCGCGCGGGGTGAGCGTGGCGAGGGGCTGATGATCGTCGAGGCGTGTCGTGCTGCGACAGCCCTGCGCCATAGCAATGGGAGGGGCGGGGCGCAATGAGACGCGACCGTTGCGTCTCGCAGCGCCATGGCGACGTGCGATGATCAGGGGTTGAACATGTTGTGATGTGCACCTGGAGATGACGCGGTCTATGATCCCGGTGCGCCGGCGGATCAGGGTCTGCCTGCCCGATTTGATCGAAATTGTTTTCATCATTCAAGCCAGAGAGATTTCACATGGCCCTCAACAAGGTTGCTGCAGCCTATCTGTCCTACTTCGCCTATATCGACGACGCGCTCGATGCGGTTCAGCCGAGCGATTTCGTGACGATGCTGAAGTCCGTCCCGTCGGGCGCGGCGAACGGTCCGTGGTCGCTCGTCTGGGGCCCGGCGGTCAACAACGGCGTGCTCGCCTATGTCGCGCAAGGCAGCGACGGCAGCTATGCGCTGGCGTTCCGCGGCACCGATGTCGACGGCTCGGTCGCCGGCGCCTTCGAGAACGTGCTGGCCGATGCCGACGCGGTTTTCCAGGTGCCGTGGCTGTATCCGCAGCAGGCCGGCGCGCCGCTGCAGATCAGCGCCGGAATCAACGACGCGCTGGCGCTGGTCATCGCGCTCACCGATCCCACGACGGACCTGTCGCTGCTGGACTATCTGCGCGGCCTCGCGGCCAAGCAGAACCTGCAACTGATGGTGACCGGGCACAGCCTCGGCGGCGCGCTCGCTGTGGCGGCGACGGCATGGCTGCAGGATCAGCTGCCGAAGCTGAACTCGTCGCTGAAGTTCACGCTGTGGCCGCACACCTTCGCGGCTCCGACGATGTGGAACGCGGGATTCGCGGCGACCTTCGCAAAGAGCTACACCTATTACGCGGCGGTCAACAGCAACGACATCGTGCCGATGGGCTGGGCCAACCTGAACGGGATTCTCGGCACCTATCCGCCGCCGGCGCCTGTCCTGAAGGACACCAACTACTACTCGATCTACAAACCGCTCGAGTGGCTCAGCGCATCGATCCCGACCTATACCGCGATTGCGCCGAGCAATCCGGACCTGTTCACGATCACGCCGATCGTCGAGGCGAACGACTCCTGGACCGCGGAAGCCGGCTACATGCATTCCATGCAGCTGCAGTATTTCCCGCATGCGACCGGCACGAAGGCGCCGCCCCTGCCGGGAGTGACCAAGACCGGCGTGGCGCGGCCGCGGGCGGTCGCCGTCGCGGCCTGAGCGTCGCAGGGGAGCTTTTGCGGGGCTGGGTTCGCTCAGTCCTGCAAGGGGGCTCGGTGCGGCGGCCAATCAACCTTTCATCACGATTTTTGTGAGTGTGCGCTGCAGGAACGCCTTGCGCGGTGCGGTGGTTGACCCCGCACAGAAGCAAGGAGAGAGACATGCAACGCACGATCAAGATGGCCGCGCTGGCCGGAGCCACGCTGGTGATCGGCACCGCCGCAGCGTCCGCGCAGGGCTATGCCCGTTTCGGCGACTCCATGGCCTGGGTGCCGCCGGCGCAGACCACCGATTCCGAGCCGGTGTATGGCGCAGCGCCGGCGCCGGCCTACGCGCCCGGTCCGGTGGCTGGCCCAGTGGCCTGGGGCGGCGGCTACAATGGCACCAACCATCCGACCCCGGGCTCGACCCAGGGCGATGTCGGTCCGTCCGGCAACAACAACGGCACGCTGACCGGCGTCTATCGTCAGTGGTAATCGCTGTCAGATAAGTCAGCGTCCAGTCGACAAGCCCGCCGCCCGGACACGAGCGGCGGGCTTGTCTTCCGCAAGGAGCTACCGAGAGACAGCCGCGTTGGATCATTCAATCGCGGCAATGTGAGCGAAGCGTTGTGTCGCAGCATTGTCGTGACCTGCCGCGGAACCGGCAGGGTCCTCACGTTGTTTGCTCCGCGATAATTAGGAACGAAGGAGCAAGTTCATGACGCGCATGTTTGGTTTGGCGGCCTTGACCGCGGTCACGCTGGTTGCCGGCACCGCCGCCGCTTCAGCCGGCGAGTACGGCCCGGGTGGCTACGGCTATGGCGGGCAGGTCACCAGCACCTACGCCTACCGCGATTCCTTCGCCTGGGCGCCGGGTCCGGTCTATGAGGAAGGCTACGTCGCGGTCGCGCCGGGCCCGTATGACGGCCCGGGCTGGGGCGCCGGCTACAACGGCACCAACCATCCGACTCCGAGCTCGACCCAGGGCGATGTCGGGCCCGGCGGCAACAACAACGGCACGCGCAGCGGGTATTATCGCTGGTGAGTTGTACGTGAGCAGACAGACGAAGCCCGCCGCTCGTGATCGAGCGGCGGGCTTCGCTTTTTGGAGAGGACGTTTATCCATCGCGCCCCTCATTGCGAGGGACAAAAAGCGACGAAGCAATCCGGAGGCTCGGGTTCGGCCCTGGATTGCTTCGCTTCGCTCGCAATGACGGCGCGACGGAACTACTCCGCCGCCTCGCTCGCCGCTCCGCGCGTGCGCTTCTTCGGCTTGGCTGACTTCTCCAGCACCGGCTTCAGGAACTGCCCGGTGTAGCTGCGCGGCGCTTTCACGATGTCCTCGGGCGGACCCCAGGCGACGATCTCGCCGCCGCCGTCGCCGCCTTCGGGGCCGAGGTCGATGACCCAGTCGGCGGTCTTGATGACCTCGAGATTGTGCTCGATGACGACCACCGTGTTGCCCTGGGCGACCAGCTCGTGCAGCACTTCCAGCAGCTTCTTGACGTCGTGGAAGTGTAGGCCCGTGGTCGGCTCGTCGAGGATATAGAGCGTGCGGCCGGTGGCGCGCTTGGACAATTCCTTGGCGAGCTTGACGCGCTGCGCCTCGCCGCCTGAGAGCGTGGTGGCCTGCTGGCCGACATGGATGTAGTCGAGGCCGACGCGGCGCAGCGTCTCGAAGGTGTCGCGCACGCGCGGCACCGCCTTGAAGAACTCGGCGGCCTCCTCGACGGTCATGTCGAGCACGTCGGCGATCGACTTGCCCTTGAACAGCACGTCGAGCGTCTCGCGGTTGTAGCGCTTGCCCTTGCAGACGTCGCAGGTGACGTAGACGTCGGGCAGGAAGTGCATCTCGATCTTGATGACGCCGTCGCCCTGGCAGGCCTCGCAGCGGCCGCCCTTGACGTTGAAGGAGAACCGGCCGGGCTCGTAGCCGCGCGCCTTGGATTCGGGGAGGCCGGCGAACCACTCGCGGATCGGCGTGAACGCGCCGGTATAGGTCGCGGGATTCGAGCGCGGCGTGCGGCCGATCGGCGACTGGTCGATGTCGATGATCTTGTCGATGTGCTCCAGGCCCTCGATGCGGTCGTGCGGCGCCGCCGCCTCGTTGGCGCCGTTGAGCTTGCGCGCGATCGCCTTGTACAGCGTGTCGATCAGCAGCGTCGACTTGCCGCCGCCGGACACGCCGGTGATCGCCGTGAACAGGCCGAGCGGAATCTCGGCGGAGACGTTCTTCAGATTGTTGCCGCGGGCGTTGACGACCTTGATGGTGCGGCGATGGTTCGGTGGCCGCCGCTCGGGTACCTCGACCTCGAGCTCGCCGGTGAGATATTTGCCGGTCAGCGACGCCGGATTGCGCATGATCTCGGCCGGCGTGCCCTCGGCGACGATGTTGCCGCCATGGGTGCCGGCGCCGGGGCCGATGTCGAGCACGTAGTCGGCGAGGCGAATGGCATCCTCGTCATGCTCGACCACGATCACGGTGTTGCCGAGGTCGCGCAGCCGCTTCAGCGTGTCGAGCAGGCGGGCATTGTCGCGCTGGTGCAGGCCGATCGACGGCTCGTCCAGCACGTAGAGCACACCCGTCAGCCCCGAGCCGATCTGCGAGGCCAGGCGGATGCGCTGGCTCTCGCCGCCGGACAAGGTGCCGGAGGAGCGCGCCAGGGTCAGGTAGTTCAAGCCGACATCGAGCAGGAAGGTCAGGCGGTCGCGGATCTCCTTGAGGATGCGGGTGGCGATCTCGGTCTGCTGCGCGTTCAGGGCCTTCGGCACCTCGGCAAACCATTCGCCGGCAGCCTTGACGGAGAGATCGCTGATTTCGCCGATGTGCTTGCCGCCGACCTTGACGCACAGCGCCTCGGGCTTGAGCCGGAAACCCTTGCAGCCGGCGCAGGGCACGTCGTTGAAGTACTTGCCGAGCTCCTCGCGCGCCCATTCGCTCTCGGTCTCGCGGAAGCGGCGCTCGATGTTGGTGATCACGCCCTCGAACGGCTTCTTGGTGTCGTAGGCGCGAACGCCGTCCTCATAGGTGAACTTGATCTCGTCGTCGCCGGAGCCGTGCAGCAGCGCGTTCTGCGTCTTCTTCGGCAGATCCTTCCACTTGGTGTCGAGCGTGAACTTGTAGAACTTCCCCAGCGCGGTCAGCGTCTGCAGGTAGTAGGGCGATGACGACTTGGCCCACGGCGCGATCGCGCCCTTGCGCAGCGTGACGTCCTTGTCGGGGATCACGAGGTCGGCATCGACGTGCTGCTCGACGCCGAGGCCGCCGCATTCGGGGCACGCGCCATAGGGGTTGTTGAACGAGAACAGCCGCGGCTCGATCTCGGGGATGGTGAAGCCGGACACCGGGCAGGCGAACTTCTCGGAGAACAGGATGCGCTCGGGCCCGCTCTTGTCGTGGATCTTGGCCACCTTCTTCTTCTCGTCATGGCCGGGCTTGACCCGGCCATCCATCTCCTTCGAAGAGGATGGATCACCGGGTCTCGCGCCTTCGGCGCGGCCCGGTGATGACGAGGAAGGGGCTGCATCCGCGAACTCGATCACGGCCAAGCCCTCGGCGAGCTTCAGCGCGGTCTCGAAGCTCTCCGCCAGGCGCTGGCCGATATCGGGGCGCACGACGATACGGTCGACGACGACATCGATGTCGTGCGGGAACTTTTTGTCGAGCGTGGGCGCCTCGGCGAGCTCATGGAAGGTGCCGTCGATCTTGACGCGCTGAAAGCCCTTCTTGAGATATTCGGCGAGTTCCTTCTTGTACTCGCCCTTGCGGCCGCGCACGACCGGGGCCAACAGATAGAGGCGGGTGCCTTCGGGCAGCGCCAGCACGCGGTCGACCATCTGCGACACGGTCTGGCTCTCGATCGGCAGGCCGGTGGCCGGCGAGTAGGGCACGCCGACGCGCGCCCACAGCAGGCGCATGTAGTCGTAGATCTCGGTGACGGTGCCCACCGTCGAGCGCGGATTCTTCGAGGTCGTCTTCTGCTCGATCGAGATCGCCGGCGACAGGCCGTCGATCTGGTCGACATCCGGCTTCTGCATCATCTCGAGGAACTGGCGTGCATAGGCCGACAGCGATTCGACGTAGCGGCGCTGGCCCTCGGCATAGATGGTGTCGAAGGCGAGCGAGGATTTGCCGGAGCCGGACAGCCCGGTGAACACCACCAGCCTGTCGCGCGGGATCTCGACGTCGATGTTTTTCAGATTGTGCTCGCGGGCGCCGCGGATGGTGATGGCCCGCAGGCTCGACTGGTTGGCTTGCGCGCGCTGCTTGGCCTTGAGCACTTCATCCATGGCGATCGTCCCACGGCGCAGAGTCGCGCCATCGTTGCAGGCGCGTTTCGCCGGGAGCCGGCCATCGGACGCCAGGGGGAAAAGGTATCGTCGGAACGTAGGAAGAACGTGGCCGGATTTCCAGTACCGTCAGCGAATCATCAACAATGCGCTCAGGGAATGGCAGCGAATGGCAGGAGGCTGCCGGTTCCGTCCGGCCCTGTGCGCGATCCCGCAAAGAAAAAGCCTCCGCTCTGGCAGAGCGGAGGCTGTGTGCGTTGGCCCGGAGGCGACGTTCTTAGAAGTGGTAGTTGATGCCGACCTGACCGGAATGCACGTTGAGCGTGCCGGTCGCGAGCGTGCCGAGGCCGGTGAAGGTGTAGCTCTCGCCACCGAAGCTCTTGTAGAGGTACTCGCCCTTCAGCGACCAGTTCGGGGCGAACATGTACTCGACGCCTGCGCCGACGGTCCAGCCCGAGTGGATCTTGCTGTCCGAAACGGCGACGCCGGGAGCCGTCAGCGAGATGCGGTTGTCGGCCCAGGCGTAACCGCCGGTGGCGTACAGCAGGGTCGGGCCGAAGGCGTAACCGATGCGGCCACGGACGGTGCCCCAGTCACGGATCTTCGATTCGGCGGTCACGCCAAGCGCGCCGACGGAGGCATTGATGTCAGCCCAGGCAGCATCGGCCTCGAGGCCGAACACGACAGCACCCTGCTGCCAGTTGTAGCCGACGGTGCCACCGGCGAAGCCGCCCTTCATGGCCGCAAAGTCAGCATCCTCATTGGCGTAGCCACCCATCGCACCGATGTAGAAACCGGTCCAGGTCTGCACCGGCGCGAGAACCGGGGCCTTGGTGTAGGTCGGGCGTGCGGCGAGATCAGCGGCGGCAGCGGGAGCGGCCAGGGCGGCCAGGGCCACGGTCGCGAGCAAGATCTTCTTCATTCCAGTCTCCAGTTTATTCCTCGAAGTCCGCATCGCACCGATAAGCTTACGCACGAAACAGACTCACCCGTTCAAGTTGACGAGGTTCCTATAGCCCGGTTCCGTACGGAATACCGTCACCCTGAAGACACACTCGCGGCCAAACCGCGTTTTTACGGCCCAGTTCCAGAAAGCCTATGTTACTCAATTGCTTGGTTCCGTGTGTGGCGAGCCGGCACGGTGGTATCGGTGCAACAAAAAAGGCCGGCTTTCGCCGGCCTTTCTCGGAACCTGTCGGTTGCAGGTATCAGTATTTGGCAATGACCGGGCCGCCGAAATGGTAGCTGAGGCCGACCTTGACGGTGTGGACGGTGTCCTTCCACTCGGAGCGGTTGGTCGCGAAAGCGCTGTACTGGATCGCGCTCTTGCCGAAGTCGAGATAGTTGTACTCGAGCTTGGCTGACCAGTTCGGGGCGAACATGTATTCCGCGCCGGCCCCGACCGTGTAGCCCCAGCGGGTGGTGGTCTGGCTGAAGACGTTGCCCGGCACGCCGTCGTAGCGGTGCTGCAGTTGGCCCACCGCCGCACCGCCGCTGACGAAGAACAAAGCGGGGCCGACGGCATAGCCGAGGCGGCCCTTGATGTCGCCGAAGCTGGTCAGCTTGGTGAAGAAGGTGTCGCCCACGCCGGCATTGACCACTGCGGAGCGGCCGTTGATGTCGGCCCAGTGATAGTCGCCTTCGAGGCCGAACACGACGTTGTCGACCTGCCAATTGTAGCCGAGCACGCCGCCGACGAAGCCGCCATTGGTGTTGTAGTTCTGGGTGCCCAGGAAGCCCGGCGCATTGAAGCGGCCAAGGAAGGTTTCCTTGCTGGTGCCCCAGCCGCCGCCGCCCTGGATGCCGGCGTAGAGGCCCGACCAGCTCAGGATCTGCGCGACCATGGGCGGCGCCTTGGTGTAGGGCCGTGCCGCCATGTCGGCCGCCGACGCGGACGTGGCGGCCGCGACGCCGGCGAGGGCCGTCGTGATCACAAGCAACTTCTTCATCAAATTCTCCCCCGGGAGGTTGGAATGACAAGCGATGGGCAAGTCATACACAGGGCATCCCGGAGACGCTGTAACGCGCCCGCCACAGAAACGAAAAAGCGTTATAAATCATATATTTAGCACAAAAACGCCGCGACGCTGCCGGGCTGTTGACACGAAAAAGGCCGGCGTGGAGGCCGGCCTTTCCGAATGCGTGCGAGTGGCGGCTTTTTTCAGTAGCGGGTGCCCATCGGCGCTCCGAATCGATAGTTCACTCGGACGGTCGCCATGTCGATGTCCTGCTTGATGGTGTCGACGCGCGACAGCACGGTGGCGGTGGCCGGGAAGCTGATGTCGCGCGAGCCCATGAACAGGTGGTCGTACTCGACGGCGACCGACCAGTTCGGCGCGAAGCCGAACTCGACGCCGGTGCCGACGGTGCCGCCCCAGCGGGTCTCGCTGGCGGAATCCAGCTGCGTGCCGACCGGGAAGGGCGCAGCCGCATTCGCCGTGCCGGTGTATTTGTTGTGGGTGACGGCCGCGCCGCCCTTCACGTACCAGAGCACGTTGCCCCAGGCATAGCCGACCTGGCCGGTGAACAGGCCGATCGCATCGGTCTTGGTGGTGTTGGTGATGCCTGCAGCCAGCGCAGCCGTGCTCGCGTTCGACGACTTCAGGTCGGTCCAGTCGCCCTGGGCCTCGACGCCGAACACCCAGCTCGCCGCCTGCCAGCGATAGCCGACCTGGCCGCCGATGAGTCCGCTCGAGGCATTGTGGCAGCCTTCGGACTGGGTCGGCACGACCGGCACGCCGCCGACGCGATTGAGCGTCCAGCAGTTGTGGCTCCAGTCGGCGCCGCCATTGACGCCGAGGTAGAACCCGGCCCAGCTCGGCAGCGGCGTGACATAGGCCGGCGGCGGCGCCTTGCTGTAAGGGCGCGTCGCGAAGTCGGCCGCGGAGGCCGGCGCCAGTCCCAGCGCCGCGGCTCCAGCGGTCAAGATCAAGGTCGTCTTCTGCATTCGTCTCTCCCCAGTCCCATAACTGTCCTCGCACCGGATCCCTCCGATCCGGGCCCACGCGAAGGTGGCCTGTGGCTGGTTGTAGGAGAGACTGCTTTCTAAACTCGTGATCGGCAGCAGGCGTGCGGCGGGATGTGTCGAACGTGCTTAAGCGCGGGTAAAGATCGCGGCCGTCGCGCCGATCGTGGAGCTGTCCGAGGGCACGCATGGTGAGCGCCTGGCGCGTCAGGCCTCGAGTGCCAGTCTTCGAGCGCGCCAGTCTTCGAGTGCCTATCCTCGAGGGTCAGTGCTTGGAGACGACGGGACCGCCCCAGCGATAGTTGACGCGGACCGTCGCCATGTCGACGTCCTGGCCGACCGCATCGGTCCGGCCCGCGGCTCCGCCGGGAACACCGGAGAAGCCCAGGGTGCGGTTGCCCATGAACAGGTGCTCGTATTCGGCTGCGACCGACCAGTTCTTGGCGAAGCCGACCTCGACACCGGTGCCGACCGCAGCCCCCCAGCGCGTGGCGCTGGACTGGTCGAGAGCCGCGCCCGTTGCCGTGGCGAGACCGTTGTACTTCTCGCTTGCGACCGCGGCGCCGCCCTTTACGTACCAGAGCACGTTGTTCCAGGAATAGCCGACCTGGCCCGTGAACACGCCGATGCCGTTGATCTTGGTCTGGTTGGTCACGGCCGGGGCGAACTGGCTGGTGTTGCTGCCCTTGAGGTTGGCCCAGTTGCCCTGACCTTCGACGCCGAATACCCAGCCGCCAGCCTGCCAGCGATAGCCGATCTGGCCGCCCGCCAGCGCGCCGGTCGCATCGTGGCAACCCTCGGCGTTGGTCGCAGCGACACCTGCGAAGCTGACCTTGTTGGTCCAGCAGGTGCGGGAGGATGCGCCGCCGGCGTTCAGGCCGAGATAGAAACCACTCCAATCATAGATCGTTGTGATCATCGCAGGCGCTTTGGTGAAGGTGCGCGCGGGCAGATCGGCAGCGATGGCCGGCGCAATCCCCAGCGCCAGCGAAGTTGTCGCCCCCAGCAACAGCCTTCTCATCGCATTCCCCAAACCAAGTCCGACGCCCGCACGCACGCTCTCACCAACGCCCACCCGCCGGACCTTGATAGCCCCTTCCGCCGTAAAAAGCCGTCACCCAAAGGACACAACGGCTCGGCAAGTACCGGTTCTGGCACGCAAAAAAAGGCCGGCGCGAGGCCGGCCTTTCGACATATTCGCTCTTGGCGTGCGATCAGTAGCGCGACATGCCCGGACCACCGAAGTGGTAGGAGATGCCGGCCTTGACGGTATGGACGGTGTCGCTCCACTCCGAGCGGTTGGTCGCGACCGGGGAGTACTGGATCGAGCTCTTGCCGAAGTCGAGATAGTTGTATTCGACCTTGGCCGACCAGTTCTGCGCGAACATGTATTCGGCGCCAGCGCCGATGGTCCAACCCCAACGCCAGTCGTTCTGCACGAAGACATTGCCCGGAACGCCATCGTAGCGGTGCTGCAGATCGCCGACCGTGGCACCGCCGCTGACGAAGAGCAGCGCCGGGCCCATCGCCCAGCCGAGCCGGCCCTTGATGTCGCCAAATCCGCGCAGCTTGGTGAAGTAGGTGTCACCGACGCCAGCGTTGACCACGGCCGAGCGGCCGTCGATGTCCGCCCAGTGGTAGTCACCCTCGAGGCCGAACACGATGTTGTCGACCTGCCAATTGTAGCCGATCACGCCGCCGGCGAAGCCGCCGGTGATGTCGTAACGCTGCGTCCCGGCGAAGATGGCTGTATTCGGCGCACCGAAGAAGGTCTCATCGCTGCGGCCCCAGCCGCCGCCGCCCTGCAGACCGAGGTAGAAGCCGGCCCAGGTCGGAAGCGGCGCCGGCGCCATCACCGGGGCCTTCGTGTACGGGCGGGCGGCGAGATCGGCGGCTCCCGCCGGCGTCAGCGCCCCCAAAACCATCAAGCTGACAGCTCCCAGAAAAATTCGTTTCATCCCAAGTCTCCCGCGTTGGGCGTCTCCAAAATGGTCCCCGGAGACGCTCGTCTGTGAAGTTGGTGCGACCACGCCTGCGGCCCCAATCCGTCCGCAAATATACGCGATTCAACCCTGGATACCGTCTCCCAAAAGCCACAGGCGAGGAGGAAGTGGGGCGCGCTAACTTTATGAAAGTTAATCCCTTTTTCGTGATTAGGGGAACTTTTTCCGGGTTCCGCAAAGGGAACTTTCGGTTCCTTCGAGTTCCATGGAACTCGACGCATGGTTGTAGTCATATGGATACGAACAAAACTGGAACAATGGCGATCCGCCTGCTATATGTGGATAAGCAATGGACGGGGCGGGTGGACCGCGCGGCAACCGTATAGGGTCCGCCGCGAGAGGAAGGGTTAGCCACCGGACGCCGTGAGGCCGGTGTGGACGGCCGGTCCGATGATCGAGAACCGCGGGAGAGTGGTGATGGCGGGTAGTGTGAACAAGGTGATTCTGGTCGGCAATCTCGGCAAGGACCCCGAGATCCGGCGCACGCAGGATGGGCGGCCGATCGCCAATCTGAGCATTGCGACGTCGGAAACGTGGCGCGACAAGGCGACCGGCGAGCGCAAGGAAAAGACCGAGTGGCACCGCGTGGTGATCTTCAACGAGGGTCTTTGCAAGGTCGCCGAGCAGTATTTGAAGAAGGGCGCCAAGGTTTACATCGAGGGCGCGCTGCAGACCCGCAAATGGACCGATCAGAGCGGTGTCGAGAAGTACTCGACCGAGGTCGTGCTGCAGGGCTTCAACTCCACCCTGACGATGCTCGATGGCCGGGGCGGCGGCGGTGGCGGCAGCTTCTCCGATGACATGGGTGGCGGCGATTTCGGCAGCAGCGGTCCGTCGATGGCGCCGCCGCGCCGCGCCGTTGCTTCGGCCGGCGGTGGCGGACGCAACAGCGACATGGACGACGACATTCCGTTCTGAGGCGCGTGCGTCCTCGGTCGATACAAGGTGGCTTTCGTCCGTGACGGGACGGGAGCCGGGGCGATCACCTCGGGTCTCGCATTGCAGACGATCGCGCGCGTCTGACGTTTGGTTTGCCTGAGCTGTGCGTAACTTGACCACCGGGGTGTTGCATGAGCTTCGCACCGCTGCTCGCCGCCGAACCCGCCGTCCTGCTGCACGCGGTCGCCGCGATGACGGCGTTCGCACTGGGGCTGCTCCAGTTCGCAGCCCCGAAAGGGACCTTGCCGCATCGAACGCTCGGCTGGATCTGGGTCGCCCTCATGGCTGCCGTTGCGGCCAGCTCGTTCTGGATTCACACCATCCGGCTGGTGGGTCCTTTCAGCCCGATCCACCTGCTGTCGATCTATACGCTGGCCGTGCTGCCGCTTGCGGTGTGGGCTGCGCACCGCCATCGGGTGGCGGCCCATCGCCGGGCCATGATCACGCTGTTCTCCGGCGCCCTCGTGATTGCCGGACTGTTCACGCTCATGCCTGGACGGATCATGCACAAGGTGGTCTTCGGCCCATAGCCAAACAGGGTTCCCGGAGCCTGCCATGGGCGGCCGCGGCAACCGGTTAAGTCCCTGGAAAGGCGAGCAGAAAAAGCGCGCTCCGAACCCCCTTGGGGGTGGCTAGCGGCAGCGCCATGCGCTATATGATTCCAAGCGATTTTCGCGTGTCAAAACCGACCGGTATCCCCTTTGTCCGATAAAGAAGATGAGAAGCCCGGCGAGCCGGGCGGACCTTCCGACATTCGTCCCGTTTCCATCCTCGACGAGATGAAGCGCTCCTACCTCGATTACGCGATGAGCGTGATCGTGTCGCGAGCGCTGCCCGATGCGCGCGACGGCCTCAAGCCCGTGCACCGGCGCATCCTGTATTCGATGTACGAGCAGGGGCACACGCCCGACAAGAAATACGTCAAGTCCGCGCGCGTGGTCGGCGACGTCATCGGTAAATACCATCCGCATGGCGATCAGTCGATCTACGACGCCATGGTGCGCATGGCGCAGGACTTCTCGATGCGCGTGCCGCTGATCGACGGCCAGGGCAATTTCGGCTCCGTCGACGGCGATCCCCCCGCGGCCTATCGATACACCGAAGCGAAGCTCGCCAAGTCGGCGATTCCGCTGCTCGACGACATCGACAAGGACACCGTCGACTTCCAGGCCAACTACGACAATTCCGACAAGGAACCGTCGGTTCTTCCGGCCAAATATCCGAACCTGCTGGTCAATGGCGCCGGCGGCATCGCGGTCGGCATGGCCACCAACATCCCGCCGCACAATCTCGGCGAGGTGATCGATGCCTGCATCGCGCTGATCGACAATCCCGCGCTCACGATCGACGACCTCATCAACATCATTCCAGGGCCGGATTTCCCCACCGGCGGCATCATCCTCGGCCGCGCCGGCGTCCGCTCGGCCTATCACCTGGGCCGCGGCTCGATCATGATGCGCGGCAAGGTGACGATCGACACGATCCGCAAGGATCGCGAGGCGATCATCATCTCCGAGATTCCCTACCAGGTGAACAAGGCGACGATGGTCGAGCGCATCGCCGAACTGGTGCGCGAAAAGAAGATCGAAGGCGTCGCCGACCTGCGCGACGAAAGCGACCGCGACGGCTACCGCGTCGTCGTCGAGCTGAAGCGCGACGCCGTGCCGGACGTCGTGCTCAACCAGCTCTACAAGTTCACGCCGCTGCAGACGAGCTTCGCCGCCAACATGCTGGCGCTCGACGGCGGCCGCCCGCAGACGATGACGTTGAAGGACCTGCTGACGATCTTCGTCGCGTTCCGCGAGCGTGTCGTCACGCGCAGGACCAAGTTCCTGCTCAACAAGGCGCGCGACCGCGCTCATATCCTGGTCGGCCTTGCCGTGGCCGTCGCCAATATCGACGAGGTCATCCGGGTCATCAGGACGTCGCCCGATCCTGCGACCGCGCGCGAGGCGTTGATGTCGCGCGACTGGCCGGCGCGCGACGTCGAGGCCATCATCACGCTGATCGACGATCCGCGCCACCGTCTTTCCGAGGACGGCACCATCCGGCTGTCGTTCGAGCAGGCCAAGGCGATTCTCGACCTGCGCCTGCAGCGCCTGACGGCGCTCGGTCGCGAGGAGATTTCCGACGAGCTCGACAAGCTCAAGGTCGAGATCAACGACTATCTCGACATCCTGCGCTCGCGGGCGCGGGTACAGGGGATCATCAAGGACGAGCTCGCCGCTGTTAAGGCGGAGTTCGGCACGCCGCGCCGCACCGTGATCGCCGAGCAGGAAGGCGAGGTCGAGGACGAGGACCTGATCCAGCGCGAGGACATGGTCGTGACCGTGTCGCACGCCGGCTACACCAAGCGCGTGCCGCTGTCGGCGTATCGGGCGCAGCGCCGCGGCGGCAAGGGCCGCTCGGGCATGCAGACCCGCGAGGAGGATTTCGTCAGCCGGCTGTTCGTGGCCTCCACGCACACGCCGGTGCTGTTCTTCTCGTCGCGCGGCCAGGTCTACAAGGAGAAGGTCTGGCGGCTGCCGATCGCGGCGCCCAACGGGCGTGGCAAGGCGCTGATCAACATCCTGCCGCTGGAGCAGGGCGAGCGCATCACCACCATCATGCCGCTGCCGGAGGATGAATCCTCCTGGGCCAATCTCGACGTGATGTTCGCGACCACCGGCGGCAACGTCCGCCGCAACAAGCTGTCGGATTTCGTCGACGTGCGCCGCTCCGGCATCATCGCGATGAAGCTCGACGAGGGCGAAGAGATCGTCAACGTTCAGATCTGCACCGAGCGCGACGACGTCCTGCTCACGGCGTCGGGCGGGCAGTGCATCCGCTTCCCCGTCACCGACGTGCGCGTCTTCACCGGTCGGACCTCGATGGGCGTGCGCGGCATCGCGCTCGCCGGCGGCGACAAGGTGATCTCGCTGTCGATCCTGCGCCATGTCGAGACGACCTCGGACGAGCGTACGGCGTACTTGAAGATGCGCCGGGCGATGTCGGGCGATGCTGCCACCGAGGAGCCGGTCGAGGCCGAGGGCGAGGAGGCGGCCGCTGGCGCGATCCAGCTGTCGCAGGAACGCTATGTCGAGATGTCGGCGCAGGAGCAGGTGGTGCTGACCGTCTCGGTCAACGGCTACGGCAAGCGCACCTCGTCCTACGAGTACCGCACCACCGGCCGCGGCGGCAAAGGCATCGTCGCGATGTCGGTCAACAACCGCAACGGCAAGCTCGTCGCCTCATTCCCGGTCGAGGATGGCGATCAGATCATGCTGGTGACGGACAAGGGGCAGTTGATCCGTTGCCCCGTCGACGGCATCCGCATCGCGGGACGCTCGACGCAGGGCGTCATCGTGTTCGACACCGCCGATGATGAGCACGTCGTTTCGGTGGAGCATATCGGCGAGGAGGCCGAGAACGGCAACGGGAACGCTGACCAGGCGAATGGCGAATAGGGCGTAGCGAATAGCGGACGACGCAGGTCTTTCGCTGTTCGCCTCACTGCGTCCGCTCGACCGAGACCATCCTGGCCTCGCGGATGGTTCCCCGGGTTCCGGCGCTGCGCAGGCAGCCCGCCTCGAAGTTGGGCCAGGCCTGCTGCGAGCAGTCGCGGCCGATCGGGCGGATGTCCAGGCGGTCCGCCTTGGCCAGCGGACGCGGCACGCTGGCTTCGACCTGGGGAGCGAAGCCGGGCAGGAGGGTGATGCCGGCAGCCACCAAGCCGGCTGCTGCGACTGCAGATAGCGCTTTGATCATGACGGTCCCCTGTCTGGGCCGTTCGGCCCGTGTTCGTTAACGATTTGATAACCAGATCGGGTTTCGAGACGTCTTCGCGGGACGGGCGAATTGGTTTCGTCTCGGCGCGAGCGTGTTTCATGTCGGATGTTCCGACGAAACAATCGCGGTAGCCGACCACGGTTCCGGCCCATCGGCGTCGCACCTCGTTCCATCGCAATGCAGTCTCTCGGCCGCTCTTTGCCCATCACAGCCACGCCAGCGTGCCTGACGGCGGCTTGCCGGCCTGTTCCGGGCGGTATAGGACGAGCGCATGCAACGCATTGCGCTCTATCCGGGCTCGTTCGATCCCGTCACCAACGGCCATCTCGATGTGGTCCGGCAGGCCGTCCACCTCTGCGACCGCCTGATCGTCGCGGTCGGCGTGCATCACGGCAAGAAGCCGCTGTTCTCGACCGAGGAGCGGCTGGCGATGGCGCATGAGATCTTCGGCCCCGTGGCAGCCGCGGCGGGCTGCAGCTTCGAGGCTTCGACCTACGACAATCTGACGGTCACGGCCGCGCAAAAGGCCGGTGCGATCATGATGATCCGGGGCCTGCGCGACGGCACCGATTTCGACTACGAGATGCAGTTGGCCGGCATGAACCAGACCATGGCACCGCAGGTCCAGACGGTGTTCGTTCCAGCCTCGGTGGGTGTCCGTCCGATCGCAGCCACGCTGGTTCGCCAGATCGCCGCCATGGGCGGCGAGATCTCGCATTTCGTGCCGCCGTCGGTGGTCGAAAGTCTCAAGGCCAAGTTCAAGTGATCCTTCAGGCACCGGCCGCTTCCGGCGGTGCCTTCCTCTCCACATCGTCTCATGTCATCGGAGTTGCCATGATCCGCGCGCTCGCTTTCGTCTTCGCTCTCGTCTTCGCATTGCCGGCGCTGGCCCAGTCGCTGCCTGCCGGCCTCGACAAGCAGAATGCCCTGGTCATCGACACCACCAAGGGCCGCATCATCATCAAGCTGCGCACCGATCTGGCGCCACAGCATGCCGAGCGGCTGAAGACGCTGGCGCGCGAAGGCTTCTACAACAACGTGCCGTTCCACCGCGTCATGGACGGCTTCATGGCGCAGACCGGTGACGGCCAGAACTTCAATGGCACCGGCGGCTCGAAGTACCCGAACCTGAAGCAGGAGTTTTCGTCAACGCCGTTCAAGCGCGGCACCGTCGGCATGGCGCGCCGGGGCGATAGCGTCGATTCCGCCAACTCGCAGTTCTTCATCTGCTTCGGCGATGCCTCCTTCCTCAACGGCCAATACACCGTGATTGGCGAGGTCGTGCAGGGCATGGACGTCGTCGACAAGCTCAAGAAGGCGCCTCCGGGCTCCTCGGGCGGTGCCGTCACCGATCCGGACAAGATGGTGAAGGTTCAGGTCGCCTCGGACATCAAGTAGAGGCAGAGCAGGGGGACACCCGGGTCTCGCGCCCGGTTCCCTTGGGCCTTAAGGAACCTTTTGCCACGTCGCGGCGGCATGCCGATTCTGCCGGCCCGCCACATCGACAGGGCCGGTGGCTTCAGCTTTAAACGCATTGGGTCTATTCTGGACCAGCATCGCGGGCCTCGTCGTGCTCGGATTGCCGTCAGGAGGGGTGACGGCCGCACATGGGAAGGCGCCGCGACATTTCAGACCCAGGATTTGCTTTGTCCTGACCCCCGTCAATTCTACCAAAACCGAGAGACCAGCATGGCTGTGACCGAAAATACCTTGATCCTCGAGACCACCCAGGGCCCCGTCACCATCGAGATGCGTCCCGATCTCGCGCCCGGCCATGTCGCGCGCATCAAGGAGCTCGTCCGCGAGGGCTTCTACGACGGCATCGTCTTCCACCGCGTCATCGACGGCTTCATGGCGCAGACCGGCTGCCCGCAGGGCACCGGCACCGGCGGCTCCGGCAAGAAGCTGAAGGCCGAGTTCAACGCCGAGCCGCATGTTCGCGGCACCGCCTCGATGGCGCGTGCGGCCAATCCAGATTCAGGCGACAGCCAGTTCTTCATCTGCTTCGACGACGCCCGCTTCCTGGACAAGCAGTACACGGTCTGGGGCAAGGTCACCGAGGGCATGGAGAATGTCGACAAGATCAAGCGCGGCGAGCCGGTGCAGAACCCGGACAAGATCGTGAAGGCCTACATGGCCGCCGACGCGGCGTAACCAACGACCCTCTCCATGAACACGCCTCTCGGCGTGTTCATGGTCGGTGTGCAGTACCGCCCTCGGCTTTTGACCCTCATGGTGAGGAGCGTGCGCAGCACGCGTCTCGAACCATGAGGCCACAGTCGGGCCTCATCCTTCGAGACGCGCTGACGCGCTCCTCAGGATGAGGTTTTCGACGGTCGTTCCAGAACGACGATGCGCACAGACCTCTTCGACTTTCAGCTGCCCCCCGAAAACATCGCGCTGCGGCCGGCGAGCCCGCGCGAATCCGCGCGCATGCTGGTGGTGCAGGGCGATGGCGTGCTGCGCGACCGCACGGTCGCCGACCTGCCGGACTGGCTGGAGCCGGGCGATCAGCTCGTCGTCAACGACACCAAGGTCATCGCCGCTCAGCTCTCAGGACGCCGCATCAGCCGCGAGACCGAGGCGAAGATCGAGGCGACCCTGATCAAGCGGCTCGACGGCTCGCGCTGGCAGGCGCTGGTGCGGCCCGCCAAGAAGCTCGCGCCAGGCGATACGATCCGTTTCGGCAACGAGGGCAAGGTCTGCCTGCTCGGCCATCTCGACGCCACCGTCGAAGCCAAGGGCGAGGAGGGCGAGCTGACGCTGTCCTTTGTGTTTCATGGGCCCGCGCTCGACCAGGCGATCGCCGATCTCGGCCGGCCGCCGCTGCCGCCCTACATCGCCGGCAGGCGGCCCGCAGACGAGCAGGACGCGACCGATTATCAGACCATGTTCGCGGCCAAGGAGGGCGCGGTGGCGGCCCCCACCGCCGGACTGCATTTCACGCCGACGCTGGAACGGCGGCTGCGCGAGCGCGGCGTCGGGCTGCAGCGCGTCACCCTGCATGTCGGCGCCGGCACCTTCCTGCCCGTGAAGGTCGATGACACCGAAGGCCACCGCATGCATGCGGAGTGGGGCAGTCTGACGCCTGAGACCGCCGCTGCGCTGAACCAGGCCCGCGCCCAAGGCGGCCGCATCGTCGCGGTCGGAACGACGTCGCTGCGGCTGCTCGAGAGCGCGGCGCAGCCCGACGGCACGATCGCACCGTTCGAGGCGGAGACGTCGATCTTCATCACGCCCGGCTATCGCTTTCGCGCGGTCGACATCCTGATGACCAACTTCCATCTGCCGCGCTCGACCCTGTTCATGCTGGTCTCGGCCTTCGCCGGGCTCGAGACGATGCAGGCGGCTTACGCGCATGCGATTCAAAGCGGCTACCGGTTCTATTCCTACGGCGATGCGTGTCTGCTGTTCCGCCAGCCGGACGAGCGGGTCGTCGAGCCGTAGAGCGCAGAAACGTAGGGTGGGCAAGGCGGCGCCGAAGGCGATGCGTGCCCACCGTCTATCACCCGCTTTCGCGGGTGATGACAGTGTTGGTGAGGAGGGTGCGTGGCCGCCTCACGCCATGGCCTGCTCCGGCAAGAGCTCGGCGATCTGCACCGCATTCAGCGCAGCGCCCTTGAGCAGCTGATCGGCGGCGACGAACATCGCGATCGAGTGACCTGACGGATCGGACAGATCCGTCCTGATGCGGCCCACCAGCACGTCGTCCTGGCCGGAGGCGTCGACCGGCATCGGGAAGTAGTTCTTCGCGCGGTCGTCGACCACGCGCACGCCGGGCGCGGTCGCCAGGATGCGGCGGACGTCGTCCTCGGTGATCGGCTTCTCGCATTCGAAGGTGATCGCCTCGCAATGCGCGCGCAGCACCGGCACGCGGACGCAGGTGACGCCGACGGCGATCCCTTCATCCTCGAAGATCTTGCGGGTCTCGTTGATGACCTTGGTCTCTTCGTCGTTGTAGCCGGTGTCGGGATCGATGGCGGTGTTGTGGCTGAACAGGTTGAAGGCGAACGGGTGCGGCATCACCTTGGGCGCATAGACCTGGCCGTTGAGGCTCGCGCGGGTCGACTGCACCAGCTCGTCCATCGCCGCCGCACCGGCGCCGCTGGCGGCCTGGTAGGTCGAGATGATCATGCGCTTGATGCGGTTCTTCTGGTGGATCGGCCACAGCGGCACCAGCGCCGTGATGGCCGCGCAGTTCGGGTTGGCAATGATACCCTTGTGGTCGCGGATGCGGCGGGCGTTGATCTCCGGGATGACCAGCGGAACGTTCGGGTCCATCCGGAAGGCCGAGGAGTTGTCGACCACCACGGCGCCGGAGCGGACCGCAATCGGCGCAAACTTCTTGGAGATGCCGCTGCCGGCCGAGAACAGCGCGATGTCGACGCCTTCGAACGAGCGCTCGTTGAGCTCCTCGATCACGATCGTCTGGCCACGGAAGGTGAGGGTCTGCCCGGCCGAGCGGGCGCTTGCCAGCGCCTTGAGCTTGCCGACGCGGACATTACGGCGGTCCAGGGTGGCGATGAACTCGGCGCCGACGGCGCCGGTGACGCCGACGATGGCAATGGTGGGATCGTGAGGCACGTCTTCAAGTCTCCGGTTGGAATCTGGACATAAAAAAAGCCCCGGACCTTCATCAGGCGGGGCTTCGGTTCGAAGATGGTCGCAATCGAGTTCGACTACGCGCGCACGCCTCCCGAGGCCCGCAAGGGCTTGGTGGTTTTCGTCGTGCGTTTGGTCGAGGTCGACATGGCGCCGGACCATAGGGGCGGCCGGAACCGCCGTCAACGGCCGAAAGGCACCAAAACAGCGCCATCGCGGTTGAATCGGGGGCGGTCCTGACGCAATAAGCCGGCCATGAGCTCCTCGGTCAGCGACCTTCCCAACCATTTCGAACTGCTCGGCACAGACGGCGCGGCCCGTACCGGCCGGCTGACGACTCCGCACGGCGTGGTGCGCACCCCGGCCTTCATGCCGGTCGGCACCGCCGGCGCCATGAAGGGCATCCACTGGCGCGACGTCCGCGAGGCCGGCGCCGACATCGTGCTGGGCAACACCTATCACCTGATGCTGCGGCCAACGGCAGAGCGCATCGCCGCCCTTGGCGG
This sequence comes from Bradyrhizobium sp. HKCCYLRH2015, assembly GCF_051168215.1. Lineage (NCBI taxonomy): Bacteria > Pseudomonadati > Pseudomonadota > Alphaproteobacteria > Hyphomicrobiales > Nitrobacteraceae > Bradyrhizobium > Bradyrhizobium sp. HKCCYLRH2015. The sequence goes on along the minus strand of NZ_JBNPUO010000004.1, from coordinate 504,386 downwards.
CCTGCAGCGCTTCACCGGCTGGGGCGGTCCGATGCTGACCGATTCCGGCGGCTTCCAGGTGATGTCGCTGTCGGGCTTGCGCAAGGTGACCGAGCAGGCGGTGACGTTCCGCTCGCACATCGACGGCGCGAAGATCGAGCTGTCACCGGAGCGCGCCATCGAGGTGCAGCGCCTGCTCAACTCCGACATCGCGATGCAGCTCGACGAATGCGTGCGGCTGCCGGCCGAGCGCGACGATATCGAGCGCGCGATGCGGCTGTCGCTGCGCTGGGCCGAACGCTGCCGCCGCGCCTTCGAGAAGGCGCCGGCAGGCTACATGCTGTTCGGCATCGTGCAGGGCGGCGATGTGCCCGCATTGCGCGTCGCCAGCGCGCAGGCGCTGGTCGAGATCGGATTCCACGGCTATGCGATCGGCGGCCTGGCCGTCGGCGAGCCGCAGGCGGTCATGCTCGAGATGATCGAGGCGACCGCGCCGGCGCTGCCGGCCGACCGTCCGCGCTACCTGATGGGCGTCGGCACGCCTGACGATCTCCTGGAGTCGGTCCGGCGCGGCATCGACATGTTCGACTGCGTGCTGCCGACCCGCAACGGCCGCCACGGCGTCGCCTACACGCGCTTCGGGCCGGTGAACCTGCGCAACGCGCGTCATGCCGACGATGACAGGCCGCTGGATGAGGAGAGCCCGTGGCCGGCGGCGCGCAGCTATGCCCGCGCCTATCTGCATCATCTGATCAAGGCGGGCGAGGCGCTCGGCGCGACGCTGCTGTCGGAAATCAACATTGCCTATTTCCAGCAATTGATGGCCGGGATGCGCGAGGCGATTGCACAGGGGCGGTTCACGGAATTCTACGAGCGCACCAAGGCCGATTGGGCGCGCGGCGACATCGCCTCGCGCGCCGGCTGACGGCCGCTTCAGGTGAAGCCCGTCAGCTTGTTGTGAGCCCGGCCCTGTGCGCCGGCCCTCATGAAATTGTGCTGATCATGCACTGCCGACCGGCTCGATGGCCGACGGTTGCGTTATCCTCGGCCATCGAACGGCCGTGACATCACGTCGCGGAACTCTCTCGCCCTGGGGCCGTTCAGTTGCAGACGAAGCGGCTTTTCACGGAGTGCTTGGTGACGAAGCCATAGCCGCAGGTGTCGCAGGTCCAGAGATAGCTGATCGCATTGTCAGCCAAATATGCCGACGCCTCCGCGGCAATCATGGAGTCGGCGCAGACCGGGCATGTCGGCAGATCGCAGCCGCGGGGATTCGGGCGGGCGGTTGCGGTCGACACGAGATCAGCGAGTGCTGACATATTGACCTCCTGGACGATCTCTTTGTTGGCGATCTCTGCTTGAACGACGTCAATTTCGAAAAGGGTCGATTTCGAACAAGTCGCGTTCGAACGGGTCTATTTCCGACGAGTCCAACTTTCGCGGATATCAAATCCGTCACACAAAGAGTTTTGTCTGGGTGGTCTGTTCTTATATCTATTCTACAACGGCGCTGTCGTTTGGCACGAACGCCCCGATTGTATCACTCCGAAGATGACATCTTGCTGATGTCCGCCCGGGTTGCAGTCGACCTGCACCGTGAATCTTCATCCGGCTGAAATCAAGCATACACCGAGTTTATTGACCTTGTCGCAACACAAATGCGTTGGTTTTTCGCAATTTAGCCACGACTTGTTGTGCGCCGCGATCGTCCTAAGATCGCGCAAACGTGCTTGCGCAGCGCAACAGGCTCGCTGAAGATGGTCAGAAGCGTTGTCGACGTCGCGCGGGGCGCGCAGAGGAGTGATTTCATGGAGTCGTCAGCACAGCGTCCAGGACGCGGGCGCGTATTTGATTCAATTGTCGACGCGTTCGGCAATACGCCGATTGTGCGGTTGCGAAAGCTGCCGGAGCAACATGGAGTCAAGGCGACCATCCTCGCCAAGCTGGAATACTTCAATCCCGCCGCGAGCGTGAAGGATCGGATCGGCGTCGGCATGATCCTGGCGATGGAGCAGGCCGGCGTGATCAAGCCCGACACCGTGCTGATCGAGCCGACCTCGGGCAATACCGGCATCGCGCTGGCCTTCGTCGCGGCGGCGCGTGGCTACAAGCTCAAACTGGTGATGCCGGAGTCGATGTCGGTGGAGCGGCGCAAGATGCTCGCCTTCCTCGGCGCTGAGATCGTGCTGACGCCGGCGTCGCAGGGCATGAAAGGCGCCATCGCCACCGCCGAGGAGTTGTTGCGGACGACGCCGAACTCGGTGATGCCGCAGCAGTTCAAGAACCTCGCAAACCCGGACATCCATCGCCGCACCACGGCCGAGGAGATCTGGAACGACACGGCGGGCAATATCGACGTGTTCGTCGCCGGCGTCGGCACCGGCGGCACCATCACCGGCGTCGGCCAGGTGCTGAAGTCGCGCAAGCCCGGTCTCAAGGTCGTCGCGGTCGAGCCGGAGGAGAGCCCGGTGCTGTCGGGTGGGCAGCACTCGCCGCACAAGATCCAGGGCATCGGCGCCGGCTTCGTGCCGGACATTCTCGACCGCTCGGTGATCGACGAGATCGTCAAGATCAACAGCACCACCGCCATCGAGACCTCGCGCGCGCTGGCCCGCACCGAGGGCATTCCCGGCGGGATCTCCTCGGGCGCGGCGATTGCAGCCGCGATCGAGATCGGCAAGCGGCCGGAGAGCGCGGACAAGACGATCCTGGCGATCGTGCCGTCGTTCTCGGAGCGCTATCTGTCCACCGCGCTGTTCGAGGGGATCTGATCATGGCCGACCAGCCGCGGCGTCCGCGCACGCTCGCTGACGCCCGTACCGAGGCCGAGGCCGCGTTCAAGAAGGTGACCACCAAGCCGGTGGAGGCGCCGCCGAAGAAGGCGGCGGTTCCTGGTGTGCGCGAGCAGGTGACGTTGCGGATCGACCAGGACGTTCTCGAGCACTTTCAGTCTCAAGGGCCGGGCTGGCAGGACCGCATCAACGCGGCGCTGCGCAAGGCGGCAGGGCTCTGAGGGGCGGCTGCATTCTAACGAACAAGCCCGGAGCTCGTGCTCCGGGCTTTTTTACGGGGGAAAGACGAAGTCGCTTACCGGCGCAGCGCGCTGCCGAGCACACCGCCCATCATGCCACCGATGAAGGCGGCGCCGGCGGCGTTGCCCGAATTGTCCTGCGGCGGCGGATTGCGATAGACCGGCGCACCCTGAGGCGGCGGGCCGCCGGCAGCCACGTTGCCGGCCGGCTTGGCACGGCGCGGCCTGGCCTCGTCGCCGACTGCGGCGGTCGCCGGCGCGGGCTGCGGCTCTGCCAGCAGCGCCTTGTGCTGCAGCTTGGTCAGGAATCCAGTCGACGGATAGCCTCGGGCCGCCTGCCAGCGCTTCATGACGCCGCGGGTCTGGTCGTCGAACACGCCGGTCATCCTGGTGTCGAAGCCAAGACCGGTCAGCCGCCGCTGCACGTCGCGGCGCTTGGTCTTGTCGAGGCCGATCTGATCCTCGCTGACCTGAGTGCCTTCCTCGGTGTAGGTGGCGGGATCGACGCCCTTGGCGACGTTGCGAGTGGCGGTGTTGATGGCGCCGCTTTCGATCGCGGCGATGCGCGCCATCGCCAGCGACTTGAACTGCCCGTTCGGGTAGGTCGAGAGGTAGGCGTTCAGCTCTTCCGGCTTGTTGGAGTCCTTCACCGAGCGCCAGAATTCGAGCTCGGCTTCGCCTGCGGTCACGGTGGCCGTCGCGACGGCCGGCGTCGTCCCGGCCGTGGCGGCCGTTGCAGCAGGGGCCGCCGCCGGGTTGAGGTAGACGGCGCCGATCAGGTTGGTATGCCCCCAGGGCAATTGGCCCTTGCTGGTCTCCTCATTGACCTGGGCGCGCACGGCGGTCATGGCCTGCTGGATCTCGATGCCGGGCTGGGCGATGTGCGAGATCAGCGCGCGGGTGAACGGGCTGTTGGCGCCGGCCTCGCCGTCGAGGGCGGTCTGGCCCGGGCCGGTGGCGAACGCGATCAGCGTACCCTCGCCGGACTTCATCTCGGCCAGGCCGGTCTGCACCGACACGCTGCGGGTCGGCGAGTTCGACTTGATCTTGGCGGCGAACGGATTGTCGCGGCAGGCATCGAGGAAGACGAGCTTGACCTTGGCGTCGCCCATCGTCTGGTCGAGCGTCACGTCGATGTTGATGGCCGAGCCCAGCTTGACGTCCATCTCCGATTTCAGGTCGGCGTCGACCGGCAGCAGGTAGTTGGTGCCGGCGATCGCAATGCCGTGTCCGGCGTAATAGAACACCGCGATATCGGCGCCCTGCGCCTTGCGACCGAAATCGAGCAGCTTCTCGGTCATCTTGTCGCGGGTGAGATTGGTGCCCTCGACGACGTCGAAGCCGACGTTGCGCAGGGTGGCCGCCATGGCCTTGGCATCGACCGGCGGGTTCGGCAGTTGGGCCACGCTCTTATAGGCGCCGTTTCCAACGACAAAGGCGACCCGGCGGTCGGCCTTGGCGGCTTCAGCGGTCAGCACCACGCAGAGCAGGGACAGGGCGACGGTGAGATAGCGCATCAGGAGATCCCCCAACGATCAAGCGAAGCGTTCACTGCAGCATTTGTCGCGGATCGGCGCCAAAAGTCTTGTTCCCGGTCAAAAAATCACGCTTCCGCCATAAACCAGTTCGCGGGTGTTGCGCCAGATCCACGACGATCGCGTGTAGTGCGGCGGTTCCGTGATCCGGGTCACGCCGCTTGAGGGGATGCTCGGCGCCTCAGGTCCCTGCCGAACTGCCCATCGGCACCGGCCGAGGCTGCGGCGGACGCAGGTTCAGCAGGTTTCCGGCGAGAATCAACGCCGCGCCGACCACGGTCAATCCGTCGAGACGCTCCGCATAGACCAGCCAGCCGACAGTGGCGGTCAGCGGAACGCGGAGGAAATCCATGGGCACCACGATGGTGGCGTCGGCGTAGAGCAGCGCGCGCGCCATGCAGAAATGCGAGAAGGTGCCGCAGAGGGCGACGAGCAGGATCCAGCCCCAGGCGGTGGCCGATGGCGCCGTCCAGAATACGAGCGAAGGGATGAGGCCGGCGACGGATTGCACCACCAGCATCCAGAAGATGATCGACACGGTGGGCTCGGTGCGCGTCAGCAGCTTGACCAGTGCGATCGAGATACCGAAGCCGACCGCGGCGGCCAGCGCGATGAGCTGTCCCGGATTGATCGCCCCGGTATCCGGGCGGACGATCACGACGACGCCGACGAGGCCGAGCCCGATCGCCGCCAGCTTGAACAGGGTGATGCGTTCGCCGAGGAAGGCCGCCGCCAGCAGTGCCGTCCAGATCGGCATCGTGAACTCGATCGCCACCACCTGGCCGATCGGGATCAAGGTGAGCGCGAAGAACCAGCCGAGCTGCGCGCCGTAATGGACGAGGTTGCGCGCCGCGTGCTGCTTGAGCCGCGAGGTGCGCAAGGTGGCAAAGCCTCCGCTGAGGGCGATGACCGGCGAGAGCATCACCAGGCCGATCAGGCAGCGCAGCTCCATCAGCTCGAACACGTTGAGCTCGCGCATCGCTTCGCGTCCGGCCACCGCCATCACCAGCATCAGGCTGAGCCAGCCCGTCATCCACAGTGCGGCAATCAGTTTCGAAGCGGGACGATTCATGCGGTGGCGGGGAGAGCGAGGACGGCGGCGAAGGCGGGCTGTATCACCTCGCGCGCAGAGCAATGCAAACGAAATCAACGGTGCAGCGCACCAACGCCGCTGCAGGCTTTGCTCGCGACGGACGCGCGTCATCGAGAAAAACGTGGAGTGTGGCTGTGTTTCGTCCTAAAGCGACCGCCGCGATACAGCCCGCGAACAGCACAACACAGTCTAAGGCAGCCAGAGACGAGACATGACCGAACGCGCCGCTTCAGCCGACTTCGTGACCGCCTTTGCCACTGGCTGGCCGGAGCGGGAGCCTCATCTCATGGTGCTGTCGCTGACCACCCATAAAGGTGTTCAGGACTTCGCCATGACGCGGGAGCAGGCGCTGCTGGTCGCCAAGACCATCAAGCGCACCGCCGCGCAGCTTGCTCCGCCGCCGTCCGCAGGTGCGGTCCCCGGCGCCAGGCGCGGCAGTTGATCGGGATCACCGCGACAGTGAAATGTTGGCTGCGCGGAACTGGCTGTCGGCCCGGATCGACACGGACTGCCTCTTGCCGCGGGTGGCGAGCGCGATGTTGGCGTTGAAGCCGGCGGTGGTCGCGAGCAGCTGGAAGTTGCCGCCGCCGCCACGGCCCTGCAGCACGCCATTGATGCCGCGGCTGGTCTCACTCCAGGTTCCCGAGATGGCCGAGCCCTCAGCGATCACCTCGGCCTGCAGCCCGAACTTGTAGGCATCGCTGGCGCAGGTCAGGACGAGCGTCATCCGCGGTCCCGAGACGCCGTAATTGGCCCGGCACCGGATGCGCTCGGTTGAGCCGTCCTCGAGGGCAACCGTGCCGCTGCCGCCCCATGTTCCGGCCATGCCCGTGAAGGGACCAGGGTCGGCATGCCCCGGCGAGGCGGTCACGCCCGCCGTCAAAACAACGGCGGTGGCCGCGACCCGCCGCACCATCTTCAGGAGCGTGTGCGCGCCGTTACAGGCGCGAAGCCTGCCAGCGGCCGCTGCAGGGGATGCCTGCCGAGGCGCCGTTCCACTTGCCCGAGCCAGAATTGCCGTTGAGCTGCCCATTCGCATATGCGCCATTGATGGAGACCTTGACGAGGCCTTCGCGTCCAATCGAACCCGACACATTGGCGCCAGCCGCAGAAATCTTACCGTCTGCGACGATCAAGGTCGAGCTGGCCGTGGGCTCGCAGCTGCCACTGTTGGTGACGATCGTCACCTGCCACTGCCCGTCATAGGGCGACTGGGCGAATGCGGGGGCGGCCGAGCTGCCCACCAGGATCGACGCGGCGAAAGCCATTCCAATGCGGTCGAGACGCATGAATCGTTGTCCCTCAAATGTCGTTGATCACGACCTTATTTGGAAGAATTGTGACGAAAATTTGCCGCAGCGCCACAACGGATTTTTATCGAGCAATTTCAGTCCATTAACGATTAATGCGGAACCCGGCTTGGAGGCATTCGGGCGGCATTGTGCGCAAACTGCGCCTTCGCCCACGGCATAAGCGGGCGAACGCCCACATCTTTCCGCTGACCGCCCATGCTGCCGTTCGCAGGGCACCGCGAGGGCGCCAGCGGGGAGGATGTCCACAACTTATCAGGGCGATGCGATCAGATGCTCAGTGCGGGGTGAGGCTGGGCGCCTTGGTCGCGAACTGCTCGTCCTGCGGCTTGGCCGGAATCGCGCCGGTCGCCTTGGCCGATTCGACGACATCGCCGAGCAGCTTGAGCCCGAGCGGTGCGAGAGCGCGCTCCCACAGCTCGCGCGCGGTCTCTCCCTTCTTGACGAAGCACCATTCCTGGGCGGCGATGGCGCCCGCATCCATGCGGTCGGCGAGGTGATAGATGGTGCCGCCGGCGATCGGATCGCCTTCCTTGATGGTCCACTCCACCGCAGCGATGCCCCGGTGACGCGGCAGCAGCGACGGATGGTAGCCGATGCCGCCGAGCCGGGCGGCTGCCACCGCCTCGTGAGTGACGCGGGCGTGGCTATGCGCCGTGACGATCAGGTCCGTGCCGGGGGCGATCTCGCCGGCGGGCACGACCTTCGGATTGGCCTGGACCACGACCTCGATCCCGGCCGCCCGCGCCGCGGCTGCAAGCCGGTCCTCGCCATCATGAACGACGACCCGCGCGATCTCGATTCCTCTCTCGCGCAGCATGTTCAGTGTGGCGACACCGAAATGGCGGGAGCCGACGAGAGTGATGCGCATGGCCAGGGATCTTCCACGGTTGGGGGCTGGATCCGGTCGGAGGCTCTGACCGGGCGAAACGGGTCAAACCAAGCCTTGGCCTCCAGGTCAAGCGCCTGCTGGGCCGTCGTCACAGTCTGGCTTCGTCCGGCCGCCGGAGGCGCTGTGGGACCCAAACGGGAAAGGGGAAGGCCGCTCCGAGCCGGAGTTGGCGGGGACCCTCACGCCTATTGGCGCGCCGATCGCCATGGTCGCCATCAACCTGGCCGCCATCAAGATGCAGGCCGAGACGACCGTGGCGGATGACACGCCCTCGTCGGTACCGACGGCGGCCTCAGATGAACCGGGACGTCAGGACAGGTGCCGGAAATTCGCCTATAGGTTGTGTATAGACCGGTGCTGCATCACGGCATATTGCTCGACACAGCTCAACTAAAGGCGCCGAGCTATCAACTGTACTGATGAGGACAACCGAAGATGCCGCTCCTGTCGGCTCAACGGGCGCGATCTGGTCGGTCTTCGAACGCAATTTACTGGACCCATGGCTGAAGAGGTCATCTAACTTCTGGTTGTGTTATCAGTTGGCGCGTCTGCGTAGTAAAACTGACGCTTCTGCGTATGACGAATATAATTTCTTAAAGCCCCAGGAGCACAATGCTCGAGCCGCTCCGCCGCGCGGCCGGATAGCCGGGTGCCGCGCCTGTCACCGATCCCTGGGCAACAGCACCCGGTTATTTGCCGGCGGTCATGTGGTTTCCGGCGGCGGAAGGTCGATGCCGAGCGCCGCGCACAGCGGCCCAAGATGTTTCTCGTAGCGGCGCCAGCTTCCGATCGAGCGGCGGTAGATCGGCTCGCGCACCTGCATCAGGCTCGCCGTGCGCACCATGCGCTCGGTGCGATGGAAGTCGAGGCAGGCATCCTCCCAGTCGAGCCCGCAATGGGCGAGCACGCGGCGCGACACGCCGTCGAGGTCGTCGACCAGATCCTCGTATTGAACGTCCATCAGGATGCCGGGCGGTAGCACCTTGTGCCAGTGTTCCATCACGCCCTCATAACCCCGGTAGTAGTGGCCGAGTTCGGTCAGGTCGTAGGCGAATGGCTGTGAGCCTGTGAACAGCAGCGAGTAGCAGGAAATGCAATTGTCGAGCGGGTCGCGCCGCGCGTTGATGATCCTGGCGCGCGGGAACGCCGCATGGATCATCCCGACGAACAGGAAGTTCAGCGGCATCTTGTCGACGATGCGCTCGGCTTCGGGCGCTAGCGTCCGAACGCGGGCGGTGTACTCCTGACCGATCTTCGTCATTTCCTCGGGTGGCAGCAGCGTGATCAGATCGGGATACGCCGGAACGACCTTCTGGCGGTTGGCGCATTCGCCGACGAGATCCTTGAAGGTCTCGAGCTCGCCCGCGCCGAAGACCTTGGAATGGCTGGCCAGCACCTGCTCCATCAGGGTGGTTCCGGAGCGCGGCATGCCAACGATGAAGATCGGGGCCCAGGAATCGTCGCCGTGCCCTGCAACCATGCGAAAGAACTCGGGCGTGAAGCGCGTCGCGACGTTTTTCATCATGCCGAGCCGCTGCTCGGAGTCGTAGTCGAAGGTCTTGCGCTTGAGGGTGTTGGCCTTGTGCAGATGCGAGAAGGCCAGGTCGTAGTCCTTCAGGTCGGACAACGCCTTGCCAAACGCGAAATGGGCTGCGATCTGCTTCTCCTGATCGAGCTGGTCGACGCGTTCGATCAGCTGCCGCAGACCAGGAAGCCGGCTGTCGTCCGGCTTGAACTTCGACATGTTCGCGAGATTGAGGTGGATCGGCGCGTCGTCCGGCGCCAGCTCCAGGGCCTTCTGGAACGCTGCCGTTGCCTCCTCGAAACGGCCGAGCGCCTGGTAGGCGACGCCGAGATTGTTGTAGGAGCCGAAGCGTTCCGGCTTGATCTTGATGGCCAGCAGGTTCTGCTCGATCGATTCCTCGAGCCGGTTGAGCTCGAGGAAGGCGTTGCCGAGATTGCCATAGGCGTCGGCATAGTCGGGCCGGCTCGCGATCGCCCGCTTGTAGTGCTCGATGGCGCGCTCGCGATGGCCCTGGCGCAGCAGCACGTTGGCGATGTTGTTGTGGGTCTCGGCATGCTCCGGGCTGAAGTCGAGGACCTTGAGGTAGTGTTTCGCTGCCTCGATGTCTTTTCCTGTCGTGTAGAGCAGGTTGCCGAGTGCGAAATGCGCATCGAGGTGCTGCGGCTTGTTGTCGATCGCCCGCCGGAGCAGGGCCATCGCCTCGTCGATCAGCCCCTGGTTCTGGCGAACCATGGCGAAGGCGTAGAGGATGCCGGGGTGGCTCGGCGCCAGCGCGAGTGCCGTCTCGTAATGCTGTACGGCCGTCTCATAGTGGCCGGCGGAGGCCTCGACGGCTCCGATGCTGCCATGGGCCTCGGCGGATTTGTCGTTCACCGCGACCGCGCGCACGAAGAAGTCCTTGGCCTCGTCGAGCCGGTTGGCGGTGGTGCAGATCATGCCGAGTCCGACCAGCGCGTCGAACTGGTTCGGCTGCCTCGCCAGGATCAGGTTGTAGATCGTCTCGGCATCCTTGGAGTCGCCGCGGCCTTGCAGCCTCTTTGCCACGGCAGCGGCGCCTTCGACCAACGTCTGCAACGATCCGGCCTGCTGCGAAGCGAAGGAAAGCGATGCTGTTGTCGGCGTCACCACGGGCGGGGCCACGTTCACGGGCTGGGGCGGCTTGGCGCCCGCGATCGCCTCGGCAATGGTCGGCCGCACGGCTTCGCTGCCGAGCGCATCGAGCAGCGGCTTCAGCCGGTCGCCATACATCCGCCAGCGGCCGACCGATCCGGAGAACAGCGGCTTGCGGACCTGGACCAGGCTGGCCGTGTTCACCGGACGCTCGTTCTCGTGGAACGACAGGCAGGCGTCATCCCAGTCGAGCCCGCAATGCGCCACGATCTTGCGCGCATGCGCATCGAAGTCACGCACCACGTCCTCATACGCCACCTCCAGCATGACGCCGTCCGGCAGCACCTTGCGCCAATGACCCATCAGGGCATCGTAGGCGCGGTAGTAGCGGCCGAGCTCGGCGAGGTCGTAGGCGAAGGGCTGCGGCTCGGCGAACAGCTGCGTGTAGCAAGACAGGCAGGTGTCGATCGGATTGCGCCGGACGTGAATGATGCGCGCATTCGGTAGCGCGAGATGGATCAGCCCGGCGAACAGGAAGTTCGACGGCATCTTGTCGACGATGCGCTTGGTGTCCGCCGGCAGGTCGGTGAACCGCTCGAGATAGGCGCGCGCGAGGGCCTCAATGTCGGCGTCGGACAGCTTGGCGAGCATCTCCGGATAGTCGCCGCGGGCACGGTCGGTGAACAGTCCCGCGGCGGCCGCGAAATAGTTGACCTCGCCGGCGCCGTGCACGGCGGAATGGCTGGCGAGGAGCTGCTCGACCAGGCTGGTGCCGGACCGGGGCATGCCGATGACGAACACCGGCGCCGGCGATGGATCGCCATGGCCGGCGCGCGCCTGCAGCATGTCCTTGGAGAACACCGCGCGGATGCGCTCGATCTGGCGCAGCGTCTGGTTCTCGTCATAGTTGATGCGGCGGCGCTCGAGAGCATTGCCGGCGTTGAGGTGGACCAGCGACCGTTCGCCGTCCTTGATGTCGGTATAAGCCCGCCCGAGGGTGAAGTGCAGGGCGATGCGCGCATCCTCGGTGAGCGTCTCCGAGTTCGCGGTCAGATCCTGCAAGGGCGCCCAGCGCGCGTCGTCGACCGCGAACGGCTTGACCACGCCGTAGTTGAGGTGCGTGCCGATACTGCGCGGGTTGACAGCCAGGGCGGATTCATACGCGAGCGCCGCCTCGTCGAGCCGTCCCAGGATCATCAGCACGCCGGCGAGATGGTTCATCGTCGTCGCGTCGCGGGGATCGTGGGCGAGGGCCGTTCGATAGCTTGCGACGGCGTCCTCGTAGCGCTTGACGTCGCGCAGCGCATCGCCGCGGTTGCGGTGGGCGACGGCATAGTCGGGGCGCCGGCGCACCGCCTCGGCGTAATGCGCGAGCGCCAGGTCGTGCTTGCCGCGCGATTGCAGGGCATTGGCGAGATTGTTATGGGCCTCCGGGAAGTCCGGCCGTTCGGCGATGGCGCGCTCATAATGGAAGATGGCGGCAGGGACGCTCTTCATCTCCAGGTGCAGATTGCCGAGATTGTAGTGCGCCTCGGCGAGATGCGGGCTCAGGGCAAGGGCCTGCTGATAGGTGCGGATCGCGGCATCGAGCTCGCCGGCGGCCTGCTGGCAGCCGCCGATGTTGAGCAGCACGACCGGCGCATTGGGCTGGATCGCGAGCGCGCGCGTGTAATGGACAATGGCTTCCGAATGCCGCCCGAGCATGCGGCAGGCGTCGCCGAGGCTGGCGGCGGCCGCGGCGAAATCCGGCCGCGCGTCGAGCGCGGCCTCGTGATGCGCGAGCGCGCGCTCGTACTGGTCGAGGCGCTGCAAGGCAAAGCCGAGCGCCTGGTGCGCGTCGGCGCTGGTCGCGTCCGCGGCCAGCACCAGCTCCAGATGCCGAACCGCGCCGCCGGGGTCGCCAAGGCTGGTGAGCACGCTGCCGAGCAGCAGCCGGGCGTCGGTCGAGGTCTCGTCGAGCGCGACGGCGCGCTGCAGATGCGCGCTCGCTTTGGCGAGATCGCCGAGGCCTGCGAAGGTCTTGCCGAGCGACAGGTGCAGATCCGCGGCATCACCGGCTTCCTCTGCGGCCTGGTCGAGCAGGGCGCGTGCCTCATGCGCATCGCCAAGCTGCAGGCGGACCGCGGCGAGGCTGCACAGGGTGCGGAAATGACGGGGCTGAAGCGAAAGAACTTTCCGGTAGGCCTGCTCAGCGATGCGCAAGGCTTGATCGCTGAGCGCGGCCGCCGACGGCTGTCCGCCGTCCGACGCTGTGGGGACGAGGCGGGGGCGGAAGGCGACGGCGTGCTCGTTCATGATGGCAACTTGCTGAATGTTCGACGAATGCCGTTGTCGAGGCGGATTGAAGCGAAACGGAGGCTTAGACGAGGCCGATCGCAAGCGGTCGGCTAGAACCCTTCGAGCAGTGCATGGAATTTGTCCGGCCACGTGCAGCGTCGATGGCCGGTGCTGCCACAACGCAACGAGCCGGCGTAGACCCAAGGGTCTGCGCCGGCCAATGTTGGTCAGGTTGCCGAGGGCGTCAGCCCCACATGTGATGCATCGCGTGGTGGTGGGACATGTCCGGACCGCTCGATGCGGCTGCAGCGGTTGCGGCTGGCGCCGCCGCGGCCGCCGCCGTGTGGTGGCTGCTGTGATGGCTGTGGTGGCCGCCGCAGTGATGGGTCGTGGTGGTGTTGTTGTCGCCGCCGGTGGTTCCTCCGCCGGCCGTTCCACCGCCCGTCGTGCCGCCTCCGGTCGTCCCGCCACCCGTGGTGCCTCCGCCGGCAGTGCCGCCTCCGGTGGTGCCGCCACCTGTCGTGCCACCTCCGCCCATGCCGCCGCCGGGCGTGGTCGTGCTCGCAGGCGTTCCGCCCGTGCCGTTGGCGATGTTCGGCGTGGCGCCCGCCGGCATACCGGTGCCCTGGGCAATGCCATTGACCGCCGTCGCCGTCACGAAGCTCGTCGCGGACGTGACGTAGGCCGATCCGCCGATCGCGATATTGTTGCCCGCGATGTCTCCGGCATTGCCGATGTAGTTCGCGGCGGCAGCCTTCAACATCGCCTGATCGGTCGCCAGGGCGGCACCGGTGTCACCGTTCATGATGCCCATCAGGGCCTTCGTGGCCATGGTGGTGTCGGACTGCAGAGCGCCGGCGGCGAGCTCGTCGTCGAAGCGTCCCTTGAACACCGCGCCCTGCGCCGCATCGAATGCCGCACCGAAGTTCTGGTAGTTGGTGATCTGGTCGATCAGGGCCTGCGACGCCGTCCCCGTTCCATTGGCGACCGCAACCAGCTTCGCACCCAGCGTGTTGCCCTCGGCGAGGAAGTTGGCCCAGAAATTGGTCTGCGCCTGATTGTCCTGGAACTTCGTGACCGTGCCGGTCAGGCCGCCGGGCATCTCCGAGAAGCCGCCGCCGTGTCCCGGCATGCCGGTGCCGCCCGCCGCGGCGTTGAGGGCCGCGTCGTTCTGGAACACGTCGATCATGTCGACGATGTTGTCGGCGGAGCCGCGCAGCGCCGTCGGGCTGGCCATCGTTTCGGCGACGTTGTAGTTGTTGATTTGAAGGTTTGCCTGGCTGAGCAGCGTCATCAGATGCAGCGTCGTCGTCTGGGCATCGACAGCGGTTTGACCTGCTTCAATCGCAGCGAGCTTCGCGGGATCGTTCAGGATCGCTTGGAGGCCCTGCGCCACGGCCGTGAAGTCGGCTTGGACCTGGTTGATATTGTTGGCGCTCATGCCGCCCAGCGAAAGGTCAGCGACGGCATTGAACACCGTTCCGATGGCGGTCAGGTCGCCCGCGGCCGCTGCAGCGAGATTGGTGGCGCTGTCGTTGCCGGCGGGAAGGCTCTGGAACGCCACATCCATGGCACCCGTGTTGGCCAGGAAGGGAACGTTGTTGAGCGCGGCCGAGAGATGCGCGTCACCCTGGATCTGCGCCAGGATCTGCATCTGCACGTTGTGGATGGTCTGGTCGGCTTCGGCGAGGGTCGCCGGATTGGTTGTGTTCGGCGCCGCGTTGATCAGCGTCGTGATCTCGTTCGAGACCTGGGTGAGCACCGCGGTGTCGGTCGCGTTGAGCGTAAAGGCCTTGCCGCCGATCGTGACGTCTCCGGGATTGGCCAGCATCGCGTTGATGTCGTTCTGCACGGCATGCAGGTCGGTGGTGTAGCTGCCGAGGAACGGGTTCGAGTTGCCGCTGTTCTGCGGCGTCGACCACAGGCCGGTCGAGATGCGAACGGCGTCGTTGAAAACGACGCCGGCCTGCACGAGGTCGGTCGACAGGTTGAGCGCCGAGGCGCGAACCAGCAGGTTGGACGTGCCATTCGCCAGCGCCGTCGGGTTGAAGGTATTGGCTGCCATTGATCATCTCCCCAAGTTTCAACCCGGCGTCTGCTGCTTGGCGGTTCGGCAGCACGCGGGCGTTGATCGGGCTGAGACATCTCGTTCACCTCCTCGCGGAGCGGGCGAAATGTCGCAGCCTCAGAGCACCTGGGAATTATTTGCTCCAATGGGGCCAAAAGAAGCGCCGCGGAGTCCTCAAATATGATGTTGTTCGGGCAAACGACGATTGTCGCAGCCGGGTCACGGCCGCGCTCGGAAGCGTACTAACTCCTTGAATTCCGTCGTGGCATCCTTGCAACATCACCGCTCAGCGAAGCTTCGATGCACGGTCCAGACAAGAAGTTGCCCCGATCTTGCGGCTGGTCGCCGATCTCTCCTTAGAAAAGTTCCAGCGTAACGAGGGTTCACAGTGCGGAACGGAACATGCATCTTTGCTGATCTTCAGAGGCTTCCTTTCTTCAACGCGTGTCGTCTCGCCCGGCTCATCGTCCTTCTCATTTCCCCCGGGAGCACTGCGTGAGTTGACCTCATCTGCTTGCTCCCGGGTATCCGATCCGCAGCAGCTGCTGCGGCTGCCTCATCAACCCCACATGTGATGCATCGCGTGGAGATGCGACATGTCGGGACCGGCAGCCGCGGCCTGGTTCGTATGCGCGCCCTGGCTGTGATCGTGATGATGGTGATGATCGCTGTGATGCGCGGCGTTGCTGCCGTTGTTGGCCGTGGTACCTGTCGACGTGCCGCCAGCCGCCGCTCCGCCGGTCGACGTGCCTCCGTTCGCCGCGGTGCCACCGGCTGCCGCGCCACCGCCGGCGGTGGTTCCTGCCGCAGCTGTGCCGCCAGTGCCGTTGGCCAGGTTCGGTGTCGCGGTGACCGGAATGGTGCCGTGCGCGGTGCCCTTGATGGAGGTTGCCGTCGAGACCGTCGTGGCCGTCCCGACATAGGTGCCGCCATTGACGGGAATGTTGTTGCCTGAGACGTCCATGGCGTCCGCCGCGAAGCCTTGGCCTGCCGCGGCGATCATCGCCTTGTCTGCCGCAAGTGCTGCGCCGGTGTCGCCGTTGAGGATGCCTTGCAGGCCCTTGACGGCATGGGCAGTGTCAGCTTCGAGCGTGCCGCTGAGCAGCTCGTTGTCGAACCGACCCTGGAATACGGCCCCCTGCGCGGCGTCGAAATTGGCGCCGAACTGCTGGTAGTTCTGGATCTGCGTGATCAGGGCCGCGCTCGCCTGCGCACCGCCGGTCGAGATCTTCTGCAAGGTGGCGTTGATGGTGTTGGCCTCGGCCAGGAATGCAGCCCAGAAATTCGTCTGCGCCTGATTGTCCTGGAATTTGGTGACCGTGCCGGTCAGTCCACCCGGATCTTCGGCGAAGCCGCCGGAATGGCCGGCATTGCCGTTGCCGCCCGCGGCCATGTTGAGGTTGGTGTCACCCTGGACGATGTCGATGATGTCGAGCAGATTGTCGGCCGTGCCGCGCAGCGCCGCCTGATTTCCCGTGGTCGCCGCCGCGTCGTATTTGTTGAGCTGCAGGTTGATCTGACCGAGCGCGGTCTGCAGGTGGATCGTTGTCAGCGCCGCCGCGTTGGCGGTCTCGCCGGCCTCGATCTGCGCGAGTTGAGTCTTGTTGTTGAGGATGGCCGTCAGGCCCTGCGAGACCGCAGTCAGATCGGTGTTGACCTCCTGCAGGTGCGCCGCGTCGATGCCGCCGGAGGCGAGCTCGACCACCTTGTTGAAGACGAGGCCGACGTCCTTGAGGCTGGCGCCAGCGGTCGCCGCAGCAAGGCTCGCCGGATCGTCCGCGCCGGCGGGCGAGGTCTGGAAGGCGATGTCCTGGCCGCCTGTGTTGGCGAGGAAGGGCACATTGTTCAGCGCGTTCGCCAGATGGGCGTCGTTGTGGATCTCGCCCAGGATCTCCTGCTGGAGCGCATGAATGGTCTGGCTGGCGGCAGCCTGGGTGGTGGCGTTCGCGAACTGCCCCGCCGCCTGCAGCAGCGTCCCCAGCTGACCCTCGACGTTGGTGAGGACTGCCGTGTCAGTGGCGTTCAGTGCGAAGGTGTGTCCGCCGAGCGTGACCTGACCTGGATTGGCCAGCATGGCGGCGATATCGGTCTGCACCGCCGTGATGTCGGCCTGATAGCTGCTCAGGAACGTCGGCGAGTTGCCGCTGTTGGCGAGGCTGAACAGGCCGAGCGAAGCGCGGACCGCATCGTTGAAGACGACGCCGGCCTGCACCAGATCGGTCGAATGCTGAATAGCAGTGGCGCGAGTCAGCAGGTTCGACGTGCCGTTGGCGAGCGCGGTCGGACTGAAGTTGACTGGCGTGGCACCACCGCCGCTGCTCGGCGGCGTCGAAGTGGTGCCGCCGGTGCCGTTGGCGATGTTCGGGGTCGCCGTCACCGGGATCGTGCCGTGGGCGAGGCCGTGCACCGAGGTCGCCGTCGAGACCGTGGTGGCCGTGCCGACATAGGTCGCGCCGCCAATCGCGATGTTGTTGCCGGAGACGTCCATGGCGTCAGCGGCGAAGCCCTGTCCGGCGGCGTTGATCGCCGCCTTGTCCGCCGCGAGAGCCGCGCCGGTGTCGCCGTTCAGGATGCCCTGCAAGCCTTTCACGGCGGCCGCCGAGTCGGCTTCCAGCGTGCCGCTGAGCAGCTCGTTGTCGAAGCGGCCACGGAAGACATTGCCCTGGGCGGCGTCGAAATTGGCGCCGAACTGCTGGTAGTTCTGGATCTGCGTGATCAATGCCGCGCTGGCTTGCGCGCCGCCCGTCGAGATCTTCTGCAGGGTTGCGTTGATGGTGTTCGCTTCGGCCAGGAACGCGGCCCAGAAATTGGTCTGCGCCTGATTGTCCTGGAACTTGGTGACCGTGCCGGTCAATCCGCCGGGATCCTCCGCGAAGCCTCCGGCATGGCCCGGCATGCCGTTGCCGCCGGCTGCCATGTTCAGGTTGGCGTCGCCCTGGATGATGTCGATGCTGTCGAGCAGGTTGTCGGCCGTGCCGCGCAACGCAGCCTGATTGCCGGTCGTTTCCGCCTTGGCATACTGGTTGAGCTCGAGGTTGACCTGTCCGAGCACCGTCTGCAGATGGATGGTCGTGAGCGCGGCCGCGTTCGCCGTTTCGCCGTTCTCGATCTGTGCGAGCTGGGTCTTGTTGTTGAGAATGTTGGTCAGACCTTGCGAGATCGCGGTGAGGTCGGTCGTGACCTCCTGAAGATTGCCGGTGTGGATGCCGCCGGAGGCGAGGTCGACGACCTTGTTGAAGACGAGGCCGACATCCTTCAGCGTGTTGCCTGCGGTCGCTGCGGCCAGGGTCGCCGCATCATCGGCACCGGCCGGCGTGTTCTGGAAGCCGACGTCCTGGCCGCCGGTGTTGGCGAGGAAGTTGACCTTGTTGAGCGCGCCGGACAGATGCGCGTCGCCGTTGATCTCCTGCAGGATCTCCTGCTGGACCGCGTGCAGCGTCTGATCCGCGGCTGTGATCGTCGCAGCATTCGTGGTCTGCGGTGCGGCCGTAAGCAGCGTCGAGATCTGCGCCTGCACGTTGGTGAGAACGGCGGTGTCGGTCGCGTTCAGCGTGAAGGCCTGGCCGCCCAGGGTCACCTGGCCGGGATTTGCGAGCATCGCCGCGATGTCGTTCTGCACGGCGTGGAGATCGGTCGTGTAGCTGCCGAGGAACGGGTTCGAGTTGCCGCTGCCGGCCTGCGAGAACAGGCCGAGCGAGGCGCGCACCGCATCGTTGAACACCACGCCGGCTTGGACGAGGTCGGTCGACATGTTGAGCGCTGAGGCGCGCACCAGCAGGTTCGACGTTCCGTTGGCCAGCGCCGTCGGGTTGAAGGTGTTATTCGCCATAGATCATCTCTCCCCAAGTTCATCCGACGCCCGGCAGGGCCCCGTACCGAAACTGGCCGGACGATGCGGAAGCGCATCGGCCCTGCGTCGGACGTGATGCGCCGCGCCTCACGCCCGTGCGCCGCTGTGTCGCGCGTTCTTCTGACGCGCGCTACTTTGTCGCACCTCGCTATATGCTCGGAGCAATCGGGCCAAAAAAGGCGTGGGGGAGTCCGCAAATATGTTGTTCTCGGGACATCGCGGATCTGTGACAGATGCGCCGCGATCGCGTGCCAAGTGATTGATTTCTGGCGGCAAGCAGCAACTGCGCGGTGCGGCGACCGGGCGCGAATTGCATCTTGTCGTCAAGATGCTGCCTGCATCTCGCCGGTGAGTGGCCGGTCTCCAGCGATCAGACGCAGGGTTGGTCTGATGCTGTCAAGGCTGCCCGGCGACGCGGGCGCGCGGCATTGTCGCAGCGCCATCGCTGGAAAAACGCCACGATGGATTGTCTGTCGGGGGAGTTAGAGGCAAAGGCGCCTGGGCGTGTCGGCCGACCTCGCCGTGCGCCGTTCAGGACGGCGGCGCGGCCTGGCGCTGCGCCAGGAGCGCAGTCCTGATCTTCTGCAGCAGTGTGGTGTAGAGCTGATTCCAGGCCGGGTCATTCTGCCCGTTCGCGTCGAGCCCTTGCTTGGTCAGGCCCAGGCTGATCCGGTAGACGGCGAGGGCGCCGTCGATGTTGCCGAGCGGAAGGAAGGCATCGCCCAGACTCTGATAGGAATTTGCAAGCGCCTGCTGCAGCGACGGGTCGTTGGCGATCGTGTTGGCGAGATGGGTGATCAGCGCGGTGTTGGCGCGACGCTGCTCGAAGGCTTCGGCATGGCGGCCCTGGGCGGTGAGCACATCCGCCAGCAGAGCGTGGCACCAGGCGAGGTCGCGCTGAAAGCTGAGATTGCCGCGATGGGCCGCGGTCAGCTTCCGGATGATGGCGAGGCTGGCGGAATAGGCGGCATGCGCAGCCTCGAGGTTTCGCTGAACGAACAACACGGCGCCGATGCGGTTCAAGGCGACCGAGAGGTTGCGTTGAAACCCGGCGTCGTCCGGATTGGCTGCGGTCAGGTACCTGACGATGGCGATGCTCTGCTTGTAGTTCTGCAACGCGTCCATGAGATCGCTGGCGGTGGCTGCGCGATCGCCTTCCGCGATCCCGGCGGCAGCCTGATCCAGCAGCCTGCCGGCGGCGACCGTGACGCCGACCGCAAGGCCCCCGCGGGCGACATCGCCGCGCGGGCGTTCCAGCAGCGCGGCGAGCGCGACTGGCTCGTCGCTCTCCACGGATTCCGGCGCAGACTCTGCTCTCGAGGCTCGATCCCGATCAAAGGGCGCAGGCGGCGCCTGCTGCTGAGAGGCGCGCGGTTGCGGACGCAATCCCCGTCCGAAGCCGGGAATTCGGCGCAACATGCCCTCGACCTGCGCGGCCGTGATCAGGCGCGTGCATTCGAACTGCCGGGACGTGCCCTGCCATCGCGGGCACCACAGAAAGTCCTCATGGTCGAAGCGATGACGGGCATCATTCCAGCAACTGTTGCAGGCGTGATGGTTGATGACCCGATAGGGGGTCGCAAACTCGTTGGTCGGGTGGGTGAAGCCGCTGATAAGCACGACCGGAGTGCCGACCGCCCAGGCCAGCCATGACAGCCCCGAGGAAAGGCCGATGAAGAACGCGGCGTGCTTGAGCCAGCGGGCGCGCTCGGGCAGCGGCCGGTCGCCGGTCTGATCCTCGGCTTCGGCAGGAATCTGCGTTCGGAAAGCGCCGTGGCTGCGCTCCGCGGTCTGATCGACGCAGATCACGCGATAGCCGGTCGCGCGCAGGAAGGCCACGACGCTCTGCCAGCCCTCCGGATTGTTCCAGTGCTTGCATGCGGTCGTCGCCTGCACGGCGATGCAGACATAGGGGTCCTCGATGGGACGGCTCTCTTCGCTCAACGCGACGCGTGGCGGCTGCTCGGCCGGATCGACGCCGAGAATATGAGCTGCTGTCCGATGCAGACCGACCTGCCGGAAATCACAGGGATGATGCACGAACTCGGCATCGTCGAAGAACAGCGCGACCGAGTAGGTCGCGTAGTATCGCTCCGCCTGGACCGTGTCGTGGCTGAGGAACGTGATGTCTGGGTAGACGGCGCGGAACAGCGGGATCAGCGGCTCGCCCATCGCACAGCTCAGGCGGCATCGATGCAGGTCCTTGAACTTCACCACATAGCTCATCCAGCCGATGATGTCGCCGATCGTGCCAACCGGGAATTGGATCAGGACGTCGCGGTCGGTGGCGTCATAGTCGTGGCACAGCAGCAGCTCGGGCCCTGACCACACTTCCAGCCTGAACGGGACGAAGTAGCGCTTGCTGCTGTTGACGTGCCCAGAGCGCAGGTCGATGTCGAACAGGACGTTGGCGGTCTCGAGATCGCTCAACCGGACGCGCCAGGCGTGTCCGGTGTCGGGCAGCATGACACGACAGCCGTCGTTGAAATCGAAGCGCAGCCCTTGGGGACCCTCCTGGGTCGGCATGGCCGCTGGCGGTGGCAGTCGCGGCTTGCGTGCCTGATCAGACGCCTCGGTGCGGGCGCCGGGCTGGGCGGACGGTAACGCACTCGTCGGCACCATCGCCGGGTCCGAGGTGCGGAGAAAATTTGCAACGTTCATGTTGAGGTGCCGACGCGGTCTGCGTTCATTCGTGAGCGATGGCGCCGACCGCGGCGGTTCGGTCTTGTTACTCCACGAAGGCGCGGCGCCACTGATCGAGAACCGGCTTCATCAGATAGCTGAGCATCGTCCGGCTGCCGGTTTGAACGTAGACTTCGGCCTGCATGCCGGGCATCAGGTTGACGTTGCCGAGCCGCTTGCGCTCCTCGTCGGATAGCGTGATCCTGACCGTGTAGAAGGTAGAGCCGGTTCGTGGGTCATTGGTGATGTCAGGCGACACGAACGAGACTTGGCCGCTCAATTTCGGCGTGGTGCGCTGGTTGAAGGCGTTGAAGTGGACCATCGCATCCTGCCCGGTGTGGACGTGATCGATGTCCTTGGGCTGGACGTGCCCTTCGACCTGCAGTTCGTCCGAATCGGGGACCAGCTCCATGACGGTCTCACCCGGCTTGATGACGCCGCCGATGGTGTGGATCGCGAGCTGGTGGATAGTGCCGGAGTTCGGCGCGCGCATCTCGATGCGATCGAGCTGGTCGCGCGCGGCGACGCCCTTCTCGACCAGATCGCCTTCCTTGGCCTGTGACTCGCTGAGATCCTTGACCACCTCGCTGCGGAAATCCTGATCGATCTTGACGGTCTGGAGCTCGGCTTCGCTGATCTTGGACCTCGTCTCCGCCACGCTGGACACCAATTGGCCGCGTTCACCGTCGATTCGAGCGGCTTCCCGCTGCAGCGTAGTCAGTCGCGTCAGTGGAACGAGCCGCTTGTCATAGAGCTCCTGCACGCCGGCCAGCTCGCCCTTGATCAACTCGATCTGCTTGTTCTTGGATTCGAGCTGGGACTCCATGCCGCTGATCTCGTTGTTCAGCTGGACGATGCGGCCCTGCAGCAGCTCCTTCTGGCTCTTGCGGGTCGTGGCACGGGCCTTGAACAGCGCGTTCTCCGACGCGATCACGGTGCGGACATTCGGATCGTCCTGACGTGAGGTCAGAGTGGACGGATAGTCCGGCTGATCGAGACCGTCACGCTCGGCCGAGAGCCGTGCAATCTTGGCGCGCTGCTCGTTCAATTGCTTGGTGATCGCCTGGAGCTGGGCTTGGCTCTGCGTGGCGTCGAGCCGCACGAGCAGATCGCCCGCCGCGACGCGCGTGCCGTTGTCGACCTTGATTTCCGCGACAATGCCGCCTGTCGGATGCTGAATGGCCTTCACGTTGGATTGCACCACGAGATTGCCGGGGACCACGATCGCGCCGGCGAGCGGCACGAGGGTCAGCCAGCCGCCGCCGAGAACGGCGGCGACAAGCAGCACCCGCAAGCCGAGACGCAGCTCGTTCTCGAACATGCGGCTGACGCGCGGCACCAGCGATTCGTCCGAGCCGTCGTCGAGATCAGCCGCCGTTCCTTGCGTCGCAATGAAGGTCATGCCGGTGGTCAAGGCCGTGCCGGCGGTGCCGACCAGGCGGCCGACCCGGGTTTGCGGAACGACGGGCGCATGCGCCAGGCGGGCAGGGAGGTTCTGCTGTCCTATCGGTCGCGGCGCACCGACGCCGAAATTGCCGTCGCGCCGCGCATCCTGCAGGTCGAGCACGGGCGCCGAATTGCCGCCCGCCACGCGTGCAGGCGGATGGCGCGGCGGCGGCGATAGCTCCGGCTCGTAGCCACGCATCGGTGCGGGCTGCTGCCAGTCCATCTCGCGGATGCCTTCACCGCGGCGTGCCCGGGGCGCCTGGGCACCGAGACCGAACAGCGACAGCGACGCACCGAGGGCGCGGCCCATGGTGCTGCCCTTTTTCTTCGAGCGCGGCTTCGGCCTGCCCTGCGACGGCGGCGGACGCCGGCGCTTCTTGCCGCCGTCACGTGCACCGCGGCGTTGTCGCGGGTCCTCGTCGGAGCCGTCGTCGAATGCGCCCTGCAGCCGCTGCAGCTCGAGGATCAATGCGTCGCCCTGCGGACCGACCGCGCGAGTCTTCGGTCGTACATAGTCGTCGTCGTCGAACGGCCTGAAGTCGTTGATGTGTTTCATTGATCAAGCGCTTTCTGCTGGGGCGGCGCGACGAAGCGAGCGGGCGTTCGGATTTGGCGCCGCTGCGGGAGCAGCAACCCTGGGCGGAGCGGGGGCATGCGCGACGGCAGGTCCCGCGGCCTTGTTGGCCCCGGCGACTCGGGCAAAGATCTCCTGGCAGGGACCGAATGCGATCGCCTTGCCCTCGTACAGCACCAGCGCCATGTTGAGCGCATTCAGCGCGCTGGGACGGTGCGAAATCACGATCACGATGCTCTGGTTCTGCTGCCGCATGATCTGAATGGCGCGGCTGAGCGCGTTCTCCCCGTCGGTGTCCAGATTGGCATTCGGCTCGTCGAGGACGATGAGAAACGGATCGCCATACACCGCGCGGGCCAGACCGACGCGCTGCCGCTGACCGGCCGACAGCGACATGCCGCCTTGGCCGATTCGCGTCGAATAGCCCTCCGGCAGCCGCAGGATGATGTCGTGCACGCCGGCGATCTGCGCCGCCTTCAGGATCGCATCCGAGCTCGCATTCTCGTCGAAGCGGCAGATGTTGTCGGCGATGCTGCCATCGAACAGGGCAACGTCCTGCGGCAGGTAGCCGATATGGCGGCCGAGATCCTCGTTGCTCCATTGGTCGAGCGCTGCGCCGTCGAGGCGGACGGATCCATGCTGTGCAGGCCAGATGCCGACCAGCGCCTTCGAGAGCGAGGTCTTCCCGGAGGCACTCGCGCCGAGCAGCGCCAGACCCGTGCCTGCCTTGATCGAGAACGACACGTTTTGAACGATCGGCCGATCGGTGCCCGGCGCGGTGACCGTCAGCTCCTGTACGGTCAGCTCGCGGAATGGGCGGGGCAACGCGACCGGCGGCGCTTCCGGCCTGGCCGTGGCCTTGCAGATATCACGCAAACGCGCGATGCCCTGGCGCGCGGCGACCAGCTGTTTCCAGCTGCCAAGTGCGATCTCGATCGGGGCGAGCGCGCGGCCCATCAGGATCGACGAGGCCATCATCACGCCGCCGGACGCCTGTTCGGAGACGACGAGCGCCGCGCCGATACCGAGCATGCCCGACTGCAGGATGAAGCGCAGCACTTTCGCGGCGGCCCCGAGATTGGCGTAGACATCGCTGGCGCGAATATTGTCCTTCAGATAGCGCTCGTTGACGGCGTTCCAGCGTGCCGAGAAGCGATCCAGCATTCCGAGCGCGCGAATCACCTCGGCATTGCGCTGGGTGGCATCGGCGAGAACCTGCCGCGCGGCGCTCGTGTCGCTGGCGGATTTGCTCGCCTGACGCGACAACCGGTCGGTCACCAGCGTCATCGAGATGATTCCGGCCGTGCCGATGACGGCCGTGATGCCGATCAGCGGATGAAACAGAAACATCCCGATCAGGAAGATCGGTATCCATGGCATGTCGAGAAAGGCGGTTGGTCCCATGCTCGACATGAAGGCGCGCAGCTGGTCGAGATCGCGCAGCGGCTGCTGCATCAGCATCGGCTTGGTGCCGCGCAGGGGCAGGGTGGCCAGAGCGTGATGAATCGCGTCCTGCAAGCTCGCGTCGAACACGGTCGCCACCCGGCACAGCATGCGGGTGCGCAACGCGTCGAAATAACCCTGAATCAGATAGACGGCCAGAATCATCACCGACAGGCCGACGAGCGTGGCGAGATTTTTGCTCGGAACGACGCGATCATTGACCTGCATCATATAAACCGAGCCCGAGAGCATCAGGATGTTGATGACGCCGCTGAACACGCCGATGCCGGCCATGCGCTTCACAGCCTGGCGCAACCCGCGCGTCACCGGATCGTCGCTTCCCGAGAGAAGGTCGTTGAGGGCAGCCGCGGCTTTCGTTCTCGGGCGCTCTTGAGCCAGACTCATCCAGGCGCGTCTCCCAAAACACAGTGCTTCACTCCGCGCTATTGACAGTCGATACCGACGATTTTCCGGCAACAATTGGACATGTGGGCAATTCCGTCGCAGCGTCGCGGGCACACGACCGGCGCGAGACGCAATGCGCCGGGTCGGCTCTGAAAAGTTGTGGCGTCGTTCGGAGCGATCGGGTCTGTGCGAAATCTGTCCGCGATCGTCGATGGTTGCAGCGTGATAACAGCCATCGGCACGCGACGCGCGTCACACATTCGTCCGTCTATCACCTTGGTTCCGTACTCATTGGTCGCGGTCCGGGCCGAATGACGCCACGAAGCCGAATAAATCTTCCTGCGGTGCAACGCACAGGCGTTGTCATCTCGATCATGCGGTATTCGATGATGGTGCGGAGAACGATCATGATGGCGGCGGCAACACGAGGACATGCGGCCCCGCGCACCAATCCAGGACGTGCAATCAGCTCGGCCAGGCATGGCGGCCGACGATGTGTTCTATCATCGAACGTGCGGCCGCTGTGGAACCAGTGACCCGTCAAGCATCGGGCGCACGAGATCAACATCAGCTCCAGGGAGGACCAAGCAGATCAGTCCGCGTGCAATCCGAGCAACTCGTCACCGGCTCGGGCCACGGCAGTTGATCAACCATAGGCGTGATCCAACCGGTCACGCTCAAGCGTAGCGGGGCAACGATTGGGTGCAGAACGGCGCCGTAACGCCGAAGTCGGACGAAGTTGCTCACTTAGTAAAGCGTATCCGGGGGACGACAAAGTTGCTGAACGACATCACCATCGAGACGCGTGATGCGGGAATGGATTCGGGTCGAGGGGCGGCCCGCAGGAGTGAATACTTCATCATCCTGCGCCGGATCGGTCCGCTGAGACGAAATACGGTCGCCAGGTCGGCGGTAAATCGCGCCGATCGCGTGCGCGCAGCTCTGGAGGCGCACGCATGAAGATCCGCAAGACCGACTATGGAACGATCATCCTGCACTGGACCCTGGTTGGGGCCACTGTGATCGCGTTCTTGACGGGGCTTCGCATGGCGACCGAAGCGCCTGGACACGCGTGGATCGCCAACAATCTCGACTGGCTGCTGCCCCGGCACCGGACCTGGACCTGGCACATGCCGGCTGGGGTCGTGCTTGCGAGCGTCGCCGTCGCCTACATGATTTATATCTCGAAGTCGGGGCTCGGTCGCCGCGTCACCATCGACAAGATGCGCTTCAAGGGCCTGCTCGGCCGCCGGCCGGCGCGGCTGGGCTCGATCAGTGTGATGCTGCACTGGGTGCTTTTCATCTCCATGGCGATCCTGATCGTCACCGGAGGCATGCTCTTCTTCGGCGTGGCCTCCGGCTACGTCACCATGATGATCCACTGGTACGCGACCTGGGTGATCCCGGCCTTCGTGGTGCTGCACGTCCTGGTTCATTTCAGCATCGGCGGAAAGATGCAGCTCTATCGCGTGTTCCGGCCGGCGCCCTTGCCGCCGCCGCCGCCGAAGCTCGATCCCGTCGAACTGCTCACGATGCTGGTCGAGCAGTCGGAAAAGCTGGAGGAGGCGGAGGCGCCTCCGAAGCGGCCTGCGCCGGCCGCGCGGCCTGCAGCGCGTGAGCCGATGCCGGCGCCGCGGCGCATGGAGGAGCCGCTGCGGGCGCGCTCCGAACCGCGGGTGCCGCCAGGCCGCATGCGTCCGCCGCCGGCACCTGCCAAGGGCAACTCCCGTCGCCGCAATCCGAGCTTCCAGTCCAACCCGTTCATGGTCGCGATCGCCGCAGCCATTGTGATCGGCTCGGCGATGTTCGCCGCCGACTACTACGCCGAGGACACCGTCACGGTGTACCGAATCGCGACATCGGATGCGCCGACGCTTGACGGCGATTCGTCGGATCGTGTCTGGCGCAACATCCAGCCGCACATGGTGACGACCAACCAGGGCGACAATTTCGACGGTACCGGCGAATCGCGCGTCTGGATCAAGGCCGCGCATGACGGCACGTGGGTGTATTTCCTCGTCATCTGGGAGGACCCGACGCGGTCGCTGAAGCAGTTGCCGCTGATCAAGAAGGCCGACGGCTGGCATCTGCTGCAGAACGGATTCGACAAGGGCGACGAGAACGACTTCAACGAGGACAAGTTCTCGCTGTTGTTCACGACGCTGCCGATCACCCTGGCCGCGGACCGAACCTTTCACATGAGCTCGCAGCCGATGCCGGACAAGCCGCCGACGCTGTCGGGTCGCGGCATCCACTATACGCCGGCGCCGAATCTCTATGCCGACGCCTGGCTGTGGAAGGCGACGAGCGGCGGCCCGACCGGATGGATGGATGATGATCATTTCGGTCCGCCTGCAGAACCCACGCCGGATCAGGTCAAGGGACTCACGCCCTACAAGGGCGGGTTCGCACCGGATCCGGGGACCGCGAACTATTCCGACAATTTCGTGATCGACAGGGAGGCCGCAAGACTGGGGAATCGGGGCGTGAGACCGAAGCGCCTTCCGAAGGACGTCGCCGCGATGACCGCGGCGATGGGCGAGATCAATCTCGATCCGAACATCGGCGAGAGCGAAGGCGCACGCTGGTTCATGACCGAGGCCGAATCGGTGCCGTATTCGGCCGAGGCGGATGCCCAGACGCCGATCGGGACCGTCGTGCCCGGTGTGCTCGTCAGCGGCGAGTTCACCGGCGATCGCGCGGACATCCGTTGCGCAGCGCGTTGGGCCGCGGGCCACTGGACGCTCGAAATTGCCCGCAAAATGGACACGAAAAGCAAGTACGACGTCCCGATCAAGAACGGTGTCTTCATGCGAGTCGCTGCGTTCGACCACACCCAGATCCGACATACGAGGCAGATCCGGCCGATGCGACTTGAGGTGCAGTGATGGGTAAGATTTGCAAAATCCAGTACAACAGGGAAACGTTCTACGCGAATGTGGGCGATATCCTGCTCGACGGCGCCATCAACAGTGGCGTGGATCTGCCCCATGACTGCCGCAGCGGAATCTGCGGCTCCTGCAAGGTAACGGTCGTCGACGGCAAGCTGTTCGGCGGGATGGAAGGCGACATGGCGCATGCGTGCCAGGCGCGTGTCGTGTCCGACCTCAAGATCATCACCGAGCCCGTGCCGGATACGGTGACGATGAATTGCGAGGTGGGCGATCTCGTGCGGCTCGCGCCCGACGTCGTCGGCGTCACCCTCGAGATGCCGAAGCCGCTGCGATTCTTCCCCGGGCAATACGCCAAGGTCCAGTACCGCGGTTTTCCGACCCGCTGCTACAGCCCGACCTATCCGATGGTCGGCGCGCCCGACAGCCATTTGCTGTATCTGCACATCCGCATCCTGAAGGATGGCCTGGTGTCGTCGGCGCTCGGCCGCGACATCCAGGTCGGCCATCGCGTCAAGCTGACGGCGCCGCTGGGCACCGCGTTCTTCCGACAGAAGCATCGCGGCCGGATCATCCTGGTGGCGAGCGGCACCGGCTTCGCGCCGATGTGGGCGATCGCTGTCGCCGCCATCACCGAGAATCCGAAGCGCGAGATCGTCTTCATCGTCGTGTCGCGCACCTTGCAGTCGTTCTACATGCATCAGGCGTTGTGCCGCCTGGCGCGCTTCCCGAACGTGAAGATCATTCCGATCGTGTCGGAGCCGCAGAACGTCTCGCCCGCGATTCGCAGCGGCCGGCCGACCGAACACATGCCGGAGCTCACGCCCAACGACGTCGTCTACACCTGCGGCGCGCCGGCCATGACTGAGGCGGTCGCGAAGATGTCACGCGCGGCCGGCGCGAAGTGTCATTGCGATCCGTTCGTGTCGTCGGCGCAACCTTCGGAGACCCGCGGCGGACTCATGGATCGTCTCGCCGGATGGCTCGACAGCCAGCGCGGCCGGCCGGCGATGTTCCAGCCGGCCGAATGACATCGAGGCAGCCACGGCCCGTGGCCGCCTCGCGAAAGTCTAGCCGGCCACGAAGCTGAGCAGGGTGCCCGTCGCTGACGCCGGCGGAACAACGAGGCTCGCGCCGCTGCGCACCGCCGCCGCGCCAAGCGCCTTTTCCGTCGTTGCGAGATCATGTGAAGCCAGCACCAGGCCGGCGCCGCCGCGCTCCGGCAAGCCGGCGAGCGACACGCCGGGATAACGCGCTGCGAGCTGCTCCCCGGTCAGGAACACGAAATCGGCGCGATCGCCGCCCGAGGTCACGGTCACGGCGCCGTCGGCCTCGGCTCGCCCGTCGCGATCGATCAGGCGCGACAGATGGGCTGCGTCCTTGGTCGGATCCGGCGTCACGATCAGGGCCTGCCTCAGCTGCTTGGCGGCGTTGGCATGGCGCATCAATTCCGGGATCCAGACCGTCTCGCGCGTCTTGTGCTGGCATGCGAAGATGCGCAGGCCGCCCGGAGCCTCCGCGACCGGCCATTGAAACACCCGGAATTTCGCTGCCGAGATGGAGCCGTCGGGCAGGGGCACCGGCCGTTCGAAATCGATCGGGCCAATCGGCTCAAAACCCTTGGCGCGGATTTCCTCGGCGCCGGCCGCCGAGTCGATCGCGGTGAAGGCGATGCGCTCGATGCCTTCGCCGCGCTGGGCGAGGAAATTGCGGGTCGGAACGTTGTGGTCGGTCTCGGCGAGGATGCCGAGCAGCTCGATGTAATCAGGATCGAGCATGATGGTGTAATTGCCAGACCCCATCTTGGCGCTGTGCGTCCCGCGCGGAGACAGCGTGAAGCCCAGCCGCTTCCAGGTCTCCGCCGCCGTGTCGAGATCCTTCACCACGACGACCGCGTGATCGATACCGATGACATTCTTGAGGGCCACGCGTTTGTCTCCTTGCAGCGAAGTTGGCATATTGGCGGCCGAACTATGCCCAATCGACCCATGCGCCGCAACCGGCGCGGATGGGCGCTCGGCGCAAGGCAAGACCGTCTTCCTGGAGGGCGGTCGATCAGCAGGGATGAGCTGTTCACGATGAGCATGACGATGGAAAACGTTCAATGGCCGCCGTCCTTGTGGGCTGCGCAGACCCCGTCTGGACCTGACCTGTCCGAGCTTCAGGGCAGTGTGCA
Organism: Bradyrhizobium sp. HKCCYLRH2015; assembly: GCF_051168215.1. Classification (NCBI taxonomy): domain Bacteria; kingdom Pseudomonadati; phylum Pseudomonadota; class Alphaproteobacteria; order Hyphomicrobiales; family Nitrobacteraceae; genus Bradyrhizobium; species Bradyrhizobium sp. HKCCYLRH2015. The sequence goes on along the minus strand of NZ_JBNPUO010000004.1, from coordinate 474,099 downwards.
GGCCGATGTCGTGATCATCGGCGGCGGCTTCACCGGATTGTCGACGGCGCTGCATCTGCGCGAGGCCGGTGTCGATGTCGCGATCGTCGAAGCCATGGAGCCGGGCTGGGGCGCCTCGGGTCGGAACAACGGCCAGGTGATCCCGACACTGTCGCGCCCGGATCCCGAGGATCTCATCGCCCGTCACGGCGCCGCCGGCGAGCGCTTCGTTGCGATGCTGCGCGACAGTGCCTCAGCGCTGTTCGAGACCGTCAGGCGCTACGGCATCGACGCCGAGCATGAGCAGGCCGGCTGGGTCCAGCCGGTGCATACGCCCGGCCGCATCAAGATCGCCGAGCGCAGGTTCAAGCAGTGGTCGAAGTTCGGCGCGGAAGTCGAGCTGCTGTCACGCGACCAGACGCGCGACATGCTCGGCTCGGATGCATGGCATGGGGGCTTCTGGAACAGGACCGGCGGTCACATCAATCCGCTGGCGCTCGCGCGCGGGCTGGCGCGAACCGTGCTGAGCCTGGGGGGCCGCATCTATGCGCGCTCGCCGGCGATCGATTTCGAGCGGCGCGGGAATCGTTGGATCGTCCGCACCACGCAAGGCGAGGTGTCGGCGCGCGCGCTGGTGCTGGCGAGCAATGCCTATAGCGGCGAGTTCTCCAAGGCTCTCGCACCCGAGATCGCGCATGAGGTGATGCCGGTGCTGTCCTGGCAGATGGCGACGCAGCCGCTGTCGGACAATGTGCGGAAGACCATCATCCCGGCGCGGCAGGCGATGTCCGATACTCATGGTGAGCTCTATTTCGCCCGCTACGATGCGCGCAACCGCCTGGTGACGGGCGGCGCCGTGATCGGTCCCGGCAACAAGTCCGAGCGGCTGAAGGCGAGGGTCGCCGAGCGCCTGCAGCGCCTGTGGCCGCAGATCGGCGAGGTCCGGTTCGACTATGTCTGGAATGGCTATGTCGGCATGACCACGGACTACATGCCGCGAATTCACCGCCTCGGTCCCGATGCCTATGGCTGGACCGGTTGCAACGGCCGGGCAGTCGCACTGACGATCCCCCTTGGTGCGGAGCTTGCGAAGGCGGTGCGCGGCGTGCCCGCGAACGAGCTGGCCTTGCCGTTCACGGAGCCGGTCACCATTCCGGCGCACGCCCTGCTGCGTCCATTCGCGCCACTGATGCTGCTCCTGTACCGGTACCGCGACGCGCGCGAGATCGGCTAATACGTGGGATGTTGGGTCCGGGCGAAGTCGCCGCCCGGAATGGCCTCCAGCAGCGCCTGCGTATAGGCATGCTGCGGGTTGCCGAACACGTCGTGCGTGGGCCCATGCTCGACGACGACGCCGTCCTTCATGACCGCGACCAGATCGCAGATCTGGGCTGCGACCCGCAGGTCGTGCGTGATGAAGATGATCGACAGGTCGAGCCGTTCGCGCAGGCTGGTCAGCAGCTTCAACACCTGCGCCTGAACGGAGACGTCGAGCGCGGACACCGGCTCGTCCGCGACCAGCACCTTGGGCTTCAGCGCCAGCGCGCGCGCAAGCCCGATGCGCTGGCGCTGACCTCCGGAGAACTCATGCGGAAAGCGGTCGGCGGCGGACGGGTCGAGCCCCACCAGGCTGAACAGCTCGCGCGCCTCGGTCAGCGCCTGCGCTCGCGCGGTGCCGTGCACGATCGGTCCCTGCGCCACCAGCTCGACCGCCTTGCGCCGCGGATTCAACGAGGCGAACGGGTCCTGAAACACCATCTGCATCTGCTGGGTTCTGTTTCTGACCTCGCTGCGCGAGAGGCGTGCCCAGTCCTCGCCGTCGAGCAGGATCGTTCCTGTGTCGGGATCGATCAGGCGAATGATGCAGCGGGCGAGGGTGGATTTGCCGGAGCCGGACTCGCCGACGATGCCGAGCGTTGCCCCCTTCGGCAGTGAAAGCGAAACGTCCCTGATTGCATGGGTAGTGCGCTCGCCGCGGCCGAGGAAGCCGCCGGTGCGATAGGTCTTCGAGATACCGGAGATGGCGAGGATCATCTGGTCCGATAATCTGCGTGCCGGAGGGGCCGCCACGGGTGGCACCGCAGCGATCAGTTGCCTGGTGTAGTCATGCTGCGGCCGTTGCAGGACATCCGCCGCCGCGCCCTGTTCGACGACGCTGCCATGCTGCATCACGACGACGCGGTCGGCGATCTCGGCGACGACCCCGAAGTCATGCGTGATGAACAGCACCGCCGTCCTGCGCCGCTGCTGCAGCTCTCGGATGAGCTTGAGGATCTGGGCCTGCGTCGTGACGTCGAGCGCCGTCGTCGGCTCGTCGGCGATCAGCAGCTTCGGATCAAGCGCCAAGGCCATGGCGATCATGGCGCGCTGGCGCTGGCCGCCGGACAGCTCGTGCGGATAGGCCTTCGCCGCGCGCGGCGGATCGGGAATGTTGACGTCGGACAGGAGCGACAGCACGCGCGATTTGATCTCGGCTTTCGACAGATCGGTATGGATGTCCAGCACCTCGCCGATCTGGTCGCCGATCGTGCGCAACGGATTGAGCGCGGTCATCGGCTCCTGGAACACCATCGCGACCTCGGCGCCACGCATGCTGCGCATCTCTGCCGCCGTGGCGGTGCAGAGATCGCGCCCGGCAAACAGGATGCGTCCGCCGTCGGTGCCCACACCGTCGGGCAACAGCCGCATGATGGCATTGGCCATCATCGACTTGCCGGAGCCGGATTCTCCGACGATGCAGACGATTTCGTTCTCGGCGACCGAAAGCGAGACCTCGGAGATCGCATGCGTGCGGTCGGCGCCCTTCGGCAAACGCACGCTGAGGCGGTCGACGGTCAGAATGGGCTGTGCGGGACTCATCGCTGTTTCAGCCGGGGATTCAGTGCGTCATTGAGCCCCTGGCCGACCAGCGACACCGCGAGCACAGTGACGAGAATGGCGACGCCCGGGATCGCGGAGACGTACCACTGCACGCGCAGCACGTCGCGCCCGAGCCCGATCAGGTTGCCCCAGGAGGCGACATTGGCGTCGGACAGCCGTAGGAAGGCGAGCGCGCTCTCCAAGAGGATCGCGACCGCCATCACGACACCGGCATAGACGATCACCGGCGGCAGCGCGTTCGGCAGGATCTCGCGCAGGATCAGCTGGGTGTCGCGCATGCCGAGGGTGCGGCCGGCCTGGACGAATTCGCGGCTGCGCAGCGACAGGAACTCCGCCCGTGTCAGCCGGGCCGGTGCCGGCCAGGAGACGATGCCGACGGCAATCGTCACCGTCGTCAAAGTCGAGCCGAACACCGCGACCAGGACCAGCAGCAGGACGAAGTTCGGCAGCGTCTGGAAGGCTTCGGTGATGCGCATCAGGATGTTGTCGACCCAGCCGCCGTAGTAGCCCGCGAGCGCACCGACCAACACGCCGATCGCCACGGCAATGAGCGTGGCGACGCCGCCGATCAGGAGCGAGATGCGGGCGCCGTAGAAGATCTGGGCGGCGATGTCGCGGCCGGAATTGTCGGTGCCGAGCAGGAAGCGCGGATTGGCGAGCGGCCAGATCAGGGGCCGGCCGGCGAGCGCGAGCGGATCGCGTGGATAGAAATAGCCGGCGCTGAGCGCCATGCCGATGACGATCAGCAGGAGCACGAGGCCCAGGACGGCAGCGGGACTGCGGAAATAGCGTTTGACCGCGTCCATGCGCTAGCTCTCCGCCGTGATGCGCGGATCGAGCCGCGCGTAAAGCAGATCGGTCACGAAGTTGACGGCGATCACGAGCAGCGCCGAGACGAAGACGATGCCGAGCAGGGTGTTGAGGTCGCGCTGGACGACCGACTCATAAGCGAGACGTCCGAGGCCGGGCAGCGAGAACACCGTCTCGACCACCACGGAGCCGCCGAGCATCGTGCCGGCCTGGAGTCCGATCAGCGTCACCATCGGCAGCAGCGCGTTGCGCAGCACGTGGCGGGTGACGATGCGGGTCTCGTCGAGGCCCTTGGCGCGCGCGGTGCGGACGAAATCGAGGTTCAGGACCTCGAGCATGGAGGCGCGCATGATGCGGAGATAGATGGCGAGGAAGATCAGGCCGAGTGTCAAGGACGGCAACACCAGGTGTCGTGCGATATCGAGCACGCGCCAGACGCCGGTCGTGACCGCGCCGATATCCTCGAAGCCGCCGGCGGGCAGCCACTGCAGGTAGATCGAGAACACGACGATGGCCATCAGTCCGAACCAGAACGACGGGGTGGCATAGAAGATCAGGCCCACCGTGGAGATCAGCGTATCCGGCCAGCGGTTGACGCCGCGCGCGGCGATCACCCCGAAAACAAGACCGAAGGAGAAGGCAAAGGACAGCGCCGATGTCATCAGCAGCAGCGTCGGTGGCAGCCGCTCCAGGATCACGGCAGCGACGGGCTTGCCGTAGATCGCGGAGAACCCGAGATCGAGACGCACCAGCCGCCACAGATAATTGGCGAGCTGCATCGGGACCGACAGGTCCAGTCCATAGAAGCGACGCAACTCGCGAGCGGTGGCGGCATCGCCGCCGCCCATCTGCGCCATCATCGCGTCGACCGTATCGCCGGGCGCGAGTTGCAGCAGCAGGAAGACGCCGATCAGGATCAGGAACAGGGTGGGGATCGAGGCGGCGAGCCGCCGCCCCGCAAGGCTCAAGATGCGCATGGCCTCATCCTGACGGATTCCGGCTCAGGCGGAAAGCCACAGATCGTGCCAGCTCGACGATCCCCAGCGCGGCGTGTTCGAGTGGTTGCGCGCCTTGGCCGTGATCACGGTGACGAAGATCTGCTCGATCGGCATCCACACCGGCAGCTCGGTATTGGCCTCGCGCACGAAATCGGCATAGAGCGCCTTGCGCTTGGCCGGATCGACCTCGGTCGCCGCGTCATCGATGATCTTGTCGATCTTGGGATCGTCCCAACCCCACTGATTGGTCCACGGCGCGCCCTTGGGCTGGCCGGAGCGATACCAGACCGTGGTCGAAACCGCGGGGTCGTTGCGGTACTGGTGCCAGCCGGTCGCGAGATCGAAGGCGTGCTCGTCATAGACCTGCTTGAGAAAGCCGCCGCCATCGTTGCGCACGATCTCGATCGCGATGCCGACCTCGCCAAGCGACTGCTGAAGGAAGGTCGACCACAGCGAGATGTCCTCACCCCACGGCGCAGGCAGCAGCCGCAGCGAGAAGCGGGTTCCGCCGGCGCCGGGCTTGTAGCCGGCTTCGTCCAGGAGCGCCGCCGCCTTGGCCTTGTCGTAGGGATATTGCGGCGTATTGGCGCCGGGGTAGAAGTCGGTCGAGGTCGACGGGATCGGACCGGTGCCCAGCTTGGCGAAATCGCCGAGGAAGTTCTCGATGAAGAAGGGAACGTTGATCGCATGCGCGATGGCACGGCGGACCTTCACGTCCGCCAGCTCCTTGCGGCGGACGTTGAACTCGAGCGTGTTGGTGCGCGCGTTGCCCTCATTGCCCTTGGTGGACACGATGAAACGCTTGTCCTTGCCGAGCCGCGCCATGTCGGAGATCGTCAGGCCCGAGAACGGGCTGTAGTGCAGCTCGCCAGCCTCCATCTGCGCCGCCGCCGCGGCACGGTCGGTAATCACCTTCCACACGATGCGGTCGAGATAGGGTGCGTTCGGCCGCCAGTAGTCGGCATTGCGCTCGGCGATGATATACTGGCCGCGCTCGTACTTCACGAATTTGAACGGACCAGTGCCGATGGGGGCGAGGTTGGCGGGGTTCTGCCTGATGTCGCCGCTCTCGTAGATGTGCTTGGCCGAGACGTAGCCGAGATCGGGCAGGGCGCGCAGCAGCAGGTTGAGCGGCATCGGCCGCTCGTAGCGGAAGATCGCGGTTTGCGGATCTGGCGTGTCGACCGCAGTCAGGAACAACTGCAGGGTCGATCCGTAGTTGAGGATCTTCTTCCACATGTTCATCGCGGTGAAGGCAACGTCCTCCGACGTGAACGGCTTGCCGTCATGCCAGGTGATGCCCTTGCGCAGCTTGAAAGTGACGGTCTTGCCGTCCGGCGTCGCCTCCCAGCTCTCGGCCAGCACGCCGACCGGCTGGCCATTGGCGTCGAGGTCGACGAGGTTCTCCTGGATCTTGCCGCCGATGATGTAGACACCGGTCGAAGCCTGGAGGCTCGGATTGAGCTGGCGCTGCTCGGCGCCGTAGTGAACGTTGAACACGCCACCCTTGCGCGGCGTCTCCTGGGCGAAGGCGCGGAATGGATTGACCACGTTCGCTGCGATGGCAGCGGAGGTCAGGAGGGCGGTCCGGCGGCTGATCTCGAAACGGCTCGAATTCATCAAGGTCTCCCGAAGGCCAAGCGGGACGCTGGCCGATGGTGCAATCGGGGCGAAGATTACGCGGATCGCGGGTCCAAGTCATTTGCGAATTGCCATGCAGTTCTGCGGCATTCTCGTGCGGCCCATGCAGCCGGCGGCACCGTGGCATACATTGCTCGTATACGAACGAATGAGAGAAGACCTTCGTCGACAAGGCCCTGAATGTGGTGGGGATTGCCGGCGGCGATTGAGCGACCGGAAGCAACTTTGACGTGGCGCCGCAGAGAGCACGCTATCTTAAGTCGGCGTCCCGCGTCTGCATTCGATCGGTAGCCGCAGCACGAATGCGACACCGGTCTCGCTCGGCCGCAGCGAGATCTCGCCGCCATGGTTTGCCATGATGGCGCGCACGATCGCCAGCCCCATGCCGGTACCGCCGCTGTCGCGCCGGGTCGTGAAGAAGGCGTCGAAGATGCGGTCGCGGTTGTCAGGCGAGATCGGATCGCCGTCATTGCTGGCGATGACGATCAGCATCTCCTTGCTCTCCTCGGCCTCGAGGCGGATGCGCAGGGCGCCATGCCGGACGGCGTTGTCGACGAGATGCGTGAGCACGATGAGCACGGTTTCGTTCGGCAATGTCGTGCTACGTTCGACCGGCCCTGATGTCTCGATGACAACCGACGGGAAACGCGATCGCAGCGTGCCGACGGCCTCGGCGATGCTACCGGCCTCGACCGCCGACACCGTCTCCGCCCGTGCCAGCTCGCGCAAGCGCTGGGCCAGTGCCGCGAGGCGGTCGGCGTCGCCAAGGATGTTGGTGAGGAACGTCTCCTGCTCGGCGCGCGTCAAGGTCTCAGAAGGGCTGGCCAGAGAGTCGAGCAGCAGCTCGGCTGCGCCCTTGATCGAGGTGAGCGGTGATTTGAGTTCGTGGGTCAGATGCGCGGAAAAGCTCCTGATGTAGTTGGAGCGTTGCGCCAGTTGCTCGGCCATGGCGAAGAAGTGCTCGGCGAGCTCCGCGAAGTCGCGGGTGCCGTAATGGGCGAGCGGACGGAAGCCTGCGGGATCGTTGCGTCCGATCCGGCCGGCGCGATCGACCAGCTCGCGCATCGGGCGCGTGATCGTGCGCGCCACGATGAGGCCGACCAGCAGCGTCGTGAGGACAATGGTGGAGCCGGCCGCGATGAACTTGCCGCGCTCCTGATAGAGATGCTCGAAGATGTTGCGCGGCGTGCGCGAGGTATAGATGACCCCGGCGACGTGATCGTCGACGATCACGGGCATGGCCGAGAACACATGGACGCCGACGCCGCGGCTGATCGAATAGATCGGTGGTGGGGCCTTGTCGGGAATGCGGATGCGGAGCGCGGCGCTGTAGCGTCCCTTCAGGGCGGCGGCCACCTCGTCGATATGGGCGAGGGATTTGCCCATCTCGTCGCGGCCGGCGATCACGACGCCCTGGGGATCGAGCACGCGATACCCGGCCAAGGTGACCTTCTGCGTCTCCCTGACGATCGGCAGCAGGCGCGCGCCGATCGCGACGTAGGCCGGATCCGCAGGATGGACCGCATCGCGTGCGTCGGGCCGGCGGACGAACAGATCGTTGGCCAGGAGATCGAGCAGGGGGCGAATCGGCGTCACCTCGTCGGAGGCATCTGGACGTGACTCGGGCGGGATCTCGGCGCCGAGCGGCACGCCGGCGGCAAGGCGCGCGGAAACCTCCTCGGCAAAGACCGCCGCCAGCACGCGGCTCTGCGCGATCAGCTCCGCCTGGGTCTGGCGGATCAGCTGGTTGTCATAGATGCGAAAGAAGAACAGCCCGACCAGCGGCAAGGTGCCGACCAGCGCCAGAACGCCGAAGACGATCTGTCCCAGCGACGGCCGCCATTTTGCCTTGGGCTTGGGCGCGATCATGGGGCGCCGCAGCGGCCGAGCCGGAAGCCGACGCCATGCACCGTCTCGATGGCGTCCTCGCAATGCGCGGCTGCCAGCTTGGCCCTGATGTTGCGGATGTGGCTGTCGATGGTGCGGTCGGAAACCTGGATGTTGAGCTGATAGGCGGCGCTCATGATCTGCTCGCGGCTGAACACGACGGCAGGGCGCGTCATCAGCGTGCGCAGGATGCTGAATTCCAGGGCGGTAAGTGTCAGCGGCGCGTCGCCGAAGCGCGCCAGATGCTGCTGCGGGTCGAGACGAAGCCTGCCATGCGCCAGCTCCTCCGGTTCGGGCGCACGATCCGCCCCACCGGATGAGACCCTGCGGAGAATGACGTTGACGCGGGCGACGAGCTCGCGCGGACTGAACGGCTTGGTCACGTAGTCGTCGCCGCCGATCTCGAGCCCGAGAATACGGTCGATCTCCTCGTCGCGCGCCGACAGGAACAGGATCGGCACCTGCGAGGTCCGGCGAATCCGCCGGCAGACCTCGAGGCCGTCGTACTCCGGCATGCCGACGTCGAGCACGATCAGGTCCGGACGGTCTTCGGCGAACCTGGCCAGCGCGGCGCGGCCGTCGGCGGCTTCCTTGACCGCCATGCCGGCCTTGCTCAAGGCCACGCGCAGGACCTCGCGGATATGCGGGTCGTCGTCGACGATGAGGATTCGGGGAGACACGTGCTTTCCTCCGCGGCGAGGCATCAGCTTGGTTTCTGCGACACGGGATGTGTATCGAGATAGCGCTGCAGGCGCCAGCCGCGAAAACTCCAGGATCGCCAGGACGCCATGCTGCTTTGCTGTTGCGCGAGGAGCCGATCGCGGTCGCTCGCCAGTCCCCGGTCCGTCGGTCGCAACAGCATCGCCCGCTCGATGGCCGGCAGCGCCTCTGGCCCGAGCCAGACGAGATAGGAGCCGTCGATGAGAGGGCCGCTCTGCCCCGCCTCACGACTATGGGAGACATTGAAGTCTGCGATCGGCCGGTCGAAATTGATCAGTGCACAGCCGTAAATGGTCGCCGAGAGCACCAGGATGTTCATGCGGACGAGCCACGCGTTGGACTTGGCGAGAGCGATCCTGAGCACGATGAGGATCAGGCCGATCGCAACCAGGATCATCCATATCAAGGCCGCGATCCGCCAATAGGTCAGAGCATAAGTCTCGATATACATGTGAAGCCGTTGGATCGAGGATACGACCAGCATCACGTTCTGTGCCACCCAGAGATAGACCAGCGGCCGGACCAATCGCGACTCGTTTGCCGTGGTCTCGGAGCGGACGGCGACGATGACGAAGGCCGCCGCGAGCAGCGCTGTGACGATCAAGGGATAGGCGCCCCGGTGCGCATAGGCCGCATAGGTCATGCCGTCCGGAAGCGCGGCATGTCCCCACAGATAGGCGCCGTCGAGCGCCGTCTGGAGAGCAAACAGGATGTTGAACAGGATCAGCGCCCGAAGCACCGTTTCAGGGCCGAGCACGGTCGCCAGGATTGACGGCTGATCGGGTTCGCTTTCGATCGGCGAGCTCCAAGTCTTGGTCCGCTCGCGCCAGCGAAGATTGATGAACGGCCAGACCATGGACAACGTGACGAGCCAGAAGATCGCGCGCCCCATCGTGAGTTGGGAAGCGACCTGCTCGGGACTGAGAACGGCGAACCAGCGCTCAATGACCGGATTGGCTGCCGCGAACAGAGCCAGGAACACGCAACCGAGTGCCAGCGGGATGCTCCAGACAAGGAGAGTTCGCATGACCATGTTCGTGCGTAGCGTCACGATCGCATCCGGTATCAGCCGAAACGGTCCGATGAGCAGCAATTGCCGTGCGGCGGTCAGCGGAAGCCGGAAGCCGCGCGCGGATCGGTTGGTCGCCAGCGCGACGGCCGACAGCGTCGTGAGCAGCAGGACAGGAAAAGAAAGCAGGTTCAGTTCCTCGATGGCGGGAGCCAGGCCGGCACCGAAGAGAACTGCGGCTCCGACCAGACGGCCTCGATTGGTCTTGGCGAGGTTGGCAAGAACGCTGGCGGAGGCGAGCGCGGCGAAAAACAGCGGGAATGCCAGGCCAATCGGCCGGCCGTCGTACAGCAGCGGATCGGCGAGGCCGACGAGGCCTGCAGCGAGGGCGAATTTGAGCCACATGGAATCGGGCGCGACGGGTGCAGCCGTCGGCTCGGCAAGGGTGGTCATGGAGGAATCCTTGGTTTGGGTCATCGCTCGGGCCGGAAGGCACAAGCCGATGAGCCCAGCATGACGCCTGCCTATGCAGCGGCTCACGAGGGGATCTGCAGCATTTCAGGATTTGTTTGCAGATTTGGTGCAGACGCGATTCTGCTGCTGGCGCGGGCGAAACGTGATTGTTACGCAATGGCCGTCTTTCCCCTGGGATGATCGGCTGCACACATGCTTGGACGTATCAGGACCGCGGTTCTCTGGATCCTTGCTCTGCTCTTCATTTTCGTCACGCTGAACAGCAACGAGCCCTATCTGGTTCGGCTGCGGGGCAGCGGCCATGTGGCCCTGCTCCTCATCGGGCTTGCTGTCCCGCTGCTGCTGATGCTCGGCGGCCGGTGGCGGCAGGGGGCCGCCGGACGCGCGCTCGTGCTGGCATGGTGCGTTCCGCTGATCATGCTGACGTCGACGCAGTTCATGTTTGCCTGGCGCAAGTACGAGACGTTCCGCACGCCCCCGGACGTGGCGCGTCTGCTCGGCCGGCATTTCATCGTCGGCTACACGGCCGTGGGCGACGCAGCCGCGTTGGCGCGGCAGGGGTTGATCGCGGGAGTCTATGTCACTCACCACAACGTCCGTGGCCGGACCGAGCCGCAACTCCGTGCCGAGATCGCGCGGTTGCAGGACGCGCGCCGGAGTGCCGGGCTGCCGTCCCTGCTGGTCGCGGCGGATCAGGAGGGAGGCTCCGTCGCGCACCTGTCTCCGACACTGCCGAACATGCCCGGCCTCGCCACGCTGGCCGATCTGCCGGCCTCGCGGCGCGCGCAGGATGCGTTCGCGATGGGGCGCGCCCAAGGTGAGGCGCTCGCGGCTGCCGGCATCACCTTCAACCTGGCGCCTGTCGTCGACCTTCGCCCGAGCTGGACACGCAATCGACTGGACTTTCACACCTTGATCGGCCGCCGCGCGATCTCCAACGATCCCGCGGTGGTTGGCGACATTGCGCTCGGCTACGTCCGTGGCCTGGAAGCTAGCGGTGTCCGCGCGGCCATCAAGCATTTCCCTGGTCTGGGTCGCGTCGCAGCCGATACGCATCATTTCTCGGCACAGCTCGGCACACCGGCAGATGTCCTGGAACGGTCGGATTGGCGGCCATTTCGACAGGTGCTGCAGGGCTCGCACGCGGCGATGATGGTCGGTCACGTGACGGTCGATGCGGTCGATCCGGAGCGGCCTGCCTCACATTCCAAAGCCGTGCTCGAGGGACTCATTCGCGGCCGCTGGAACTATCAGGGTGTGATTGTGACGGATGATCTCGTGATGGGGGCGATCTACGGCCGCGATCTCTGCAAAGCTGTCGTGGAGGCTCTGAACGGCGGTGCCGATCTGTTGCTGGTGGCCTATGACGGCACCCAGTTTCATCGCGTGCTGGCCTGCGCCAAGGAGGCTCTGGCGCAAGGACGCATCGACCTCGATGCTCTCAGCCGAAGCGATGAGCGGCTGAAGCGCTGGGCGCCGGCGGTTGACAGATCAGAGCCGTCGAATGTGTCCACGGTTCTGCAAGAGACTGGAGCCGAGCATCAGAAAATCGTCGACTGAAGGGCAGGACAGCGCGAGTCCTCAGCGCGGGCCGTTGCCGGTCCAGTTGCGCCAGGCGACGTTCGAGAGGCTTCTCAGGTCGGTCGCCAGCGGGCGTCGTACTTGTTTGTCGTGCTGGGTAATGAGGTGCTCGGACTCGCGTATCTTGAGCTGGAGTTCCGCGACCTGCCGCTTGGTGTGTTCGAGCGCCTTCGCATCGGCGCTCTCGCCCACCGTGAACCGCGCCGTCTCAATCTGCTTCAAGGCAGCACGATTCTTTTTGAGCTGGGCGCGATGCCAGGCAACCTTGCTGTCACTGTCCGCAACCATGGTGGACTCCCGCGAAATGCCGCGAAGACTAAACGACCGATTTCTGATTCGCGACAGCCTAGGCCCGGCATCGGCAACATCGGAATACCGATCTGCCGAATCATCGTCTCGATGACTTGAACTTGGCCAGCTCAATCCAACCTCGCGGCGCGTCTCATCTCATCGATCAGTTCGGACGCTTCAGCCTTCGTCATCTCCGCTTGCGTGGGGGCAGGGCGACCGGCCTGCTCGCTGAGCGTCTTCAAGCAGGACGCGTGGGCATCGGTCATCGGATCGGCTCCGGAACCCCAGTCCTCGGGTTCTTTCTGCAGCCGTTCAGCCATGGGGCTCTGCCGTTCTTGGCGGGCTCAATGCGCCAGCTTGCAGAATGTTCCCATTTTGTTCTATGGTGTAATGATCATCGTCTGAGGGGGGCTCCATGCGCGATCTCGATCTGGTTCGAGCCGAAATCGACCGTCTGCGCCTTCAGGTCGGGCGGCAGCGTCGCGAAATCGTGCAATTGCGGCGGGCCGGCGTGCCGGCGGCGGCGGCCGAAGCGCTGTTGCAGCGGATGTTGGGAACGCTTGAGGGACTGCGGCAACAACGCGAGCAGCTCAAGCTGGAAGAGGCGAGCAGGCTGCCTCCCAGACAGAGAGGGGCCCGGCACGCATGACATTCCGGCGACAAGGTCGAGCGATCCGCTGCTCGTCGGTATTCAGCTCGCCGAGACGGCCATGGCGGGTCCGCGCCCGGTCATGAGGAGGTCCGCGTCCTTGGCTTGGGCAGCGAGGGCAAAGGTGGGTCGGCGGTCCCGTGCCGCTCGCCAACATGGGGCGTGTGAGCTTCGGGCAATACGATGTCCGGCGGTACGGCCGTCAGCTCTTCCGGAGTGGCCTCGCATGATTTGATCTCGAAATTGTTGTCCAGAATTTTCTCGCCATGCGTGCCGAACGTGATGAGATCGGCCTGTTCCGCGGCCTCCCAGACCTCGCGCTCGGTGCGAAACGGGCGGGTCATCTGTTCGTCATTCTCAAACAATGCGTAGGGCACGAGCGCCTCCAGATTGCGATCCGCCGACGCAGCGATGCCGTGCCGCCCGACGCCGCCCATCCATTTCAAGGCAGGGACGTCCAACAAACTGCGGCACGTGCGGGCTGGTTCCACCCCCCGGGAGAGCGTCAAGCGATTGACCAGTTGTGACGGTCCTCGCGCTTTCCAGGTGGAACATGCCCGCCAGCGGGAGGTTGCCCGCGGTGCGAATGGCCAGGAGAGTTCAATGGATATCAAGGGAAAGAAGATCGCGATCCTCGCAACCAACGGGTTCGAGCAATCCGAGCTCGAAGTGCCCCGCGATCGCCTCAAGCAGGCGGGCGCGACCGTCGAGATCGTCTCGCTCGCGCTGGGCGAGATCAAGGGATGGAATGAGAAGGATTGGGGACGGCCCGTCAAGGTCGACAAGACGTTGGACCAGGCTTCTGCTGCGGACTACGACGCCGTCGTGCTGCCGGGCGGCCAGATCAATCCGGATCTGTTGCGGCTCGAGCCGAAGGCGCTGCGGTTCATCAAGGAGATCTTCGAAGCCAAGAAGATCGTCGCGGCGGTCTGTCATGCGCCGTGGCTCCTGAGCGAGACCGGCATCGCCAAGGGGCGCAAAATGACGTCGTACAAATCGATCAAGACGGACGTTGCCAATGCCGGCGCGCAGTGGCAGGACGCGGAGGTCGTCGTCGATCAAGGCGTGATCACCTCGCGCAATCCCGGCGATCTGGAAGCTTTCAGCGCCAAGATCATCGAGGAGGTCAGGGAAGGCCGCCATCTCAAGCGCAGCGCGGCTTGAAGCTGAGATCGGAAGCCGGGAGAAATCCCGGCCACCTCAGGAGGGACAGGCCCAGCGCCCGAGGGGTCGAACGCTGGGCCGCAGTCCACACGGAGTGCCTCCAGCGAGATGGGGGAACGCCGCCAGAGGCACGGACATGACTCGCGGCGGGCTGGGTCGTTCCTAATTCCTATGTTCGGCCCTTCGCCCGCGTGACTTCGATGATAGCCTCGCAAGGTTCAGTGAGGAATCGGAACTTCGCTGCTCATCCCGGGTTTGCCGCTTTTGACCAGGCCGCGGAGATGCGTCGTGAGCGAGAAGGCAAAAATCCAGGACTACAAATCTCCGGCTGGCGGTTGGGGGTCGGTGCACGCGGTCGCGAGCATCCTGACGCAGGAGGAGGTGACGCTGCTCGGCAGCGAGATCCTGCTGAAACAGAACAAGCCGGGCGGCTTCATGTGCGTCAGCTGCTCCTGGGCCAAGCCGGCAAAGCCGCACCCGTTCGAATTTTGCGAGAATGGCGCCAAGGCGACCGCGTGGGAAATCACCGGCAAGACCGTCGGACTGGAGTTCTTTGCTCGGCACAGTCTGACAGAGTTGCGAGGCTGGTCGGATCATCAGCTCGAAGAGCAGGGGCGTCTCGCTCATCCCATGCGCTACGACGCTGCGGCGGATCGCTATGTTGCCGTGAGCTGGGACGAGGCCTTCCGCGACATCGGGGCGGAGTTGAACAGGCTCGATCCACGGTCGGTCGTGATGTACACGTCGGGCCGGGCCTCGCTCGAGACGAGCTACATGTATCAGCTGTTCGGCCGGATGTACGGCACCAACAATTTTCCCGACAGCTCCAACATGTGCCACGAGTCGACGTCGGTAGCGCTGCCTGAGGTGATCGGCGTGCCCGTCGGCACGGTGCTGCTGGAGGATTTCGACAAAGCGGATTGCATATTTTTCTTCGGCCAGAACACGACGACGAACTCGCCGCGCATGCTGCATCCGTTGCAGCGGGCGGCGCAACGCGGCGTACCCATCATCACCTTCAACCCGCTGCGTGAGCGGGGGCTGGAGCGCTTCACCGATCCGCAGAACCCGATTCAGATGGTGCTGACCGGCGGGACGCGGATCAGCACGCAATATCATCAGCTGCGCGTCGGCGGAGATGGGGCGACGCTGCTCGGATTGTGCAAGGCGGTCATCGAGGCGGATGACGCGGCGGTCGCCACGAAGAGCCCGCGTGTGCTGGATGTCGCCTTCATCGAGCAGCACACGTCCGGCTTCGAGGCCTTTGCGACCTTCTGCCGGCAGGCGTCGTGGAGCGATATCGAGCGGTCTTCCGGCCTCGAGCGCGCCGCTATTCTGGAGGCAGCCAAGGTCTACGCGAACTCGCACGCTGTGATCGCCAATTACGGCATGGGAATTACGCAGCATCGGCATGGCGTCGAGACGGCCAAGATGATCGTGAATCTCCTGCTGTTGCGCGGCAATATGGGCAAGCCCGGGGCCGGCATCTCGCCTGTCCGCGGCCATTCCAACGTGCAGGGTCAGCGCACCGTGGGAATCTCCGAGAAGACCAAGCTGGTGCCACTCGACAAACTGGCCGATCTCTATTCCTTCGAGCCGCCGCGATGGAACGGTCTCAGCACGGTGGATGCCTGCCAGGGCATCATCAAGGGCGACGTGAAGGGCTTCATCAGTCTCGGCGGCAACTTCCTGCGCGCCGTCCCGGAACGTTCGCTGATGGAGCCGGCGTGGTCGAAGCTGCGGCTGTCTGTGCAGATCGCAACCAAGCTCAATCGCAGCCACATCGTCGCAGGCGAGGTGACCTATCTGCTGCCGTGCCTCGGCCGCATCGAAATCGACCGGCAGGCCAGCGGAGATCAGGCGGTCTCGATGGAGGACTCCACCACCTGCATTCACGGCTCGCGCGGGCAGCGCCAACCCGTCGCCGAGACCCTGTTGTCCGAACCAGCCATTGTCGCCGGTCTCGCCAAGGCCACCCTGAAGCCAAATCCGCGCGTCGACTGGGATGCCTGGGTTGGCGACTACGCGCGCGTCAGAGACGCGATCGAGCGGACCTATCCCGAGCAGTTCAAAGACTTCAACAAGCGCCTGTTTGAGCCCGGCGGCTTTCCGCGGCCGCTTGGCGCCCGCGAACGCAAATGGAAAACGCCGACCGGCAAGGCGAACTTCACCGTGCCCAAGGCGGCGCTCAATCCGCCGGAGGAAGGCAATGGCGTGTATCAGCTGATGACCTTGCGCGCCGACGGCCAGTTCAACACCACCATCTACAACGAGGACGACCGTTTTCGCGGCGTCACCGGTGGCCGTCAGATCGTCTTCATGAACGCGAGCGACATGGCTGATCTGGGCATCAAGCAGGGCGAACCGGTTCGGCTCTCGACCGAGGCCGATGACGGCGTGGAGCGCTCGCTGGGCGGGCTCCAGGCAGTGGCGTTCGACATTCCGCGCTACAGCGTTGCGGCCTACTACCCCGAATGCAACGGATTGATTCCGCTATGGCACTATGCGGAGGGCAGCAAGGTGCCCGCCGCCAAGTCGATCCCGGTCCGGATCTCGCGCGACATGGCCTGAGCTACCCGGGGCGGTCAGCCCGCAGCCCGTTGTCGTGCGTCGTCCGGAGCCGCCGTTGCGCAAGGGCTCGTGATCTCCGGCGGGGTCGCGCCGGGGCGGAGCGGGACGACCAGCCGGCACACCAATCCCTCTGGACGCCAGTCGAAGGAGGCGCGCCCACCGAGCTGGCTTTCCACACTGGCCATCAGGCTGCGCGTGCCGAAGCCGCGCGAGGTCGGTGCGCGCACCAAGGGACCGCCGGTTTCAATCCAGATCAGATCCAGGCGCTCATCCTCGATGGTCCATTTGACCGAGAGATGTCCGGAGCGGACCGACAGCGCGCCGTATTTGGCCGAGTTTGTCACCAGCTCGTGCAGCGCCAACGCCAGCGTCTGTGCGGTCGCAGGCTCGAGTTGCAGCTCGGCACCGTCAAAGGCGACCTGGCCGCCCGGTGCATAGGGTGCAAGTTCTTCGGCCACCAACCTGCTTATCTTCGCACCTTCCCAGCTTGATAGCGAGAGGATGGTGTGAACGCGGGCCAGTGCGCTGATGCGCCCCTCTACCGCGTTGACATAGGTCTTCACGCTGTCCGCCTTGGTGAGCCGCACGATCGACTGGGCCAAGGTCAGCGCATTCTTGGCACGATGATCGACCTCGCGGGTCAGCAGGTTCTGTCGTTCCTCGGCGCGCTTGCGCTCGGTGATGTCGATCGTGACCCCGCTGACGCGGATCACGCGGCCAGTCCTGTCGGTGGTCGCCGCGGCCGTTCCAACGCACCACCGCTCTTCGCCATCGGGCCGGTTGATCCGGAACTCAGCCTCATACGAAGCCGTGCCACGGCTGAATTCCGCGACCACCTGGCGGGCGCGCTCGGCATCCTCCCGGTGCAGCAGCGCCATGATGTTCACGGTGTTCAGCTCGAAGTTCTGCGGCGTGACGCCGAAGATGCGGTACTGGCCCTCGTCCCACATCCAGTCGCCATTGACACCGTCCCAGTCCCATGAGCCCATCCGGCCGGCCGCGATCGCCATGCTCCGACGCTGCTCGCTCTCGACGAGCTTTGCTGTTGATCGCTCAAGCTCGGCCGTGCGAGCCCGTACCCGGTCCTCCAGCTCAAGGTTCAGATGTTCGAGCTCGCGTGTCTTGCGATAGAGCTCGGCAAAGACCTTGATTTTGGCGCGCAGCACCTCCGGCACGACGGGAACCGGCACGTAATCGACGGCGCCCATCTCATAACCGCGCAGGCGATCGAAGTCGCTTACCTGGATGGCGGAGATGAAGATGATCGCAATCTTCTGGAACCTCGGATGCTCACGGATCATTTGCGCCAGCTCGAAACCGTCGAGCTCAGGCATGCAGACGTCGACGAGGATCACGGCGATCTCGTTCTTCAACAGAATTTCGAGCGCCTCGCGACCAGAGGTGGCGACTACGAGGTTTTCGCCGAGTTCCTTCAGGATGACCTCGTAGGCCAGCAGCTTCGCGGGCTGATCGTCGACCAGGAGGATGTTGACCTTCGCATGTTCCATCATGATGAGCCGTTCAGCGGTGCAGCCACATGCGAATCGCAAGAAGCAGCTGCTCGGTGTTGACGGGTTTTGCCAGATAATCGGAGGCGCCGGCCTCGAGACACTTTTCGCGGTCTCCCTTCATGGCTTTCGCGGTCAACGCGATGATGGGGAGCCGGACGAAGGCGGGGTTTTGCCTAATGACGCCGATCGTCTGATAACCATCCATCTGCGGCATCATGATGTCCATGAGGACGATCGCGATTGCAGGATTGCTCTGCACCAGGTCGATCGCTTCGCTGCCGGTGGTCGCCGTCAGCACTTTCATGCCGCGGCGTTCCAGCACGCTGGAGAGAGCAAAGATGTTGCGGGCGTCGTCGTCGACCAGCAGCACCGTCTTGCCGATCAGATCCTCGTCGGAACTGTTCAGCTTCTCGAGCATGCGCTGCTTCTCGAGCGGCAGTTCCGTAATCACACGGTGCAGGAACAACGACGTCTCGTCGAGCAGCCGCTCCGGCGATTCCACGCCCTTGACGACGATGCTCCGCGCCATCGTATGCAGTTCCGCATCCTCCTCGGCCGACAATTCCCGCCCGGTGAAGACGACCACCGGAACGCTCGACAAGAACTCGTCGGAGCGCAATTGATCGAGGACGTCGAACCCGCTCATGTCGGGCAGCCGCAGATCGAGAACCACGCAATCGCATGGGGCGCGACGCAGCGTATCGAGCGCCGCAGCTCCCGTATCCGCCGCGATGATCTCGATGTCGTCGTGATCCAACAGCTGGCGGATGCTGAGCTGCTCGGCCGCGTTGTCCTCGACGATCAGCAGCCGCTTGCGTCGCGGCTTGGCGTATTCCTTGATCTGCGACAGTGCCGCGCTGACGCCTTCTGTTGTCGTGGGCTTGCTGACAAAGGAGAAGGCGCCACGCGCCAAAGCGTGCTGGCGATCTTCGTCGAGCGTGATGATCTGCACCGGGATGTGCCGCGTCAGCGGATTATGCTTGAGCTGGCTCAGAACGGTCCAGCCGAGCATATCCGGCAGGAAGACGTCCAGAGAGATCGCGGCTGGTTGATACTGCTTGGCGAGATCCAGCGCTTCGGCGCCGCGGCCGGCGATCAG
The DNA here is from genome assembly GCF_051168215.1 of Bradyrhizobium sp. HKCCYLRH2015. Lineage (NCBI taxonomy): Bacteria > Pseudomonadati > Pseudomonadota > Alphaproteobacteria > Hyphomicrobiales > Nitrobacteraceae > Bradyrhizobium > Bradyrhizobium sp. HKCCYLRH2015. Next base: position 454,835 of record NZ_JBNPUO010000004.1, on the reverse strand, counting down.
GACCTTGAAGCCCTTATCGCGCGCGAGGTCGATCAGGACGCGCGCGTAGTGTGGATCGTCCTCGACCACGAGCAGGATCGTATCGCCGGGTTCGAGATCGAGACGATCGTCCGGCGGCGGCTCGATCCCGCGCTCCGGCGCGGCCGCTTGCTGCAGGGCTGGAGGTTGAACGTAGGGAACGGGCGATGCGGGACTGACGCGCGGCGTCGTTGCGGGACCTGAATATTTGAGCGGCAGATAGAGCGTGAAGGTGCTGCCTTTGCCGGGGGCGCTCTTGAGATGGATCTCGCCGCCCAGGAGGTTGGCGAGCTCGCGGCTGATCGCGAGCCCGAGACCGGTGCCGCCATATTTGCGGCTCGTGCCGGCATCCGCCTGCTGGAACGCCTCGAAGATCAGCTTCTGCTTGTCTTGCGGAATGCCGATGCCGGTGTCCGAGACCTCGAACGCGATCACGGCCGGCGCAGTGTTGAGCACCGGATGTTCTGCGCTCCATCCGCCGAGCGCCGCAGACACCTTCAAGCGCACCCCTCCTTCGGCGGTGAACTTGAAGGCGTTCGAAAGCAGGTTCTTCAGCACCTGCTGCAAGCGCTTGGAATCCGTGACGATGCTGCGGGCCAGGTTCGGGTCGACGTCGATGTTGAAGGCGAGCAGGCGGTTTTCTGCCTCGTGGCGGAACGGACGTCCCACGGTATCCAGGAGGTTGGTGGTGAGGATCTCCTCGGCATCGACCGTCACGGTGCCGGACTCGATCTTGGAGAGATCGAGGATGTCGCTGATCAGATTGAGCAGATCGGTGCCGGCGCCATGGATGGTGCGGGCGAACTCGACCTGCTTGAGAGTGAGATTGCCGTCCGGATTCTCGGTCAGCTGCTGGCCGAGGATCAGGATGCTGTTGAGCGGCGTGCGCAGCTCGTGCGACATGTTGGCGAGGAACTCGGACTTGTACTTGGATGTCAGCGCGAGTTCGGTCGCCTTTTCCTCGAGCGCGCGGCGGGCCTGCTCGATCTCCTGGTTCTTGCGCTCGACCTCGACGTTGCGCTCGGCGAGCTGTTGCGCCTTCTGCTCGAGCTGTTCGTTGGTCTGCTGCAGCTCGCGCTGCTGGGTCTGAAGCTCCGCGGCGAGCTGCTGCGACTGCTTCAACAGTCCCTCGGTCTGCATCGTGGCTTCGATCGAATTGAGCACGATGCCGATGGAGTCGGTGAGCTGCTCGAGGAACGTCATCTGCGACGTCGTGAATGGGCTGAGCGACGCCAGCTCGATCACCGCCTTGACCTGGTTCTCGAACAACACCGGCAGCACCACGAGGTTCTTCGGGACGGCGCGGAGCAGGGCGGAGCCCACGGGGATGACGTCGGCTGGGATCTCCGAGACCAGCCGCTGGCGTTTGTCGATCGCGCATTGCCCGATGAGGCCCTCGCCGAACTGGACATGCGTCCGGTGAGGATAGATGCCGTCATCGGCGTATGAGGCGAGCAGGCGCAGCTGTGGCGCGGACTCGGTCTCGACCTGATAGATCACACCGCGATGGGCGTTCACCAGCGGCGTCAGCTCGGTCAGCAGCAGGCGGCCGACGGTGGTCAGGTCGCGCTGGCCCTGCAGCATGTTGGTGAACTTGGCGAGGTTCGTCTTGAGCCAATCCTGCTCGGTGTTGAGGTCGGTGGTGAGCCTCAGATTGGTGATCATCGTATTGATGTTGTCTTTGAGCTCGGCCACCTCGCCGCGGGCATCGACCTGGATGGAGCGGGTGAGATCGCCCTTGGTCACGGCCGTCGCGACCTCGGCGATAGCGCGCACCTGGGACGTCAGATTGGCCGCGAGCAGGTTGACGTTGCCGGTCAGGTCCTTCCACGTGCCGGCCGCGCCGGGCACGTTGGCCTGACCGCCGAGCCTGCCCTCGACGCCGACCTCGCGGGCCACGCTCGTCACCTGGTCGGCGAAGGTCGCCAGCGTCTCCGTCATGTTGTTGATGGTGTCGGCGAGCGCTGCGACCTCGCCCTTCGATTTGACCGTGAGATTCTGCTTGAGATCGCCGTTGGCGACGGCGGTCACGACCTTGACGATGCCGCGGACCTGCTCGGTCAGGTTCGCGGCCATGAAGTTCACGGTATCGGTGAGATCCTTCCAGGTGCCGGCAACGCCCGGCACCTGCGCCTGCCCGCCGAGCTTGCCTTCGGTGCCGACCTCGCGCGCCACGCGCGTCACCTCGCCGGCGAAGGCGTTGAGCTGATCGACCATGGTGTTGATGGTGTTCTTCAGCTCGAGGATTTCGCCCTTCACGTCGACGGTGATCTTGCGCGACAGGTCGCCGCGCGCCACCGCGGTGGTGACCTCTGCGATGTTGCGGACCTGCGTGGTCAGGTTGGCCGCGAGCAGGTTGACGTTGTCGGTCAAATCCTTCCAGGTGCCGCCGACCCCGGGCACAACGGCCTGGCCGCCCAGCCGGCCCTCGGTGCCGACCTCGCGCGCGACGCGCGTCACTTCGGCCGCGAACGAGCGCAACTGCTCCACCATCGTGTTCAGGGTGTCCTTGAGCAGCAGGATTTCGCCGCGCACGTCGACCGTGATCTTCTTCGATAGGTCGCCGCCGGCGATGGCGGTCGCGACCTCGGCGATGTTGCGGACCTGCGCGGTCAGGTTCGAGGCCATGAAGTTGACGCTGTCGGTGAGGTCCTTCCAGGTACCAGCGACTTCGGGCACCTCGGCCTGGCCGCCGAGCTTGCCTTCGGTGCCGACCTCACGGGCGACGCGCGTCACTTCGGACGCGAAGGCGTTGAGCTGGTCCACCATCGTGTTGATGGTGTTTTTCAGCTCGAGGATTTCGCCCTTCACGTCCACGGTGATCTTGCGGGAGAGGTCACCGCGCGCCACGGCCGTGGTCACCTCGGCGATGTTGCGGACCTGGGCCGTCAGATTGCCGGCCATCGAGTTGACGCTGTCGGTGAGATCCTTCCAGGTGCCGGCGACGCCGGGGACGTTGGCCTGGCCGCCGAGCCGGCCCTCGGTGCCGACCTCGCGCGCCACGCGCGTCACCTCGCCCGCGAAGCGGTTGAGCTGATCCACCATCGTGTTCAGCGTCTCCTTGAGGCTCAGGATCTCGCCGCGGACGTCCACCGTGATCTTGCGCGACAGGTCGCCGCCGGCGATGGCGGTTGCGACCTCGGCGATGTTGCGCACTTGGGCGGTCAGATTGCCGGCCATCGAGTTGACGCTGTCGGTGAGGTCCTTCCAGGTGCCGGCGACGCCGGGCACCTCGGCCTGGCCGCCGAGCTTGCCGTCGGTGCCGACCTCGCGCGCCACGCGGGTGACTTCGCCAGCAAAGGCGTTGAGCTGGTCGACCATCGTGTTAAGCGTCTCCTTCAGTTGAAGGATCTCGCCGGAGACGTTGACCGTGATCTTCTTCGACAGGTCGCCCTTGGCGACGGCGGTGGCGACCTCCGCGATGTTGCGGACCTGGCCGGTCAGGTTCGAGGCCATCGAGTTGACGCTGTCGGTGAGGTCTTTCCAGGTGCCGGCGACTCCACGCACCATGGCCTGGCCGCCGAGCTTGCCCTCGGTGCCGACCTCGCGCGCCACGCGCGTCACCTCGCCGGCGAAGGCGTTGAGCTGGTCGACCATCGTGTTGATGGTGTCCTTCAGCTCCAGGATCTCGCCCCGCACATCGACGGTGATCTTCTTGGACAGGTCGCCATTGGCGACGGCGGTCGTCACCTCCGCGATGTTGCGGACCTGCGCCGTCAGGTTCGACGCCATCGAGTTGACGCTCTCGGTGAGATCCTTCCAGGTGCCGGCAACGCCGAGCACGTTGGCCTGGCCGCCGAGCCGACCGTCGGTGCCGACCTCGCGCGCGACGCGCGTGACCTCGCCGGCGAACGCGTTGAGCTGGTCGACCATCGTGTTCAGCGTTTCCTTCAGCTGAAGGATCTCGCCGGAGACGTTGACCGTGATCTTCTTTGATAGATCGCCGCTGGCGATGGCGGTCGCGACGTCGGCGATGTTGCGGACCTGGGCCGTCAGGTTCGACGCCATGAAGTTCACGTTGTCGGTGAGATCCTTCCAGGTGCCGGCAACGCCCGGCACCTGCGCCTGACCGCCGAGCTTGCCCTCGGTGCCGACCTCGCGCGCCACGCGCGTCACCTCGGAGGCGAAGGCGTTGAGCTGGTCGACCATCGTGTTGATGGTGTCCTTCAGCTCCAGGATCTCGCCGCGCACGTCGACCGTGATCTTGCGTGACAGGTCGCCGCGAGCGACCGCAGTGGTGACGTTGGCAATGTTGCGGACCTGAGCGGTGAGGTTGCCGCACATCGCGTTGACGGAGTCGGTGAGGTCCTTCCAGGTGCCGGCAACGCCGGGAACGATCGCCTGGCCGCCGAGCTTGCCGTCGGTGCCGACCTCGCGCGCCACGCGCGTCACCTCAGAGGCGAACGAGCGCAACTGATCGACCATCGTGTTGATGGCTTCCTTCAGCTGCAGGATCTCGCCGCGCACGTCGACGGTGATCTTCTTCGACAGGTCGCCATTGGCCACCGCGATCGTCACCTCCGCGATGTTGCGGACCTGGCCGGTGAGGTTGTTGGCCATCGAGTTGACGCTCTCGGTCAGGTCCTTCCAGACGCCCGTGACCTCGGGAACCTGGGCTTGGCCGCCGAGCTTGCCCTCGCTGCCGACCTCGCGCGCCACGCGCGTCACCTCGGAGGTGAAGACGCTGAGCTGCTTGATCATCGTGTTGACGATGGTCGCCGACTGCAGGAACTCGCCGCCCAGAGGCCGCCCATCGACGTCCAGCTTCACGGTCTGCAGGAGGTCGCCTTGGGCCACGGCGGCGACCGCGCGCGTCACCTCGCGGGTGGGCCATAGAAGATCGTCGATCAACGTGTTGATCGAGCTCTCCATGTCCGCCCAGGAGCCGCTGGCAATGCCGAATCGCACGCGCTGGCGCGTCTTTCCCTCCCGTCCCACGACCTGGCCGACGCGTTCGAGCTGCTGCGCCATCCGCTCGTTGGCTGCAATGATCTCGTTGAACGTGTCGGCGATCTTGCCGTCAATGCCGAGATAGTCGCCGCTCATGCGCACGGAGAAATCTCCGGAACGCATCGCCTGGAGGACACGGAGCAGATCCTGGCTGGCATCGGCCGCCTCGGCTCCGTTGCCTTGGCGACCAAACCCTTGGCGCAGGGGCATCGGACCGGCAGCAGAATCGACATCGCTCATCAAGTTCCCCCGTGGCAGACCGCCTGCCAGCAAGAATCCGAGATTCGTATAGCCGGCGGCATACAAGCCGCCGCAACTACCCAAATCAAGCCGGGACGCCGATTTCTCAGGCTTATGGAACCGGCTTCTGCTGGCACAAGCGCCTCAACTCCCCTCCAGCAAAAGGGTTCCAAAGGATTTAACTGCCAACGAGGACGGCCATTTCCATGGAACAACGAAGAGACGCCGTCGGAGAACCGCGGGTCGAGATCGGTAGCTCAGTCGCCGCGATGGCCTCCGAAGGCACGACGAGGAATGGTGCGGGAGACAGGAGGAGGTCGGATGGCGCTGCAATGCGCGCCATGTTCCATCGAGCGCAGGGCGAATATTAATATCATGTAACAGAGTTGCACCGCTCCGCCGCGTCTACCAACTCATTGGGATGAAACAATCAGATCTTTTCAGAGAGAACGCAGACAACTGTCTTCAGCTCGCGGAGCGCGCCGACGGAGAGCCGGCGTTCCGGCGCTATCAACGGATGGCCCAGGGCTGGAACGCCCTCGCCCTCCAGCAGGATTGGCTCGATGGCGAGATTGCGCCGCTCGGAGAGCCCCGGACTGCGCTGCCCAAGTAACAAATCCGAATGGAGGAGCGTCCCATGACAGCCCGCACCGTTCTCATTGCACTGCTGACGGCCTTCGGCCTGGCATCGGCCGTCGCTGCGTTCACGACGATCCGCCAGGTGCATACGGAAGCGTATTCGCTGCCGCAGCCCATCACCCGCATCTGAACCAGCGGCAGCATCAAAGCTGCCGATCCGCCAGAGGATCCATAGACCTGTCCATCGGCGTAGGTCGCTTTTGCAGCCGCCAATTGTACATGGATCGATCCGAGCTCCGCCGGCTCGCCGGTACGGCCCAGCGGGGTCTGGCCGCCGCGCGTCCAGCGTCTCCATTTCAGCTCCGCCGGAGACCTGAAGCGGGGTCCAGGTCGGCCGGGAGCGACGGCGTTACGAGTACCCTTCGGCCCGGCTGCTTGGCCAACGACTTTACGTAGTTCGTTGGCTGATCCCGGCTTGAGGTGAGGGCAGGCGGCCTTGATGATCCAGAACGGGGCATGAATGTCGGCCTTCATGGTTGCATCGAAATCTTCGGACGAGACGTCCCGGATCGACTGACGCGTCTGCTGCCGCGACGATGTCGAGTCCGCCGAGCGCTTCGATGGCCTGTTGCACCAGCCGCCGGCAGAACTCCTCGTCGCGCAGGTCGCCAGTGATGGCGACGGCCTTCCGCCCTCCCGCCCGGATCAAGGCGATGACCTCCTGCGCATCCGGCTCTTCGGTTGGGTCGTCGCTCGGCGCGTTTCGGCGAGGGCGTCAGTGCGTCCCATGCAGCAGTCGCTCCCCGGTGATCAGCGCCTTGCGCCGGCGAGGGCCTCCGAACTGCGCTGAGCCGGGTGACGCGGTCGATTCTGCGACGTGTTGGCTCAAGGAGGGAACGAACAGGCGTAGCCGGCGTCGTTACGGCGCGAACCGCGGCCGCGTCGGCGCTAGCCAGCTCGGCGCGCTTGGATCACCGACAGAAGGAGCTATCCGATGACGCAGCCAAGCCAAGGCATTGTCAGGACTGAACGCGGCGAGGACCAGCCCGCCGACAAGGAGCGTGCGCAGCGGGTGCATCAGACTACATCGCCGGATGCGCCCTCGCGCGAGGCGACGCGGCATCCTTCGCAGGATCGCAAGCAACACAGCGGAGACTTGGATTCGGACTGAGCGTCCGGCGGGACTTGAGAACAGCCGGTGACGGTCGAACGTTGCCGATCCATTGGCATGGGAGGATCACATGACATCGATGCTCGATGAACGCGAATATGGCAACCTGATTGGAAGCGACAAGGTCGAAGGCACGGCCGTCTATGGCGCCGACGACACCAAGATCGGCACCATCGAACGCGTGATGATCGACAAGCTGAGCGGGCGGGTCTCGTATGCCGTCCTGGGCTTCGGCGGTTTCCTCGGGCTTGGCAATGACCACTACCCGTTGCCCTGGCAATCCCTGAAGTACGACACGCGACTCGGCGGCTACGTTACCGGCGTGACCGAGAATCAGCTGCGAGGTGCGCCGAAATATTCCGACGAGCGTGAGTGGGACTGGGGCGATGCCGGAGCAGGGCGCAAGGTCGACGACTATTACGGCGTCCAACTCGCTTAGGACCGCCGAACCCGTTCATTGCGCTGTCCAGGCCGTTGACGAACCTCGCACGTCGCGGCCATGTCAGCGCTCCCCGATGAAATCTCAGGCGGCCGGCGGCTGAGCGCTGTTTTCGGCCGCCGATCCAGCCATCATGCTGCGGCGGCTCGACAGCCAGATCGGAATCTCGCGGTAGCAGGTGCCTTTTTCATTCATCTCTGCGACCGTCCACCGGCTCGGATGCCGTTCCTTGCCGACGAAGACCCAGTCGTCGGCGGCAGGTGGCGGCTCATTCGGCCTCGTCCTCAGCCATGCCGAACGGGCTCCTTTCGGCAAGCGATCCTGCTTCATCTGATAGAGATCATATACTGGTGAACGCATGACGCTACTCGTCCTCAAGCAACCGCAATTCTCAACACCCTCAGCGTGTCGCGTGGTCGCGGCGGAATTGTGGGAGCGACGCGGCCAGGCTGTGCAATAGCACGATCAAGCCTGTGATGGACGGTCTCTGCCATATTCTTCGCATGACACGCGTATCGTTGCGAAAAAGGCGACGCGCGGGGCCGTTCAATAACCCCGCGAGCCGGGACCGGCGCCGATTGCGTCCGGCAATGAAGAGTACCAGCCCGCGACCGGCGGACTGATCAAATCAGAAGAAAGCGTAGCTGAGATCGAGACCGTAGGTGGCGTGGAGAATGAAGCCAAACGCCGTGGCGCCGCAGAGCATCAGGATCGTGCGCAGCTTCTCGGAGTCGATACGAGTCTCTTCGAGATGGGTCGGGAGAGCCTTGATGAGTGTTGTCATTGTGGGACCTCTGTACGCGAAACGAAGACGGAGAGTGAGTTATGAAAAGTATATCTGAGGTTGTTAGATCCCGTTCTGGGGAGGTGGTTTTTGTAGAGTCCCAGAAGAGTTCTAATTGTGAAAGAGGAACCCAGCATCGTGCAGTTTTTGGGGCAAAGTTGCGGAAAGTAAATGATCAGTAAATTAAATCTGAGGTTGATATTAGTTGCGTACAGTATTGTTGCACGTCTTGGCTGCTGAAAGAAGTTGCCAAGTTGCGGCGACGCGGCGCCGCACGTTTTTAAGCTTAATTCCATCGGGGAAGCGGTTTGAGTGTTCTCAGCCTGTGCGGCCCGCTGGCCGATGAGCAGTGTCCGAGCCACGACGCCAATGCGGTTGCAAAAGCAACTCGAAGTATAGAGGCGGCTCACCTCGACCTCGGCCAATTTGTGACGCGGCGTTAACGGCTATGGCAATGTCGCCACTCGCTCGCCGGCTTCTTTAGCATGACTGGTATCATGTGAGTGGTGACGACGGAAGCCGTTCGCTGAAATCTCGCAGGTGGGTGTGCTCATCAAACAACAGCCGCATAATCATCGAGCAGGGATCGCACGGGCGTCTCGTGTCGAGCCCAGTTGAGGCGCCAGCGTGATGGGCAGTTCATGGATGATGGAGGAAGCGCGCGTGGCATGCCCGCCCTCCGGTGACGGCCTGGACGGATGCTGCGCGTTCTCGCTGCCCTGTCGAGCTTCCGATCACCGGTCCCATCTCAGTACCGGGATGTCCCGACCGGCCGCCCTCCTGATGCGAAGCGGATGACGCCGCAGGCGAATGGGAGCCGGGCCGCGCCCGCGATCCTCCAGCATCCCGCATGATGGGCCCCTGAGGTGGGTGCGGCAATTCGGATACACCAACCATCAACGGTATTTTCGTGTGTTTCTGCACGTTGCAATTCATTTGGCGGTATGTCAGCAGGTAACTTGTTAGGGCGAACGGCCCGCCCGGGCTGCCAGCATGACGCGTGCAAAGGTTTTAGAGTACCGTTCGGACATCGATTGGCTGCGCGCCGTCGCCGTGATTTCGGTCATTGGATTTCATTACGAGTTGCCAGGCTTTGGCGGGGGGTTTGTCGGGGTCGATATCTTCTTCGTCATCTCCGGCTATGTGATCTCCCGTCTCATCTGGACCGGCATTCAATCCAATTCCTTTTCGTTCATCGCCTTCTACGAACGAAGGGCGCGGCGCCTGCTTCCGGCGCTCTATCTGATGATCGTCGTCACCGGGATGGTCGCGTGGTTCTTGACGCCTCCTGGCGACTACCGGATGTTCTTCGGAAGCGCGATCTCCACGGTTCTGTTTTCGTCAAACGTCTTCTTCTGGTCGCAGACCGGCTATTTCGATCTGCCAACGATCGGGAAGATTCTGATCCACACCTGGTCATTGTCGGTGGAGGAGCAGTTCTATTTCCTGTTTCCGGTCGTGACATGGCTCTGGAGCCGGCTGTTTCCCGACCCAACGTCGAAGCCGTCACTCGGGCTGGTCATCCTCGGAACGGTCGCGCTGTGTGTGCTCGACGAGCTTTGGATCAAGCAATCGCCCTCGACCGCCTTCTACATCGCCCCGCTGCGGGCCTGGGAGTTCTTGATCGGAAGCATTGCGTTTTTCCTGCATCGATGGTCACCGGTCAGAGGCGAGACGCGCCTGGCCTTCGCGGCCTTGGGCTTGGTCTCCATGCTGCTCGCCGTGGTCACCTTCCGCGCAGAGACCCGCTTCCCGGGATTGCACGCGCTGATCCCCTGTGTCGGTGCTGCGGTCTACATCGTCGCGTTCAATCAGGAGGAGGGCAGACCCAGGCTGCCATTCAGCGAGATCGGAGCATTCCTCGGTCGTCTGTCCTATTCGCTCTATCTTTGGCACTGGCCGGTTTTCGTCCTCGGCAGGGCCGCGCTGCCGCTGGATGTTGCGACCTCAGCCGCCGCTACAGCTGGACTCCTACTGTGCTCGCTGCTGCTGGCCTATTTCTCCTATGTCATCGTCGAGCGGCCGGCGCGCGCGCGAACCGTGTGGGTCGGCGTGCGTGGCTCACCGGTGATCGCGGGCGTTGCCGCCGTCCTGGTTGCGGTCGGAGTTCACGGCGTCGCGCATGACGGCTACGCCGATCGCTTCCCGCAATCACAGGCGCGAATGCTCCGGTACGATTCCCGGACGATGGAGCCGTTCTATCGGGCGCATAGCTGCTTCTTGCAGCCCGATGAGCCGGCATCGGCCTACGATTTCGAGGCGTGCCTGAAGCCGGCTGCAAACAAGCGCAACATTCTGCTCGCCGGCGACAGCCTTGCCGCGCATTATGCCTGGGCGTTGCGCAGCTACCTATCGTCCGATGCCTACCATCTTCTGCAGCTCACGTCAGGGGGCTGCCCGCCGTTTGTCGAGCTCAAGCTGCGCAGCTCGCGAAACTGTAACGACGTCAATCAGCTGCTACGCGATCAGATCAGGGCGCACCGCTTTGACGCCATCATTCTTTCCGGCAATTGGCGCGCCTATCTCGAAACTTATGGCCAGCCCCCCGCACGGCGCGTCGACGGTTATTTGAACGCGCTGCTGGCGGTCGCTCAGGAAACGGGAGTTCCAGTTCTGCTCCTCGGTCCCTCGATCGAGTTTCCAGCTCCCTTGGCGTCGACGTTGTTCAACCATGAGCAGACGCACGTCCCGATCGGCAATTCGCTGATGCCGAAAGATGCGTCGTTCGAGGCGGACGATCGTCTGCGAGAGATCGCCCGCGCGTATCCGCTCGTTCAATACGTTTCCATTCTCGGCACGATTTGCAGCAAGAGGCGTTGTCCGCTGACGATCGACGCGGAAACACCGATCGTTTGGGATACCATCCATTTCACCCCGGAAGGCTCGAGGTTCGTCGTCTCGCAACTCGCTCCGCAACTGGATGCATTCTTGCAGAGACTGGAGCAGCCCTCCGGGGCCGGGACGAACGAGATCCTGGCGGGTGACGGCCCGACGGCAACCCGGAACCCCGCTCCGTCCCGGATTCAATGATGGGAAGCGACCGAGCACGGGACCTGCGGGAGCCATGAACTTCGGCGAGTGTCGTGCGTTCCCCTGCCGTTGATGTCGGACGTTGCCTTCGCGCGGCCGTGAAAGTGGTCCAACGTCATCGGTTTCTCAAGCCGTTCGGGACGACACACATGAATCCGATCATCAAGGCGATGGCAGTGCTTGCGTGCGCCGCCTGCTGGAGCACCGCCGCGACAGCCCAATCGGTGCGCTGGAACACCTACAGGATCCCGGAGACCGGCACCTCGGTCGACATTCCGGTCTCGATCTTCAGGGACACGGCGGGCCAACCCGAGGGCTACGGCCAACGCTTCCAGACTGCCGACGGCCGCGCCAATCTGACCGTGCAGTCGATATCCAACAACGCGCAGGAGTCACCTGCGCGGTTCCTCGCCAGGAAGAACCCGCCGCCGAACATCCAATACAAGCGCGTCACCTCGCGCTTCTTCGCGGTGTCGAGCTATAAGGGCGACTACGTCTGGTACAATCGCTGCAACTTCGTTGGGGGCTATGTGCACTGCGTGCTGATCAACTATCCCCGGGCCTGGGAACGCGATTGGGACGGCATCGTCACCCGTATCAGCCTGTCGCTGAACCGGAGCTGAGCGGGGCGCCTTTAACGAAGTCTTCGGCTGGCGGCTTTGATCCACCTCAATGATGCCCTCGGGCTCCTCTGAATAAGCTTCGGCTTCATTTCAGCCGCCGCTTACAGACGAGCCAGCCCTACATGGCCGCAGCGTCCTTCACCGTACGAGCCCAAAGCGCCAGCGCGATCGCCACCATCAGGTGCCGCAGCGCGCAGGACGCGCTGCTTACGGCCAACGCCTATCTGCGTCTCGGCGCCGCCTGCGTCAGCATTGAAACGCCGGGCGGACAAAGCATGAGCCCGGATCGGCTCGATGCGTTGCTCAACGAGGCCGGTGGGCGCATCGGCTTGTGAAGCCGGACGGTCCAGCGGCCACCAATTTTCCCTGACGTGATCGTGGCGCCTGCGGAGTGGGCTTCTGAGAGCCTGTCCAGGTCAAGACGAGGACGCCTCCATGCGGTCGTCGGGCAGCGCCGTCGGCCACGAGACGTCCGAGATGTAGGGACCGTACAGAACGTCCTGGCGCCGCTGGTAGATGATCGTGAGGGCAACAACGGCAATGAAACAGATTGCAGTCAGAATGGCCAATTCAAACATGATGCAACTCCATCGCCCCAGACGTGGCGGATGAAGGGCGCCGGCGTCAAATGGAAGCCGGCGTTAAGCTGAAGAGGAAAGCTTAACGCGCGCGGTTCATCCTGCGTCGCAGGCTGCAGGCGAACAGCTAAAGCAGAACCGCTGGGCCCGCGCGGCGGAATCGCAGATCGCGAGTCCTGCCGTTTGGAGCGTACTACTCAGCGACGGTCGATTGATCGGTATCGAGCTCTGGAAACATCGCCCGGCAGCTCAGGCAATAGGACTCGAAAATGAAGCTCAGCAACGTGGACATCGGTAAACCCCATCAGTCGACGTGATGCTCGGCAACATGCCGGGGGTCTGTTTCAAGACGACTTCGTGCGCCCAGCGAAGTGGTTTCGATCGGAGCCAGGAAAGCTTCGCGGTCATAGGACATGGGCGCGCGCACGCTCCTGAAGATGAAGTTGTTGCAATAGTCCTTCCGCTTCCAGAACCATTCGCCATCGGCGCGCTGATGGATTTCCGGGTCGAAGGCAGACAACGGAAGCAATCTCCCGCGGCTCAGGAATTGGCCCTGATAGCCGAGACCCCGCAGGAACAAGAATGTCTCCTTCACCCTGTCGAGCGTCGCCAGGCGGCGGTCGCACTCGACCACGATCAACGGCCGGCATCGGCGCAAGGTGCGCTCGGCGCCGCGCAGCACGTCGAGTTCGGCGCCCTCGACGTCGATCTTGATCGCAGAGACGTTTCCGGTGTCAGGGAGATAGTCGTCCAGCGACGTCGTCTGCACCTGGATCGCCCTCGAGGTCTCGGCGGGCCGGAGCAGCGAGGCCCCGGGCTGATGCCCCTCGGGAACGAACAGGGTTTTCCTGCTGGAGCACGAATAGACGGCGCGCGGTTCGACCACGACATTGTCGAGCGAGAACCGGGAACAGAGCCGCGCCAATCGCTCGGCAAGATCCGGCTGGGGCTCGAAGGCGACGACCCGCCCCGGCGCCGACCACCGTGCCAGCCAGTAGAGAAAACTGCCCTTGTTGGCGCCGATGTCGCAAACGATGTCGCCGCGCCGGATGTGACGCCGCAACTCGGACAGCTCCGTCTTGTGGTCGCGGAATCGGGACCGCAGGATTCTGACCAGAAACCGGGATGCCTCATGCTTCGCCAACCTAGCCTCCCAACGCCATGGCCACGCGCCCGGCAAACGAAGGCAAGCCTAGTGGCGCACGCCCTGTCGCTCACGGCGATGCTTCGAAATGAACGAGCGGCGGGGCGCCACGATGGCGCTGGCGTGGCGATTGGCGATCCCAGCAGGACTCGAACCTGCAACCCGCGGAGTAGAAATCCGCTACTCTATCCAGTTGAGCTATGGGACCGTCGTCGCGAGACGAGCATCGCCGGGTGACCATCCCAAGATGAACGTCCGGAGGATGAGCGTCATGGGATGGGTGCCGGAGGGCGACGTCCGGCCAGCGCGCTTTCCATAGCACGGGTCATATGAAAAATCTTCCGTTTCGCCAAGAGCGGCCGAACCCGACGGAGGCCCGGGGAGACCAAGCGGAGGCGGAGGTGGGTCTATCGCCCCATTTGCGCGTCAGCGGCGTCGGATCAGCGGCCGCCGCGGCTTGTCTGTATGCCATGTCCCGTGAATTGCCCGTCGATGAACAGATTTTCCTGTCGCATGTGCATGCCGATGATCGCGCCTGCGACGGGCCGCTCAGCGGTCCACTGCAACCTTTGCCATCAGTCCGTCACCATTTCGCGTCCATTCTCGCCACGAATCGGCCAAACACGGACATCCCTCCGCGTGTCCCGAACAGCCGCCGAAATCGCCGTCCAAGGAGCTGCCCCATGATCGGTCTGGTCCGCGCCGCCGTCCTCTGCGCCATCATGGCGCTCGGTCTTGCTTCTGCCCACGCCGCCGACAAGGCGTTCAAGCGCGACGACCTGGCGGATGCCGCAATCAAGCTGGAGGCGCAGATCAAGAGCGAGGCGGGGGCGGTGAACAAGCCGCTGGCGACCTTGCGCACGGACGCCGACGCGGCGCTTCGCCGGAACGACCTGCGCACCGGGCTGCAGATCCTCGGGCAGATCGCCACCGCGGCGCCGGATGATTCCGGCAACTGGCTGCGGCTGGCGCGCACTGTGTTGAACCAGATCAAGCCGGCCAACTCGTCGGAGCAGACTTTCCTGCTCGAGCGCGCCTCGACGGCGGCCTACATCGCCTATCAGCGCGCCGGCAATGCCGGGGAGGAGGCCGACGCGCTCGCGGTGCTCGGAAAGACCATGGCCGAGCGCAAGCTGTGGCGTCCGGCGCTGGATACGCTCAGGATGTCGCTCGAGCTCCGTGAGGTCGCCGACGTCCGCGGCCAGTATGAGCGGATGCGCGACGAACACGGCTTCAGGCTGCTCGACTATACCGTGGATTCGGACTCGGCGAGCCCGCGCGCCTGCTTCCAGTTCTCCGAGGATCTGGCCAAGCGCACCGACTTTTCGCCCTTCGTGGCACAGGCCGGCAATGACAAGCCGGCGCTGACCTCGGAGGACAAGCAGCTCTGCGTCGAGGGACTCAAGCATGGCGAGCGCTACAACATCAATCTGCGCGCCGGCCTGCCCTCTAGCGTCAAGGAGAGCCTGCCGAAATCGGCCGAGTTCAATATCTATGTCCGCGACCGCAAGCCGTTCGTGCGCTTCACCGGCAAGGCCTATGTGCTGCCGCGCACCGGGCAGAAGGGCATTCCGCTGGTCAGCGTCAACACGCCCGCGGTCAATATCAACGTGTTCCGGATCGGCGACCGCAACCTGATCAACACCGTCATCGACAGCGACTTCCAGCGTCCGCTGTCGAGCTACCAGCTCACCGATCTCGGCAACGAGCGCGGCATGAAGGTGTGGAGCGGCGAGCTGTCGACCGCGATGACCCTGAACCAGGACGTCACCACTGCCTTCCCGGTCGACCAGGCGCTGAGCGACATGCAGCCGGGCGTCTATGTGATGACGGCCGCGCCGAAGGGCCCGACCAGCGGCAACAGTGACGAGGACAGCGGCGGCCAGCTCGCGACGCAATGGTTCATCGTCTCCGATCTCGGCGTCGCCGCGTTCTCCGGCAATGACGGCATTCACGTGTTCGTCAATTCGCTGGCCTCGACCGATCCGGTCGCGCGCGCCGAGGTGCGGCTGGTGGCACGCAACAACGAGATCCTGGCGACGCGCAAGACCGACGACGCCGGCCACGTGCTGTTCGAGACGGGCCTGGCGCGTGGCGAGGGGGGGCTGTCGCCGGCGATGCTGACCGTATCGGGCGAGAAGACCGACTATGCCTTCCTCAGCCTGAAGACGTCCGCCTTCGACCTGTCCGATCGCGGCGTCGCCGGGCGCGAGGCGCCCACGGGGCCCGACGCTTTCGTCTATTCCGAGCGCGGCGTCTACCGCTCCAACGAGACGGTCTACCTCACCGCGCTGCTGCGCGACGGCAAGGGCAACGCCATGACCGGCACGCCGCTGACGCTCGTCGTCGAGCGTCCCGATGGCGTCGAGTTCCGCCGCGCCGTGCTGCCGGATCAGGGCGCCGGCGGCCGTTCGTTCAGCGTGGCGCTAAACTCGGCAGTGCCGACCGGGACCTATCGCGTCCGCGCCTTCACCGATCCGAAGGGGACGGCGGTCGGCGAGACCACGTTCATGGTCGAGGACTACGTCCCCGAGCGGCTGGAATTCGACTTGTCCTCCAAGGACAAGCAGATCAAGGCTGAGACTCCGGTGGAGGTGAAGGTCGACGGCCATTTCCTCTATGGTGCGCCGGCCTCCGGCCTGCAGCTTGAAGGCGACCTGCTGGTGACCACGGCCTCGGAGCGGCCGGGCTTCCCCGGCTATCAGTTCGGCGTCGCCGACGAGGAGAGCGCCTCCAACGAGCGCACGCCGATCGAGGGGCTGCCCGAGACCGACGACAAGGGCGCGGCGACCTTCCCGGTCAGCCTGCCGAAGCCGCCGTCGTCGAGCCGGCCGCAGGAGGCGCAGATCTTCGTGCGCATGGCCGAGACCGGCGGCCGCGCCGTCGAGCGCAAGCTGGTGCTCCCCGTGGCGCCCAAGGCGGCGCAGATCGGCATCAAGCCGTCGTTTTCCGGCAAGAGTGTCGGCGAGGGCGACAAGGCCGAGTTCGAAATCGTGTTCGTCTCGCCCGAGGGGAAGACGCTAGCGCGCAATGGCCTGCGCTATGAGCTCCTGAAGATCGAGTCGCGCTATCAATGGTACCGGCAGAACTCCTATTGGGAGTATGAGCCGGTGAAGTCGACCAAACGCGTCGGTGACGGCGACGTCGCAATCGCTGCCAACAAGCCGGCGCGGCTGAGCTTCCAGCCGGAGGCCGGACGCTATCGGCTCGACATCAAGTCGGCCGAGGCCGACGGTCCAGTGACGTCGCTGCAGTTCGACGTCGGCTGGTACACCGAGGGCAGCGCCGATACGCCTGACCTCCTGGAGACCTCGCTCGACAAGCCGCAGTACCAGTCGGGCGACACCATGGTGGTGACGGTGAATGCGCGCACCGCTGGCAAGCTCACGGTCAACGTGCTTGGCGACCGGCTGCTGACGACGCAGACCACCGAGGTCAAGGAAGGCACCAACCAGGTCAAGCTCGCGGTCGGCAGGGACTGGGGCGCGGGCGCCTATGTCGTGACGACCTTGCGCCGTCCGCTCGATGCGGCCGCGCAGCGCATGCCGGGCCGCGCGCTCGGCGTTGCCTGGTTCGGCATCGACAAGTCGGCGCGCACGTTGAATGTCGCGCTGACACCTCCGGCACTGGTGCGGCCGGGCTCGGCGTTGAATATCCCGGTCAAGATCGGCGGCCTCAATCCCGGCGAGGACGCCAAGATCGTCATCGCGGCGGTCGATGTCGGCATTCTCAACCTCACCAACTATAAGCCGCCGGCGCCGGACGAGTATTATCTCGGCCAGCGCCAGCTCTCTGCCGAGATCCGCGATCTCTATGGCCAGCTGATCGACGGCATGCAGGGCACGCGCGGCCAGATCCGCTCCGGCGGTGACTCCGGCGGCGCCGAGCTGCAGGGCTCGCCGCCGACGCAGAAACCGCTGGCGCTGTATTCGGGCATCGTCACCGTCGGACCGGACGGCACGGCTGAGGTCAGCTTCGACATTCCGGAGTTCGCGGGCACGGCGCGCGTGATGGCGGTGGCGTGGAGCGCGACCAAGGTCGGCCGTGCCAACATCGATGTCACCGTGCGCGATCCCGTGGTGTTGACCGCGACCTTGCCGCGCTTCCTGCTGTCGGGCGACCGCGGCACGCTGTCATTCGACGTCGACAATGTCGAGGGCGCGCCCGGAGACTATGTCGTGGCCGTGAAAGCGAGCGGTCCGGTCAAGCTGTCCGGCAATGCCAATGTGACGTTGAAGCTTGCGGCCAAGCAGCGGGGCTCATCGACCCTGCCGCTGGACGCCTCGGGCACCGGCACGGCGCAGCTCGACGTCGACATCAAGGGGCCGAACGGGCTGAGCCTCGCGCGGCATTATCAGCTCGATGTCAAGCCGGCGACACAGGTGCTGGCGCGGCGCTCGATCCGGACGCTGGCCAAGGGCGAGAGCCTGACGCTGACGTCGGACATGTTCTCCGACCTCGTGGCGGGCACCGGCACGGTGTCGCTGTCGGCGGGACTGTCGACCGCGCTCGACGCGGCGACGATCCTCAAGGCGCTCGACCGCTACCCGCACGGCTGCTCGGAGCAGATCACCAGCCGAGCGATGCCGCTGCTCTATGTCAATGAGCTCGCGGCCGGCGCGCATCTGGCGATGGACACCGAGGTCGATCAGCGCATCCGCGACTCGATCGATCGCTTGCTGGCGCGGCAGGGCTCGAACGGCTCGTTCGGCCTCTGGTCAGCCGGCGGCGATGATCCCTGGCTCGACGCCTACGTGACGGACTTCCTGACCCGCGCCCGCGAAAAGGGCTTTGCGGTGCCCGACGTGCTGTTCAAGAGCGCGCTGGATCGCGTCAGGAACTCGGTGGTCAATGCCGAGGAGCCGGAGAAGACAGGAGGCCGCGATCTTGCCTATGGCCTCTACGTGCTGGCGCGCAACGGCGCGGCGCCGATCGGCGACCTGCGCTATCTCGCCGACACCAAGCTCGGCAATCTGGCAACTCCAATTGCCAAGGCGCAACTCGCCGCCGCGCTCGCGCTGGTCGGCGATCGCGCCCGCGCCGAGCGGGTCTATGGTGCCGCAGCCGACAGCCTCGCGCCGAAGCCGGTGCTGGTGTTCGGCCGCACCGACTACGGCTCCGACCTGCGCGATGCCGCGGCGCTGGTGTCGCTGGCGGGCGAGGGCAATGCGCCGCGCGCGACGCTGACGCAGGCGGTGGCCCGCGTCGAGGCCGCGCGCGGGCTGACGCCCTACACCTCGACGCAGGAAAATGCGTGGATGGTGCTGGCGGCGCGGGCGCTCGCCAAGGAGACCTTGACGCTCGACGTGAACGGCCAGGCGGTGAAGCAGGCGCTGTACCGTAGCTACAAGGCGGCTGAGCTCTCAGGCCAGCCGCTGAAGATCACCAATACCGGCGATGCGCCGGTGCAGGCGGTGGTCTCGGTGTCCGGCTCGCCGCTGACGCCGGAGCCCGCGGCGTCCAACGGCTTCAAGATCGAGCGCGGCTACTACACGCTCGACGGCAAGCCGGCGGATATCAGAACCGCGAAGCAGAACGACCGTTTCGCTGTCGTGCTGAAGGTCACCGAGGCCAAGCCGGAATATGGGCACATCATGGTGTCGGACTATCTGCCGGCGGGGCTGGAGATCGACAATCCGCATCTGGTGTCGTCGGGAGACAGCGGAACGCTCGACTGGATCGAGGACGGCCAGGAACCGGTCAATACCGAGTTCCGCGACGACCGCTTCGCCGCCGCGCTCGACCGCGCCGCGGATTCCAAGTCCGTGTTCACGGTCGCTTACGTCGTGCGCGCGGTGTCGCCCGGCAAATACGTGCTGCCGCAGGCCTATGTCGAGGACATGTACAATCCGTCGCGCTATGGTCGGACCGGGACGGGGTCCGTGGAGGTCCGCGCGGCGAAATGAGCGAGGCTGGAACGAGCGGTGATGGGCGCAGGACGGAGCCACATACTCCGTCATGCCCGGGCTTGTCCCGGGCACCCACGCTGCCTCCGCACGACGTGGATGGCCGGGACAAGCCCGGCCATGACGGGAGGAGGGGGCGGGGCGTCAAACGGCTGTTGGTGTGTACGCTCCTGTCGATCGTTGCAATCGTTCTCGCACTCACCGCCTACGCCATCTCCCTCGGCCCGCTGCCGTTGCGCGAGGCCGAGGCGCTGTCCACCACCGTCGTCGACCGCCACGGCAAGCTCTTGCGCGCCTATGCGATGGCGGACGGGCGCTGGCGGCTGCCGGTCAGCGCGAAGAAGGACGTCGATCCGACCTATCTGAAGCTGCTGTTCGCCTATGAGGACCAGCGCTTCTACGACCACCACGGCGTCGATCCACGCGCGCTGGCGCGGGCCGCGATCCAACTCGGCTCGCATGGCCATATCGTCTCCGGCGGCTCGACCATCACGATGCAGCTGGCGCGGCTGCTGGAGCCGCGACGGCAGCGTTCGCTGCACGCCAAGCTCAGGCAGATCGTGCGCGCGCTCGAGCTCGAGCATCAGAAGAGCAAGGACGAGATCCTTGATCTTTATCTGACGCTCGCGCCCTATGGCGGCAATCTCGAAGGCATCCGCGCCGCCTCGATCGCATATTTCGGCAAGGAGCCGAAGCGGCTGTCGCTGGCAGAAGCGGCCCTCTTGGTGGCGCTGCCGCAGTCACCGGAGACGCGCCGGCTCGACCGCCATCCCGAGGCCGCTCGACGCGGCCGGGACCGCGTGCTCGACCGCATGGTGTCGGAGAACGTGATCTCCGCCGAGGACGCGGCGCAGGCGAAGGCGCAAGCCGTGCCTACCTTCCGCAAGCCGATGCCGATCCTGGCGCCGCATGCCGCCGACCAGGCCTCGGCGGCCGTCAAGGGTCAGCCGATGATCCGCCTTACGCTGGATGCCTCGCTGCAGAAGGTGCTGGAGCCGCTGGCGCGCGATCGCGCCATCGCATTGGGACCAAACGTCTCGGTCGGCATCATCGTGGTCGACAATGACAGCGGCGACGTGCTCGCCCATGTCGGATCGGCCGACTATTTCGACGAGAAGCGGGCAGGGCAGGTCGACATGACTCGCGCGGTGCGCTCGCCCGGCTCGACCTTGAAGCCGTTCATCTACGGGCTCGCCTTCGAGGACGGCTTCGTGCACCCGGAGAGCCTGATCGAGGACCGCCCGGTGCGCTTCGGCTCCTATGCGCCGGAGAATTTCGACATGACGTTCCAGGGCACGGTGCCGGTGCGCAAGGCGCTGCAACTGTCGCTGAACGTACCGGCGATCGTGCTGCTGGACCGCGTCGGCGCCAGCCGGCTGTCGTCGCGGCTGAAGCAGGCGGGCGGCAATCTGGTGCTGCCGAAGGACGAGGCCCCGGGCCTCGCCATGGGCCTTGGCGGCGTCGGTGTGACCCTGCAGGACCTCGCCCAGCTCTATACCGGCTTTCCGCGGCTCGGCACCACCAGGCCGCTGCGCGAGATCATGACGGCTGACGGTGCGCAGGATAACGCCCGCGAGCCGATGCGGCTGATGGACTCGGCGGCCGCCTGGCAGGTCGGCAACGTGCTGCTGGGGACGCCGCCGCCGGAAAACGCAGCCCGGAACCGGATCGCCTTCAAGACCGGCACCAGCTACGGCTATCGTGACGCCTGGTCGGTCGGCTTCGACGGCCGCATCACGATCGGCGTTTGGGTCGGCCGGCCCGATGGTGCGCCGGTGCCCGGCCTGATCGGCCGCGTCGCCGCGGCGCCGATCCTGTTCGACGCTTTTGCCCGCAGCGGCAAGCTGCCGGCGACACTGCCAAAGGCGCCCAAAGGGGCGCTTGTCGCCAGCAATTCAAAGTTGCCAATGCCCCTTCGCCGGTTCCGGCCGGTCGGGGAATTGGTGCGGACCGGCGCAGAGCAGGCGCCGCACATTCAGTTCCCGCTGAACGGCTCCCGGATCGATGTCGACCGATCCGCGGGACGCGAGGCGTCGGTGATGCCGGTGAAAGTGTCCGGGGGCGTGCTGCCGCTGACCATGCTGGTCAATGGACTGGCCGTCGGCGAGATCGACGGCCGGCGCCAGCGCCTGATCGATCCGCCCGGGCCGGGCTTTGCCCGCCTCACCGTGATCGATGCCACGGGCGCTGCGGACACAGTTGTGGTCAGAATCCAGTGAGGGTTCGCTAAGCGGTTGTCGGCATGGCGGTTTCAGCGTATTCGGAACCCCATGGTCGAGACCTATGCCCGCCCCCGTTTTGGAGAGCCGCGCGAGCCGAAGAACCTGGTCAATCCAGGCAATCGGCTGGTGCGGATGATCGATGCCGTCACCGTGAGCCACACCAGGGCGGTGGCGTTCCTGCTCGTCTGCGGGCTGCTGTTGTTCCTGCCGGGCTTCTTCACCATCCCGCCGATCGATCGTGACGAGGCGCGCTTCGCCCAGGCGACCAAGCAGATGGTCGAGAGCGGCGATTATGTCGACATCCGCTTCCAGGACGACGTGCGCTACAAGAAGCCAGTCGGCATCTACTGGTTGCAATCGGCTGCGGTCGAGACGGCGTCGGCGATCGGGCTGCCGCGTGCGCAGCTCCGCATCTGGGTCTACCGCATTCCCTCGCTGATCGGCGCGACCGGCGCGGTGCTGCTGACCTATTGGACCGCGCTCTCCTTCGTGACACGGCGCGGCGCGGTATTCGCCGCCCTGCTGATGTGCTGCTCGGTCCTGCTCGGGGTGGAAGCCCGGCTCGCCAAGACCGACGCGATGCTGCTGTTCACCGTGGTGGCCGCGATGGGCGCGCTGGCCCGCGTCTATCTGTCGTGGCAGCGCGGCGAGGATCCGGTGCATCCGCCGTGGGGACCGCCTGCGATCTTCTGGACGGCGCTCGCCGGCGGCATCCTGATCAAGGGCCCGCTGATCCTGATGTTCGCAGGACTGACGATCTTGGCGTTGGCGATCATGGATCGCGGCGCCGGCTGGCTGTCGCGTCTGCGCCCTCTGTGGGGGCTGATGTGGATGCTGGTGCTGGTGCTGCCCTGGTTCGTGCTGATCTTCCTGCGCGCCGGCGACACCTTCTTCGCCGATTCCGTCGGCGGCGACATGCTGAGCAAAATCGGCGCCCAGGAGTCGCACGGCGCACCGCCGGGACTTTATCTGCTGCTGCTGTTCATCACCTTCTGGCCCGGCGCGCCGCTGGCCGCAATGGCAGCCCCCGCGGTGTGGCGCGCGCGGCGCGAGCCCGGTGCGCAGTTCCTCCTGGCCTGGCTGGTGCCGTCCTGGATCGTGTTCGAGGCGGTACTGACCAAGCTGCCGCACTATGTGCTGCCGCTGTATCCGGCGATCGCCATCCTGACCGTGGGCGCGCTGGAGCGGCGGGTGCTGTCGCGCTCGTGGCTGCGCCGCGGCGCCGCCTGGTGGTTCGCGATTCCCGCCATCACCTCGGTCGTGGCCGTGATCGGCGCCATCATCGTCGCGCATCAGCCGGTGTTCCTGGCCTGGCCGTTCGTGGCGGCATCGCTGATTTTCGGCCTGTTCGCCTGGTGGCTCTATGACGATGGCCGTGCCGAGCGCTCGCTCTTGAATGCCGGCGTGGCGGCGATGTTCCTGGCGTTCGTGGTGTATGGCGCCGTGCTGCCGGCGCTGACGCCGCTGTTTCCCAGCGCGGAGATTGCGCGCGCGCTGCGCAACGTGGTCTGCGTCGGGCCGAAGGCGGCGGCGGCAGGTTTCCACGAGCCGAGCCTCGTGTTCATGACGGGAACCTCGACCCAGCTCACCGACGGTTCGGGGGCGGCCGACTTCCTCAACCACGGCACGTGCCGCTTCGCGCTTGTCGAGCAGCGCACCGAGCGCGCCTTCGTGCAGCGCGCCGAGGCGATCGGGCTGCGCTACAACGTCGCCAAGCGGATCGACGGCTACAACATCTCGCAGGGCCGCCCGGTCTCGATCGCGATCTATCGCTCGGAGGGCACCGAATAGATGTCGGCGCCCGACACCTCTCCGTCTTCCTCCGGCTATGTCTCGCAGCTCGCGCTGGTCGGCAAATTCTCGCTGGGACGGCTGGTGCGCCGGCCGCAGACGGCGCCTGATGCAGCGAGCCGGCAGCGTCTGTGGCGCGAACTTCTCCTGCTGATTGGCATCGGTTTGGGCGCGATCGTGATCCTGATGGTTGCCTTCGATGCCTATGAGATCGGGTTGATGCCCGCCCGCGGCACCCCCAGCATGTGGCCATGGCGCATCGTCACCGAGTTCGGCCAGGATGAATACGTGCTGGGTCTGCTGGCAGTCGGCGTCATCGTGACGATCCTGATCGCGCCGCTATGGCCCGAGGCCACGCGCAGCCGCCTGCTGAATTTCGCCGGCCACGTTCAGTACGCCTTCTTCGCGGTGCTGGGCTCGGTGCTCATGGCTCAGGTGCTGAAATACATCATCGGGCGCGGCCGTCCCTTCGTCGGCGGCAAGGCGAATGCCTTCAACTTCGACCCGTTCAATGGCACACCTGCCTATTTCAGCATGCCCTCCGCGCATGCGGTGACGGCCTTCGCGCTGGCCTTCGCCGTTGCCGCCGTCTGGCCGCGATGGCGCGTTCCCGCGTTCATCTATGCCGTCGTGATCGCCCTGAGCCGGCTGGTGCTGCTGGCCCATCATCCAAGCGATGTGGTCGCCGGCGCCGTGGTCGGATTGGCCTGCGCCATGCTGGTCCGCTACTGGTTCGCAGCCCGGCGGCTGGGTTTCCGCCTGGGCAAGGACGGCCAAATCGTACCGCGCTAAAGGGGTTGATAGGCGGCCCCAAGCCCCATAAGAAGCCTCCGCCGCAGCGCCCGGGGCAGCAACCGGTCCAGTCACGCCATTACGAGTTCTCATCTTGTCGACCGAAACCCCCGTTGCCGTCTCCATCGTCGTTCCCGTGCGCAACGAGGCCGGCAATATCGTTCCGCTGATCACCGAGATCGCGGCGGCGCTCGATGGTCTGTGGTCCTACGAGATCATCTACGTCAACGATGGCTCGACCGATGACACCGCGCAGCGGCTCGCCGAGGAAATGGCACGGCGGCCGAACCTGCGTGTGCTGCGGCATGAGAAATCGACCGGCCAATCGGCTGCGGTTCGTAGCGGCATCCGCGCGGCCCATGGCGCCATGGTGGCCACGCTGGATGGCGATGGCCAGAACAATCCCGCGTTCTTGCCCGACCTCATTGCCGCGCTCGAAAAGGGCGGTGCAGGCGTCGGCCTCGTCGCAGGGCAGCGCGTCGGCCGCAAGGATACCGGCTTCAAGAAGCTACAGTCGCGGCTGGCCAACAAGATCCGCAATGCGGTGCTGCATGACGGCACCCGCGATACCGGCTGCGGCCTCAAGGCGGTCCGTCGCGACGTGTTCCTGATGATGCCGTATTTCGATGGTCTGCACCGCTTCCTTCCCGCCCTGGTGCGGCGCGAGGGCTACGACATCGCCTATATCGACGTGATCGATCGTCCCCGGCATTCGGGCGTGTCGAACTACGGGTTCTTCGACCGGCTGTGGATCGGGATCATGGATCTCGCCGGCGTGTGGTGGCTGATCCGCCGCAAGAAGCCGACGCCGGTTGCGATCGAGGTGAAGTCATGCTGATTCAATTCGGGCAGGCGTTCAGCAACTATCTCTATGACATCTTCGTCGCCAAATTCGATTTCTGGCTGGTGTTCGGCCTTGCCGCCCAGCTGGCCTTCGCCGCGCGCTTCGTTGTGCAGTGGATCGCCAGCGAGCGCGCGGGCAAGAGCGTGGTGCCGATCGCCTTCTGGTTCTTCTCGATCGGGGGAGGGCTGATGACGCTGATCTACGGTCTCGTGAAGCGCGAGCCGGTCATCATCTTCGGCCAGCTGCTGTCGAACATCATCTACGTCCGCAACGTGATGTTGATCTTCAAGAACCGCCAGCGGGAATCCCAGACGCTGAGCAATTGATCGGGGCCGTCTTCAGGTTCACAGGGCGGATGTTCGCTGGCGCAGGACAGGCATTGCCTCTCCCATCGCAGTTCGCGCCCAGCTCTCTCCGCGCCGAAGGCGCTTCGGCCCCGGCGCGGGCATGCGGAACAACCGGTTCGTAGCGCCGTCCTACGCTCAGCGCGGCAGCGGCTTTGCAGAGGATGCGGGCAGGGCGACGGTGGCCCCGCTGTCTGCCGCCTCGCTGCGGCGGCTGGCCGCTTCGCCGGCCGCGTCCAGGACGGGATAGGCGACCGAGCAGATGTGGGAGTGGATACGCCTGAGGTCACGCAGCACGTCGAGATGCAGTGAGGTGGTTTCGAGCGTCTCCGAGCGGCCCTCGCGCAGACGTTCGAGGTGCCGCTCGGTCGCGCCGAGCTCTGCGTTGCGGAGCTCGGCTTTCTGATCGAGCAGTTGGTGGGCTTGCTGCGCATCGCCGGACATGAAGATGCCGAACGCGACGCGGAGCGCCTCCATGATCTGGCGGTGAAAGGCCTGCAGCTCGTCGGCGCCCTCCGCAGAGAACTGGAACCTGCGCTTGATCTTCTTGGTCGCGAGCTCGCTCAGGTTCTTGTCGATGATGTCGCCGATGTGTTCGAGGTTGATCGCGAAGGAGATGATCTCCATCGCGCGCTTGCCCTCACGGTCGTCCAGGCTGCCCCGCGTCAGCTTGGTGATGTAGAGCTTGATGGCTTCGTCGAGCCGGTCGACGACATTGTCCGCGCGTGACACCTGATCCACGAGGCCACGGTCGTTGGTCATCATCGCGGTCATGACATTGCGCAACATGGTCTCGACCAGATCGCCCATTCGCAGCGCCTCGCGCGCGGCGTCCGCAAGCGCCAGCGACGGTGTCTCCAGCGCGGTCTCGTCGAGATAGCGCGGTTTGGCCGGATCGACCTCCGCCGGGCGGTCGGGGAACAGTCTGACGAGCAGCTTCTCCATGACGCCGAGCAGGCCGATGAACACCACGGCCGTGCCGAGATTGAAAGCCATGTGGAACTGGGCCGTCAGCTTCGACAGATCGGGCTGAAATTGCTGCAATTGCGCTGCGAGCGGATGCAGGAACGGCGCGATCAGCGCGACTCCGATGACACGGTTGAGGAGATTGCCGACGGGCAGGCGATAGCTCGCCGGGTTGTCACGGCGCGCGCCCTCGAACACCGGATTGACGGCGCTGCCGAGATTGGCGCCAAGCACGAGCGCCAACGCGGCATCGGCCGTGATGAAGTGCGCATAGGCCAGCGACATCACCAGCAGCACGCTGGCGACGCTGGAATGCACGATCCAGGTGACGACGGCGCCGAAGATGATGCACAGCGTGACATCGGCCGTGATCGCCTGCATGAACACGCGCATCGCCGGCGCTTCTTCAGCGGGCGCCAGGGTGTCGATCAGGATGTGCAGCGACAGCAGCATCAGGCCGAGGCCAATCGACACCCGCCCCAGGTCCTTGATGCGCGATCGCGGCCCGCTGCGGAACGCCACCAGGCCGAGCACGAACAGGATGGGGGCGACCGCCGCCACGTTGAACGACAGGACCTGCACGATCAGCGTGGTGCCGATATTGGCGCCGAGCATGATCGCCAGCGCCGGGATCAGGCCGACCAGGCCTTCCGCCGCGAAGGAGGTCGTGATCAGCGCGGTCGCCGTGCTGCTCTGGAGCAGAGCGGTCAGACCGAGTCCGGCGGCGAGCGCGCTGAAGCGGTTACGCAGCGCCCGCGATAGCAGCAGCCGGAGATCCGGGCCGAAGGCGCGAAGAATGCCGCTGTGGACCATGTGAAGGCCCCACAGCAGCAACGCCACGCCGCCCATCAGATCGAGCAGAACCATGATTTCCGTTCGTTCCAGCTTTCCTTGCCGCGCAGGCTACCCCCAATCGGCGGGACATCAACGCCAATTTGTCAGCCCAGGCTGCCCGATCGCGCGACGCTCCGCTTGCTGCGGGCGTGCTTAAGCTGCGTTGAACGCCGCAAAGCCTCGGTCGAGATCCTCCTTGAGGTCCTCTACATTCTCCAGGCCAATATGCAGACGCAGCGTGGGGCCGCCGGGCGCCCAGGTGGTGGCCGTGCGATAGCTCGCGCAGTCGAACGGAATCGCCAGGCTCTCGAAGCCGCCCCAGGAATAGCCCATTCCGAACAGCGTCAGCGTGTCGAGCATCGCATCAACCGCGGCTTGCGGCTTTGGTTGCAGCACGATGCTGAACAGGCCGGAGGCGCCGGTGAAGTCCCGCTTCCAGATCGCATGCCCCGGATGGCTCTCCAGCGCAGGATGCAGGACCTCGATCACCTCGGGGCGGGCGGCGAGCCAGCGTGCCATCTCCAGGCCGGACCGATGATGCTGCGCCAGCCGCACGCCGAGCGTCCGCACGCCGCGCAGCGCCAGGAAGACGTCGTCCGGCCCGGCGCAGACGCCGAGCAGGCGGATGCCTTCGGAGATCAGCGGCCACGCCTTCGCATTGGCCGAAATCGTCCCGAACATGATGTCGGAGTGGCCGCCGATATATTTGGTGGCCGCCTGCATGCTGACGTCGACGCCCTGGTCGAGGGAGCGGTGGTAGAGCGGCGTCGCCCAGGTGTTGTCGTCGATGACGAGTGCGCCATGCGCATGCGCAACCGCCGCAATGGCGGGGATGTCCGGCATTTCGAACGACTGCGAGCCGGGCGCCTCGACCACTACCGCGCGTGTATTTGGTTTGAGCAGTTGCTCAATTCCTGTGCCGATCAATGGGTCGAAATAGGTCGTCTCGACGCCGTAGCGCGCCAGCATGCCGTTGCAGAAATTGCGGGTCGGGCGATAGATGCTGTCGCAGACCAGCACGTGGTCGCCGGCCTTGAGCACCGACAGCAGGGTCGTCGAGATCGCCCCGAGACCTGACGGCGCGATGCCGACGCCGGCGCATTGCGGGCCCTCCAACGCCATCAGCGCCTGCTGCAACGCCTTCGTGGTCGGCGTGCCGTGGCGGCCATATTGGAATTCGCCGCGGTGTGCATGCAGATCTTCAGCCGTTGGATACAGGACCGTCGACCCATGAACGACCGGAGGATTCACGAATCCGTGCTGCGCTTTCGTGTCCCGCCCCGCCGTGACCAGCCGTGTCTCGACGTTTTGTCGCACCGCCGCAGCGGGGTCGTTCGATAATGCCATTCGCGTGTCTTTTCTCTTTGAACCTGCCGGGATAGCTGGAAATCAGGCCGCACTGCGGTCGTTAATAACAGAATGCAGAACAGGCCCGTCAACCCCTTGACCCGGACCGCCAGTCGTTCTGTGATGCCGGCGCAATTCGATCGCTGCACGTTGAGGGGCTTGCCGCGATTCCCGCTTCATCTCGCATGCACGGCTCCGTTGTGCATTGCGTGCGCCATATTCTTGGTATGGCGTTTGCAAAGGCGGATTCAGGTCGGCCCCATCTTCGCGCTGAGATTTCATCGCTCCCCAAGGACGACCGCGAAAGGCTGTATTTATGAAACGCGTCACTCTGGCTCTCACTCTTGCTCTCGCCCCGATGCTGGCGAGCGTCGGCGCCCAGGCCGAAACGCTCAAGACCGTCAAGGATCGCGGCATGCTCGCCTGCGGCGTCAGCCAGGGCCTGCCCGGTTTCTCGAACCCGGACGACAAGGGCAACTGGACCGGGCTCGACGTCGACGTCTGCCGCGCCATTGCCGCCGCGATCTTCAACGATCCGACCAAGGTCAAGTTCGTGCCGCTCTCCGCCAAGGATCGCTTCACCGCGCTGCAATCGGGCGAAGTCGACGTGCTGTCGCGCAACACCACCTGGACCCTGTCGCGTGACACCTCGCTCGGCGCGAACTTCGCCGGAATTACCTATTATGACGGCCAGGGCTTCATGGTGAAGAAGGCCCTCAAGGTCAACTCGGCGCTGGAGCTGAACAGCGCTTCGGTTTGCGTGCAGACTGGGACCACGACCGAGCAAAACCTCGCCGACTACTTCAAGGCCAACAAGATGAAGTACGAGGTGATCGCGTTCGCCGGCGCCGACGAGACCGTGAAAGCCTATGAATCCGGCCGCTGCGACGTGTTCACCACCGACGTCTCCGGCCTCTATGCCGAGCGCCTGAAGCTCTCCAATCCGGCCGACCATGTTGTGCTGCCCGAGGTGATCTCGAAGGAACCGCTCGGCCCAATGGTGCGCCACGGCGACGACCAGTGGTTCGACATCGTGAAGTGGACGTTGTTCGGGCTGATCACGGCCGAGGAAATGGGCGTCACCCAGGCGAACGTGGACGAGATGGCCAAGTCGGACAAGCCTGATTTCAAGCGCGCCTTCGGCACCGATGGCAATCTCGGCGAGCAGCTCGGCCTCACCAAGGACTGGTTCTCCCGGATCGTGAAAGCGGTCGGAAACTACGGCGAGATGTATGACCGCAACGTCGGCGCGGGCTCCAAGCTGCAGATCGCGCGCGGTCTGAACCAGCTCTGGAACAAGGGCGGCCTGCAGTACGCGCCGCCGATCCGCTGATCACTGCACGATAGCGGGGCTGCGGCGAATGAGTATCGAAGCGAGGTTACCGCCTGCGCAATATGGGCTTCGGCTGAAGCGCATGCTGGGTGGCAAGGCAGGATGGAACGGCATCATCCTGCAGATCCTGTTCGTCGCAGTCCTGGTGTGGGTTGGCTACGAGATCGTGGCCAACGCACGCAGCAACCTCGCCGCCCAGCGCATCACGTCGGGCTTCGGTTTCCTCAACAACACGGCCGGCTTCGACGTCAACCAGACCCTGATCAGCTACTCCGGCTCCGACAGCTACAGTCGCGTGCTGATCGTCGGCGTGCTGAACACGCTGCTGGTCTCCGTCATAGGTATCGTGCTGGCGACCATCCTTGGCTTTCTGGTTGCGCTTGGCCGCTTGTCACCGAACGCATTGCTGTCGCGAGTCTCCGGCGCCTATGTCGAGCTGATCCGCAACCTGCCGCTGCTGTTTCAGATCCTGTTCTGGTATCTTGCGGTGTTGGCGGCTCTGCCCGGACCGCGACAGAGCATCTCTCTTTTCTCGACCTTCTTTCTCAACAACCGCGGCTTCATCGTTCCGCGCCCGATTGAGGAGCCCGGCTTCATGCCGTTCGTGATCGCGCTCGGTGTGGCGATCGTGGTCTCGGTCGGTCTGCATTATTATGCGCGGCGCGAGCTGTTCCTCCGCGGCCATGTGATGCGGATCTGGCCCTGGGTGCTGGGGCTGCTGATCGGCCTGCCGCTGATTGCAGCGCTCGTGTTCGGCGTGCCTATTTCGTTCGAGGTACCGGCGCTCAAGGGATTCAACTTCGCCGGCGGTTCGCGCATCATTCCAGAGCTCGTCGCGCTGACCCTGGCGCTGACCATGTACACGGCGTCGTTCATCGCCGAGGTCGTGCGCGCCGGCATTCTCTCGGTCCACAAGGGACAGATGGAAGCGGGGCTCTCGCTTGGACTGAGCCGAGGCACCGTGCTGCGCCTGATCGTCGTGCCGCAGGCGCTTCGCGTCATCCTGCCGCCGCTGACGAACCAGTATTTGAACCTGACCAAGAACTCCTCGCTCGCGGTCGCTATCGGTTATCCCGATCTCGTGTCGGTGTTCGCGGGCACGACGATGAGCCAGACGGGTCAGGCCATCGAGATCATCGGAATCACGATGGGCGTCTATCTGGCGCTGTCGCTGATCACGAGCGCGATGATGAGCTTCTACAGCTGGCGGCTTGGGAAGAGACTTGGCGCATGAAGAGACTTGGCGCATGACCGACATCACGGCCTCAACCTTCATCCGTCAGGACATGGCCGGAGAACGCCCGGCGCCCATCAAGACGACGGGTTTCGTCGGCTTCGTTCGCACGAGGCTGTTGAACTCGCCGACCAATATCCTGCTCACCCTGGTGAGCGCGCTGTTGATCTGGTTCACCGTGATCCCGGCGGTCAAGTTCCTGCTGGTCGACGCGGTGTGGGTCGGCAAGGACCGCGAAGCATGCCTGGCGCAGAACGCCGGCCATCCGGTCGGCGCCTGTTGGCCCTACATTTCGGCGAAGTTCGGCCAGTTCATGTACGGCTTCTACCCGGAGGCCGACCGCTGGCGCGTCAATCTGACCTATGTGCTGGCGGTGGTGCTGCTGGTGCCGCTGCTGATTCCGCGCCTGCCTGCCAAAGGATTGAACGCGGGCCTGTTCTTCTTCGCGCTGCCGGTGGTCGCGTTCTTCCTGCTCTATGGCGGTGGGCTGGAGGGCTTCGGCGTGAGCTGGACCACAGGCGCCCTCCAGGTGTTCGTCGAGAGCATCGATACGGCCGGCAACGCGCTGATGCGCGCCGGCGACAACGTGCCGGTGGTCGGCATGCTGCTGTGGCTGCTCGGCAAGCTGGTCGTTCTGATCGGAACGCTCGCATCGCTCGTGATCTGGCCACTGGTCTGGATCCGCAACGAACTGCAGCAATCTCACCAGCCCGTGTGGAATGATCTCGCGCTCTCGGCGATCATTGTCACCGCGCTGGTGTTCATCGTCGGCGGCGGGAGCAGGGCGCTGCGCAGCGTCATCGCCACGGCCGCGACCTTCGCTGGCATTGCCGTCGTCATTGCGATCATGGGCCTCGATCGCGGCGGCCTTCCCATCGTCGACACAAGGCTGTGGGGCGGAATGCTGGTGACGCTGGTCGTCTCGGTGATCGGCATCGTTGCGTCGATGCCGATCGGCATTGCGCTTGCGCTCGGCCGCCGCTCGACCATTCCACTGATCCGCATCTTTTCGATCGCCTTCATCGAGCTGGTCCGCGGCGTGCCGCTGATCACCGTGCTGTTCTTCGCCACCTACATGCTGCCGCTGTTCCTGCCCGGCAATGCCAGGGTCGATGGCCTGGTACGGGCGCTGATCGGCGTTGCGCTGTTCTCCGGCGCCTACATGGCCGAGGTGATCCGCGGCGGTCTGCAGGCCATTCCGCGCGGCCAAGCGGAGGCGTCGAGCGCGCTCGGCCTGTCCTGGTGGAAGACGACGAGCTTCATCGTGCTGCCGCAGGCGCTGCGCCACGTGATCCCCGGCATCGTCAACAGCTTCATCTCGCTGTTCAAGGACACCTCGCTGGTGTCCATCGTGGCGCTGTTCGACCTGCTCGGCAGCCTCAAGGCCTCGTTTGCCGATCCGGTCTGGGCGACGCCGACCACGGCCTTCACCGGCTTTGCCTTCACGGGGCTGATCTACTTCGCCTTCTGCTTCGGCATGTCACGCTACTCCCTGCTGGTCGAGCGCCGCGTCAACGCGCACCGGCGCCATTGAGCCAGAGATCATCGAGAGATCCATGACTGCAAATTCGATCGTCAGCATTTCCGCCCTCAACAAGTGGTACGGCGAATTCCACGTCTTGCGCGACATCAATCTCTCGGTCGGGAAGGGTGAGCGCATCGTGATCTGCGGGCCTTCGGGCTCAGGCAAGTCGACCTTGATCCGCTGCATCAACGCGCTCGAGGAATTCCAGGAGGGCGAGATCAATGTCGACGGCATCGACCTCGGTCCGAACCTCAAGCGCGTGGACGAGGTTCGCCGCGAGGTCGGCATGGTGTTCCAGAGCTTCAACCTGTTTCCGCACCTGACCGTGCTGGAGAACTGCACCCTGGCGCCGATCTGGGTGCGCAACATCCCGCAGAAGGAAGCCGAGGCGACCGCGATGAAGTTCCTGGAGCGGGTCAAGATCCCGCATCAGGCGCAGAAATACCCGGGCCAGATGTCGGGCGGTCAGCAGCAGCGTGTCGCCATCGCGCGCGCGCTGACGATGAACCCCAAGGTCATGCTGTTCGACGAGCCGACCTCGGCGCTCGATCCGGAGATGGTGAAGGAGGTGCTCGACACCATGGTCGATCTCGCGAAGGAGGGCATGACCATGCTGGTCGTGACCCACGAGATGGGCTTCGCGCGCGAGGTCGCCAACCGCGTCGTGTTCATGGACGCCGGCCAGATCATCGAATCGAACACGCCGCAGGAGTTCTTCGCCAATCCGCAGCATGCGCGCAGCAAGCTGTTCCTGAGCCAGATCCTGCGGCATTGATGGGGCGAATTGGGAGATGCGAATAGCGAATAGAGGTCGTTTCTCGTTCGCTACTCGTCTTTCGCGTCCTACATGAACGGCGGCTTGATCCCGCTGCGCTTCTCGAGCCAAGCCGGCACCGGCAGGTTCTTCGAACGCATGAACTCTGGATTGTACAGCTTCGACTGATAGCGGGTGCCGGAGTCGCACAGGATGGTCACGATGGTGTGGCCGGGGCCGAGCTTCCGGGCGAGCTGCACCGCGCCGGCGACGTTGACGCCGGTCGAGCCGCCCAGGCACAGGCCTTCATGCTGCACGAGGTCGTAGATCGTGTTGACGGCATCCTCGTCGGACACCAGGAACGCGTCGTCGACCTTGGCGGTCTCGATCACGGGCGTCACGCGACCGATGCCGATGCCTTCGGTGATGGAGTCGCCGGGCGTCGACTTGACGACGCCGTTCTTGAACCATTCGTACATGGCGAAGCCGTGCGGATCGGCGCAGGCGGTGACGATATCCTTGTTCCTGTCCTTCAAATAGCGGCTGGTGCCGGCAATCGTGCCGCCGGTGCCGACCGCGCAGATGAAGCCGTCGACCTTGCCGTTGGTCTGCTCCCAGATCTCGGGTCCCGTGGACGCATAATGCGCCTTGGCGTTGTCGAGGTTGTTCCACTGGTCGGCGAACAGCACGCCGTTCGGCTCGGTCTTGCGCAGTTCGTCGGCGAGCCTGCGGCCGACATGCTGATAGTTGTTGGGATTGCTGAACGGCAACGCCGGCACCTCGACCAGCTCCGCGCCGCACAGCCGTAGCATGTCCTTCTTTTCCTGGCTCTGCGTCTCCGGAATCACGATCAGCGTGCGATAACCGCGCGCGCTGGCGACCACGGCCAGACCGATGCCGGTGTTGCCGGCAGTGGCCTCCACCACGAGGCCGCCCGGCTTGAGATCGCCACGTCTCTCGGCCTCCAGGATCATCCACTTGCCGGCACGGTCCTTGACCGACTGGCCCGGGTTCATGAACTCGGCCTTGCCGAGAATGGTGCAGCCCGTCGCCTCCGAGGCGCGCTTGAGCTTGATCAGCGGCGTATTGCCGATCGCCGCGACGACGTCGTTATGAATGGTCATTTTGCAGATACCGTAGGAGTTTCCTCGAGCACACTTAAGAGGACCCTAGCCTGATATCCAGGGGAGCGTAAGCCGGCTGGATCAGCCCCCTGATTTCGCAAAGACCACCTGGCGAACATCGATGTTCCCAGAGAGGAAACCTGCTTCGCAGTAGGACAGATAATATTCCCAGAGCCGCCTGAAGCGCTCGTCGAATCCGGCGGGCGTGAGGTCAGGCCAAGCCTCTCGGAAGTTATTTCGCCAGATCGCCAGCGTCCTGGCATAATCTTCCCCGAAGATGCGCTCGCGGATGACGGGTATGCCAAAGCGGTCGCCAAGCGACTTCAGGATCTGCGGTGTTGGCAACATGCCCCCCGGGAAAACGTAGCGCTGGATGAAGTCGACCTCGCGGCGATAGTGCTGGAACAGGCTGTCCTGGATGGTAATGGCCTGGACACCGGCCAGTCCGCCCGGCAGCAGACGGTCTCGCAGTTGCGAGAAATACTTCGGCCAGAACTGCTCGCCGACCGCCTCGATCATCTCGATCGAGGCGATACGGTCGTAG
This sequence comes from Bradyrhizobium sp. HKCCYLRH2015, assembly GCF_051168215.1. Classification (NCBI taxonomy): domain Bacteria; kingdom Pseudomonadati; phylum Pseudomonadota; class Alphaproteobacteria; order Hyphomicrobiales; family Nitrobacteraceae; genus Bradyrhizobium; species Bradyrhizobium sp. HKCCYLRH2015. Next base: position 419,719 of record NZ_JBNPUO010000004.1, on the reverse strand, counting down.
CGGTCGCGCTCGTCGCGATAGTCCTGCAGGCGGATCTCGACTTTCTCGGCGAGCCCGGCCTCGTGGATGCGGCGCTGTGCAAAATCGCGTTGCTGCTGGCTGATCGTCAGCCCAACGACCTTGGTGCCGAACGTCTTGGCGGCATATTCGGCAAAGCCGCCCCAGCCGCAGCCGATCTCGAGCAGCTTCTGCCCGGGCTTGAGATCGATCGCCTCGGCCAGCCGCTTGTACTTGTTGGTCTGCGCAGCGGTGAGGTCGGTGGTGTGCTCCTCGAACAAGGCCGAGGAATAGGTCATGCTCGGATCGAGCCAGGCCGAGTAGAACGAATTCCCGATGTCGTAATGGGCGTAGATGTTGCGCTTCGCCTGACGTTTGGTGTTGCGGTTGAACCAGTGCCGGACCAGCTGGGCAAACCGGATCAGCGGCTTGTCTTCCAGCATCGACTGCAGCAGGTGCTGGTTGACGCAGAACAGATAGAGAAACTGCGTCAGGTCCGGCGTATCCCATTCGCCGTTCAGATAGGCCTCGGCGATGCCGATGTCGCCGCCATTGAGAAGGCGCGATGCGAAGCCGTAATTGGCCAGGATCATTGCGGCGGCCGGCCCGGGCTCAACGCCGCCGAGCCGGATCACCCGTCCGTCCGGCAGGGTCACGTCGAGCGTGCCTTTTCGCAACCGCGATCCGAAGCCGAGGGCAAGGCGGGGCAGGCGGGGAAGATCGGCAAGCACCTTGTCGATGGTATCGGGGGTGACTGGGATGACGTCCGGCATGGCAGGTCCACTCACGCAAACGGCTCCAGCCCACGTCCCCGTCGGCTGGCCGGTGTGGCACCTGTGCGGGCAGGGAATCACGGACGCAGAGCGAGCCGGCCGTTTCCGGTCAGCGTCGTGATATATAAGCGTGGCTGCCGTTCCCCGCCAAGCCGGTATTGGTTCCAGGGCCTGCAATGATTTCGCCGCGCGGCACGAGCCGGACGCCTTTGGCCCACAGCCGCAGTGCCTCCCAATGGATCGCGGCGAAGATTTTGACAGTCACCAGCGGGAGCGAGACGAAGGCAGCGAGCAGGGAGCCGGACGTCAGCCCGCGACGACGGCCGGAGAAGGTTGCAGCGAGCAGGGGCCCGTCGGCGCCAGTTTCCAGAATCCGCAACTTGACCTTGTCGCCCGGCGGCATGATGCGGAAATGGTAGCGCATCGCCATGTCGATGAACGGCGAGACGTAGAAGGTCTTGTCCTGCGTCTGGCGCAGCCCTGCCGCGGACAGCTCATTGGGCCTGACGGGCAGCACATAGGGCTTGATCTCGCCGAAGGTGTTGCGGACCTCGTAGATCATCAGCGCCAGGGTGCCGTCGCTGCGATGGCAGAAATAGACCGACAGCGGATTGAACACGTAGCCGAGCAGCCGCGGATAGCACAGCAGCAGCACGCGTCCGCCGCTGAGATCGATCCCCTGATCCGCCGCGCAGGTCTGCGCATAGGCCAGCAGCGACGAGCCGTCGCGCGGACCGTGGTCGGCCTCGTGGAAGCTGTAGAGCGCGCGCCGATTGACCCCGAACAGCGAGGTCTGCCGGTCCGCCTGGTCGAGCCGGCCGAGATCGATCAGCAGGCTCATCACGCGATACCGGAAGCGATGCGTGGTCGGCCGCATGCGGGCGTGCATGACCTCTCCGACATAGAGCGCGGCCGCTTCTGTTCGTTCTTCCGGCCCCGAGTGATCCATGTCCATGTCGCGCCTATTCCGCAGCCTCGGCGAGCTCGGTTGGAAACCCGCGCCATGGCACGCTCGCGCCGAGCGCCTCCGCCACGGCGAGACCCGAGCGCAGCCCGTCCTCATGGAAGCCGTAGCCGGTCCAGGCCCCGCAGAACCAAGTATGGCGCTGCCCCTGAATCGCTGCCAGACGCTTCTGCGCCGCAAAGGCGGCAGCCGTATATTGTGGGTGCTCACAGATATATTTGCCAAAGGTCAGCTCCGGAGCCGGAGCGAAGGGTGGATTGAGGCTGACGAACAGCGGCCTGGCGTCGTCGATGTCCTGCAGATTGTTCATCCAATAGGTGACGGCGACATCGTTCATGGGAACGCCTTCACGCCGCCAGCGCAGGAAATTCCACGAAGCCCAGGCGCGGCGGCGCTTTGGCATCAGCCGGCTGTCACGGTGCAGATAGATCGTGTTGGGCGAATATTTGATCGCACCGAGGATGCCGCGCTCCCGCTCGTCCGCGTCGGTGAGCATCGACAAAGCCTGGTCGCTGTGCGCGGCAATCACCACATGATCGTAGGTATCCCGACGTCCGCTGCTATCTTGGACGACGACGCCGTGGCCGGTGCGTTCGATGCTCGTCACAGCGCTGCCGAGCCTGATGTGGTTGCGGAAGCTCGACGTCAGCTTCTCCACGTAGCGGCGGCTGCCGCCCTTGACGGTGCGCCAGACCGGGCGATCATATTGCAGCAACCTGTGATTGCTGAAGAACGCGACGAAGTTCTCGGCCGGAAAGTCAAGCATCTCGGATGCCGGGGCCGACCAGATCGCGGCACCCATCGGCGCCAGATAGTCGGTCAGCAGGCGCGGCGCGAAATGGTTGCGGCGGAAATAGTCGCCAAGCGTCAGGCCCTCGAGACGACCGGCCTTGAAGTCCGCTGTACTCTGCTCGTTGAAGCTCAGGATGTCCCTGAGCATCCAGAGATAGGATGTCGACAGCAGGTTGCTCGGCTGAGCGAACAGCCCCTTGGCGGTGTCGAGCCAGGTGTTGCCGCCACCTTTCCATTCGAACCGGCCGGCATCCGCGGTGACGGCAAAGCTCATGCTGCTGTCGACCGTCTCGACCCCCAGGTGATCGAACAAGGCGGTGAGCTCAGGATAGTTCAGCTCGTTGTAGACGATGAAGCCGATGTCGACGGAGACCGGAGCGCCGTCATAGTCGATCGTCACGGTGTGGCTGTGGCCGCCCGGACGGAGATCGCGCTCGTAGACGGTGATCGGATAACGCTTCGCCAGGGACCAGGCCGCGGCGTTACCCGCAATACCCGTTCCGACCACCGCAACTCGCATGAATGCCCCCTGAAGTTCACGTGCAAGTTACGGAGTCCCCGCCAAAGGGTTTCACGGGCGCGCTCGCCGCGTCACACCCCGCCTAAAACGGCATTGGACAGATGAAATCTTGGTAAGGCGGCAGCCATGGCCCGGGGCCGCGTCTGCACGAAACTCTGCTGATTTACGGGAGATTTGTCGATTCGGCGGACTTTATCGGCACCATCGCTGCCGGGGAGACGGGGGCTGCAGGGCTGTCCGGCGCCGTGGGCTGCGGCTAGAATGATTCCCAAGACTACAGGGAAGCATCACGCCAGTGTCCACCGTGCCGATTGCCGTCGACGAGCCTTGCCGCGCGTCCGCTGACCCGCGGATCGTTGCCGGGAAGCGGGATAATAGCGCTCCGGCGGGCCTGCGGCATTTCGTCCGCTGGATCGCGGCGATCGGCCTGGCGGCAAGCTCGGCCGGCTGCCTGCTGACGCAGGATATTCCCGACCCGGCCCTCGACATGCCCCGGCGCTACAAGGCGGCGTCCGGTTCCGATATGGCGGCGCCACCGCCGCTCGATTGGTGGCGCGGCTTCGGATCACGCGAGCTGACCCAGCTGATGGAGGAGGCGCAGACCGTCAACCTCGATATAGCCGCTGCTGTGGCCAGGTTCAGGCAGGCCGATGCGCTGGCGCGGCAGGCCGGCGCGGCGCTGCTGCCGAGCCTGTCGAGCACGGGGCAGGAGACCTATTCGCGCACGTCCGGGTCGAGCTCCAGCGGGCTCACGAATGGCGGCCGCGAGGTCGTCAATTACCAGGCCTCGCTCTCTGCGAGCTACCAGCTCGACTTTTTCGGCCAGAATCGCGACGCGCTGCAGGCGGCCGAGGAGACCGCATTGGCCAACCGCTTCGACCGCGACGTCACGCAGCTGACGACGCTCGCCACCGTCGCCAATGCCTATTTCCAGGTGCTGGCCGCCCAGGATCGGATTCGGACGGCGGAGCGCAACATCGCCAGCGCCACGCGTGTGCTCGATGCCATCCGCGAGCGGCAGAAGGCCGGCACCGGCAATGATCTTGACGTCGCGCAGCAGGAGAGCGTGCTCGCCAATCAGAAGGCGGCGGTGCCGCCGCTGCGCCAAACGCTCGATCAGAACGTCAATGCCCTGGCTGTGCTGGTCGCGCGATCGCCCGAAGGCATTCGGGTCATTGGCGGCTCGCTCGACCAGATCAGGACTCCGCGGGTCACGCCTGGTCTGCCGTCGGAGATCCTGACGCAGCGTCCCGACATCCGCCGGCAGGAGGCCCAATTGGCGTCAGCCACCGCCAATGTCGGCAGCGCACGGGCGCAATTCTTTCCGAGCATCCAGTTGACCGGAAACGGAGGCTATCAAAGTGCAGCGCTGACCTCGCTGTTTCAGCCGCATGCGGCGTTCTTCAGCCTCGCCGGCAGCCTGACCCAGCCGATCTTCGACGGCGGCCGGATTCTCGGCAATTTCGAGAATGCCAAAGCGCGCCAGGATGAGCTGCTGCAGACCTACCGCAAGACCGTAATCCAGGCCTTCACCGACGTCGACAATGCGCTGTTCTCGATCAAGCAGACCACGATCAGGCTTCAACTGCAGCGCCAGGTCGTTACCGCCTCGCGTCGTGCGTTCGAATTGTCCGAGCAGCAACTGCGCGCGGGAACTGCCGACATCGTGACAGTCTTGAATACGCAATTGACGCTGTTCCAGGCCGAGGACGCGCTATGGCAGGCGCAACTGGCGCGCCTGCAGGCGTTCGTGAGCCTCTATCAGGCGCTCGGCGGCGGCTGGGAGCCGCGCATGGAGAAGTCGGCCGATGCTCTTTAAACCGGACGAGAAGGGAGCAGTGAAGCGCGCGCGGTCCAGCGTGGCGCGGCGGCTGGTGTCGATCACGATCACGCTGCTGATCCTGGGCGGCCTCGGCTATATCGGCTGGTCGGCGATGCAGCAGAAGCAGCAGACCAATAACCGCTTCGCGCGGCCCGACCTTCCCGTTCCGGTCCTGGCCGCCTCGCCTGCCATCAAGGACGTGCCGGTCTATCTCGACGGCGTCGGCTCGGTCCGCGCGCTCAATACCGTCACGGTTCGCTCCCAGGTCGACGGCAAGCTGATCGCGGTCAATTTCGTCGAAGGGCAGGACGTCAAGAAGGGCGACGTGCTCGCCGAGATCGATCCGGCGATCTATCAGGCGCAATACGACCAGGCCGTCGCCAAGAAGGCGCAGGACGAGGCGCAGCTCGCCAACCAGAAGCTCGACCTCGCCCGCTACGAGCAGCTCGCCGCCAGCAATGCCGGCACCAAGCAGCAGGCCGACACGCAGCGCGCGGTGGTGGCGCAGCAGCAGGCGCTGATCAAGGCGGATCAGGCCGCGATCGACAACGCGGCGACGACCTTGAGCTACACCAAGATCGTGGCGCCGCTCTCCGGCCGCGCCGGTCTGCGCCAGGTCGACCAGGGCAACGTCGTTCATGCCTCTGACGCGACCGGCCTCGTCGTCATCACGCAGCTGCAGCCGATTGCGGTTCAGTTCAGCCTGCCCCAACAGCAGATCATGCGCGTCAATGCGGCCGCCGCCAACGGACCGCTCGCCGTCGACGTGTTCGGCAATGACGGCGTCACCGTCATCGACACCGGCACGTTGCGGGGCATCGACAACCAGGTCGATCAGACGACGGGCACGCTGAAGCTGAAAGCCGAATTCCCCAACGGCAAATTCCAGCTCTGGCCAGGACAGTTCGTCAATGTCCGGCTCAAGGTCGAGACCCTGTCGCAGGCGATCACGGTGCCGACGTCGGCCGTACAGCGCGGGCCGGCAGGTACGTTCAGCTACGTGATTGGCGAGGGTGACATCGTCTCTGCGCATCCGGTGGCGGTCGTGCAGCAGAATGAGAGCGAGGCCGTGATCGCGAGTGGCTTGAGCCCCTCGGACCGTGTGGTGACGACAGGTTTTGCCAACCTCGCCGAGGGCGTCAAAGTGGTGGTCGGGCGCGCCGAGCAGACGCCGCAGGCCGATCTGGCGCCACGCAAACGCGGCCGCAATCCGCAAGCAAAGGATCAAGGCAAGGACCAGGCGAAGGAGGGCGGAGCGCCGCCTGACGGCGCGCCGAAGGACGGCGAGCGGCGTCGCAGGCCTCAGGCCGCGGGCCAGACCGATGCCGGTGCAGCGCCCCAGGGAGGCAGTGAAGCAGGTCGCGGCGCGAAGGCGCAGCCATGACGCGACCGCAGGAGTGACGAGCAGTCGCGATGAGCGTCTCCGAACCCTTCATCCGCCGTCCTATCGCGACCTCGCTGCTCGGCGTCGCGCTGCTGATCGGCGGCCTGCTCGGCTATCTCGCGCTGCCGGTCTCGGCGCTGCCGCAGGTCGACTTCCCGACCGTCCAGGTGACGACGCAACTGCCGGGCGCCAGCCCCGATGTGATCGCCTCGCTGATCACGGCGCCGCTGGAGCGCCAGCTTGGGCAGATCCCGTCGCTCTCGGCGATGAACTCGACGAGCTCGTTCGGCGTCAGCCAGATCTCGTTGCAGTTCGATCTCGGACGCGACATCGATGGCGCCACGCAGGACGTCCAGGCGGCAATCAATGCCGCCGCCGGCGTCTTGCCGAAGTCGCTGCCCTATCCGCCGACCTACGCCAAGGTCAATCCGGCCGACGCACCGGTCATGACGCTCGCGCTGACCTCGGACACGATCTCCCTGCGCGCGATGAGTGACATGGCGGACACGATCATGGCCCAGCGGCTGAGCCAGGTCTCGGGCGTCGGCCGTGTCTCGGTGCTCGGCGGACTCAAGCCCGCGGTGCGCGTGCAGGCCGACCTGGCGCGGCTCGCCGCCTATGGCATCTCGATGGAGGACCTGCGCGCCGCCATCGCAGGCGCCAACGTCTCCGGTCCCAAGGGATCGCTCGACGGGGCGCAGCAGGCCTATCTGATCACGGCCAACGACCAGATCGCGGCCGCCGACGCCTACAAGCCGATCATCATTGCCTACCGCAACGGCTCGCCGGTCACGATCGGCGATGTCGCGACGATTATCGATGGTTTGGAGAACGATCGGACCGGCGGCTGGTACCAGGGTGTCCCTGCGGTCATCCTCGACATCCAGCGCCAGCCGGGTGCCAACGTCATCGAGGTCGTCAAGCAGATCCGTGCCGAGATCCCGAAGCTGCAGCGCACGCTTCCCGCCGGCGTGAAGCTCGCCATCGTCAGCGATCGCACCGTGACCATCCGCGCCTCGGTGCACGACGTGCAGTTCACGCTGGTGCTCAGCGTGGTGCTGGTGACGCTGGTCGTGCTGCTGTTTCTGCGCTCGCTGCGCGCCACGATCATCGCCGGCGTCGCGCTGCCGCTTTCGCTGATCACGAGCTTCGGCGTGATGTACTTTGCCGGCTTCAGTCTCGACAATCTCTCGCTGATGGCCCTCACCATCGGCACCGGCTTCGTCGTCGACGACGCCATCGTGATGATCGAGAACATCGTGCGCCACATGGAGAATGGCGAGAGCGCGATGAACGCCTCGCTGCGCGGCGCGCGCGAGATCGGCTTCACCGTGATCTCGCTGACCGTGTCGCTGATCGCAGTGTTCATTCCACTGCTGTTCATGTCCGGGCTGGTGGGCCGCATGTTCCGCGAGTTCGCTTTGACCCTGACGATCGCAGTGGTGACGTCGGCGTTGGTCTCTCTGACCCTGACACCGATGATGTGCTCGCGGCTGTTGAAGCATGCCAGCGAGGAATGGGTGCTGCCGGGGCTGAATGCCATCAGCCGCTTCATCGACCGCACGGTGGCGGTCTATCACCGCAGCCTGCTCTGGGTGCTCGACCGCCAGACCGAGACGCTCGTCGTGACCTTCGCGACCTTGGCGGCGACCTTGGCGCTCTACGTCGTCGCGCCCAAGGGCTTCCTGCCGCTGCAGGATACCGGCTCGATCACGGCGGTGACCGAAGCCGGCCCCGACGTGTCGTTCGCCGAAATGAAGAAGCGCCAGGCGGATGTCGCCGCCGCGATCCAGGCTGATCCCGACGTCGTCGGCGTCGTCTCGGTGATCGGCGCCGGATCGGTCAACCCGACCACCAATGTCGGCCGTCTCGTCATGACCTTGAAGCCGCTCGGCGACCGGCAGGATGGCGTCGCCGAGGTGATCGACCGGCTGAAGCAGAAAACCTCGGGCGTTCCCGGCATGACCGTGTACTTCCAGCCGGTCCAGGACGTGCAGATCTCGACCCAGGCGAGCCGTTCGCAGTATCAGTACACGCTGACCGGTGCCGATGCCGCCGAGGTGTCGAAATGGGCGAGGCAGCTTGTCGGAGAAATGCGTCGCGACCCTCTGTTCCGCGACGTCTCCTCCGAAGCCCAGGAGGGCGGCCTGCGCGCGGAGCTGACCATCGACCGTCAGCGCGCCGGCCAGCTCGGCGTCAGTCTGCAGGGCGTCACCGACACGCTCAATGACGCCTTTGCGCAGCGGCAGATCTCGACGATCTATGGCCAGGCCAACCAGTACCGCGTCGTGCTGGAGGCGCTGCCGATGTATCAGCGCGATCCCTCGATCCTGTCGAAGCTCTATCTGCCTGGCGCCGGCGGCCAAGTGCCGCTCTCGGCGGTGGCAAGCCTGAAGCGCACCACCGCGCCGCTGGCGATCTCGCACCAGGCGCAGTTTCCGGCGGTGTCGCTGAGCTTCAATCTCGCGCCCGGCGTGGCCCTGAGCGAGGCGGTCGACGCGCTCCATGCGACCGAGAACCGCATCGGCATGCCCGGCAGCATCATCGGCGTGTACTCGGGTGATGCCGCCGAATTCGCCAAGTCGCTGGCCGGCCAGCCGTGGCTGCTGCTGGCGGCCGTGGTCACGATCTACATCGTGCTCGGCGTGCTCTATGAGAGCTACATCCATCCGATCACGATCCTGTCGACCTTGCCGTCGGCGGGCGTGGGCGCCATCCTGGCCCTGATGCTGTTCGGCCAGGATCTCTCGGTCATCGGCTTGATCGGCATCATCCTCCTGATGGGCATCGTCAAGAAGAACGCGATCATGATGATCGACTTCGCGCTCGAGGCGGAGCGTCACGAGAACCGCACGCCTTACGACGCGATCGTGCAAGCGTGTCTCCTGCGCTTCCGCCCGATCATGATGACGACCCTGGCCGCGCTGTTCGGTGCGCTGCCGCTGGCGATCGAGAGCGGCACCGGCTCGGAGCTGCGCTTTCCGCTCGGCATCTCCATCATCGGCGGCCTGCTGCTCAGCCAATTGCTGACCCTGTACACGACGCCGGTCATCTATCTCGCGCTCGACCGCATCAATCGTCGCTTCGAGCGCGCGCTGCCGCCGGCGCCGAACCTGCCGTCGCCGCCGATTGCAGGTGCGACCGAAGGCGTCCAGTGATGGCCTCGATCTCCGAGCCGTTCATTCGCCGGCCGGTCGGCACCACACTGCTCTCGATCGGCCTGTTCCTGGTCGGGATCGTCGCCTACATCTTCCTTCCGGTCGCGCCGGTGCCGAACGTCGATTTCCCGGCGATCTTCGTCAGCGCGTCGCGCCCGGGCGCGGACCCGTCCGTCATGGCGGGGACGGTCGCGGCGCCGCTGGAGCGGAGGCTCGGCGAGATCGCGGGCGTCAACCAGATCACCTCGACGAGCTCGCTCGGCACCACCAACATCCAGATCCAATTCTCGATCGGCCGCGACATCGACAAGGCCGCGCGCGACGTGCAGGCGGCCATCAATGCCTCGCTGTCGGACCTTCCGAGCGACCTTCCGGCGCTGCCGCGGTTCCGCAAGGCGAACACGGCCGCGGCTCCCGTATTCGTTCTGGCGCTGACCTCGAAGACGATGACGACGAGCGCGATGTATGACGTCGCCGACACCGTGCTCGCGCAGCGGCTGTTCCAGGTACCCGGCGTCGGTAACGTCACGGTCAGCGGCGCCGATCAACCCGCCGTGCGCATCGCGCTCAATCCGGTCTCGCTCGCCAATGCCGGCATCTCGACCGACGATGTCCGGACGGCGATCATCAATGCCAATCCGATCGGGCCTGTCGGCATCTTCGAGGGCGGCCGCCAGAGCGAGACCATCGCCATCAACCGGCAGATGCGCAGCGCGGCCGAATTCCGCGACATCCTGATCAAGAGCAGCAATGGCAGCTTCGTACGGCTGTCGGATGTCGCCGACGTCGAGGATTCCGTGCGCAACGTGCGTTCGATCGCCTGGTTCAACAAGCAGCCGGCGGTGCTGATCCAGATCGCCAAGCAGGGCGATGCCAACGTGATCGAGACGGTCGACCGGGTGAAGGCGCTGATCCCGGAGCTCAAGCAATGGCTGCCGGCGGGGATCGAGATCTCCACGCTGGTCGACCGCACCGGGACCATTCGCGCCTCGGTCGATGACATGCAGTGGACCTTGCTCGCGACCGCCGTGCTGGTGATGATCGTCGTGTTCCTGTTCCTTCGCCGTCTGGTGCCGACGGTCGCGGCCGGCGTCTCGGTGCCGCTGGCGCTTGCCGGTACCTGCGCGGCGATGTGGCTCGCAGGCTTCTCGATCGACAATCTGTCACTGATGGCGCTCGCGATCTCCGTCGGCTTCGTCGTCGACGACGCCATCGTCATGATCGAGAACATGTACCGCAATCTCGAGCATGGCCTGTCGCCGATGCGCGCCGCGCTCGATGGCGCCCGCCAGATCGGCTTTACCGTGTTGTCGATCAGCCTTTCTCTGATTGCAGCCTTCGTGCCCTTGATCTTCATGGACGGCGTCGTCGGCCGTCTCCTGCGTGAGTTCTCGCTGACGCTGACCTTCGCGATCGTCGTGTCGACATTGGTATCGCTGACGGTGACGCCGATGATCTGCGCGCATTACATCAAGGAGACGCTGTCCGATCGTGCCACCTGGTTCGACCGTATCGTCGAAGGCGCGCTGTCCGGCATGGTCCGCTTCTATGCCTGGACGCTGCGCGGCGTGCTGGTTTATCCGTTTCTCACCCTGATCGTGTTCTTCGCCACCATCGCGCTCACGGTGACGCTCTACATCAAGGTGCCCAAGGGCTACTTCCCGACCGACGATTCCGGCTTCGTCATCGGTGCGACGCGCGCCTCGGCCGACATTTCGTTCCAGTCCATGCTGGGCCTGCAGCAGCGGCTTGCCGACATCGTGATGGCTGATCCCGCCGTGGCCGGTATCGGCTCGACGGTCGGGGGTGGCGGCGGGCCGGGCGGCGCGACGTCCAACCGCGGCACCATGTTCATCAACCTCAAGCCCCCGGCGGAGCGCGAGGGCGTCTCGACTGAGCTCGTGATCAACCGCCTCAGGCGGAGCCTCGCGATGGTCCCCGGCATTCGGCTCTTCATGTTCGCCGCGCAGGACGTGCGCACCGGCGGCCGCCAGAGCGATTCCGACTACCAGTACACGTTGAGCAGTCCCGATCTCGACCTTCTGCAGAAATGGGCGCCGATTGTCGCCAAGCGCCTGGAGTCGGTCGACGGCATCACCGACATTTCAAGCGACCGCGATCCCGGTGGCCTGCAGCTTGCGCTGCGGATCGACCGACAAACGGCGGCGAGCCTCGGCGTCCGCGTCCAGGATATCGACAACGCGCTCAACAACGCCTTCGCGCAACGCCAGATCTCGATCGTCTACAGCCAGCGCAACCAATACATGGTCGTGCTGGAGATCGACCCGAAGTTCCAGACCGATCCCTCCAATCTCGACCGCATCTATGTGGCCGGGGCAGGGGACGCGCAGGTGCCGTTGTCGGCGCTGGTCAAGGCCGAGCGCGGTCTGTCACCGCTGGCGGTGTATCATTCACAATCGTTCCCTTCGACCACCGTCTCGTTCAACCTGCTGCCGGACGTGCCCTTGCAGACCGCGACCGCCAACATCCAGCGCGCCGTCGACGAGCTGCACATGCCGGAGGGCATCCGCGGCAGCTTCGACGGCAATGCCGGGGACTTCAACAAGAGCAGCGGCCGCCAGCCTCTCTTGATCCTGTTCGCCCTGGCCGCGATGTATATCGTGCTCGGCGTGCTCTATGAGAGCCTGGCGCATCCGCTGACGATCATCTCGACCTTGCCGTCGGCCGGGCTCGGCGCGCTGCTCGCCTTGCAGGTTACCAACACGCCGCTGACGGTGATCGCCTTCGTCGGCATCATCCTGCTGATCGGGATCGTCAAGAAGAACGGCATCATGCTGGTCGATTTCGCGCTGGAAGCCGAGCGGCAGCGCGGCATGTCATCGGCCGATGCGATCTTCGAGGCCTGCCGGGTGCGATTCCGCCCGATCCTGATGACGACCCTCGCCGCGCTGTTCGCCGGCCTGCCGCTGGTGATCGCGACCGGTCCCGGCACTGAGCTGCGCCGCCCGCTCGGCATCACCATCATCGGTGGGCTGCTGGTGTCGCAGATCCTCACCCTCTACACCACGCCGGTGATCTATCTGCTGATCGACCGGCTGCGCCGCCGCTCGGCGCCGGAGCCGCTCGCAGCTCCTGCCGAATGAGCCGTTGTCGCGACGTTCAGCGGCGCGTATAGGCGCGGCATGCCAGAGACACACAACCATCCGCCGCTTGCCACCGAGGCGCCACCCGACTGCCCGCGCTGCCAGAAGCCGCTGCCGCTGTGCATCTGCGACAGCGTCACGCCGCTGGAAAGCCGGCTGGGGCTCCTGATCCTGCAGCACCCGCAGGAGCAGGACCGCGCGCTCGGCACCGCGCGGCTCGCCGCCCAGCATTTCAAGAACGCGGTGGTCAAGGTCGGGCTGTCCTGGCCGAGCCTCGCCAGGGCGCTGGGACGGCCGGTTGCCGATCCCGCGCGCTGGGCCATTCTCTATCTCGGCTCGGCCAAGGCGGCCGAGCTCGATCCTGAGACCGAGGTGGTCGCGCTGACCCGCAAGGGCGAGGTGGCCGACAACCAGCGCGCCATCCTCAAGTCGATCGAGGGCGTGATCCTGCTCGACGGCACCTGGAGCCAGGCCAAGGCGCTGTGGTGGCGCAATCCGTGGATGCTGAAGTGCCAGCGCGTGATCCTCGGGCCGCGGCAGCCGTCGCGCTACGGCCGGCTGCGCCGCGAGCCGCGCCGCGACGGGCTGTCGACCATCGAGGCGGCGGGGATGCTGATGGCCGCGCTGGAACGCCGGCCGGAGATCGCCACGACCCTCGACGCCAGCTTCGAGCGCATGCTGGCGCGGTATCGGGAGGTGGAAAAAGAGCAACCGGAGCTCACGCCCCGCCCAAAGGCCCGCAAGCCGGATTGGCGCGGCCGTAAACGCCGGGTTTAGGAACCGGGGGTACGCTTCTTGCATTGCAGCATGGAACGAGGATCAGAGCCATGCAGGAAGCAGAAAAATCCAATGTGGTGCAGTTCCGGGATTACGCGCCCCGGCTGGCCGGCAGGTCCGGCTCGGATCGGGGCGGCGTCTCGGCCGGTGAACGAGGGGCAATTCTGACCTGGCCGCGCGCGCAGGTCAGCTATCCCGGCGGCATCGACGATCTGCCCATCTAGCGCCGGCCGCGGCCAATGGGTGGTCCAACCCGCTTGATCTTGATTGAGTGGAGGCCACGACCAGAATTGAACTGGTGTAAACGGTTTTGCAGACCGCTGCGTAACCACTCCGCCACGTGGCCCCTGTGGGCGGAGCAATATAGGCAATCGGTCGCTTAGGCAACCACTCTCGTCGCGAAGCCGACTCCATCGATCCGGGCCCTCAGCCAGCCGGACGTTCGATCCGCCGAGCCGCGTTTCGAACTGGTCGGCATCGGGCTCGGCAGCGCGTAGGGGTGTTGTCGCGCCGTTCTCATCCCGACCCTGGTCCACATCTCGCGTGGTCGAAAATTCCAGACGGAGCAGGCGATGCGGCGGCTGCCGATCACCAGCAGCTTTCGCCGAACTGTTGCATCGGCAATGACGCGCAGCAGCGACGATAGTTGAAAACATCGCGGCGAAATCGCGCAACGCGCCTTGATTTCGTCAGGTTGTGTTGTTCTAATTGTTCTATGTCAGGGTGCGCTGCGGGACGCCGGACTTTAGAGCAGCATTCCCACGACTCAAGCACACAACTTCACACGCAAAGATCTGTCATGGATGATCACCCGACACGCCGCTCGGTGGTTTTCGGCACGCTTGCCGCATGCGCAACAGTCGCCAGCGCAGCGGCCGATGACGATGATCCTCGCAAGGAGAAGCGGCCGCAAAAAGGCGACCTGATCGTGTTCTCGGAAGGGGAGCGCGAAGGGCAGACGATCACGCCTGACGACTTGAAGATCGGCGAGCCACCGGTTCATGGGTGGCCGAAGGATCCAGCGAATGCGATCGTGCGTGACGGATCGCGATTGAACGAGGTGGTGCTCGTCAGGCTCGATCCAAACGAACTGGACGACGACACGCGTCGGCGCGCAGCCGAAGGAATCGTGGCCTATTCGGCCATCTGCTCGCATGCGGGATGCCCGGTCACGGCCTGGATCAAGGCGACCGAGGGCAACGACGATGTCTTCAAATGCATGTGCCACAATTCCGAGTACGACCCGAGGCGCGGGGCGCAGGTCGTGTTCGGCCCCGCGCCGCGGCGGCTTGCCGCGCTTCCCCTCGCGATCAAGGACGGCACGCTCCTGATCGCCGGGCCCTTCATTGGGAAGGTAGGTGGCCAACAGGGCTGATGAGATCCCATGTCCCTATCGGAACTCGCATCGTCTCGACACCCGTCACGACAACAAGTGAATCGAAAAACGAAGCAGGGGAGGTTTGTCCATGTCCATCACGTCCACCGCGATCAAGCAATGGCTGCTATCGAGCACCGTGGCGTTCACCTGTCTCGCCGCACCGGCAGCCGTGGCCGGCCCGATCGACAACTATAGTCCCGTTACGCCCGCGCGGCTCGAAAATCCCGAACCGGGCAACTGGATGCTCTACCGCCGGACCTATGATGGCCAGGGGTATAGTCCGCTCGACCAGATCAACACCACGAACGTCAAGGACATGGTGCCGGTCTGGACCTTTGCCACCGGCGTGGTCGAGGGGCACGAAGCGCCGCCGCTGGTCAACAACGGCGTCATGTTCATCACGACGCCGATGGGGCAGGTCATCGCGCTGAATGCCAAGACCGGCGATCAGTACTGGCGCTACAAGCGCGAGCTCCCCGAGGATCTGTTCCAGCTGCATCCGACCAATCGTGGCGTCGGCCTCTGGCAGGACAAGCTCTACCTCGCCACGACGGACGATCATCTGGTCGCGCTCGACGCCAAGACCGGCAAGGTGCTGTGGGACAAGAAGGTCCAGGACTACAGGAAGGGACAATATCTCACGCTGATGCCGCTGATCGTCGACGGCAAGGTGATGGTCGGCGGCTCCGGCGGCGAGTTCGGCGTCCGCGGCTACGTTGCCGCTTATGACGCCGAGGACGGCAAGGAGCTTTGGCGCACCTTCACGATTCCGGCCGAAGGCGAGCCCGGGCATGACACCTGGAGCGGCGACGACTGGAAGAACGGCGGCGGCTCGGCCTGGATGACCGGCACCTACGACAAGGACACCAAGACGGTGTATTGGGGCGTCGGCAACGCCGCGCCCTGGCCAGGGGGCCTGCACCCCGGCGACAATCTCTACACCAGCTCGGTGATCGCGCTGGATCCTGCGACCGGAAAGATCAAGACGCATTTCCAGTATCACCAGAACGACTCGTGGGACTGGGACGAGGTCGATGCGCCGATGCTGGTCGACCTGCAGCGCGACGGCCGCAGCTTCAAGAGCCTGATCCATCCCGGACGCGACGCCATCTTCTGGGTGCTCGAGCGCACGCCGGAGCGCATCAACTACGTCAATGGCTGGAACTTCGTCCACACCGATGTCTGGAAGGGCATCGAGCCCGAGACGGGACGGCCGATCGTTGATCCCGCGCACAAGCCGACGCTCGGCAAGCGTGTCGACTTCTGTCCCTCGTTGTGGGGCGGCAAGGACTGGCCGTCCGCGGCCTACAGCCAGAAGACGCGCTTCGTCTACGTGCCGGCGAACGAGAATTTCTGCGGCGGCTTCACCGGGGAAAAGCTGCCGCTCGTTCCCGGCCAGCTCTGGCTCGGCACCAAGGCCGAGGACATCGGGCTCACGGTGCGGCCCGGTGCCGACCATTTCGGGGAGCTGCAGGCCTGGGATCCCGCGACAGGCAAGAAGGTGTGGTCGCACAATTTCCCGAAATCCCAGCTGTTCGGGTCGGTGACCGCGACGGCGGGCGATCTCGTTCTGGTCGGCGGCACCAACGACCGGATGTTCCGGGCGTTCCATGCCAAGACCGGCGAGCTGCTGTGGGAGCAGAAGACGAACTCGGGGATCATGGGCATGCCCGTCGCCTATGAGGTCGATGGCACGCAGTACATCGCCGTGCAGTCCGGCTGGGGCGTCGATGCGCAACGCATCCAGGATGCGCTCTCGAAAGGCAACATCGGTCTGGAGGACAACGTCCCGCAAGGCGGCGTCGTCTGGGTGTTCGCAGTCAAGAAGTAGCGCCGGCGATCTGAGGGGCGGCGGCCTCCGCCGTCGCCATCTCAGAAAATGAAGACCGCAGCAGTGTTCCGGCAAAGACGTGCCGATCCACTGGCTTGCATGACGACCGAAGATCGCGCGTCAGCAGGCCGCGAACCAGCCGTCCGGAAACGGGATCAGCGGCCAGGCGCCCTGGTTGTCGTTGGCTGCCGTGGGGAGATGCAGAATCGCGAACAAGCGGGCCATGGAATCGGTCTCGGTCTCGGGCGCAATAGCGGTTCTCACAACATCCATCAACAACTCGTATTCGGCTTCGCTCATCTCGCCCTCGCACAAACTGCGAGCCACGATGGCAAAATTCCACTTTGTTCAAATTGAGCGGATCGCTCAAATTCTAACGATCGGGCACGAAGGACCTAATTGGTTACCGGTGCCCTTCGTTCCAAAAGATACCGCGGTCCGCGCCGTTCCAGTGTGAACGGGCTCACATCCCAAGGCTTCTCGTCGTCCGTCGACCCGTCTGCCCGTGCGGCAGGTGATGCCCTGCAGCGATCACGAGTCCGCCCGTAGCCGACCGTGAGCAAGAGATCCAGAACGTCTGCCGCGCGTCGCAAGCTGCCTTGCCGGAGAGAGGCGACCCGCTCCAAACGCCCGGCTCGACGCAAGCAGCAGAATCGCTGGCGGTCAGACCGCCACGGCGAGAAGCTCGGTGTCCTGCGCCAGAATGTCACGCATCAGCTGCGACAGGTCTTTCGGCTTGAACGGCTTCGCCAAACGATGAAGGCCGACCACTTTGGGCGAGGGGGAGAGCAAGTCAGGCGCCCCCTGTCCTGACTCGAGCACCATGCCCGACATCATCACGATCGGCATCGTGGGCCGGGCCGCGCGCGCAGCCCGGATGACGTCGTTGCCGTCCATGTCGGCCAGGTTGAGATCGATCAGGGCCGCAGCGAAATCGTCGCGGGACACGGCATCCATGGCCAGCCGACCGTCGGTGACGGCCGTGACCGCGTAGCCCTCGCGAACCAGAAGATGCTGGATGACACAGCAAACGCCGACTTCGTCATCAACGACCAGGATGTTCATCATGAGCCCTTCCTGACAGACGTGGATGAGGAGCCACGCGCCGCGCCTCGGTCAGAAGTCGTTGCCGCACCTCGATCGCACGATCGACCGCTTCGAGCAGATCGAGGATGTCGAACGGCTTCTGCAACGCTGCCGTTGCTCCGAGCTTGATTGCCATACCGAGGAAGTCTGGAGCTCCCAGTTTCTTATCGGTGAACGCGTAGCCGGAGATTGCGATGAACGGGACCGTGGGATCGAGCTTGATGAGCTCGCGAATGGTTGCGATGCCGTCCATGCCCGGCATGAACATGTCGATCACGACGGCATCGAAGGACACGCTGCCGATCAATCGAATGCCGGTCGGACCATCCGGCGCGAGAAACACGCAGAACCGCTTCTTCTTCAATAATGTTTCCAGCGCAGCGCGCGTGGCACAATCATCGTCAATAATGAGGACAGTAGGCATGGGCCACCTCAGTATCAGCGGGACTGAAGGACTCTCACGCTACAAGGACAATAGGCTGAGGCTCAAAAATGGCAAAGTAGTTAACACTGAATTAGTTGCTGCGATTCTGCAACCAGGAGTTTTACGGAACTTCCCTGTCCGGACCGCAGGCAGATCTTCTGTTGTGCATCATGCGATGAAGATGGAACTATGATGTCCGGGTCGATGGCTCCGGCTGTTTGACGAATCTCAATCCGGCTTGAGCAAGGCGACGATGACCAGCCCGACTGCGATCAGCGCCGCGCAGCAAAGCCGTTGCGGCGTTGCACGCTCTTTCAGGAACAGCACGCCGATCAGCGTCGCAAACAGGACGCTGCATTCGCGAAACGCGACCACATTGGCGATCGGATTGCGGCTCAAGGCCCAAAGGAATACCACGAATGACGTCAGCCCCAGGGTGCCTGCGATCAGCACCGGAGTCCGGGCGTCTCGGATCTCCAACACCAGCGCAGGTCCGCGCAACATCATTGCGACGAGAAAGAACACGACACTGTCGAGCACGATCATCCAGACCGTGAACGAAGCCCAGCCTTCGGTCTGCCGAGTGCCTGCCGCATCGACGACCGAATAGCCGGCGACCAGTGCGGCGGCGCAGACCGCAGCCCAGAACGCGCGGCGGTCGATCGGACCGTGGATGCGGTCGCGTGCCAGGCCGGTGATTCCGAGGACGATGACGGCGATTCCGATCAACTGCCCGCTCCGTGGCAGTTGCTGCAGACCCAGCGAGGCAAATAGCGTTGCGAACAGCGGAACGGTGCCACGCGCGATCGGGTAGGTACGTCCAAGCTCGGCTGAACGGTAGGCCATTGCGAGGCTCGCCTTGTAGCCCGCGTGCAAGACCAGCGAGGCCACGATGAGCGGCCAGGTCGAAAGCGCCGGAACGGGAACGAGAAACATGAAGGGCAGGATCAGGGCGCTGCTCACCAGACCCATGCCAGCCAGAAGGGAGAGGCTGCTGCCGGTCTTGACGATGGCATGCCAGCTCGCATGAAGCAGACCGGCCATCAGCATGAGAATTGCGGCGACAGGATCCAAGGACTCGAGTCCGGTTCAGCTCTCGGGCCGCCAGCTCGCGGCAGCGAAGTAGGGGACCGGGTCGTGCTGGAGCGCCTGACGCGAGATGATCCGGCTCGATGGCGACACCGGGAGCTGGTCCCATTCCCCACGATCGACGAATCGGAGGCTCGCGATCTCCTCGCCGTCAGGCGCAAGCGCGCCGCCTTCGATGACGGCTTCGAAGGCGATGACCGTATAGTAGGTCAGATCACCGTTGGGATAGCGGATGAGGAACTCCGGGCCGCCGAACACCCCGAGCAGACGTTTCGGGCGGACCACGAGGCCGGTCTCCTCAAAGCATTCGCGGGTGGCGGCGTCGGCCGGATGCTCATTCGGATCGATGGCGCCGCCGGGCAACGTCCAGAGGCCCGTCTCCGCGTCGCGCCCGAGCAGAATGCGGCCCTGGTCGTCGAACACGGAGATGGAAACCGCCGTGGTCGCCAACAGATCATGGCCGATCTTGCTGCGGACGGCTCTCAGATGATCGGAAATCGGCATCGCTGGTCGTCACTGCAGAAGGAGTGCCCCCGCTTGCCCGACGCCCCATGCGCGGTCAAGGGAAGACAGTGAAGATCGGCGCCCGTTCGCTGCCAACCGGCGGATGTCCCGCGTCACAAGAAAGAAGGATTGGGAGGATAAAGAACCATTCGGCATGGCCAGAATGGCTCCCCGGGCTGGATTCGAACCAGCGACCATTCGATTAACAGTCGAATGCTCTACCGCTGAGCTACCGAGGAACAGGCGAAGCAATGTTCGCGAATGCGGCTGCGTATAACAAAGCCGTTTCGCCTTGCATAGAACGAAATCGCATCTTTGCGACGATCGCGGGCTCAGGAATAAAATACCGAAATTTCATATGGTTAGATTGATTTTGAACGCTTGCTGGGCAGCGGCCGCCCACAGTTCGATGACAGGAAATTCACTTGGAGGGGAGCAAACCGGCCCCGATAGTTTGCTGGAACCGGCCAGTCCCCCGCGGTCATGGAGTGTCGTAGATGCCAAACACCGTCATCCCATTCGCTGAAGAAGTCTCCGCGCCCTCGTTGATTCCCGACCAGGTCGAGCGTCTCAGCGACGACGAATGTCTCACGCGGTTGGCCGACATGATGACGCGAGGTGATTCCGAACATATCGACGAGATCGTGCAGTTGCTCGGGCGACTGGCCGTGGTGATCGAGTAGCCGGCGGTCGGCGCCCTCACAGGCGGTGTCCCTGCGGCTCCGTTGAAACCCGCATGTTGCCTTTTCGAGGGCCTTGTACCAAAAGATTGCGCAGATCGTCCGCGGTCCATCCGCTTTGCTTGCAGGTCTGCTCATGTCTTCATTCGCGACGGCGCGCCAGAAAATGGTCGATGGTCAGGTCCGGACCAACGACGTCACCGATCACCGCGTGCTGGATGCGTTGTTGACCGTGCCGCGGGAAGCCTACGTTCCCACAGATAGGCAGGCGCTGGCCTATCTCGACCTGGATCTCGACGTCTCCGAGTCCGCTTCGACCAAGCGGTATCTGATCAAACCGATGCTGACGGGAAAACTGCTGCAGGCTGCCGAGATCAAGCCGACCGACAGCGTGCTGGTGGTTGGATGTGCGACGGGCTATCTCGCCGCGCTGGCCGCCCGGCTTGCTGGCAGCGTGACGGCGACCGAGGCCGACTCTTCGGTTGAAGGGCGCGCCAAGCAGGTGCTTGCCGCCGTCGATGGCTGCCCGGTCACGATTCGGGTCGCGCCGGCCGCGGAGGGTGATCCGGCGGACGGCCGCTTCGACGTGATTCTCCTCAATGGTGCGACCGAGGTCGCTGTGGACGGTCTTTGCCGTCAATTGAAAGAGGGCGGCCGCCTGGTCGGCGTCTTCGCCACCTCGCGACCCGCCCGCGCCATGATCTTTACGCGATCGCATGGTGATATCGGCAGCAGGGTTCTGTTCGATGCCGCGGCGCCGGTCATTTCCGGCCTCGAACGGGTCCCCGAGTTCGTTTTTTAGGTCGTCAGACGAAGTTCTTGGCGACCCCTCTGAACTGCCGGCATCCCGTCGCGCAGTACGGCTTGGTGCGTTGTCTTCGCGGCTGCGGGCGGGCAAAATTCTGTTTTAAATCAGAAGTGTGGCCTGGATGCTGCACGTTGACAGTTTTCGATACGGGTTCCAGGCTTGGGTGGTTCCGTTGCGCTTGCATGGGGAATAAGGTGCGAGGTGCGCGGGAGTCTCTTCAACAGGTTACGGCCCGGCTCTGGCGTTCGAGCCGGTAACAAATGAATGGAACAGGGATGTTTGGGGTGAAGCTCGTCACCGCAGCGGCGGCTGTGGTCCTCGTGATGGCTTGTGCAGGCCCGACGCCTGCGCTGGCCGACACGATCGAGGCTGCGCTGGTGCGCGCCTATCAGAACAACCCGCAACTGAACGCGTCGCGGGCCCAGGCTCGTGCGGTCGACGAAGGCGTTCCGCAGGCACTCTCGGGGTATCGGCCGAAGGTCAATCTGACTGCGACGGCGGGCATTCAGTATACGGATTTGCAAGCGGCACCCGCGACGCCGGCCGTCAGCGGCGTGCAGAGGCCGCGAAGCGTCGGCCTGACGGTCAACCAGAATCTGTATAACGGTCAGCAGACGGCAAACGGCGTGCGCAAGGCCGAGGCGAACGTCTCGGCGCAACGAGAGGCTCTCCGCATTCTTGAGCAGCAGGTGCTGCTAGCCGCGGCCACGATCTATATGGACTATCTGCGCGATGCGGCGATCGTCGAGGTCCAGCGCAGCAACACGCGAGTGCTGGAGCAGACGCTCAAGCAGACTCGGGATCGGTTCAACGTCGGCGAGGTCACCCGCACCGACGTCGCGCAATCCGAGGCTCAGCTCGCCGCCGGCCGCACGCAGCAGCTCACAGCAGAGGCCCAGCTGACGGCGACCCGCTCGAACTTCCGCCGAATCATCGGCAACGATCCCCAGAATCTGGCGCCGGGCTCTCCTGTTGATCGTTACTTGCCGCCGAGCCTCCAGCAGTCGGTCGAAACGGCCCTGACGGAAAACCCGAGCGTGACCGCGGCGATGTACGGCATCGACGTCCAGTATCTTGACACGAAGATCAAGGAAGGTGCGCTGCTGCCGTCCGTAAACGTCCAGGCTCAGGCTCAGCAGGGCTATGAGTCGAGCCTGCAATCCTATCGTGGGTTCAGCGCGTCGGCTGTCGCCTCGCTGAACGTTCCGATCTACAACGGAGGGGCGGAATATTCGCTGATCCGGCAGTCCAAGGAGTCGCTGGCACAGCAGCGTCTGGTCCTGGAGCAGACGCGTGATCAGGCTCGCTCCGACGTGGTATCTGCCTGGGGCAAGCTGCTCGCGGGCAAGGCTCAGGTGCAGTCGGCGCAGGCCCAGGTGGCGGCCTCCGAGATCGCCTTGAACGGCGTGCGCGAGGAAGCCAAGGCGGGCCAGCGGACCACGCTGGATGTCCTCAACGCTCAGCAGGCGCTGGTCAATGCGCGGAACTCGCTGGTGAACGCACAGCACGATCGTGTGGTGGCGTCCTACTCGGTGCTTCAGACCGTCGGTCGGCTGTCGCCGCAGGTGCTGAACCTGCCGACGACCACCTACGATCCCAGCGTTCACTACCAGCAGGTCCGGGATAACTGGGCGGGTGTACGGACGCCGGATGGTCGTTAGTACATTCTTAATATCGACCCTGATCCCTCGGTCCTTGGCCGGGGGATTTTTTTGTGGCACATGCTGTGGTTGTGACGAATGGGCGACGCTTGACAGGCGACCTCCGTGCTCCACCGGGTTCGCGGCCGGCGTTGCTTGCATTCATTTGTTGCCATGACATAGCCTCAAAATGGCCGCCGAACGATTCGGACTGCGTCGGAAGTTCTTCCAAGAATAGTCTCCGACATGGGCAGTATCGTTCTGTTGTTTTGCATCGATCAGGCCTTGTCCGGAGACAAGTTGGCATGTCCGTTGAGAAGTCCAAGCCTCTTGGATCCGGCGCCCGGGACTTTTGCGCCGCGCCGATACGTAGGGCGGCGTTGCTGATTTGGAGTCGGAAATGACGCAGCCTGCGAAGGTCCAAGAACCCTCCATGGAGGAGATTCTGGCGTCGATCCGGCGTATCATTGCCGACGACGAGGGCAAGCCGCCGGCGGCGGACAAGGCTGCCGCGCCGGAGCCGGTGAAGGCCGAGAAGCCGGCGGCCCCGGCCGCGAAGCCGGTGATGAACGACATCCCGCCTTCGAAGATCGCTGCTGCGGCCCCCGCCAAGCCCGCGCCACCACCACCTGCGCCGCCGCCCGCGGCGGCTGCGGCGCCCAACAGTCAGGATGACATTGACGCATTGCTGGCGGGTTTGGATGAAACGACTCCGGCGGCAGAGGTCAGGCCGGCCGAACCCGAGCCGGATCCAGAACCTGAAGTACTCGAGTTGACGGACGACATGGCAGTGGCCCCACCGACTCCCGCTCCAGCGCCAGCCCCCGCCGCGGCATCCTTCCGAAAGGTGGATCCGCAGAACGATATCGAGTTCATCGAGTCCGGGCGGCTCAACCAGAAGGCCGCGAGCTTCGAGTCGTCTTTCGAGCAGGCCACGCCGAAGCAGCCGATCCTGGCGCCGTCCACGGTCAACGCCGTCGAATCGGCATTCAATGCGCTGGCCAACACGGTGCTGAGCAACAACGCCCGGACGCTTGAGGACCTCGTCAAGGAGATGCTGCGTCCGATGCTGAAATCGTGGTTGGATGACAATCTTCCGGCCCTGGTGGAGCGCATCGTCAAGGCCGAGATCGAGCGCGTCTCGCGCGGCCGCTGACGCCGAGAGGGGGCACGAACTCGCATTCCGTTCTGGAGCGAGCCGCGGCGGGCGGTAGGCCCTTTCCGTCAATGTTCGCCGCTGCTGTTGACTTGGCGCGCCGCGGCGGCTTTCTAGCCCTGTCAAGCTGATCCCTGCCGGACGGATCGAGAGGGCTCCTCCGGGAGCACGGTCCGCGGTCGGACATCAGTCCGAAAACAGCCCAAGCACCAACAGCTTGCGTGAGCTTTTTCAGGTCATGTCACAAAAGGCCCGGACGAGTTCCGCGACATCCCGAATTGGACAGCCGGCCCCACGCCGCTGGAAATGCCATGATCGATAAGAATTATCAGCCCACCGATCTCGAAGGTCGCATGTCCCTGGTCTGGGAGGATGCCCGGGCGTTCTCCGCCGGTCGGCCCGATCGCCGCGATGCCGATCCCTTCACCATCGTGATTCCGCCGCCGAACGTCACCGGCTCGCTGCACATGGGGCACGCGCTCAACAACACGCTTCAGGACATCCTGTGCCGGTTCGAGCGCATGCGCGGCCGCGACGTGCTGTGGCAGCCAGGCACGGATCACGCGGGCATCGCCACGCAGATGGTGGTCGAGCGCCAACTGATGGAGCGCCAGCAGCCCGGTCGCCGCGAGATGGGCCGCGAGAAGTTCCTCGCGCGCGTCTGGCAGTGGAAGGACGAGAGCGGCGGCACCATCATCAACCAGTTGAAGCGTCTCGGCGCCTCCTGCGACTGGGGCCGCGAGCGCTTCACCATGGACGAGGGCCTGTCCAAGGCCGTCGTGAAGGTGTTCGTCGAGCTGCATCGCGCCGGCCTGATCTACAAGGACAAGCGGCTGGTCAACTGGGACCCGAAGCTGCTGACGGCGATCTCGGACCTCGAGGTCCAGCAGATCGAGGTCAAGGGCAACCTCTGGTACCTGCGCTATCCCATCGAGGGCAAGACGTTCAGCCCGGAGGATCCGACCAGCTTCATCGTCGTTGCCACCACGCGTCCCGAGACCATGCTGGGCGACAGCGCGGTCGCCGTGCATCCGGATGACGAACGTTATCAGCACCTGGTCGGCAAGCGCGTGATCCTGCCGCTGGTCGGGCGCGAGATCCCGATCGTCGCCGACACTTACTCGGATCCGGAGAAGGGCACCGGCGCGGTCAAGATCACGCCGGCGCACGACTTCAACGATTTCGAGGTCGGCCGCCGCCACGGCCTGCCGCAGATCAGCATTCTTGATCGCGAAGGCTGCATTGCGCTGGTCGACAACGAGGACTATCTGCGCGGCCTTCCCGAGGGCTCCGAGGAGTTTGCCAGGGAGTTCCACGGCATCGAGCGTTTTGCTGCGCGCAAGAAGATCCTGGAGCGACTGGAATCCTTCGGCTTCCTCGAGCGGGTCGAGCCGAACACGCACATGGTGCCGCATGGCGACCGCTCCGGCGTCGTGATCGAGCCCTATCTGACCGACCAGTGGTATGTCGACGCCAAGACCCTGGCGCAGCCGGCGATCGCGGCGGTCAGGTCGGGCGCGACGACGTTCGTGCCGCGCAACTGGGAGAAGACCTATTTCGACTGGATGGAGAACATCCAGCCCTGGTGCATCTCGCGCCAGTTGTGGTGGGGCCATCAGATTCCCGCCTGGTACGGCCCTGACGGCAAGGTCTTCGTCGCCGAAACCGAGGAGGAGGCCGTCGGCCACGCCATCGGCTACTACGTCGAGCAGGAGGTCATCACGGCGGAGCAGGGGCGCGAGATGGCGCTCGACCGCAACAAGCGCGAAGGCTTCATCACGCGTGACGAGGACGTGCTCGACACCTGGTTCTCCTCGGCGCTGTGGCCGTTCTCCACGCTCGGCTGGCCCGACGACACGCCCGAGGTGAAGCGCTACTATCCAACCAACGTGCTGGTCACCGGCTTCGACATCATCTTCTTCTGGGTCGCCCGCATGATGATGATGGGCATCCACTTCATGAAGGAGGTGCCGTTCTCGACCGTCTACATCCATGCGCTCGTCCGCGACGAGAAGGGCGCCAAGATGTCGAAGTCGAAGGGCAACGTCATCGATCCCCTCGCGCTGATCGACGAGCACGGCGCCGACGCGCTGCGCTTCACCCTGGCGGCGATGGCAGCCCAAGGCCGCGACATCAAGCTGTCGACGCAGCGCGTCGACGGCTACCGCAAGTTCGCCAACAAGCTCTGGAACGCCAGCCGCTTCGCCGAGATGAACGGCTGCACGGTGCCCGAGGGCTTCGACCCGGGCTCCGCGAAGGAGACCCTGAACCGCTGGATCGCGCATGAGGCGGCCGCGGCGACGCGCGAGGTCACCGAGGCGCTCGAGGCCTATCGCTTCAACGACGCGGCCAACGCGATCTACCGTTTCGTCTGGGACGTCTATTGCGACTGGTATGTCGAGCTCTCCAAGCCGACCCTGCTCGGCGAGGACGGGCCCGCCAAGGCCGAGACCCGCGCGATGGTGGCCTGGGCGCGCGACGAGATCCTCAAGCTCCTGCATCCCTTCATGCCCTTCATCACCGAGGCGCTGTGGGAGTCCACCGCCAAGCGCGACAGTCTGCTGACCCTGTCACCCTGGCCGCACCGCACCGACAGGCCGACGGTGGCCGAGATCGCCGCGCTGTCCGCGGCCAGCTTCGGCGATCCCCTGGTGCCGCCGCTGCTGATCTCGTTCGACGCCGCCAGCTTCAAGGACGAGGCGGCCGAGGCCGAGATCGGCTGGG
The DNA here is from genome assembly GCF_051168215.1 of Bradyrhizobium sp. HKCCYLRH2015. Taxonomy (NCBI): domain Bacteria; kingdom Pseudomonadati; phylum Pseudomonadota; class Alphaproteobacteria; order Hyphomicrobiales; family Nitrobacteraceae; genus Bradyrhizobium; species Bradyrhizobium sp. HKCCYLRH2015. The sequence continues at coordinate 393,108 of NZ_JBNPUO010000004.1, read as the reverse complement.
TGGTCGATCTCGTTACCGCGATCCGCTCGGTCCGCGCCGAGATGAACATTCCGCCGGCGACTCTGATGCCGCTCGCGCTGGTCGGGGCCTCCGCCGAGACGAGGGAGCGCGCACCGCGCTGGACCGAGGTCATCAAGCGCCTCGCGCGGCTCTCCGACATCAGCTTCGCCGACGCCGCGCCTGACGGCTCCGCCCAGCTCGTCGTGCGCGGCGAGGTCGCCGCGCTGCCGCTCAAGGGCGTCGTCGATCTCGCCGCCGAGCGCACCCGCCTGGGCAAGGAGATCGCCAAGGCCGAGGCCGACATCGAGCGCGTTGACAAGAAGCTCGGCAACGAGAAGTTCGTCGCCAACGCACCGGAGGAGCTCGTCGAGGAGGAGAAGGAGAAGCGCGAGGCGGCGCTGGCGCGCAAGGCCAAGTTCCAAGAGGCGCTGTCGCGGCTGCAGGGCGTCTGACACGACGCTCTCTCCTCCGTCATTGCGAGCGAAGCGAAGCAATCCCGAGTCTCACGCGCAGCCCTGGATCGCTTCGTCGCTTACGTTCCTCGCGATGACGGCGGAAATGGCTTGCTCAGGAACCGCGAGCCCTTCAGGCCGAAACGCCACGGCAGCTCGACGGCCTTGGTGATGCCGATGCGGATGCCGGCGACGACCTCGACATCATCTGGTCGGGCGAACAGCTCGATCGGCGGAGCATCGAGCGGAAGCGCGTTATGCGCGATCGTGATGCCCATCGCTTCCGTCAGCTTGCCCGGCCCCGAGCACAGCATCCTGATATCCTCCAGCCCGCGCCGTCGCTGCATCTCGCCAATCCCCAGCGTCGGCTCCACCGCCCGGATCAGCACCGCGCTGGCCGATCCCTCCGCCTCGCAGACGAAGTTCACACACCAGTGAATGCCGTAGGAGCGGTAGACATAGGCGAAGCCGGGCGGGCCGAACATCACCTGGTTACGCGGCGTCGGGCCCCGGAACGAATGCGCCGCCGGGTCGGTGTGGTGATAGGCCTCGACCTCGACGATGATCCCGCCGACGCCGTCGACCAGGAAGGTCGCCCCGATCAGCTCCGGCGCCACCGCGAGAACATCGCGGGCAAAGAACGCCCGCGTCAGCCGCTTGGCCGCCGCATTGCGCCGCGGCCGGGAAACCCCGGGGGCTTTTGCCGGTTTTTGCGCCATTCTCGAGGAAATCCGACCTGATCCGCGCTGATCCGCGCTGCCCATATCTGCCATGCCCTGGTATCCTCGGCCAGCCGGTTGCGGCGCGCCGCGGCACGGAATAGCTAGGGCGCAACAGAGATTTGGGCTCCCATGGTCACCATCGTCGACACGCTCTCCAACACGCCGCTGCGCCCCCGTCACCCCGAAAAGGTCAATCGGCCGGATTCCGTCTCGCCGGCCAAGCCGGCCTGGATCCGGGTCAAGGCGCCGACCACCCGCGGCTATGCCGACACACGCAACATCGTGCGCGAGAACGGCCTCGTCACCGTCTGCGAGGAGGCCGGCTGCCCGAACATCGGCGAGTGCTGGGACAAGAAGCACGCCACCTTCATGATCATGGGCGACACCTGCACGCGGGCCTGCGCCTTCTGCAACGTCAAGACCGGCATGCCCGCCGCGCTCGACGCCGGCGAGCCCGAGCACGTCGCGGAAGCCACCTTCAAGCTGGGCCTGGCGCATGTGGTCGTCACCTCGGTCGACCGCGACGACCTCGCAGACGGCGGCGCCGCGCATATCGCCGCGACCATCCGCGCCATCCGCGCCAAGTGCCCGACCACCACCATCGAGGTGCTGACGCCCGACTTCCTGCGCAAGGACGGTGCGCTGGAGCAGGTCGTCGCGGCCAAGCCCGACGTCTTCAACCACAATCTCGAGACCGTGCCGTCGCGCTATCTGTCGGTGCGTCCGGGCGCGCGCTACTTCCACTCGATCCGGCTGCTGCAGCGGGTCAAGGAGATCGATCCCACCATCTTCACCAAGTCCGGCATCATGGTCGGCCTCGGCGAGGAGCGCCACGAGGTGCTGCAGGTGATGGACGACCTGCGTTCGGCCGAGGTCGATTTCCTCACCATCGGGCAGTACCTGCAGCCGACCAGGAAGCATCACGCCGTGATGCGCTTCGTCACGCCGGAGGAATTCTCCGGCTATGAGACCGTCGCCTACACCAAGGGTTTCCTGATGGTGTCGGCGAGTCCGCTCACGCGCTCCTCGCACCATGCCGGCGAGGATTTCGCCAAGCTGAAGGCCGCGCGCGACGCGCTCGCGCGCTGATCGAGACCAGATGCCGAGATTTTCCAACAAGCGCCGCGTCGCGCACACGGCTGACCAGATGTTCGACCTCGTCGCCGACGTCGAGCGCTATCCGGAGTTCGTGCCGCTCTGCGAGAAGCTGGTGGTGCGCCAGCGCAACCCGAAGCCTGACGGCACCGAGATCGTCGTCGCCGACATGACGGTGTCGTTCAAGCTGGTCAAGGAGACCTTTACCAGCCGCGTCACGCTCGATCGCGCCAACCGCAAGATCCTGGTCGAATATGTCAGCGGGCCGTTCTCCAGCCTGGAGAACCGCTGGAGCTTCGAGCCGACAGGCGAGGGCGCGTGCGAGGTGACGTTCTTCATCGCCTACGAGTTCAAGAGCCGCATGTTGGCGATGCTGATGGGCTCGATGTTCGACACGATCTTCGCGCGGATGTCGGCGGCGTTCGAGAAGCGCGCCGACGCGATCTACGGGCGGAAGCCCGCGGTGTCGTCGACGTAAAGCTCATCATTGGTGCCCGACTGCCGCCTCATGCTCAGCTGTCGTCCCCGCGAACGCGGGGACCCATAGCCACAGAGGGCCCTGTGGCCGCACGCGCGCCACTCCGATCTCGTTTCACCACATCTGCTGCGGGGTATGGGTCCCGGGTCGGCGCCTCCACGGCGCTCCGCGCCGCTCCGGCTTGCCCGGGACGACAGCGGAGGGCGCGGTTGGCCGCGTGCCTCTCACCGCAGAGACGGCAGCGTGCAAGTTCCTTCCTATCCACGTCTTCAAACAGCTGCTCCGCGACATGGTCGCGGAGCCGTCCTGATCGCCGGCGTCAACTGCTGCGATCGAACCTACGCCGCCTGCACGGCGGTCAAAAAGTCCTTCACCTTGCCGCGCAGCTCGTCCGCATGCTTGGCGAGCTGGCCGGCTGCACCCAGCATCTGCCGCGCGGCGCCGCCGGCCGATTCCACCGTCTGGCTGACCGAGCCGATGTTGGTGGCGACCTCGCGGGTGCCGCTGGCGGCCTGGCTGACCGAGCGGGCGATCTCCTGCGTCGCATGGCCCTGCTGATCGACCGCGGTGGCGATGGTCTTGGCGATCTCGCTGATCTGGCCGATGGTGCCGCCGATGCCCTGGATCGCCGCCACCGTATCGCTGGTGGCGCGCTGCATCGCGCTGATGTGGGCGCTGATCTCGTCGGTCGCTTTCGCGGTCTGGCTCGACAGACTCTTCACCTCCGAGGCGACCACGGCAAAGCCGCGGCCGGCATCGCCGGCGCGGGCGGCCTCGATGGTTGCGTTCAGCGCCAGCAGGTTGGTCTGGCTCGCGATCGCGTTGATCATGTCGGTGACGGCGCCGATCTTGGCCGCAGCGTCCGCCAGGCTGTTGACGAGGTCGTTGGTGCGCGAGGACGCCTCGACGGCCTCGGCGGCGATGGTGGAGGAGGTTGCGACCTGGCGGTTGATCTCGCTGACCGAGGTCGAAAGCTCCTCGGTCGCGCCAGCCACCGACTGCACGTTGGAGGAGGCGGAGTTGGACGCCGATGCCACCAGCGCCACGCGTTGCGCGGCCTGATCCGCGGTCGTGGTCAGCGAGGCCGCCGTGGTCTCGACCTCGCGCGAGGCGCCGGAGATCGCATTGGCGATGGCGCCGACCGAGGTCTCGAAATCCTTGGCGATCCGGTCGAGCGCGCGCTTCTTCTCCTCGCGCGCGGCAATGAGGTCGGAGAGATCGCGGCGGAAGCTGATGACGTAGGTCTGGCCCTCGACCTGGGTCGGCACCAGCGTGATCTGCACCAGCGCCGGGCTGCCGTCGGCGCGCTTGGTGGTCCACTCGAACGTCGCGTGGCCCTCGCGCCTCGCCTTGGCATCCATCTCCTTCACGACGTCGGCGGAGCGCTTGCCACTGGGCTGAAACTCCGGCGCCATGGTCGCCGGCGAACGCGACAGCAGGTCCTGCTTGCTGCGGAAGCCGCCGAAGCGGACCGCGGTCTCGTTGCAGGCGATGATCTTGCCGTCGGACATCACCAGGATGGCGTCGCGATGGCGTTCGAACAGCTCCGTCATCAGGAGGTTATGCGTGCGATCAGCCGACTTGCCGGAGAAGAAAGCCATGGGGTCCCGAATCCACTGTCAGAGAAGAATGCGCGAGACGTAGCAGGACAAAATTAACCAAAACCTTTAGGCCGTGGCGGCGCGTGCGATAATCGTCGGCGATCCGGATGATGGGGACGGCATCGAGCGGACAGGCAGCCGCATCCTCCGCGGCGCGATCGCGCCCGGGCTGTGCCTGTCGATGGACCCTCTGAAATCACGAGGGCGCAGGGAATGCCGGGAGCTCGCCGCCCCCATGGCCCGCCTGCGGAAAAAAATGCAGGCGGCAGGTACCACAGGTGCAGCCGAGACATCCCGGCATTCCCCGCGCGACGGTCTTCACGCTTATACGCAGTCTCCCCGGGGACCGGCTGTCTTGCCCCCGTGACCGGCGGGTCATCATCACCACCGGCGTGACACCAGCTTCGGGGTGTCAGGACGCTGCGACTTCACGTCCGCCCACTGCCGTTCGTCCGCACGTCCAAAGACGCGCTGCGGCAACCAGCGGCCATCGCCTCCCCACCTCGCGTGTCGTGACGATCGCGATACGCCCCTCGTGTCGAGGCGGGATGAGGGGAAGGAAACATGGATTCTGGAAAATCGAAAGCGGAATATTTTCGCGGGAAGGACTGGACAGTGAGTCGGACATTGAAAGCACTCGGGAAATTCGTCGCGTGGCGCACGGGGTGGAATGCGATTTCGGCGGCTGGAAGGATTCAGCACCCGGCCGGGCACAGACCGCGAGAGGGCTGATTTGCCCGACGGGTCGGCTATCGTGATGCTCAAGCGACAATCTGAAGAGGAAAGCAGGCTGATGTCACTCTCTCATCTCTATGACGACGCGCTGGTCTATGCGGCGAAGTTGCACCGGACCCAATTGCGCAAGGGCAGCATGGTGCCCTACATCGCGCACTTGCTCAGCGTCTCCAGCCGCGTGCTGTCGGCGGGCGGCAGCGAGGTGCAGGCCATCGCCGGCCTGCTGCACGACGCCGCCGAGGATCAGGGCGGACAGGCCACGCTGGACGAGATCCGGCGGCGATTCGGTGATGGCGTCGCAGAGATCGTCGCGGACTGCACGGATTCCTGGGTCGATCCGAAGCCCGCATGGCGCCCGCGGAAGGAAGCCTATCTCGCCAAGCTGCCGCTCAAGCCGGCGTCATCGCTGCTGGTGTCGCTCGCCGACAAGGTCGACAATGCCGAGGCGATCGCGCGCGATCTTGATGAGGTCGGCGACGCGGTGTGGCAGCGCTTCACCGGCGGAAAGGATGGGACGATCTGGTACTACCGCACGCTGAGCAGCATCTTCGATCAGGCGTTGCCGGGATCGTTGGCGCGGCAGCTAGCGCAGACGGTGGGCGCTTTTCCGTCCTGACACTTTGGACAGCGCGGGCGCTGATCTTTCACCGGATTGGCAGATGACAACTTCAGATCTATCAGCTATAGACCAGCCATGATCACCGTCGCCACCCATCGTTTTGGTCGTTGGACGCACCGTAGCTTGCGGGCGGCGGGAGGATCACGCGCAATCTGATGATGTGCAGTCTTTGATCCGAACAGCCGCCAGGAACCTGGCGGCTTTTTTATTGCCGGCAGGTTCTTTCTTTTCAAGGGAGCCCGCCATGCCGAGCACGACCGACGAGCAGAGTGTCAGCGCCATCGGGACGCGTGGATTGCGTGGTGTCGCGCATGCGCCGCGGATCTTCGAGCGCGGTCGCGATCACGCCGCGCGACTTCCTGCTTCGCCGAATCTTGGGGCCAACGTCTACTACTTGCCGCAACCGATTGTCGGTCACGGCAGCTCTGGGCCCGTGCCAAAATCGGTGCTTCGGCTCTGGTTGGCGCGCTTGCGCGAGCGCCGCCGCTTCGCCAGGGAGCTCCCCTGGCTCGCCGATGAAGTGCTGGAGGACTACGGCATGACACGCGATGAAGCGCGGCGGCTGTGCCGACGGCCGTTCTGGCGTGCATGAGCATTGCTGGCTGAACTGTCACCGCGAGTTTCAAGCACCGGTGTCGCCCCGGGCAAGCCGGAGCGGCGCAGAGCGCCGCGCAGGCGCCGACCCGGGATTCACGCCGCGGCGGATGTGGTGGGACGAGATCCACGGACGTTCCGCTACACGACATCCTGTGGTTATGGATCCCCGCTTTCGCGGGGATGACGACCGAGGCAAAGGCGGCAGCGTCGTCTCCATCTCGCGAGGGCAGGCAAGCGGGCCGTTGATGTTTGTCGGGCGCAGGGCAGGTCAGGTGTGCGTCATTTGCGAGGGGCCGTTGCGCCAAAGCAATCTCGATGTTGTGGAGATACACTGGATCGCGTCGCTGCGCTCGCGATGACGGCGCAGCGGGAGCGGGCGCACTATGTCCAACTAAGTCCGCGGCCGCCTCGGCGGACGCTTCACCGGATGCAGCCGCGGCGCCCGAGCCACGCGCGGTCTCAGACGCGTCGCGGCCGCGCGTTTCGGCTTGGCGGGGACCTGCGGTCTTGCCAGTTCCATCAACATCCGCAGCGCCTCGATCACCGAACGTGTCCGGACGGTGCTGCGGCCGATGGCACCGAAGCGGTGCTCGCGGTGGGTGATGCGGCCGTCGCGGGCTGCGACGGCGAAATGGACCAGGCCCACCGGCTTGCCGGGGGTGGCGCCGCCGGGGCCGGCGATGCCGGTGATGGCGACGGCGAGATCGACGTCGGCGCGCTCCAGGGCGCCGACGGCCATCTGGATCGCGGTCTCCTTGGAGACGGCGCCGAAGGTCTGCAAGGTCGAGGCCTCGACGCCGAGCATCGCGCGCTTGGCCTCGTTGGAATAGGTGACGAAGCCGCGGTCGATGACGTCGGAGGAGCCGGGGATGTCGGTGAGCGCGGCGGCGACCAGGCCGCCGGTGCAGGACTCGGCGGTCGCGATCATCAGCTTGCGCGACCGGCAGAGGTCGAGCAGCGAGCGGGCCAGCGCGCTGGTGGAGCCGATTTGACGTTCGCTCGCCATGTCCCCGCTCGTCCTCGATACCCTGAGAGCAGCATCAGCATCTACGTCCAAGTCCGCATAACGTTCGATGATCTCGAAGCGTTCTCGGCGGGCTCGATTTACCTCGCCTGCCAGCGCGAAGCGAAACTTCGCTCGAGCGGGGAGAGGTCGGATTGCATCGCAAGATGCAATCCGGGTGAGAGGGTGCAGGTCTATCCGCACACACTTCCCGTGCGGCTGCCCCTCACCCCAACCCTCTCCCCGCAAGAACGGGGCGAGGGGCGCACCGCGGTCGCGGTGATAGCTCGACTCAAACTCGGATTGGATCAATCTCGTAGGCTAATGTCGGTAGCGGGTTTCTACCACCTGGTCAGATCAATCCAGTCCTACTCGTTACACACCCCACGGCAACCGGATCGTCGCGCTTGCGGTGGCCGCGATGCCTTCCTCGCGGCCGGTGAAGCCGAGGCGCTCGCTCGTCGTGGCCTTCACTGCGATGCGCGAGATGTCGACTCCGGAGATCTCGGCGATGCGGGCGCGCATCTGGTCGCGCAGCGGGCCGATCTTCGGCCGCTCGCAGATCATCGTCACTTCGAGATTGGCGATGCGGCCGCCGCGCGCGGTGACGCGCTCGATGGCGTATTTGAGGAACTGGTCGGAGGAGGCGCCCTTCCACTTCATGTCCGAGGGCGGGAAGTGCGAGCCGATGTCGCCATCGGCCAGGGCGCCCAAAATTGCATCAACCAAAGCGTGCAAACCGACGTCGCCGTCGGAGTGGGCCAGGAAGCCCTTGCTATGCGGCACACGCAGGCCGCACAGCCAGACATGGTCGCCTTCGCCGAAGGCGTGCACGTCGTAGCCGGTGCCGGTCCGGATGTCGCCGAGCTGCGCGGCAAGGCGCGCTTCCTCGCGCACGAAATCTTCCGGTGTGGTGAGCTTCATGTTGGCAACATCGCCCTCAAAGGTCGCGACGGTCAATCCCGCCCATTCCGCAATCGCCGCATCATCTGTGAACTCGGTGAGGCCCTCGCGCGCGGCGCGGCGATGCGCCTCGAGGATCGTCTCGAACTTGAAGGTCTGTGGCGTCTGTGCGATGCGCAGCTTCGCGCGCTCCGGCGTCGCGGTGATGTCGCCGCCCGTTCCGACCTCCTTGATGGTGTCGGTCACCGGCACGACGGGAATCGCCGCACCGGTCTTGCCGGCCGCGACAATCGCGCGCGAGATCACGGCCGGCGTGACGAACGGACGCGCGGCATCGTGGATCAGCACGATGTCGGGCTTGTGCGGCGCCAGCGCTTCCAGGCCTGCCAGCACCGAGGCCTGGCGCGTTGCGCCGCCATGTGCGGGGACCTCGTGGCGCAGGCCTGATACGGCAGCATTGAAGATGTCGATGTCATCGGGATTCACCACCGGCTGGACCACCGCCACCTCGGGATGATCGGCGAAGGCGGCGAGCGCGCGATGGATGACGGTACGGCCGCCGATCGTGCGGTATTGCTTCGGACCACCGGCGCCGGCGCGCAGGCCGCGTCCGGCCGCGACGAGGATGGCTGCAGTCCGCTGAGAAGTCGTCATGGGAACAGGATATCGATGCTGATGAAAGACGAGGGTGAGGAGATTTGTCGGCTTCTTACATCTGCAGAGGATGTTAAGCGAGCAGGATCACACATGACTCGAGCTGCGACTGCGACCGCGACGCGTTCGTAAGGCGCGGCACTTGCGAAGGCCGATCCGCTGCTGCGAACCGCCGTGGAGCCATGCAAAAATCCGGCGGCTCAAGGGTTTACCATGACTGCCGAACAAGCATATTTTGCTGCACTGCACTTGAAATGCTGATTGTCTTGGCTAAAGTGTAGGCATGACGCTTGACTGCCCAAGATTTGTGCTTGAGAGTGCAGCGCAGACGCAATGATGCGTCCGAAGAGCTTTAAGAGTCGTTCGTGACCGGTCCGGCCCAACCACCAGCCAAAGCCTTGAAGATAGGCGGCGTTTCGCTCGCCAACCGGGCCATCCTCGCGCCGATGTCGGGGATCACCGATGCGCCGTTCCGCCGACTCGCGGCCGAGCTCGGCGCCGGTCTGGTGGTGTCCGAGATGACCGCGAGCGACGATCTCGTGCGCGGGCGGTGGATATCCCGGTTGCGCTGCGAGGCCAGCGGCATCGGGCCACATGTCGTGCAGCTCGCCGGTTGTGAGGCGCATTGGATGGCGGAGGGCGCCAGGGTGGCCGAGGACGGCGGCGCCGATATCATCGACATCAACATGGGTTGCCCAGCGCGGCATGTCACCGGCGGCCAGTCCGGCTCGGCCCTGATGCGCGATCTCGATCATGCGCTGACCTTGATCGAGGCGACGGTCGAGGCCGTCGATGTGCCCGTGACCCTGAAGATGCGGCTCGGCTGGGACGAGCGCAGCCTGAATGCGCCGGAGCTCGCGCGCCGCGCGCAAGCCGCTGGCGTGCAGCTGATCACGGTGCACGGCCGCACCCGGCAGCAGTTCTACAAGGGCGAGGCCGACTGGAGCGCGGTGCGCGCGGTGAAGGACGCCGTCGATCTGCCGGTCGTCGTCAACGGCGACATCACCACCTACGAAGACGCGCGCGAGGCGCTCGACGCCTCCGGCGCGGATGCCGTGATGATCGGGCGCGGCGCGCAAGGCGCCCCCTGGCTGCCCGGTCAGATCGGCCGCCAGCTCAATGGCGGGGCGGAGGAGGGCGCGCCGGAGCTGGCGCAGCAGCTCGCACTGCTCACGGCGCTCTATGACGAGATCTGCCGCCATTACGGCGAGCGTGTCGGCCTGCGCCACGCCCGCAAGCATCTCAGCTGGGGGCTCGACGTCGCCGCCGAGCACGCCCGCGCGCCGGCCGAAAAACTGAAGGCCTGGCGCGACCGTATCCTCACGTCCGAGCAGCCGTCTTTGGTGCATCGGGCGCTGCGTGACGCTTTCGACGATTTTGCCTGGAGTGCAGCCGCATGAGCTCAGCCGCAGAACAGCGCAAGCGACTTCCGTCGGATGGCGACGCCATCCTCAACGCCTTGCCCAATCCGGTTCTCGTCATCGGCCCGGACGGCATGATCATGGACGCCAACATGGCGGCGGAATCGTTCTTCGATTCCTCGACGCAGTTTTTGCAGCGGCAGTCGCTGAAGAAGCTGGTGCCGTTTGGCAGCCCGCTCCTGGCGCTGATCGACCAGGTCCGCACGACGAGCGCGCCGGTCAACGAATACAAGGTCGATCTGGGCACGCCGCGCACCGGCGCCGATCGTCTCGTCGACCTGCACGTCGCGCCGCTGCCGGAGCGGCCCGGCCATATCGTCGTCATGCTGCAGGAGCGCACCATCGCCGACAAGATGGACCGCCAGCTCACCCACCGCAGCGCCGCGCGCTCGGTGATCGCGCTGGCCGCGATGCTGGCGCACGAGATCAAGAATCCGCTGTCGGGCATCCGTGGCGCGGCGCAGCTCCTGGAGCAGCAGGCCTCCTCGGAGGACCGCATGCTGACCCGGCTGATCTGCGACGAGGCCGACCGCATCGTCACTTTGGTCGACCGCATGGAGGTGTTCGGCGACGACCGCCCGGTGGCGCGCGGGCCGGTGAACATCCACTCCGTGCTCGACCACGTGAAGCGGCTGGCGCAATCCGGCTTTGCCCGCAACATCCGCTTCGTCGAGGATTACGATCCGTCGCTGCCGCCGGTGCTCGCCAACCAGGACCAGTTGATCCAGGTGTTTCTCAACCTGGTCAAGAATGCCGCCGAAGCGGTCGTCGACCTCGGCTCGGATGCGGAGATCCAGCTCACCACCGCGTTCCGCCCGGGCGTGCGACTGTCGGTGCCCGGCAAGAAGTCGCGGGTGTCGCTGCCGCTGGAGTTCTGCGTCAGGGACAACGGCCCCGGCGTGCCGGAAGACCTGATGCCCAACCTGTTCGATCCGTTCGTGACCACCAAGCCGACCGGAAGCGGCCTCGGACTTGCATTGGTCGCGAAGATCGTCGGCGACCATGGCGGGATCATCGAGTGCGAGTCGCAGCCGCGCAAGACGACCTTCCGGGTGCTGATGCCGATGTACAGCGCAACCAAACAACCAGACCAAAGCAATCGCGATGACGTTTCGGGGACGCCGTTGCATGCCTCACAGGGATCAAATTGAGGACCACCTATGCCTGCAGGTAGCATTCTCGTTGCCGATGACGATACGGCCATCCGCACGGTCCTGAACCAGGCGCTGTCACGCGCCGGCTATGAGGTGCGGCTGACCGGCAATGCCGCCACCTTGTGGCGCTGGGTGAGCCAGGGCGAGGGCGATCTCGTCATCACCGACGTGGTGATGCCCGATGAGAACGCGTTCGACCTGCTGCCGCGCATCAAGAAGATGCGGCCGAACCTGCCGGTCATCGTGATGAGCGCGCAGAACACCTTCATGACCGCGATCAAGGCCTCGGAGCGCGGCGCCTATGAGTATCTGCCGAAGCCGTTCGACCTGAAGGAGCTGATCGCGATCGTCGGCCGCGCCCTGGCCGAGCCGAAGGAGCGGGCGGCGAGCCAGCCCGACGATGGCGAGTTCGAATCGATCCCGCTGGTCGGCCGCTCGCCGGCAATGCAGGACATCTACCGCGTGCTGGCGCGGCTGATGCAGACCGATCTGACCGTGATGATCTCTGGCGAGAGCGGCACCGGCAAGGAGCTGGTGGCGCGCGCGCTGCACGACTACGGCAAGCGCCGCAACGGCCCGTTCGTGGCGGTCAACATGGCGGCGATCCCGCGCGACCTCATCGAGTCCGAGTTGTTCGGCCATGAGCGCGGCGCCTTCACCGGCGCCAACACCCGCGCCTCCGGCCGCTTCGAGCAGGCCGAGGGCGGCACCTTGTTCCTCGACGAAATCGGCGACATGCCGATGGAGGCCCAGACGCGGCTTTTGCGCGTGCTGCAGCAGGGCGAGTACACCACCGTCGGCGGCCGCACCCCGATCAAGACCGACGTGCGCATCGTCGCGGCCTCCAACAAGGATCTGCGCATCCTGATCCAGCAGGGGCTGTTCCGGGAAGACCTGTTCTTCCGCCTCAACGTCGTGCCGCTGCGGCTGCCGCCATTGCGCGAGCGCATTGAGGACCTGCCGGATCTGGTCCGGCACTTCTTCGCGCTGGCTGAGAAGGACGGGCTGCCGCCGAAGAAGCTCGATGCCGCCGCGTTGGAGCGGCTCAAGCAGCACCGCTGGCCGGGCAACGTCCGCGAGCTGGAGAACCTCGCGCGGCGCCTGGCGGCGCTGTATCCGCAGGACGTCATCACCGCCTCGGTCATCGACGGCGAGCTGGCCCCGCCCGCGGTGACCACCGGCTCCAACGCGCCGACCTCGATCGACAATCTGGGTGGTGCCGTGGAGGCCTATCTGTCCTCGCACTTCCAGGGCTTTCCGAACGGCGTGCCGCCGCCGGGCCTCTATCACCGCATTCTCAAGGAGATCGAGATTCCGCTGCTGACGGCAGCGCTCGCAGCGACGCGCGGCAACCAGATCCGCGCCGCCGATCTGCTCGGTCTCAACCGCAACACGCTGCGGAAGAAGATTCGCGACCTCGACATCCAAGTGTACCGCAGCGGCGGGTGACGGTGATTTGATACCTTCGCGGCTGGCTCAAGCCCGCCTCAGGTGAGAATTATTGTAGACAAATCCGCGTCGCGCTTCCGCGCCGCGGATTTGTCGCAATTTGGCAACAGCGTGGTAGGAATGCATCAGTCCGATTCCCGGACGTGCCGCGTTCAGCATCACCCACCACCTTGCCGGAATGACCAGCGCAGAGACCTCGGCCACCCCCTTCGATTCCTCGTCCGCCGACGGCCGGCGCTGGACCTGGCGCACCTGGCTCGCGCCGGTCGCGGTTGCGCTGGCGCTGCTGTCGGCCTTCCTCACCTTCATTGTGCTGGTCGGGCTGACCCCGGTCGAGCCGACGACGGACGTCGTCAAGACCTTCTACTTGATCGATGCCGGAACGATCCTGGTCCTGGTCGGGATCATCATCCGCGAGGTCTGGCAGGTGGTGCAGGCCCGCCGCCGCGGCCGGGCGGCGGCACGGCTGCACGTCCAGATCGTCAGCCTGTTCTCGGTGATCGCGGTCCTGCCGGCGGTGCTGGTCGCGGTGGCCGCCAACGTCACCATCGATCGCGGCCTCGACCGGCTGTTCTCCGGACCGGCCAAGGTCGCGATCCAGAACTCGCTGACCATCGCGCGCGCCTACATGCAGGAGCACGCGCAGTTCATCCGCGGCGACATCATCGGCATGGCCAATGACATCGCCCGTGCGCGGCCGCTGTTCGATCAGGATCGCGCCAGCTTCCGCGATCTGCTGACCACCAGCGCCGCCTCGCGCAATCTGCCGGGCGCGATGATCATCGACAAGAACACCAATCCGATCGTCTGGGCCGAGTCCGGCGGGGTGCAACTGGCCTATTCGCCGCCGGCACCCGACTTCCTGAACAATGTCCGGGAGGAGGAACCCGAGATCGCGGTGCTGCCGGAGTCGAACTACGTCGCTGCGGTGATCCGGCTGCGCGCGTTCAACGACACCTTCCTCTACGTCGCGCGTCCGCTCGATCCGCAGGTCGTCGAGCAGCTCAAGCAGACCGAGCTGTCGGTCGCCGAATATGCCCAGGTCGAGGCGCGGCGCTTCGGCATCCAGATCGCCTTCGCGCTGATGTTCGCGGTGATCGCGCTGACCATCCTGATGGCCTCGGTGCTGATCGGGCTGAACTTCGCCAACTGGCTGGTGGCGCCGATCCGGCAACTGATGAATGCCGCCAACACCGTGTCGACCGGTGATCTCAACGTCCAGGTCCCGGTGCATCGCTCGGAGGGCGATCTCGCCCAGCTCGGCCAGACCTTCAACAAGATGACGCAGGAGCTGCGCACGCAGCGCGACGAGCTGGTCAGCGCCAGCGATTTGATCGACAGCCGGCGCCGCTTCATCGAGGCGGTGCTGTCGTCGGCCTCCGCCGGCATCATCGGCGTCGATGCCTCGGGCAGCGTCGGCATCCTCAACCGCTCGGCCGAGAAGCTGATTGGACATGCCGAGCAGGAGGTGCTCGATCATCCGCTCTCCGACGTGCTGCCCGAGCTCGACGACATGATGAAGACCGCGCGCGAGGGCAAGCAGCGGCTGGTGCAGGGCCAGATCACGATCCAGCGCGACGGCCATGAGCGCAATCTGTCGGTGCGCGTCACCGCCGAGCAGACCAACCAGGCGCGCGACAGCTACATCATCACGCTCGACGACATTACCGAGCTGGTGTCGGCGCAGCGCACCTCGGCGTGGGGCGACGTCGCGCGCCGCATCGCACACGAGATCAAGAATCCGCTGACGCCGATTCAACTCTCGGCTGAACGCATCCGCCGCAAATTCGGCAAGGTCATCACCGAGGACAAGGCGGTATTTGAGCAATGTACCGAGACGATCGTGCGGCAGGTCGACGACATCAGGCGAATGGTCGACGAGTTCTCGCGGTTCGCGCGGATGCCGAAGCCGGTGATGGAAGGCGAGGACGTCGCCGACACCGTGCGGCAGGCCGTGTTCCTGATGAAGGTCGCGCATCCCGAGATCGACATCGAGACCGAGATCAAGCAGGACCCCTTGCGCGCGCAGTTCGATCGCCGCCTGATCTCGCAGGCGCTGACCAACATCATCAAGAACGCCACCGAGGCGATCGAGGTGGTGCCCGAGGCGGAGCTCGGCAAGGGCCGAATCGATGTCGTCGCCTCGCGCGAGGGTGAGGACGTGCTGATCGACGTCATCGACAACGGCATCGGCCTGCCGAAGGTGGCGCGGCAGCGGCTGCTCGAGCCCTACGTCACGACGCGCGCCAAGGGCACCGGCCTCGGGCTCGCGATCGTCGGCCGCGTGCTGGAAGACCATGGCGGCAAGCTCGAGCTGAAGGACGCATCCGATTTTCGTCCCGGCCAGCGTGGCGCCTGGATGCGGCTGCGCTTTGCCGTCTCCGGCCAGGCCGCCAAGACGGGCGCGAAGGAGCAGGCGGCGGCGTCTGACAATGCGCAGAAGACCGAGGCCGGCGGCGAAACCGCCGACACGGTTCAAACGACCAATGATGAACCAAAAATCCAAGCCGCAACCGGCAGCTGACGAGACAGGCGTGACCCATGGCGAGTGATATTCTGATTGTCGACGATGAAGCCGATATCCGGGAGCTGGTCGCCGGCATCCTGGACGACGAAGGCTTCACGACGCGAACCGCGCGCGACAGCGATTCGGCGCTCGCGGAGATCACGAGCCGCCGTCCCAACCTGGTGTTCCTGGACATCTGGCTGCAAGGCTCCAAGTTGGACGGTCTGCAGCTGCTCGAGCAGATCAAGAAGGACCATCCCGACCTGCCGGTGGTGATGATCTCCGGCCACGGCAACATCGAAACGGCGGTCGCCGCGATCAAGCGCGGCGCCTATGACTTCATCGAGAAGCCGTTCAAGTCCGACCGCCTGATTCTGGTCGCGACGCGTGCGTTGGAGAATTCGCGGCTCAAGCGCGAGGTGCGCGAGCTGAAGCAGCTGGCGCCGACCGCGAGCACCATGACCGGTCGCTCGCCATCGATGAACCAGCTGCGCCAGACCATCGAGCGCGCCGCCAAGGCCAACAGCCGGATCCTGATCGTCGGCCCTCCCGGCTCGGGCAAGGAGCTCGCCGCGCGGTCGCTGCACGCGCAGTCGCCGCGCTCCGAAGGCCCGTTCGTCGTCATCAACGCCGCCGCGATCACGCCGGAGCGGATGGAGGAGGAGCTGTTCGGCATCGAGCAGTCCAATGGCGAGCAGGCGCGCAAGACCGGCGCGCTCGAAGAGGCCCACGGCGGCACGCTGTTCGTCGACGAGATCGCCGACATGCCACGCGAAACGCAGAACAAGATCCTGCGCGTGCTGGTCGACCAGACGTTCCAGCGCGCCGGCGGCACCACCAAGGTGCACGTCGACGTGCGCATCATCTCCTCGACCGCTCGGAATCTCGAGGAGGAGATTGCCGCCGGCCGTTTCCGCGAGGATCTGTATCACCGTCTGTCGGTGGTGCCGATCCGGGTTCCGCCGCTGTCGGAGCGCCGCGAGGACATTCCCGAGCTGATCGACTATTTCATGGACCAGATCTCGGTCACGACCGGCCTGCCGAAGCGGCAGATCGGGCAGGACGCCATGGCCGTGCTGCAGTCGCATGTGTGGCCCGGCAACGTCCGCCAGCTCCGCAACAACGTCGAGCGCGTGATGATTCTGGCCGCCGGTGGACCGGAGGTGATCATCACCGCGGACATGCTGCCGCCGGATGTGGGATCGATGGTGCCGGCGATGCCGACCAGCAACAATGGCGAGCACATCATGGGACTGCCGTTGCGCGAGGCACGCGAGGTGTTCGAGCGGGACTATCTGATCGCCCAGATCAGCCGCTTTTCCGGCAATATCTCGCGCACCGCCGAGTTCGTGGGCATGGAGCGGTCTGCCCTGCATCGCAAGCTGAAGGCGCTCGGCGTCGGCTGAGGCCTTCGGCTCGGCCAAACTTGCCGACTGGACGAATTTACATTGGAAAATTCGGCCAGTTCCGGAATTTTACGGATGAATCCGGGTCTTTTGGAACCGGCTTCCCTGCAAGCGGCTTGCCTAATATGCTCGCCTGTCTTCTAATCCGGCATCCCGTGGTCCCTCGAGGGGGATCTCAACGGACCATGGGTCACCTCGATGAATCCGGGGCCTGCGATCGGGTCATCGAAGGTTCAATAAGAAAAAGCACAAGACTGCGAGATAACAACAATGGCGGCCGACCGCGCACAAAACCTACAAGACACCTTTCTCAACCATGTCCGCAAAACCAAGACGCCGCTCACGATCTTCCTGGTCAATGGCGTGAAACTGCAGGGGATTGTCACATGGTTCGACAATTTCTGCCTGCTGCTCCGGCGCGACGGTCACTCGCAGCTCGTCTACAAGCATGCGATCTCCACCATCATGCCGGGAGCGCCGATCCAGCTGTTCGAGGGTGGCGAGGACGCGTCTGCGTAAGTCTGACCTGACGTGAGAGTGACCTGATTGGAACCCCGCGATCGCGAAGGGACCATCGGCCTGTCGAGGCCGGATGACAACAAGGGGACCGGGCTCGTCATCGTGGTCGGCCCCTACTTGCGAGCGCGCCGCGGCGACGATGGCGCGCAAGCAGGCCAATCCGACATGCGTGATTTCGAGGCGCGGATCGACGAGGCCGCCGGCCTCGCGCGGGCCATCGAGCTGACCGTGGCCGAGGCCATTCTCGCGCCGATCGGGCAGATCCGCCCCGCGACCTATCTCGGCAAGGGCAAGGTCGAAGAGATTGCCGGCGTGATCGCCGGCCATGGCGTCGAGCTGGTGGTGATGGATTGCGCGCTCTCGCCGATCCAGCAGCGCAACCTGGAGAAGGCCTGGAACACCAAGGTGCTCGATCGCACCGGCCTGATCCTCGAGATCTTCGGCCGCCGCGCCAAGACGAAGGAGGGCGCGCTGCAGGTCGAGCTCGCGCATCTCAACTATCAGCGCAGCCGTCTGGTGCGGTCCTGGACCCATCTCGAACGCCAGCGCGGCGGCTTCGGCTTCATGGGCGGTCCCGGCGAGACCCAGATCGAGGCCGACCGCCGGTTGATCGGCGACCGCATCACGCGGCTCGAGAACGAGCTGAAGAAGGTCCAGGCGACGCGGCGGCTGCATCGCGCCGGACGCCAGCGTGTGCCGTATCGCGTCGTGGCGCTGGTCGGCTACACCAATGCCGGCAAGTCGACGCTGTTCAATCGCCTGACGCGCGCCGACGTCCAGGCCGCCGACATGCTGTTCGCGACGCTCGATCCGACCTTGCGCGCGATCACGCTGCCGCATGGCGGCAAGGCAATGCTGTCGGACACCGTGGGCTTCATCTCCAACCTGCCGACGCAGCTCGTCGCCGCCTTCCGCGCCACGCTCGAGGAGGTGCTGGAGGCCGACGTGATCCTGCACGTCCGCGACATGTCGCACGAGGATGCCGAGGCGCAGCAGCACGATGTCGAACTGGTGCTGAGCCAGCTCGGCATCGATCCCGAAGCCACCGACACCATCATCGAGGTCTGGAACAAGATCGATCGGCTCGACGCGGCTGCGCGCGAGAACCTCGCCAACATCGCCGCGCGGCGTCCGCCGGAGCGGCCTTGCCTGCTGGTCTCGGCCGAAACCGGGGAGGGCGTCGACGCGCTGCTGCAGACCATCGAGGACCGGCTCGCCGCGGCGCGCACCACGTTGGACCTCACCATCGACGCCGCCGACGGCGCCGGCATCTCCTGGCTGCACCGCAATGCCGAGGTGCTGGCCAAGGAGCTGCACGAGGGCCATTACGACATGACCGTGCGCGTCGACGCCACCAAGCGCGACATCGTGGTGGAGCGCTATCACGGCGTGCCCCGGGTTGCGTAGAATAGTAAAGGTATCCAACCACTATCGATTGCCACTCGATCGAGTGCGCAACCATCCAAATCAACTGATTTGAGCGCTTGTTCGCTATATTCTTTGAGCGTCTCCGGCGGCCGCTTAGTGGGCCACCATCAGCTTCATCGCGCAGCAAAATCAAGCAGATGCAGCCGATTCAACGGCTCTAACAGCCATCTCGGCTCACAGACGCGGATGACTTTACAGACAAAAAACTTACAACTAAAACGTGTCAATCATAATATTGATTTGTATCAATAGCGGCCGACGGCCACGCCGTTCAGAAGTGCCTTTCGTTCAAATGAGATTATTTTGTCGAGCGACATGCGGGTTGCGCGTATGGCCTCAAGAGAAAAAATCCGACAGAGTGTCCGAACCTCGATCTTTATGAGATCGATTGGTCACTGTGAGTACGGTGCTTGTGGGGAAATCGCTGCAAGATGGTCCAATGGGCACATCGAGATGATCGGCGAACTCTGCCACATCCTGCCGGTGAATGATGGCAGTCGATCCGAATTCAAAGCATCGTTTCCGCACGTCGATCTCGATTCTGAAAACAACTTGATGCTGCTTTGCCGAAAGCACCATCACCTGATCGATCAGGAAAAACCGAGCGAATACCCGCCGGCGATCCTCTTCCAGATGGTCATGAACAAAGCTCGTCACGTCGCTAGATTCGTAGATGACTTGTTTCAGAGCAGTCCATTCAGGTTCGACCACCACGAGTTGGCGCAAGATGTCAGGGTCGGTCGAATCTATGACCTGATGAATGAGGCGACCCTGAGCGGACCAAAAGAGGGGCGCAGTCTTCTCCGGGAGGCAGAGCGTGTTCTAGGCGATATTGCGCTCAACCCGTTGGTCGAAACTGCCGTGCAATGGGTGGAGTTGGCGCGACTTGAACTCAAGACGACGTCGTTGGAGAACGACTATTCTTCGTCTCGATGGGAGAAGGGTCTGCAGGCGAGCACCGCTCTGCTGAGAAAGATAGCAGACGCGCGAAAGGTGCCCGTCGCGGTTTCGCTTATGCTGCTTTTCTTAAGGGATGAGTACAGCGTATTCGATACGCAAAAGAAGCTCACATTGGCAAAGGCTCTGAACGACAAGCTCGATTCAGTTAGTGCTTCAGCTGAAGATCAGGACGCCTTGGCCTATATCTTAATAGTGAAGTCAGCCGTCGTCAGGTGGCGAGGCCGCTTGCAGCGACTTCAATCACACCAAGAGAGTTCGTTCAGCGAAGCTGAACGCTGCGCGAAACGTAGCCTGTCTCTCGTCAGATCCTCGTCGGCGTTGCTGCAGTCTTTGCTCGTGGAATACTCGAAGGCAAGATTGCTCCCGCTGAGGTCGGTTGCGGAGTATGATGAACGGATAGCCGCTATAGGCCAGAGTTTGGAGGGCCCCGAACTTCTAGAATACGGCGCGTCTGCAAAATATCGTCCAATCTTCTATCGGCAGACATTTCAATATACCAAGTCGATAGACGCATTTTGGAAGGGTATCGATTTCGGATTTCGTCCTGCGTTGAGCCGAGTGGCGTACATCATAGGCGAGGCGTCGACTGCTGCATATTCGCAAGATCGAAGCAGGGGATTGACCATTGTGAATGACGCGCTCTCGTTTCTTTCGGAGTCATTGCGTCAGGGCTTCGACCATGCCCACAATTTCAAGGCCTGGATTGCTTGCAGGTCCATCGTGGATGAAGAGTGGTTCGATGTTAACCTGTTATCTAAGTTTGAGACTGACCTCGAAGCTCCAAATCAACTCGCAAACATCTTGACTGATGCGCGACGGCGTTTTTTTGGGCAAGACGCATTCGGCCACGACGTGCTCTTCGGTGTTGATGAAGCGGAGTTCTGGACGATGCTAGGTACCTTAACTGCTCGTTGTAGATCTGATCTGGATCTCGCAATGCGGTTTTTCGAACGCGCCAATCGCTATGGAGGGCATAAGTTTCCGATACATGCTGCACGTGTGCGGGCCTGCTTGCATGTAAAGCGTCTGGAGGAAGCACGGGCGCACCTAGTTAGGGCACGGAGCGTGGCAGGCGCGCGATATGGGAGCGCGATCGCCGATCTGGAAGCGTCCCTCGCCAGATTGGAAGATTTACCGGGTCTGTCCCGAAGCTCGGCATGATTCATTTCATACCTCATGTTCAACTGGCCTTCTCCGTGTCGTTCCATAGCTGTCGACATCTTCAGGCAAGGACCACTTGCAGAGTGGCCCCGTCAGCAGGGACGAGCTCGATGTAGGCAAAGAGAACTGATCGCCGCGCCGGGGCAGACCGCGCCGTTTGGTCGCGCCCGATCGAACTAAAGCGGCGTGATGTCCACATGCAGCACCGCGGCGCGACCGCCATCGACGGCTGCGACGCAGCGCTCGATCGCCGCATCGAGGGCATCGGGATCGTCGACCCGCTCGCCATGGGCCCCAAATGCGCTGGCGATGTCGGCGAGACGGCGCTGCTCGTCCTGACGGCCGGTGCAGAGCCGGGACAGAAACGAGTCCGTCCGCTGGGCCGTGCCATCGGGATAGACGCGCTGAACCGACGCCTTCACCGCCTGCCATCCGTTGTTGTCGAGGATCACGGTCAGGATCGGGAGCTGGTATTGCTGCGCTACGGCGTAGACGGAATCCGGTGCGGCGAAATGGTAGGAGCCGTCGCCGACGATCTGCACCACGCGCGTCGAGGGATCGGCGAGCTTGAGCCCGAGCGCCATGCCGCCGCTGAAGCCGAGGCCGCCGCCAGCGAGGCCCACATAGGTCATCGGCCTGGTGCGGCGAAGCTGCTGCTGCAGGAGCGGCGCATTGCGGACCGCCTCGTTGACGACGATGTCGTCCTCCGACAGATGCGCCTGCAGCCGCGCGAACAGATAGGCCGGGTTGATCGCGCCGGTCCGGCCCTTCTGGCCCGCCGCGGCGGTGCGTTTCGCCTGTGCCGCCTCGCGGGCCGGCTGCCAGCTCGCGATCCGATCGCGCACTTTTCTCAGATACGCATCGTCGGCACGGGCGACGACGATCTCCAGGACCTGGCGGAGAATGACGGCCGAATCGCCCTGAATGCGAAGGTCGGTGGCAAATCCCCACATCGGGATGTCCGCCTTCAGGGCGTCGATGTCGATCTGGATCCAGCGCAGCCGATCGGCCGCCTTCAGCATCTGTGGAATGAAGGGCACGTCGATGTCGATGAGCAGTCCGAGGTCGGCGCCTGCGATGAGCGCGGCGGGGTCGGCGCCCGCAAAGCAGGGGGAGTCCTGGCAGATGTTCATCGTGACGGGATTGAACTCGGCGACGCGGATGCCGCACACCAGCGCCAGCCGCTCCATGACGGAAACCGCCTCGGCGCTGCGGCCGAGATAGGCGGTCAGCGCGATCGGATTGTCCGCCTTCATCAGCGCGTCCGCGATCGCCTGCGCCCGTTCCGGCTCGATGCCTCCCGCTTTGACGCTGCCATAGCGCGCGGCCGGGTAGGCCGGCATCGCCTGCTCGTCCCAGGTCTCGGCCAGGGTTTCCCGCGGCAGCATCATGTAGACCGGGCCGGGCGGATCACTATGCATGAATGCGGCGGCGCGGGCCACCGCCTCCTTGACGACGACGCCCGACGGCAGCGTGTATTCCCATTTGACATAGGGCCTGATGACGCTGCCCTGATCGAAACTCTCCTGCACGAAGTGGACGTAGGTGTCACGTCCTCCCGGCAGCTCGCCATGCAGCGCGAACGGAGCCCGCCCCGCGAACAGCAGCACCGGAAGCCGGTAGCGAAAGGCATTCTGAATGGCCATGCACGCGTTCGCCGTGCCGGCATCGACGTGGACGAACACGGCCTGTCCGCGGCCGGTCGCACTCGCATAGCCCATCGCCATGTGCACCGCGACCACCTCGTGGGGGCACAGGATCACCTCTGGGTGCCGTCGGCCTTCGCTGTCCCAGCGCGCAAGTTCCTCGATCAGCGAGACATGATCGGTGCCGAGATTGGCAAAGATGTAGTCGACGCCCATCTCGACGAGCGCCTCGAGGAAGTAGTGCGCGGTGGTGTGGCGGGTCATGGCGCGGTGGCGCGGATCAGGCGACGACGGCATTGTCACGGCGCACGGCCTCAGGCTGGGTTGTGAGGCCGCGCAGGCGGCCCAAGAGGTTGTCGGGCTCTTTCGGTGCGGCCATGCCACGCCAGGCGATGTGGGAATCCGGCCGCACCAGCAGCAGGCTTTCGGCAAAGCCATAGCCGGCCGCGGCCCGGTCGACGTCGACCACAGTTAGGGGAACGCCATGCCGAGCTGCGGCCTCGACGAGCGCCGTGACATCGACGGCCGGATCGAACCGGACCAGCGTGTAGGCCGGGCCGAGCGCATCCAGCAGCGATCGGCCATCGGCGAGCCACACATGAGGGGCGCGTGCGCCCGGCACCGTGGACGCAGTGAAATGGCCCATGCCGTAGGGCGGCGGCGTCTCGCCATCGTACGAAATGGCCGGTGACCGGTCATAGTAGTAGCCGAAGTTCAAGCCGGCGCAGCAATATTGCTGCACGTTGAGATCGTAGGCGGCCTTGCCGACCTTGCTACGCGCCGCGTCGCCGACGGGGCCCTCCATTTCGACCTCGGCAGGCACGGCGCGCCGCTGGCTCATCACGGCGAGCGCATGGTTCATCGCGAAGTGCGACACCTGCTCGGTAATCGGCTGACGCTCCGCCTCATAGGCGTCCAGCAGGGCGGGGGCAGCCCAGCCGTGCAGCACGCCGGCGAGCATCCAACACAGGTCGACCGCATCGGCGATCCCCGCATTCATGCCGTAGCCGGCATAGGGAATCCACAGATGCGCGGCATCGCCACAGATGAAGGTGCGGCGATCGCGGAAGCGGTCCGCCACCAGGCGGCGTCCGATCCAGTCCTCCTTGCTGATGATCTCATACTGGAAACGGTCGTCGACGCCGAGAATGGTGCGCAGCGCCCAGTCGCGATCGACACTGTCGAATTCGACTTCCTCGGCCGCGAGGTGGTTGTGGATCAGCCAGTTGTCGCGGCCGTCGATGGAGACGGTAGTGCCGCAGCGCCGCGGGTTGAGCGACATCGTCATCCAGGCCGGCTTCTGGGTGATCAGGTCCTTCAGCGCGGGGGCACGGATGTAGGTCGACTGCACCCGCTGTACGACATCGGTGCCGCCGAGCCGTGCGCCGATCAGCTTGCGCACCGCGGAGCGGCCGCCATCGCAGCCGATCAGATAATCGGCCGAAATTGTGATGTCCTGGCCGGTGTCGAGATCGCGCGCCCGCGCGATCACGCCGTCTTCATCCTGGTCGAACCGATCGACCTCGACGCGGTTGAGAATCGTGATGCCGCGTTGCGCCTCGGCGCAAGCGAACAGGATGGGCTCGAGATAGATCTGGTTGATGCGATGGGGCGGCTCGGGCGTCGGCCAATCGGTGTCGGGTCCACCGGTCGCCGTATAGCGATCCTGGCGGGACGGAATCGGAATGCGGGTCAGCTCGCGGCCGACGACCGCGGTGCGATAGGCGCAGTCGTTGGGAAAGTCGGCCGGCAGGCCGCCTTCGCGCACGTGTTGGACGATACCAAGGCGGCGGAACACCTCCATGGACCGCGCGGAAACGTGGTTGCACTTCACGTTGGGCGGCTCTCCGGCGCGCCTGATCTCGGCGACGACGACGTCGATGCCGCGCGAGGCAAGGTCCATGGCGGCGGTCAGCCCGACCGGGCCGGCACCCACGATGAGCACCTGGGTTTGAATCGTCTTCATGTCAGTTCTCTTTTTAATTTGAACCTAGGCACGCTCGGCTGTCGAAAGCGTGTCCCGCTGCGCGTCGCCGGCGCTCGGAAGACTGCCGCGCATGCCAAGGACGGCAAGGCCGAGGATCACCAGTGCCGAGAACAGCTGCGGCACCGCGCTCGCCTGAAACAGCGAGGACACGTCCCATTTCGCCGCGAGCATCAGCCCGCCGAGCGTGACGCCTAGGATCGAGCCGAAGCGGCCGATGCCGAGCGCCCAGCCGATGCCGGTGCCACGGATGTAGGTCGGATAGATCCGCGCCGCGTAGGCGTTGCAGCCGATCTGTCCGCCGATCACGGCGACGCCGGCGATGAAGACCGCGGGCACCAGGATCGGCAACGAGGCGCCGGCGATGCCGATGGTGACGATCGAGAGGAAGCCGGCGACGTAGGTCACGAACAGGACGCGATCGAAGCCGAACCGTTCGATCAGCAGGCCGAGCCCGACGGTGCCGAGCATGCCGCCGAGCTGAAAGGCGACGCCGACCGCGATCGCCGCCTGGACGTCGAGGCCGACACCATGCGTCAGCGTCGGCAGCCAGCTGTTGAGGAAATAGATGTCCATCATGTTCATGAAGAACATCACCCACAGCAGCAGGGTCGGGAGCAGGCGCCGCTTGGTGAACAACTGCGGCAGCAGGAAGCCCTTGCCGCTCTCCTCGACGATGGTGAACCGCGCATCGGCCGGAAGCTGGGCCGTGGGATCGATGCGCGCCAGCAACGTGCGCACGCGTTCGCTCCTGCGCGGATCGAGCGCCATCAGCGAGAGCGATTCCGGCAGCCAGACGATCAGGACCGGACAGAGGATGAGCGGCAGAGCGCCGCCAATGAGAAAGATGATCTGCCAGCCATAGGCGGTGATGAGCTTGGCCGCGACCGCTCCGCCGATCGCCGACCCCAGCGACACGGTCATGAACATCAGCATGATCAGCAAGGTTCGGCGACGCTGCGGGGAATATTCGCCGGTCAGCGCGATGGTGTTGGGCAGGACGCCGCCGAGCCCGATTCCGGTCGCGAAGCGGAGGACGACGAGGTCGGATATGCTGGTGGCCTGCGTCGTCGCCAGCGAGCCGAGCGCGAATACGAGAACGCCGGCCACCACCAGCCATTTGCGTCCGAGATAGTCGGCCAGCGCGCCGAACACCAGCGAGCCGATCATCACGCCGAACAGGGACGCACCGAACACGGGCCCCAACGCGCCCGGCGCCAGATGCAAATCCTTGCTGAGGGCAGGGGCGACGAAGCCGAGCGCCTGGGCATCGAAGCCGTCGAGCCCGACGACCAGCGCGCACAGGCAGATCACCCGGATCTGGAATCCCGACAGCGGCCGCTCGTCGACGTAGCGCGTGAGATTGATCGCCTGCGTCAAATGTCCCTCCCCATGTGCTTGTTGTTGCCGGGCCGCTTCGCCGCTCCGGCTGTTTGCAAATATGTTGCATGATCAAACTCTTTCGATTAGCCACAAAATTCTCATTCATTCATGAGGAAAGCTAATGCCCCCGACCCTGCGGCAACTGGAGGCCCTGGTCTTGGTGTATCGGCTCGGCAGCATCACCAGGGCGGCCGCCGAGCTGCGCGTCACGCAGTCGGCGATCAGCCTCTTGATCCGGCAGATCGAGGAGAACTTTCAGCTCAAGCTGTTCGAGCGCACGACGCGGGCGCTGCATCCGACGGCGGCCTGCCGCGAGGCGATCACCGCCGCCGAGCGCATCCTGGCGGGAGCGCAGGGGCTGTCGCAGCGGATGCGCGACCTTGCCGAGATCAAGGCCGGCCGGATTTCCATCGCGGTCTCAGCGGGCGTGGCGTCGGCGCTGCTGCCACGCGTGTTCGCGACCTTCCGGTCGCGCCATCCCGAGGTGAGGATCGACCTGCGTGATGTCGCGCCTGACGAGCTGCTCGCGATCGTGATGGCCGGGCAGGCGGAGTTCGGCCTCGGCAGCGTCGAGGACGAGGGCGTGCCGGAGGTCCGGATCGACACACTGATGCAGAGTCCGCTGTCGGCCATCGGCATCAAGGACGGCCGGTTCGAGAAGCACCGCCGCCTGACGTGGGACGGCATCATGAGCTCCGAGCTGATCACGATGCGTCACGGCACGCGGATCCGCAGTCAGATCGACGAGGCGCTGGCGCAGACGGGGCGGGCGCTGAAGCCGGCCTGGGAGGTGTCGCTGATCACCACCGCGCTGGCGCTCACGGCGGAGGGCGCAGGCCTGAGCATCCTGCCCGCGCACATGCTGCCGAAGGCACAATTTCCGACGCTCGTTGCCATCCCCCTGTCGCAGCCGACGATCCATCGGCACGTCTCGCTCTTGAGCCGCGCCGATTTCGGATTGTCGCCCGCCGCGCAGCGCTTCGTCGAGATCGCGAAGGCCGTGCTGTCGCGCAAGGGCGGCTGATCACGGCTTCGGAGACGGGGGACGCTCCTTCTCCAGTCGCTTCGCCTCGTTCCACAATTCGTCCATCTCGTCGAGCGAGGCTTCTTCGAGGCTGCGGCCCTTGGCCGTCAGCGCCTGTTCGATGTGCGCGAAGCGGCGCTCGAACTTGGCGTTGGTGCCGCGCAACGCGGTCTCCGGATCGACATCGGCATGGCGGGCGAGATTGACCAGCGCGAACAGGAGATCGCCGGTCTCTTCGGTCAGCTCGGTCGCATCTCTGTTGTCGAGGGCGGCCTCGATCTCGTCGGCCTCCTCGCGGATCTTCTGCAACACGGCACGCGGATCGTTCCAGTCGAAGCCGACGGTCGCGGCCTTGCGCTGCAGCTCCATCGCGCGCACCAGCGCCGGCTGTCCGGCCTTGATCCCTGCCAGCAGCGAGGACTTGCTCGTCCGCTCCTCGGGCGGGCGGCGCGCGGCGCGCTCGGCCTTCTCCTCGGCCTTGATGCGGTCCCAGGTGCCCTTGGTGGGCTGGGTGACGTTGCCGTCCTTGTCCGGGAACACATGCGGATGGCGGCGGATCATCTTCTTCGTGATGCCCTCGACGACGTCGCCGAACGCGAACGCGCCTTGCTCCTCGGCGATGCGGGCGTGATAGACCACCTGCAGCAGGAGATCGCCGAGCTCCTCGCGCAGATCGTCGATGTCGTCGCGCGTGATCGCGTCGGCCACCTCATAGGCTTCCTCGATGGTGTAGGGCGCGATCGTCTGGAAGGTCTGCTCGACGTCCCACGGACAGCCGGTGACCGGCGTGCGCAGCGCCGCCATGATCTCGATCAGGCGGGAGATGTCGCGGGAAGGGATCATGGGCAGGTCCTGACAGCATCGTTCGATCCTGTCCTGTATGCCCCAAGCGGCGCGCGGCTCCCAGCAAAAAGGCCATGACGCGGGATCGCTCCGCAGGTTGGCCCGACCCGTCGATGATGCTAAGCGGGAGCCATGAATGAGCAGGACACGACGGCCCTGGTGCTGTTCTCGGGCGGGCAGGATTCCACGACGTGCCTGGCCTGGGCGCTCGACCGCTTCGCGCGCGTTGAGACGATCGGATTCGCCTACGGCCAGCGCCATGCGATCGAGCTCGCCTGTCGCGACCGGCTGGTCGAGGGCATCGCGCGCCTGCGTCCCGACTGGGCGGCCAAGCTCGGCGACAGCCACACGCTGGACATTCCGACGCTGGCTGCGATCTCGGAGACGGCGCTGACGCGCGACGTCGCGATCGAGATGGGCGCCGACGGCCTGCCCAACACCTTCGTGCCGGGCCGCAACCTGGTGTTCCTGACCTTCGCGGCGGCGCTCGCCTATCGCCGCGGCATCCGCCACATCGTCGGCGGCATGTGCGAGACGGACTATTCGGGCTATCCGGACTGCCGCGACGAAACCATCAAGGCGCTGCAGAACGCGCTGAGCCTGGGCATGGCGCGCGCGTTCGAGCTGCACACGCCGCTGATGTGGCTGTCGAAGGCCGCGACCTGGCAGCTGGCGCACGATCTCGGCGGCACCGGCCTCGTCGACCTGATCCGCGACCAGTCGCACACCTGCTATCTCGGCGAGCGCGGGGCGCGGCACGATTGGGGCCATGGCTGCGGGCAGTGTCCCGCCTGCGAGCTGCGCGCCAAGGGATGGCGCGAGTACATCGCGGCGGGCGGGCCATCCTGAATCGGAAGCGGGGCCCTCGAGCCCCGCGGAGAGTTCCGCGACAGACGAGCGCTCAGGCGGCTTCGGTGTCCGACGGCTCGCGCTGGCTGACGATGACGAGATCGGCATCGGCGACGTCGTGGCCGTCATCGGCCTGGTTGGCGGCAGCGGAGGCCGCCTGCGCAACGAGACGCGCAGTGATCTCGTCCTTGGCGTCCTTGCCGCTCTTCTCCCAGGCGGGTGCGTTCAGCACCACGATGTCGTCGTCCTCCGCGGCATCATCCTGATCGGCGGGCACGATCGATGGCGACTTCGCCGGAGTATCGACGACACGCAGGGTCGGGGCCCCGGCTTCGACCGGCTCGTCCTCGGCTGAAGCCGTTTCGTCTTCGGCCATTTCGGGCTGGGCCGGCTCGACGGGCGTGGCCTCTTCGGCGGAGGCGTCGGTTTCGGCGCTCGCCATTGCCTCAGCAGCTTCGGCGGGCTGCTCGGCGGCCGCGGCGGGGCTCTCTGCGGCAGGCGCCTCATCAGCCGGCGCGAGGCCGAGATGCTGCGAGATCTCCTTGATCACGCGGTCGATCGCCACCAGCACGCGATATTCCGGGATCGAGGCCATGTGCTGCTCGAACCGGTTGCGCGCATATTGCAGCGAGTCGATCACGTCGGTGGCGATGGAGGAGCCCGACGCCTCGGTGCCGTGCAGGGCGCCCGCGGCCTTCTCGGTCGAGCTTTCGATCAGCAGGAAGGCCTCGTATTGCGGAATCGATTTGAGCTTCTCGTGATAGTCCTGGCGCACGCCGGCGAGCGTGTCGACGATGGTGGCGAACTCTGGCGCGGGCATTTCGACGTCCCCCTCAACTTCAGCAAAGAAGATGCGGGACGCTACGGACGCACTGATGAATGTTCAATTTCGAACGAATACGGCTGTTCGCGGCATGAATAGCCGGCCGTTAAGACCGGCCCACCAAAAGCAGGATCGCCCGCTCACCGGGCATTAAGCATTCTTACGACGCGCACGAAGGGCTCAACCGACGAAATCCTCGGGCTTGAGCTCGATCGGCCTGCCATGCGGGGTGCGATCGGCAGCGTGATCCCAGGCATCGCGGTAACGCGTCAGCGCGTCCGCGGAGGTGACGCCCTTCTCGGCGACGAGCCGCTCGAGCGTCGCCAGCCAGTGCCGGTAATAGGTATCGCCGCAATCGGGATCACCAGACGCTTGCGCGCGCGAAATCTCCTCGGCGAGCGCAGCCGCCCATTCGGGCCAGGTGAAGAGGCCGCGGGCGTGCAGCGTGACGGCCATCGCGAAGGCGTGCGCTTCCCACGGCTCGCGAAACACGGGCCCACTGTCATCGACGGGAATGCCGGGCAGGGCGCGCGTCGCCGCGACCGCCGCCTCACGGTCCGGTGTCATCGGGCTGGCTCCAGATAGGGCTCGAAGGCGTCGACCGTCACCTCCAGCAGCGGATCGGGCGCGTCGGCCCACAGCTCGGCGCCGCTGAACGACACCGTGTAGAGCCATTGCGGGTCTTCGCCGCCGCCATGGGCGTTGCTGTCGGGAAACACGTGCACGCCCCGGATCGCCTCGATGCGGCCGAGATGGCCGCGCACATAGCGCGGCAGCCGCGTATGCGTCGCCGGATGGATGTCCTTGGCGCGCACGCGGTCGCCGACGGCGAACCGCGCCGGCTTGGTTTCCGTGCGTTCGGTCGGACCGCCGCGACGCAGGGTCGCCGCGACGGCATCTGCAGTGAGGATCCTGGCGACGGGCCTGGCCGGATGCAGCGCCTCGCCGGCGGCGATCTCATCGGCGTCGACCAGATGCCGCTCCTGCATCAGCCGTTCGATGCCCGCGAGCCAGATCTGGTAGTAGCTCATGCCGAGGTAATCGTCCGGCGGACGGTTCTCGCGCGCGAAGCGCGACATGTCGATGTTCCAGCCGCCGGGCGTCGCCATTGCCAGCGTCATGGCGAACGCACGACGCTCCCATTCGGCGTGAAACACCGGCTCGTTCGGCTCGGGGCGGACCGGACCGAAGCCGGCGACGCCGCCCATGTCATGCGCGCCATCCATCAGCTACCGACCTCATGCGGTTGCTTCGGCAGCCCGGTGCCGATCATGCTGTCGCGCGTGACGAGTTCGGCGAGCTGCTCCGCGCTCCAGCCGTCGGTCCCCGCGGGACGCATCGGCAACACGAAATAGCGGACCTCGGCGGTCGAATCCCACACCCGGATCTTCGTCGTCGGCGGCAGCTCGAAGCCGAAATCCTTCAGGACGCCGCGCGGATCCTTCACCGCCTTGGCGCGATAGGGCGCCGATTTGTACCAGACCGGCGGCAGGCCGAGCACGGGCCACGGGTAGCAGGAGCACAGCGTGCACACGACCATGTTGTGCAGATCCGGCGTGTTCTCGACCGCCACGATGTGCTCGCCCTGGCGGCCGGCATAGCCGAGCTCACCGATCGCCGGCGTGGCCTCGGCAAGAAGGCGCGCCCGATAGGCGGGATCGGTCCAGGCCCGCGCCACGACCTGGGCGCCGTTGCGGGGACCGACCTTGCTCTCATAGGTCTCGATGAGCACGTCGAGCGCAGCAGGATCGATATACCCCTTCTCGGTCAGGATGCTTTCGAGCGCGCGAACGCGCAGATCGGTCTCGGACAGGTCCGAGTGATCGTGCGGATGGTCGTGATGGTGATCGTGATCCGTCATGACTCAACCATAGGCGTAATCGGGCACCGCTGTCGAGCCGAGGTGGCTCCCTCGGTGCGTGCCGCCGTGTTCAACGGCCGCCGCAGCCGTGCGGCGGTCAGAATGCCGAGCGTTGCGTCCTCGGCCGTTGACGCGACGGCGCGGGACGCAGATGTGATCGGGGTCGCTCCATTGCCGCCATCCCGGGCTGTTCAAATCGGGGCCCAGATATGGTTCGTAGGGCCTACGTTGTCCCGATCGGGCGCGAAAGCGACAGAGGTTTGAGGTTCATCAATGCCGAACGACGTCTCCCGCCGTGATCTTGCAAAGCTGGCCGGGCTGGCGGCCCTTGGGGCGGCCAATGGCCCGGCGCAGGCGGAGGAGAGCGCGGTGAAGGAGGATACCGGGCGGCGGTTTCCCGCCGATTTCGTGTGGGGGACGGCGACGTCGTCGTATCAGATCGAGGGCGGGGCCACGGCCGATGGCCGCGGACCGTCGATCTGGGATGTGTTCACGCATCTGCAGGGCAACATCGAGGACGGCAGCACCGGCGACGTCGCCTGTGATCACTACAACCGCTACAAGGGCGACGTGCGGCTGATCAAGGAGCTCGGCTGCCGGGCCTATCGGTTCTCGATCGCCTGGCCCCGGCTGTTTCCCGACGGCGGGCTGACGCCCAATCTGAAGGGCCTCGACTTCTACAACCGCCTCGTCGACGAGCTCCTGGCCAACGGCATCACGCCGTACGCAACGCTGTATCATTGGGATCTGCCGCAGGCGCTGCAGGACCGGGTCGGCGGCTGGCTGTCGGCCGACACGGCCAGGGCCTTTGCGCATTATGCGGGCTACGTCGCGCAGCATCTCGGCGACCGTGTGAAGACCATCTTCACGATCAACGAATGCGGCCGCTTCATCCCGTTCGGCTATGGCCTCGGCGTCGACGCGCCCGGGCTGAAGCTGCCGCAGCAGCAGGTCAACCAGGCGCGCCATCACGTGGCTCTGGCGCACGGTCTCGCCGTCCAGGCCATCCGCGCCGGCGGGCAAACCGGCATGCGCGTCGGCATGGCCGAGAACATCACGGCCTGCCTGCCGGCGATCGACACGCCGGAGAACATCCGCGCCGCCGAGATCGCGACGCGCGAATTGAATGCGGGCTTCCTCAACGTCATCCTCGAGGGGCGCTACACGGACGGTTTCCTGGCGTGGTCCGGCAAGGATGCGCCGAAATTCACCGCCGACGAACTGAAGATCATTTCAGCGCCGGTCGATTTCGTCGGCCTCAACATCTACGCGCCGCAAGCCTATGTCGTCGCGTCGGACCGCGCGGCCGGCTTCGACGTGCTGCCGATGCCGTCCTCGTTCCCGCATATGAGCTCCCCCTGGCTGCAGGTCGGTCCGGAGACGGCCTATTGGGTGCCGAAGCTCGCCGCCAAGATCTGGAATCTCCAGACCATCTACATCACCGAGAACGGCACCTCATCGGACGACAAGCTGACCGCCGACGGCAAGGTCCACGACCTCGACCGCGTGATGTATCTGCGCAATTATCTCGCCCAGCTCCAACGCGCAACGTCCGAGGGCGTGCCCGTGAAGGGCTACTTCCTGTGGAGCCTGCTGGACAATTTCGAGTGGGTGTTCGGCTACAAGCAGCGTTTCGGCATCTATTACGTCGACTTCGACACCCAGGTGCGCACGCCCAAGCTCAGCGCGTCGTACTACCATCACGTGATCAGCCGCAACGCCGTGAGCGCGTGAAGCGCCGCGACGTCACCCGGGGGTCCAGCCGGACCCAGTCCACGCCATTCAGGCGGCCAATGTGCCCTCGGCACCCGACGCATTGAGTGTCGGCGCGCCGGACTTCACGCCGCGATTGCAAATCCATGATGCGGAAAGCACACCTTGTGCGACTCTTTTGCGCGCACGCAGTTTTCGTGGCGAAAGCTGGCTGCAGATGACTTAAACCGGCAATCTGCCGGCCCCTCAAGCGAGTTTTCCAGCATGCAAGTTTCCGTTGTCTGTCCGCCAGCCGTCCGCGCGGGCGTTCTGTTGTGCGTCCTCGGAGTGATCGCTGGCTCCAGCGCCTGGGCCCAGGGAGCCGCGAACGATGCGGCCAAGCCCGCCACGGAGCAGTCTGCCGCGCCGACGGCCGACAAGCCCGCAGAGCAGCCCTCGGACGCCGCCGGCAAGCCGGCGGCTGCGGCCGAGCCTGAGAAGACGGCCGAGAAGCCCGCCGAGCCGGCCGCTGTGGACACCAAGCCCGTTCAGTCCACTGACAGCGCCAGCCCGCAGCCGGCGGACAAAGTATCGACCGAAAAAACCGCGACGGATGTTGCGGCCGAGAGCAAGCCGGCCGAGGCCAAATCCGAGACCAAGGTCGAACCGAACTCCGCCACCGACGTCGGCCAGAAGCCGGCCGTGACCGAGTCGAAACCGGCAGAGCCCGCTCCGGCCGTTCAGCCCGCCGCCGTCGCCAAGGACGCGCCCGTACCGGAGAAGCTCGAAGGGAAGGCCGAGGCGAAGCCTGCGGTAGCGCCGGCCGAGCCCAAGACATCCGAGCCGCCGGCCGCGGCGCCTTCAGCGGCGGTACCGCAGACGGCGGCCGTGAAGCAGGATACCGCAGCCCCGTCGGCCAAACCCGAACGGCACGGCAAAGCGAACGCGCATGCTCATCACACCGAGGACGACGCCAAGCCGGCCAAGCGCAAGCTCCGCGCCCGCAGCAAGCCCGAGAGCGAAGCGAAGCGGGAAGCGAAGAGGGGTGGTGTCAGTTGCAAGAGCTTCCGCACCTACGATGCGGAGAAGGGCACCTATCGCGGCTACGACGGGCGCGTTCACACCTGCTCGTAAGGACCGGTCGGCAAATGGGCGCATCGGCAGCGGAAAGGCCGCTACCGATGGCCGCTGCCGATCACACCATCAACGCGGCATCGGCGGCTGAATGCCCGAGGTGTTGCGGGTAAAGAGTGTCCCGAACGTCGAACCCTGCGGCTGCGCCGGCTGCGGCCGGGCCATTCCCGTCGTGGTCCGCTGCTGCGGCGTGACGATGATCTGCTGGGGCGGGCCTGGGGGGACCGTGCCGCGTGCCTGCACCGCCTGGTTTGACATTCGTGACACCAGTCGCATCAGCTGATCCTGGCCGGCCTGTAGCTGCTCGATGGCGCGGGTGTGATCGCGGCTGGCCTGATCCTGTGTGGACTTGATCTGTTCGATGCCCTGCTGCAGATCGGCGATGTCGCGCGCCATCCTCTGCATCAATGTCGCGGGCTCGCGGGAGCCGGTGGTGTCTTCCGCTCCCCTCAGCGAGGCATTCGACATCATGGCATCCTCGCTGCCCTGCTGAGCCGTCGCCTCGTCCTGCGTCGCTTCGCTGGCGCCCGGCATCCAGCGGTCCATCAGTGACGTGCCGACGTCGCGCTGCGACCAGGCGACCGAGCCGCCGACCAGCACGACCAGCAGCGCGAGACCCACGGCGTTGCGCCCGCGCAGCCTGCCGAGGGGGGCCTTCACCCGCGCCCAGCGGCTGGCCCCGGCGTTTGCCGCCCCGCTCGTGCTCGCTGCCGCCGCGGCATCCGCCGCCATGCCGGGTTTCTCGATCGCCGCAAGCCGCGTATCGATCCGGGTCAGCACCTCGCGCAGGACCCGCCGGTACAGTTGATCGTAGCCTGCCTTCTCGGGCTTCTCAGGGGCGAGGCCGATCTCGCTCTGATCAATCTGTTGCACGTTCTGTGTGGACTGCATTGCTGATCCCCAAACCCTTGGCCCGCCGCCGACGCCGATGTTCTCTTTGAATTTTCAAACGTGACTCGACCCGCCGCTTTGGCCGAAAGCAAGACAGCGTCGTGACGAGGAGGGGGCCTTTTCGGACCATCTCTCCCTCGCTGCAGCGCCAGTCGATCGCTTCGAGAGGCCTCAATCGGCCTTTGGTTGCGCGCTGCCGAGCCTTCGAGGTACTATCCGACCGATGTTTTTGGGGGATTGGGGCCGGTGCAAAGCTTGATTGTCATTGCGCGCGCAGTGTTGTGCGCAGCGTTCGTCGTTCTGTCTGCTCACGCGCAGGCCGTGCCCTTGGATGAGGCCACGCGCAAGGCTGAACTGATGGCCGCCTGGCAGGCAGCGAGCCAAGCGGGCACCGACGGACCAAGCGACATCGTGCTGATCGACCAGGGCACGCTGAAGCTTCCGGCCGACTACTTCTACGTCCCGAAGAACGAAGGCCTGCGGGTCCTTCGCGCGCTCGGCAACGTCGTCAACGACGCGACCTTCGTCGGGCTGGTCGTCGGCAGGCGCCAGTACGACGACTGGATGGTGGTCATCAAGCACATCAAGGAAGGCTACATCAAAGACGACGACGCCAAGAGCTGGAACGCGGACGATCTCCTGAGCAACCTCCGCGCCGGCGCCGAAGAGGCGAACAAGGACCGTGCGGCGCGCGGATTTCCGGAAATGGCCGTGGTCGGCTGGGTCGAGCCGCCGGCCTACGATGCCACGACGCATCGTCTCGTCTGGTCGCTGCTCGCCAAGGAGAAGGGTCAGCCCGACGACGCGCCGAAGAACGTCAACTACAACACCTACGCGCTCGGGCGTGACGGCTATTTCAGCCTGAACCTGCTGTCCGGCTCGGAGCGGATCGCGGGCGACAAGGCTGTCGCGCACGAGCTGCTGTCCGATCTCTCCTACAATGCCGGCAAGCGCTATGAGGATTTCAGCGCCGGCACGGATCGGATCGCCGAATATGGCTTGCTGGCGCTGGTCGGCGGCGTTGCCGCGAAGAAGCTCGGGCTGCTGGCGCTGGCCGGTGCGTTCGTCCTGAAGTTCGCCAAGATCATCATCTTCGCCGTCGTCGGCGCCGGGGCCGCGGTCATGAACTTCCTGCGCCGCAAGCCGCGCGGCGACAACGCGGGCGGGCCCGCGTGAAGGCACTCCTGCTGATCCTGTTCTCCGGCCTGAAATGGGGGAAGCTCGCCATGAGCGGCGGCACGATGCTGCTGTCGCTGGTCGTGTATGCGGGCATCTGGGGCTGGCGCTACGCGGCGGGTTTCATCGCGCTGCTGTTTGCTCATGAGATGGGGCACTACGTCGCCGCGCGCCAGCGCGGTCTCGACGTCGGCGCTCCCGCCTTCATCCCGTTCGTCGGCGCCTGGATCGCGCTCAAGGAGCAGCCGGTCGACGTCGAGACGGAGGCCTATGTGGCACTCGCCGGTCCGCTGGTCGGGACCGCCGCGGCGCTCGCGGTCTATTTGTTGGCAAGATCGGAAGACAGCAATCTGCTGCTCGCGATCGCCTATTCCGGCCTGTTCCTGAACCTGTTCAACCTGCTACCGATCTCGCCGCTGGACGGCGGCCGCATCACCAGCGTGCTGAGCCCGCGCATCTGGCTGCTCGGCGTTCCCTTGCTGCTGGCTTTGATGCTCTATCGGCCGAGCCCGATGCTGTTCATCATCGCCATCCTCGCAGCCCCGCAACTGATGAAGGCCTGGCGCTACGATCCCGGCGCGCCCGAGAACGTTGCTTATTATGGCACGACGCTGCAGACGAAGCTCGAATATGCCGGGACTTATCTCGCGCTCGCGGCGCTGCTCGCCGTCATGACCTACGACGTGCACGAGATGCTTGGACACTTGCGCCAGTTTGGCTGAGTTGAGGTCGCCGCTTCAGACGAGAAGCTTCATGTAGATCGAGGGCACCGGCACCGCCTGGTCGTAAGGACGTGGGCCTTCTGCGACTCGGAATATCCGTTGCTGCAATGCAGCGGATGTGTCTGGGCGGCGCGCAGGAACGAGGCAGTCTTGTGAGATGTTCCATGAGCCATGAGCGCGGCGCGCTATCACAATGCGCTGAGCGCAGAGCACGTTGCCGGATGTTCCCTTGCCCACTGGCATATCGGAGACCAAAGTTGGGCCTGCCCGTCAGAGGCATAAGGATTCGGGAGGTTTCATGATTTCGCTCAAGTCCATCTTGCTTGCGAGCTGCGCAACTGCGCTCGTCTCCTCGGCCGCCATGGCCGCCGATCCCATCAAGATCGGCGTCATCGCCGAAGCCCAGGCCGTCGCAGGCTCGTCGATCGCTCCCGCGGCGCAATTGGCCGCCGAGGAGATCAATGCTAAGGGCGGCGTCGACGGGCGCAAGATCGAGATCGTCGTCTACGACAATCACTCCTCCTCGGCGGAATCGGTGCGTGCCTTCCAGCGCGCCGTCAGCGAGGACAAGGTCAACGCCGTCATTGCGAGCTACATCTCCGAGGTCGTGCTGGCGCTGGAGCCGTGGGCAGGGCGCCTCAAGACGCTGATGATCACGCCAGGCGCCGCATCCGACGTCATCACCCAGAACATCGCCAAGAACTACGACCAGCTCAAATACACCTTCCATGGCTATCTGACCTCGACCTCGTTGGCCGGCCTCGTCTGCGACGCGGCCAAGGATCTGCTGGTCGAACCCTACAAGATGAAGACCGCGGTAATCATGAGCGAGGATGCAGCGTGGACGACGCCGCTCGACGCCGGCTACGAGAAGTGCCTGCCGGAGATCGGGCTGAAGGTCGTCGACCATATCCGCATGTCGCCTGATACCACCGACTTCACACCGATCTTCAACAAGATCGAAGGCCTGAAGCCGGACGTCATGATCACCGGCATCTCGCATGTCGGCACCCAGCCGACCGTGCAGTGGAAGAGCCAGCAGGTGCCGATCCCGATGTTCGGCATCTCCTCGCAGGCGACCAACTCGACCTTCTGGAAGGACACCAACGGCGCCGTCGAGGGCGTCATGTACAATGCCGTATCGGGGCCGGGCGTCGCGGTGACGCCGAAGACACTGCCGTTCGTGGATGCCTATCAGAAGAAGTTCGGAAACTTCCCATCCTATGCCGGCTACACCTCCTACGACGAAGTCTACATGATCGCGGACGCGATCCATCGGGCCGGCGGCACCGATCCCGACAAGATGGTCGAGGCGATGGAAGCGACCGACTATGTCGGCACGATTGGCCGCATCGCCTTCAAGCCGAAGGGCGATCCGAACCCCCATGCGCTGCGGACCGGCAAGGGCTACATCACCGGACTGATGCTGCAGTGGCAGAACGGCAAGCAGGTCAATGTCTGGCCCAAGGAGCTCGCCTCCGGCACCGCAACCTGGCCGTCCTTCATCAAGCTCAAGGCGGCCAGCAACTGACGCATCGCGGGGCCGCTCCTTCAAGGAGCGGCCCATTTTCTTGGTGCCTCAGTCTGACGTTGCGGATCGATTTTCAATGCTTTTCTGGCAGATCTTGATCGATGGCTTTGCCATCAGCGCGCTGTATGCCCTGGGCGCAACCGGCTTCACGCTCATCTTCGGTGTCTCCGG
Organism: Bradyrhizobium sp. HKCCYLRH2015; assembly: GCF_051168215.1. NCBI lineage: Bacteria > Pseudomonadati > Pseudomonadota > Alphaproteobacteria > Hyphomicrobiales > Nitrobacteraceae > Bradyrhizobium > Bradyrhizobium sp. HKCCYLRH2015. The sequence continues at coordinate 354,515 of NZ_JBNPUO010000004.1, read as the reverse complement.
CGTTCTCAACCTTTCTCACGGCGCCATCATGGTCGGCGCCGCGGTCGCCGCCTGGGCCGCCGCCAGCGAGCTCGGCGTCGGGCCCTACACGGGGGCGCTGATCGGCGTCATCGCCGGCTTCATCCTGGCGTTCGCCACCTACTTCATCGCCGTCAGGCCGATCCAGCGATCGAAGATCATCGCCGAATCCGAGAAGGAGATCTTCATCCTGACCGCGACGCTGCTGTGGGGCATTATCATCCAGGAGGCGATCGCGTATCTGTTCACCAACAACGCCAAGACCGTGCTGCCCATCGTCGAGGGCGTGACCACGGTGTTCGGCGTGCGTACGCCGAAGAACGAGTATTTCACCGCCGTGATCTGCTGGGTCGCGATCGGGCTGCTGTGGTTCCTGGTCAACCGCACCAGGCGCGGCAAGGCCGTGATGGCGGCGTCGATGAACCCGCGCGGCGTCACCTTGCTCGGCATCGAGCTGTCGTCGATCTATCTCACCGTCTGGGCGATCTACGGCTTGCTGGCGGGCGTTGCCGGCATCCTGCTCGGCATGTTCCTGGGCGTCAGCTCCTACAGCGTCGGACCGCTGACGGCGAGCGCGTTCTCGATCGTCGTGCTCGGCGGCCTCGGCAGCGTGTCAGGCTCGCTGATCGCGGCCTATGTCGTCGGCTATCTCGAGACCGGAACGGCCTATCTGATCTCGCCGGCCTACCGGACGATCCCGGCGCTGCTGCTGCTCGTCATCGTCATGTATCTGCGCCCGCAAGGGCTGTTCGGACGGAGGTGAGCATGCCTGCATTCGTTACGTCGCGGCTGTTCTGGATCGCGCTCCTGACCGTGATCGTGGCTCTGGTCCTGCCGACCTACGTCTCAGGCTACGTCCTCGGGCTGCTGACGGTCGCGTACTACACGGCGGTGTTCGCGATGTCCTGGGACCTGCTGTTCGGCTTCGCCGGCGAGGTCAATTTCGGACCGACCTTCCTGATCGGCGTCGGCGCCTATACGGCCGGCATTCTCGACGCGCATTTCTCGCCCGGCCTGTCGATCTGGCTGTGCATCGCCGCCGGCGCACTGGCGGCGGTCGTCGGAGGGGTCGTATTGGCGCTGCCGGCACTGCGCGTCAGCGGACCGTATTTCGGCCTCACGACGCTGGTCGCCGTGCTGATGCTGCAGAACTTCATCGTCGTCGCCGCGGGGCTGACCGGCGGCGAGATCGGCCTCGCCGTGCCGGACGTGATCTCGATCGACGCCAGGACCAACTACTGGATCGCGCTCGGTTTCATGCTGGTGTCAGGTGCCATCCTGTTCGGCCTGTCGCGCAGCGCCATCGGCCTGATCCTGCAGGCGAGCGGGCAGGACAAGATCCAGGCCGGCGCGCTCGGCTTCAACGTCACCAAGCACAAGCTCGCCGCCTTCGTCGTCAGCGCATTTTTCTCCGGGCTCGCCGGCGCGCTGATGGTGTTCTACATGGGCACCGCCTCGGTCTCGACCTTCGTCGATGTCGGCGTCGGCGTGCAGATCATCATCGCCGCCGTGCTCGGCGGCCGGCGCACCGTCATCGGCGCCGCGATCGGCGCGATCTTCCTGATCGGCATGGGCGAGCTGCTGCGGCCGCTCGGCGAGCTCGCGACCCTCATCGTCTCGGTGATCGCGCTCGTGGTCATCCTGTTCTTCCCCGACGGCTTCCTCGGCATGATCAGGGGAGGGGCCAAGGCATGACGCAAGCCATGAGCGGCGCTCCGATGCTCGAGGTCAACGGCCTCACCAAACGGTTCGGCGGCCTCGTCGCCGTCAAGAATTTGAGCTTCTCGATCCGGCCCGGTGAGATCCTCGGCCTGATCGGGCCGAACGGCTCGGGCAAGTCGACCGCGATGAAGAGCGTCATGGGCGTCGAGCGGCCGACCGCGGGCTCGGTCAGGCTCGACGGCGTCGAGCTCGCGGGCCTGCCGTCGCACCGCATCGCGCGCATGGGCGTCGGGCTGGTGTTCCAGCATTCGCGACCGCTGGCGCGCCAGACCGTGCTGGAGAACATCAAGGTCGCGCTGCTGCCGGACAAGCTGACGCGGCTGTTCGCCGACAAGGACGTCGATGCGCGCGCACGGGCCATTGCGGAGCGCGTCGGCCTCGGCGGCGTCATCGACCGGCGGCCGCCGACACTGGCGTTTGCCGATCTGCGCCGGCTCGAGCTTGCGAAGGCGGTGGCGCGCAGCCCGAAGCTGGTGCTGGTGGACGAGCCTTTCGCCGGCCTCACGGCGTCCGAGGTCGCCGACTTCTCCGAGCTCATCCGCGAATTCCGCGACGACGGCCACGCCGTGCTGCTGGTCGACCACAACGTCAAGAGCGTGTCGGCGCTGGTCGACCGCGTGCTGGCGATGTATCTCGGCGAGAAGATCGCCGAGGGCAGGGCGACCGAGGTGATGCAGGACGAGACGGTCCGGCGCGTCTATCTCGGCGGCGCGCTGGTGTCGACCGCGCGGCCGGAGGCGAGCTTCAAGGACGTCACGCCGGCGCTGCAGGTCGACAAGGTCGGCGTGCTCTACGGCAAGGCGCAGGCGCTCCAGGACGTGTCGCTGCACGTCCATGAGGGCGAGTTCGTCTCGGTCGTCGGCCTCAACGGCGCCGGCAAGACGACGCTGTTCAACGCCATCTCGGGCCTGGTGCCATATTCGGGCGAGGTGAAGTGGGCAGGGCGCAGCCTTGCCGGCGGCACGGCGGCGCAGATCGCCCGCTCAGGCATCGTGCAATGTCCGGAGACGCGCGAGTTGTTCGGCGACATGAGCGTGCGCGAAAATCTCGAGCTCGGCGGCAATGCGCTGGCCGACACCGAGCGTGCCGAGCGGCTCGAATGGCTGTTCGGGCTGTTTCCGATCCTCAAGTCGCGGCAGCCGCAGCTGGCGCGCACGCTGTCCGGCGGCGAGCAGCAGATGCTGGCGATCGCGCGGGCGCTGATGATGAAGCCGAAGCTCTTGATCCTCGACGAGCCGACGCTCGGGCTCGCGCCGGTCATCCTGGAGACGCTCTCGAAGGCGCTCGACCGACTGCGCGAGACCACCAAGATCACGGTGCTGCTCGGCGAGCAGAACGTCACCTTCGCGCTCCCGCACGCCGACCGCGTCTACGTGCTGGATCATGCCAAGATCGTCTGGGAAGGCCCGCCGGACCGCTTCGAGGCCGAGGCCGCTGCGAACTATCTGTGAGGGTTGAGCGGAGAGCGTGGGGAAGGGGAGCCAATTGAAGGGGAATGGCCACGCACCCGTTTCCGACGTTGCGGCCTGTCGCGCCGTCGAGTTGATCTATCACTCCTACCTGACCGGCCTCATCCTGATGTTGTCGTCGCGGGCGGGTCCGCAGCGCGCTGCGGAGATCGTGTTCCGGACGTTTCGGCGGCAGCAACTGGCTCGCTTCCTTCCGGGGTTGAAGAAGCTCGGTCTCGACGGTCTGCCGCATGCGGTCGCGTGTGCGCAGTACCACTACCTGTCCAATCAGGTCGGCGGCGTGAAGGTCGAATACGTCTACGAAAACGATCGCAAGGCGTGGGTGCGCTATCCGCCGCCGCGCTGGATCTGGTCGGGGACGGCGATCTGCGGCATTCCCTCCGAGGTGTCGCGCGCGATGCTGCGCGGATGGCACGCCAACAATGGCGTCGTCCTCGGCAATCCCAGGCTCGGCTTCGTCTGCACCGGGCAGACCGTCGACGGCCAGCCCGGCCTCGAAGGCTACTACAAGGAATGGGATCACGATCTCGCGCCGGACGAACGTCTTCAGTTCTCGCCGGGCGAGCGTTGCCCGGCTTTCGATCCGGCCCGCGCTCCCAAGCTCGCGGAGAATGCCTGGCCCGAAGAACGGCTCCTCAAGGTGCTCCGCAACTATGCGATGGAGTATATCACCTCGATCGTGCCGGAGACGGTGGCCGTGCTCGGCCCGGAGGAAGGCGGCCATCTGGCCGGCGCCGCGGCGAGGCTGATCGGCATGCATACGTTCGACGAGGTCGCAGCGCTTCTTGGCGGCGTCGAGCCTGGCGCTGCAGGGTTCGCAAAGGCGTTCGCGCGACTGGCCCGCGGCCAAGGCGACGACGCAGAGCTGTCGCCGGATCGCGACTCGATCCTCGTACGCCAGACGTCCTGGCGTCTGATGTCCGAGCGGGACAACCTCCCGCCAGCCGTGTTCGAGGCCTGGAGCGAACTCTGGGTCGGCACGGCGCTCGCGCACGACCGATTCATGAGGATCGACATCGTCGAGCGGCGCGACCGAGGCGACGCACACTGGGCCTGGCGATTTCGCTGATCGCAAAGTCCGCACATGCCTGCGCGTCCGGGAGAACCGTGCCGGAACTTCTTAGAAGCGAGGCGGGCGGGCCTGAGGCGGCCGGGGTGGGAGGCGCACGGCTGCGCCAACCGTCGTGGCCTCGGTCTTCGCCCCCCGGACCGCGCGCACCAACTGGTCCTGGCTTGCCTGCAGCTGTTCGATCGCCCTGGCCTGATCGCGGTTGGCCTGCTCCTGGCTGGACTTGAACTCCTGGAACCCGCTCTGCAGTTCGGCGACATCATGCGCGATCTTCTCGATCAGTGGCATAACGTCCCGGTCGGGAGCGGGCGGCATGTCACGCTCCGACGTTGCCTCCGCCATCGCGGAGGATGGATCGCTGGAGCGCGTTGATGATGCTGACGGTGACGTCTCCGGTGTTGGCGAAACGGATGGTGATACGGATGGTGATGGTGAGGCAGGGGCCGTCTCGGCCACACTCGATCCGTTCGCCGCCGTCTCCAGCGTCACGGCTGGATCCGCCGTCTGAGCGTTCTCGCGCCGGATGGATTGAACCGCCGCTTCGATCCGGTCGGTGACGGAGGTGATGGTCTCGGTATGGTCCCGCGCCAGGGTGATGGCCGCGCCGACGAGCCCGGCCGACGCCATCAGCGTGATCATGGCCCGCAATACGGGCCGGCGCCGGGCCGGAGGAGGCGTTTCCAGGTGCTCGCCGCCTGCAGCGGGTTCGGCAGCCTCGACAGCATCTGCGGCGGCCTGGGCCTCGATGGCGGCGATCCGCTGATCGATACGTGCGCGCACCTCGGCCAGCACCCGCTGATAGATCTCCTCGCAGACAGCGTCGTCAGGCGGCAGCGCGACATCACCCGGATCAACTTCCTTCGACGTCGACTGAACTGGCATGTCTTCGGATCCCATTCACGATACGCCCGTGCCCAATCCTGAAGGATGCGGTTTTGACCTCTGGGCTTTGACCAAACGAAGACTGCGGGGTGACGAGGCGGGGGCGATTTCGCACAGGCGCCGACGTGCGCTGGGCGGGCCGATGTGCGGCTTCCACCGTCAGGCAACCGCCCATAGCCAATTCGCATAAGGTATATTATGGAATATTTATATGCTGAGGGAGTTCAACGGCTTGGCGCCGAATCCTCGAATTTACGGCAGCCGCGGGCCCTTCAGACCCCCGGCCAGCCCAAGCTGATGGGCGCTCGCCATCGCCGAGACTCGCGCTGCGCATGGGGCCTGCTGCGAACGCCGATATTGCTGCTGCGGCCCATCGCTGCAATAAGCGCAGGCGACGTCGCTGATGTCGCTGGATTCGTCCGGCGATGCTTGCGGCGGCGCGATGCAACGAGAAGAAGCTTCTCCAGGGAGAAACGAGAATGAGCCTGTCACGACGCGCGCTGTTGAAGGCCTCCGCGGCGTCAGCCGTACTGGGTGGAATTGGCACCGTCGCAGCGCCGCATGTGGCGCGCGCTGAGAGCGCCGAGTTCACGTACAAATACGCCAACAACCTCCCCGACTCCCATCCGCTCAACGTCCGCGCCAAGGAGATGGCGGCGGCGATCAAGGCCGAGACCAACGGCAAGTTCGACCTGCAGATATTCCCGAACAACCAGCTCGGTTCCGACACGGACATGCTGAGCCAGATCCGCTCCGGCGGCGTCGAGTTCTTCACGCTCTCGGGCCTGATCCTCGCGACCTTGGTGCCAGCCGCGTCGATCAATGGCATCGGCTTCGCGTTCCCGGACTACGACACGGTCTGGAAGGCCATGGACGGCGATCTCGGCGCCTATGTGCGCGGCCAGATCAACAAGGCCGGCCTGGTGGTCATGGACAAGATCTGGGACAACGGCTTCCGCCAGACGACGTCGTCGACCAAGCCGATCAACGGTCCGGATGACCTCAAGGGCTTCAAGATCCGCGTGCCGGTGTCACCGCTGTGGACCTCGATGTTCAAGGCATTCGAGGCGGCGCCCGCCTCGATCAATTTCAGCGAGGTCTATTCGGCGCTGCAGACCAAGGTGGTCGAGGGCCAGGAAAACCCGCTGGCGATCATCTCCACCGCCAAGCTCTACGAGGTGCAGAAGTACTGCTCGCTGACCAATCACATGTGGGACGGCTTCTGGTTCCTGGCGAACCGCCGTGCCTGGGAGGCCGTGCCGGCCGACATGCGCACGATCGTCGCCAAGCACATCAACGCGGCCGCCGTGAAGGAGCGCGAGGACGTCGCCAAGCTCAATGCCGGCCTGCAGGCAGAGCTCGCGTCGAAGGGCCTGACGTTCAATCAGCCGACCGTCGCGCCGTTCCGCGACAAGCTGCGCACCGCCGGCTTCTATGCCGAGTGGAAGGGCAAATACGGCGACGAGGCCTGGGCGCTGCTCGAAAAGGCCGTCGGCAAGCTGTCGTAGCCCCGAGCATGATCCGGAAAAGTGGAGACCGGTTTTCCGAAAAGATCATGCTCAAAACAAGAATGGCGTAGGGCGCGTTCGGGTGACGTCATGGCGCATGCCGAGTTCACGGAAATTGCGATCAGCGAGGTGATCATCGAGACCCCTCGCCGCCGGTCCTGGCTCGACGGCCTGGAGGCCCTGCTCGGCCTCCTCGTCGAGATCCCCGCCGCGCTGCTCGTCGTGGCCGAGATCGTCATCCTGTTCGCGGGCGTCGTGGCGCGCTACGTCCTGCACCAGCCGCTGATCTGGTCGGACGAGCTGGCCTCGATCCTGTTCCTGTGGCTCGCAATGCTCGGCGCCGCGGTGGCGTTCCGCCGCGGCGAGCACATGCGGATGACGGCGATGGTGGCGCGCGCCAGCCCCGGCTTACGCGCCTATCTCGATCTGGTCGCGACGAGCGCGGCGCTGGCGTTCCTGGTCATGATCGCCTGGCCGTCCTGGGAGTACGCCTACGAGGAGAGCTTCATCACCACGCCGGCGCTGCAGATCGAAAACATCTGGCGCGCCGCCGCACTGCCGGTCGGCGTCGGACTGATGGCGCTGTTCGCCCTCATCCGTCTCGCCCGCACGGCCAGCGTCAGGACGATGCTGCTGGCCGTCGTCTCCGTCGTAGCCATCATCGCGCTGTTCTGGGTGGCGCAGCCGCTGCTGAAGCCGCTCGGCAACATCAACCTCGTGATCTTCTTCGTCGGCGTGGTCGGCTTGTGCGTCTTCGCCGGCGTGCCGATCGCGTTCGCTTTCGGGCTCGCGATCTTCGGCTATCTCGCGCTGACGACGCGCACGCCGCTGATGGTGCTGGTCGGGCGCATGGACGAGGGCATGAGCCACCTCATCCTGCTGTCGGTGCCGCTGTTCGTCTTTCTCGGATTGCTGATCGAGATGACCGGCATGGCCCGCGCCATGGTCGCGTTCCTGGCAAGCCTCTTGGGGCACGTCCGCGGCGGGCTGCATTACGTGCTGGTCGGCGCGATGTACCTGGTCTCGGGCATTTCCGGCGCCAAGGCCGCCGATATGGCCGCGGTCGCGCCGGTGCTGTTTCCGGAGATGAAGGCGCGCGGCGCCAAGCCCGGCGATCTCGTCGCCCTGCTCGCCGCCACCGGCGCGCAAACCGAGACCATTCCGCCGAGCCTGGTGCTGATCACCATCGGCTCGGTCACCGGCGTGTCGATCGCGGCGCTGTTCACCGGCGGCCTGCTGCCGGGCGTGGTGCTGGCGATCACGCTGTGCACGCTGGTGTGGTGGCGCTACCGCAACGAGGACATGAGCGGCGTCCGCCGCGCCAGCGGAGCCGAGATCGGCAAGGCCTTCATCGTCTCGCTCCCTGCCCTGGCCCTGCCCTTCGTGATCCGCGCGGCCGTCGTCGAGGGCGTCGCGACGGCGACGGAGGTCTCGACCATCGGCATCGTCTATGGCGTGCTGGCGGGCCTCCTGGTCTATCGCCGCTTCGACTGGCGCCGGCTCATGCCGATGCTGATTGAGACGGCGGCGCTGTCCGGCGCCATCCTGCTGATCATCGGCACCGCCACCGGCATGGCCTGGGGCCTGACGCAGTCCGGCTTCTCACGCGCGCTGGCGGCCGCCATGACCGGGCTGCCGGGCGGCCCGGCGACGTTCATCGCGGTCTCGATCGTCGCCTTCACGATCCTCGGCAGCGTGCTCGAAGGCATTCCGGCAATCGTGCTGTTCGGGCCGCTGCTGTTTCCGATCGCGCGTGCCGTCGGCGTGCACGAGGTGCATTATGCCATGGTGATCATCCTGGCGATGGGCATTGGCCTGTTCGCACCGCCGTTCGGGGTTGGATATTACGCCGCCTGCGCGATCGGTCGGGTCGATCCCGCCGAGGGCATCCGCCCGATCTGGGGCTACCTGCTGGCGCTTCTCATCGGCCTCATCGTGGTTGCGATTTTTCCGTGGATTTCGATCGGGTTCCTGTAAACTCTTCAGATGACGAGGGAGGGTGGTGATGAGCACGAACCAGTACAAGCTCGGCCTGGACAAGACGCCGGCCAACTACGTGCCGCTGACCCCGCTCAGCTTCCTGGCGCGCAGCGCGGCCGTCTATCCCGACCACGTCAGCACGGTCTATGAAGGCCGCAGCTTCACCTGGCGCCAGACCTACGAGCGCTGCCGGCGCTTCGCGTCCTATCTCGCGGGACGCGGCATCGGCGAGGGCGACACCGTGGCTGCGATGCTGCCGAACATCCCGGCGATGAACGAGGCGCATTTCGCCGTGCCGATGGCCGGCGCGGTGCTCAACACCCTCAACATCCGCCTCGATGCATCCTCGATCGCGTTTCAGCTCGATCACGGCCAGGCCAGGATCATCCTGGTCGATCCCGAATTCTCTGCCGTGATCAGCGAGGCGCTGAAGCTGATGAGCGGCGCCAAGCCGTTCGTGATCGACGTCGATGACGCCTCCTATGCCGGCGGCAGCCGCATCGGCGAGATCGAGTACGAAGCCGCGGTCGCATCCGGTGATCCGAGTTTCGAGCCGCGCCGTCCCACTGATGAGTGGGACGCGATCGCGATGAGCTACACCTCGGGCACCACGGGTAATCCCAAGGGCGTCGTGACGCATCATCGCGGCGCCTATCTGAATGCCGTCAGCAACATTCTCGCCGGCGGACTGGGCCAGCATCCGGTCTATCTCTGGACTCTGCCGATGTTCCACTGCAACGGCTGGTGCTTCCCCTGGACCATGGCGGCCGCCGCCGGCGTCAATGTCTGCCTGCGCAAGGTCGAGCCGACCAAGATCTTTGAGCTGATCAAGACCCACGGCGTCACCCACATGTGCGGCGCGCCGATCGTCTACAACGTGCTGATCAACGCGCCGGACGCGCCCAAGGGCAAGCGCGACAAGCCGGTCGTCGGCCTGATCGCCGGCGCCGCGCCGCCGGTTGCCGTGCTCGAAGGCGCCGAGAGCATCGGCATCAAGCTGACGCATGTCTACGGCCTCACCGAGGTCTACGGCCCCGCCTCCGTCTGCGCCGAGCAGCCCGGCTGGGATGACCTGCCGGCGCCGGAGCGCGCGCGGCTGAAGCGTCGGCAGGGCGTGCCTTATCCGTTGCAGGAAGCCGTCACGGTGCTCAATCCCGAGACGATGCAGGAGGTGCCGCGCGATGGCGAGACCATCGGCGAGGTCATGTTCCGCGGCAACATCGTGATGAAGGGCTATCTCAAGAACGAGAAGGCGACGCAGGAAGCCTTCGCCGGCGGCTGGTTCCATACCGGCGACCTCGGCGTGCTCGACGAGCACGGCTACGTCATCATCAAGGACCGCTCCAAGGACATCATCATCTCCGGCGGCGAGAACATCTCCTCGGTCGAGGTCGAGGACATCCTCTACAAGCACCCCGCCGTTTTGTTTGCCGCCGTCGTCGCCAAGCCCGATCCGAAATGGGGCGAGGTGCCCTGCGCCTTCATCGAGCTCAAGGACGGTGCTGAAGCCACCGAAGCCGAGATCATCGCCTATTGCCGCAGCCACATGTCCGGCTTCAAGACGCCGAAGGTCGTCGTGTTCGGCCCGATCCCGAAGACGTCCACCGGCAAGATCCAGAAGTTTTTGCTGCGCAACGAGGTGAATTCGGCGAAGGCGATCTCGGCGTAGTTACCTATGAGTAGGGCGGGTTAGCCGCAGGCGTAACCCGCCGCGGCTATGGCGGATATGCTGCGCTAATCTAGTCCGCCCAGTTCGCTGTCACAGTTTGGTCCCAACCATAATTTGCAGCCCAGGGAGATAGTCCCACTCAACTTGTGCACTAAGAGCGTTACGATACTGCGTACCGGCAATGCTTCCGCCAGACGTGCCAGGAGGCAACGGAGCAGGGTCGGAAGGTCTTGGAGGTTTTGGCCCAGCAAACGGTTTGGGGTCTCTATGGGCCAAGACACCAGTTGCGTTTAGCTCTCGCACGAGTACGTCAGCAGCATTGGCGCTGAGGATGTCTCCTTCTCTGGTAGACACCCACACTCCACTTGGCCGATCGTCTGTGCCCCAAGTCGTCCCTGCGTTTGCTTTCCACCCCGCCAAAGCCAAAACACCTGCGATTTGAGATTCCAATGAGTCAATGTCGAAAGCGTGCCTGAGCGGTTGAGTTGTTCCAATTGTCGCGAATATTGGCTTAAACTGGCTCAGCTTTTCGCGCAGAGTATTTTGCGCTGGCACCGACAATATCCGAGGCGCAATTGCTTGCAATTGTGCTATTCGTTCCTCTCTTGCAGCATCGATTTGATGTTCAAAACGTTTTGCGATGCGGCCGGCTACTAGCTCCACCGCCAGCGCTACGATGACCACGGCGAAAGCAATGTCGGCAATAGTTTCGAGCAACGGAGCCCAGTATGCTGCTGTTGCCAGCCCGCTGTCCTCCATATTGCTCCTCCGCTGGGGCGACCACAATTTCATTAATAAGCTCACTAGTATCGACGCCTATAAAGCGGAGTAGATTGCTCCAAATTTGTTGGATTGCAACTTAAAATCGAACATCTGGCTGTCACCAAAATCGGAGGGCCGCGCCTCACCTGCTGTTAGCTAGCCAATCTCTCGTCCCTGCTCTTCTCCGGATAATATTGCGGCGCCTCGCGGCGGTCGTACATGCCGTAGTCGCGGGTCACTTCGACGATGCGGATGTTGTCGGCGCCTGGCTCAGCGAGCAGGCGCGTGCTCAGCACAACGCCGGTGGCCTCGTCCGGCAATTTGACGAGATGTGCGAAGCGGCCTTCGCGATAGACGCTGGAAAAGCTTGCGACGGGTAGATTATTCCCGCTGCTCAACTGGGCGGCTGATGTCTCCAATACCAGCACATAAGTCGGTGCACGCCGCTTCGGATCGTTGTAGGTGCCGCGCCGCTCCGGCTGCCAAGCCGCCTGCCCCGGCCTGACCTCGTGCACCAGCTCGGCGACGCGCAGGCGATAGTCGGAGAACACCTTGTCGCGGCCGAGCGTCTGGATGTCGTGGTGATGGGCGTGCACGCGCCAGGCGGTCATGGCGCCCTCGTCCTGCCAGATCTGGTAGGACAGGATCAGGTTATCGCGCGATAGGCTCCTGAAGCGGTCGAGGAACAGGCAGCCGCCAAGGGCGTCGAGCTTGGGCCGCAGCGCGGCAGCGAGCTGCAGATACTGGTCGAGATGGCCGGGCTTGACCTCGACCTCGAAGAACAGCGACAGCATGGTAGCGTCTCCATGTATTCGGCCGCAGGCTGCTACAGCTTCGTGGCCCTTGCGGTCGCCCGCCCCTGCCCGTCATTGCGAGCGAAGCGAAGCAATCCAGAGTCATTGCTATAACTCTGGATTGCTTCGTCGCCTTCGGCTCCACGCAATGACGGCCTTAGCCGGCCAACGAACAATCAGCCGACCTCCAGCCGCATGCCATCATACGCCGGCACCACACCGGCCGGCAGGCTCTGGCGCAGCACCTCGTAGTCGAGATCGGCGGTCATGTTGGTGATGACGGCGCGTCGGGGCTTGAAGCGCTCGATCCAGGCCAGCGCGTCGTTGACCGAGAAATGGCTCGGGTGTGACGCCGGGCGCAGGCCGTCGACAATCCAGAGGTCGAGATCCTCCAGTGCGCCCCAGCTCTCCTCTGGGATGTCGTTGAGGTCAGGCGTGTAGGCGGCATTGCCGATGCGGTAGCCGAGCGCGGGGATGTTGCCGTGCTGGACGAGGAACGCGGTCAGCCTCAGCTCGCCGCCCTTGCCTTCCACCGCCTGGGTCTCGCCGGCCTCGATCGCGTGCTGGGTCAGGATCGGCGGATAGTCGCTTCCCGGTGGCGAGATGAAGCAATAGGAGAACCGGTGCATGATGTCCTTGGCGGTCGACTGGTTCAAATAGACCGGAATCCGCCGCCGCTGATGCATGACCACCGAGCGCAGGTCGTCGATGCCGTGGGTCTGGTCGGCGTGCTCATGCGTCAGGAACACCGCGTCGATGTGGTCGACATTGGTATCGATCAGTTGTTCGCGTAGATCCGGCGAGGTGTCGATCACGACGCGCGTCACGCCGTGCGCGGCGCGGCGCTCCACCAGCAGCGAGCAGCGCCTGCGGCGGTTCTTCGGGTTGTTGGGATCGCAGGCGCCCCATCCCAGCGCCGGGCGCGGGACGCCGGCCGAGGAGCCGCAGCCGAGAATGGTGAGCGTCAGCGTCATGCAGCCTCCTTTGGCCGCGGCACCTTGGAGAAGAGCTTGAAGAAGGTCTCGGTGGTCTGGCGCGAGAATTCCTCGAGCGAGACGCCGCGGGTCTCCGCCAGCACCTTCGCGGTCTCCACGACATAGGCCGGCTCGTTGCGCTTGCCCCGGAACTTGCCGGGCGCGAGATACGGCGCATCGGTCTCGACCATGATGCGGTCGGCGGGCACCTCGGCGGCGAGCGCGCGCAAGGCCTCGGACTTCTTGAACGTCACGATGCCCGTGAACGAGATGTGCAGTCCGAGATCGATCGCCTTCATCGCCAGCTCGCGTCCGCCGGTGTAGCAATGCAGCACGGCGTTGAAAGGTCCGCGCGCCATCTCCTCCTCGAGGATGCGGCCGCACTGCGCGTCGGCCTCGCGGGTGTGGATGACGAGCGGCAGGCCAGTGTCGCGGGCGGCCGCGATATGCGCGCGGAACCCGCGCTCCTGGGCGTCCTTCGAGCCGTGATCGTAGAAATTGTCGAGCCCGGCCTCGCCGAGCGCGACCACCTTGGGATGGCGAGTCAGCGCAATCAGCTCCGCGGCCGGAATGCCGTCCTCCTCGTCCGCGTTGTGCGGATGGGTGCCGACCGAGCAGAACACGTTCTCGAACCGCTCGGCGATCGCGAGCAACTCGGGCAAGCGCCGCACCCGCGTCGAGATCGTCACCATCCGGCCGACGCCCGCGGCGGCGGCGCGCGCGACGATGCCATCCAGATCCTCGGCGAAATCCGGAAAATCCAGATGGCAATGGCTGTCGACCAGCATCACGCCGCCGTCGGCTCGATGTAGCGCGGGAACACCGCCTGTGGCGCTGGCAGCTGCGTGCCCGCAGCAATCCGGAGCTCTCCGCCAAGCCGCGCGAACGTTCGCTCGTCCTCGGGAATGCCGAGGCTGTCGAGCAGCTTTGCCGACGCGGCCGGCATCACCGGCTGGGTCAGGATCGCGACCTGACGGATCACCTCGGCGGTGACGTAGAGCACGGTGTGCTGGCGCGCCGGATCGGTCTTGGCCAGCGCCCAGGGCGCCTCGCCCGCGAAATAGCGGTTGGCCTCGGCCACGACCGACCACACGGCGTTGAGCCATTGGTGGATCTGCTGCGTCGCCATGGCTTTGCGCGCCGCGCCGATCATCGCGTCGGCCTCGGCCAGAATCGCCTTGTCATTGGCCGAGAACTCTCCGGGCTCCGGCAGCACGCCGCCGAGCTGTTTCGAGATCATCGACAGCGAGCGCTGTGCGAGATTGCCGAGGTCGTTGGCGAGATCGGCGTTGATGCGCGCGACGATCGCCTCGTGATTGTAGTTACCGTCCTGGCCGAATGGCACCTCGCGCAGGAAGAAGTAGCGGAGCTGGTCGACGCCATACTGGTCGGCGAGATTGAACGGATCGACGACGTTGCCGACCGACTTCGACATCTTCTCGCCCCTGTTGAACAGGAAGCCGTGGGCATAGACCCGCTTCGGCACAGGGACGCCGGCCGACAGCAGGAACGCCGGCCAGTACACCGCATGGAAGCGGATGATGTCCTTGCCGATGACGTGGACGTCGGCCGGCCAATACTTCCAGTTCGGATCCCTCTCGTCGGGAAAGCCGACGCCGGTGATGTAGTTGGTGAGCGCGTCGACCCAGACATACATCACGTGCTCGTCGTCGTGGGGCACGCGGACGCCCCAGTCGAACGTGGTGCGCGAGATCGAGAGGTCCTTCAGACCGCCCTTGACGAAGCTGATGATCTCGTTGCGCCGCGCATCCGGCCCGATGAAATCCGGCTGGCTCTCATAGAGCGCGAGCAGCCTGTCCTGATAGGCCGACAGGCGGAAGAAATAGCTCTTCTCCTCGACCCACTCCACCGGCGTGCCCTGCGGTCCGCGGCGGACATTGTCCTCGCCGACGACGGTCTCGTCCTCGGCGTAATAGGCCTCGTCGCGCACCGAGTACCACCCCGCATAGGTGTCGGCGTAGATGTCGCCGTTCTCGCGCATGCGAGTCCAGATCGCCTGCACCGAGTTGTGATGCGCGGGCTCGGTGGTGCGGATGAAGCGGTCGAACGAGACGTTCAGCCGCTCGTCCATCTCGCGGAAGCGGCCGGCATTGCGGGTCGCGAGCTCCGACGGCGTCAGGCCCTCGTTCTGCGCGGTCTGCACCATCTTCAGGCCGTGCTCGTCGGTGCCGGTGAGGAAGAAGACGTCCTTGCCGTCGAGCCGCGCAAAGCGTGCGATGGCGTCGGTCGCGATCGCCTCATAGGCGTGGCCGATATGTGGGTTGCCGTTGGGATAGGCGATCGCCGTCGTGACGTAGAAGGTGTTCTTGTCGACCGGAGGTGCGGCGACCTGCGCTACGATCTCGTCGATTTCGACGACGACAGCGGCCTCGACCTTCGGCTTGCGCGGCGCCTTCGGCTTGGCGGCGCGCGGCGGCTTCGGGGCTTCAACGATGGCCGGCGCGACCTTCTTCGGTGCGGCCGGCTGTTTCGGAGCGGCGGGCTTCCTCGCTGCCGCAGGCTTGGCGGCGGTCTTCTTGGCCGGCGGTGTGGCGGGCTTTGCCACGGCCTTCCTGGCTGGCGCCTTCACAGCTTTCTTGACCGCTTTCTTGGCGGCGCTCTTCGAAGCTTTCTTGGCCGCGGTCGCCGCCGGAGCTTTGCTGTTGGCTTTCGCGGGGGCCGTCTTGGATGTGGCGGTCTTTTTCTTGGCGTCCTTGTCCTTCGCCGCCTTCGCCTTGGCCGCGCTGACCTTGCCCTTCGCGGGCGCGTTGCGGGCAGCCTTCTTCGCGCTGCTCTTGCTCGCGGGCTTGCCCTTTTTCACGGTTGTCTTGCTGGCCTTGGCCACGGCAGATTCCTCTTTGACGACGTCGGTCGACGGATTGATCCTGATGATCCCGGGATGATGGTCGCGCGGTTACCGCGTGGCTTCGGCAAGCATCCCGAACACCGAGAAAACCAGCGGTTTTCGTTCCAGATTATAGGATTCGGTGTCGCGCGCGGCGCGGACGATCTTTTCCCATACCTCCGCCAGCCGTGCAAGGCGCGGCAGTTCCGCGTTGGCATCGCCAGCGCGCAGCCGCTCCGCCACCCAGCGCTCGATGCTGTCGAGGAAGCTCGCCAGCGCGACGCGGTCGCTGGTGCCGAGCGCATCACCCAGGGCATGCAGCTCGCCGGCGTCGATTCGCGGCAGGCTCGCGAGCAGCGCCGCGGTCCGGGTCTGCAGCTGCAGCCCGTCGCCGCCCAGCAGCATCAGGGTGCGCGCGACGCTGCCCTCGGAGGCCCTGGCCGCCTCGCGCAGCGCCGGCTCGGCTACGTTCATGCCGGTGGCCTCGGCCGCGGCGCTGATGACGTCGTCGGTCGCCAAGGCCCGCAGCGCCAGCCGGCGGCAGCGCGATTTGATGGTGGCCAGCACCCGCGCCGGCGCGTGGCTGACCAGCAGGAACAGCGACTGCTGCGGCGGCTCCTCGAGGATCTTCAGCAGCGCGTTGGCGGCGTTGGGATTGAGCTCGTCGACGGTGTCGACGATGCAGACCCGCCAGCCCTCGACCGCCGCCGTCGAGCCGAAGAACGAGATCGTCTCGCGGGTTTCGTCCACGGTGATGACGGTGCGCAGCACGCCCTTGTCGTTGGCCGAGCGCTCCAAGGTGAGCAGCCCGCCATGGGCCTCGGAGGCGATCAGCCGGGCCACGTGATCATCCGGGTCCACGTACAGCGAGCCGGCGGTACGTACCGCGTCCGACGCAGGATCACGGTGGGTCAGCACGAAGCGCGCCATGCGGTAGGCCAAGGTGGCCTTGCCGATGCCTTGCGGGCCGCCGATCAGCCAGGCATGCGCCATCCGGCCGCTGCGATAGGCTGACAGCAGCGCGGCCTCGGCCTCGCGATGGCCGAACAAGGCGCTGGTCTCGCGGGGATGGCGGACCGCGATCTCCGGCTCGACCTTGCGTGCGCTCATGAGGCGGCCGCCACTTCCGCGAACAGCCGCTCGCGCACGGCGTCCCAAACGAGTTGCGAGACCGTATCCGCGCTCGCCGTGGCGTCGACCAGCACGCAGCGCCGGGGATCCTCGGCGGCGATCTTGTGAAAGGCGTCGCGCAGCCCCTTGTGGAACTTGATGTCCTCGCCTTCGAACCGGTCCGGCGCGCCGCTGCCGCGCCGCGCCGCGGCGCGCTGCAGGCCGACCTCGACGGGCACGTCGAGGATCAGCGTCAGGTCCGGCTTGAGGTCGCCGATCGTGACCCGCTGCATCGCATTGAGCACATCGGGCGCGACCTTGCCCTGGCTGCCCTGGTAGGCCCGGGTCGAATCGAAGAAGCGATCGCACAACACCCAGCTTCCCTGGTTCAGCGCCGGGAGAATCACGTTGCGCACATGGTCGTCGCGTGCGGCGGCGAACAGCAGCGTCTCGGCCTCCGGCCCCAGCAGCTTGCCCATGCCCGACAGCACGAGGTGGCGCATGATCTCCGCGCCCGGCGATCCCCCGGGCTCGCGGGTCAGGACGACGCGCACACCCTCCTTCTGCAGACGGTCCGCCAACATCTTGATCTGCGTGGATTTTCCGGCGCCCTCGCCACCCTCGAAGGTGACGAATCGGCCGCGGCCCGGACCACGTTTCAAAGCTGAATCCGCCATGTCTCTAGAGCTTCTCGGCCCCGGCGCGGAACATCCCGATCACGAGCTCGCTGACCCCATCGATCGCACGCCGCATCGTGGATCCCCTGCCCACCGCCTCCGCAGCATAGACAGGGGCCTCCATGGCGATATTGGGGCCGCGCCAGACCCTGACAACCCCGACCTTCTGCCCGGGCTCGATGGGAGCCCTGACCGGGCCACTGTAGATGATGCGGGCGATCAGCTTGTCGCCGCCATTCTTCTGCACCATGACCTTGACCGGCACCGGGCTCGACAGCTTGACCGAGCGGCTCTCGCCGCCGAACACCTTGGCGTAGCCGATCGGCTGCTCCGCCGCGAACAGGGTGCGGGTCTCGAAATTGCGGAAGCCCCATTCCAGCATCTTCTTGGCCTCGGTGGCGCGGTCCTCGGAGTCCTCCAGGCCATTGACGACCACGATCAGCCGGGTGCCGTTCTGCACGGCCGAGCCGACCATGCCGTAGCCGCCTTCCTTGGTGTAGCCGGTCTTGAGGCCGTCGGCGCCCTCCATCGCGTTCAGCAGCGGGTTGCGGTTCTGCTGCCGGATCTTGTTCCAGGTGAATTCCTTCTCGCCGAAGATCTTATAGAACTCCGGGAAATCCAGGATGATGTGCCGGGCGAGCATGGCGAGCTCGCGCACCGTCATCTTGTTGCCGGGATCCGGCAGCCCGTTGGAATTGGCGAAGGTCGATCTGGTGAGGCCGAGCTCGCGCGCCCGCTTGGTCATGTAGTCGGCGGCGAAGATCTTCTCGTTGCCGGCCATGCCCTCGGCGAGCGCAATGCAGGCGTCGTTGCCGCTCTGGATGATCGCGCCGTGCAGGAGGTCGCTCACCGACACCTTGCTGTTGAGCGCGGCGAACATCGTCGAGGTGCCGGAGGGCGCCCCGCCCCGGCGCCAGGCGTTCTCGCTGATGCGGTATTCGTCGTTGAGCTTGATCGTGCCGTCCTTGACCGCGTTGAAGACCACCTCGGCGGTCATCAGCTTCATCATGCTGGAAGGCGCCCGCAGCTCGTCCGCATTCTTCTCGAACAGCACGCTGCCGCTGTTGGCCTCCACCAGGATCGCGGTCGGCGCATCGCCGTCGAAGCCGCCATCCTCCTTGCGCGCGCCCTGGACGCTCTGGTTGGCGGCGTAGAGCACGCCGCTCCAGCCGACGGCGAACGCCGCGGCCAAGGCGATGAGCGCACGCGTCACCCGTCCGGACGTGAAACCGGAGCGACGCGGCGGTAAGGTCATGACATTCATCGGCTAAGCTCTGGAGCGCACTGGGATTCTAGCAGTTGCGGGGGGCGCAAACAACTCGGCAATCCCGCGAATCCAAGCGCTGTCCCGCGATTTGCGCAGCCCTTCGGCCGGTGCGATACCTCCAGGGCCGACAATCAAGGCGGCCAATCAAAAGCGAGCGATCGAGGGTGGAAACGGTGTCATCGACGCGGACCATCAAGGTCAACGGAATCGAGCTGTTCGTGCGCGAACAGGGCGAAGGCCCGCTTGTCGTGCTGTGCCACGGCTGGCCCGAACTGTCCTATTCGTGGCGGCACCAGATCGTGGCGCTGGCCGAGGCCGGCTATCGGGTGGTCGCGCCCGACATGCGCGGGTTCGGCCGCTCGCAGGCGCCAGCAGACATCGCCGCCTACTCGATCTTCGACACCGTCGGCGACATGGTGGCACTGGTCGAGGCGCTCGGCGAGGACACCGCCGTCATCATCGGCCACGACTGGGGCGCGCCGGTCGCCTGGCATGCGGCGCTGTTCCGGCCGGACATGTTCACGGCCGTCGCCGGCTTGAGCGTCCCGCCGCCGTTTCGCGGCCGCAGCCTCCCCCTTGAGACGTTCCACGCCGGCGGCATCGAGAATTTCTACTGGCAGTATTTTCAGACGCCCGGCGTCGCCGAAGCCGAGCTCGAGCGCGACGTCGCGCTGACGATGCGCACGATGCTGGCGCGTGGCTTCTCCGACCCGCAGTCGCTGTTCGTCGCGCCGGACAAGGGCTTCCTCGGTGCGGCGAACCCCGCCCTGCCTCGGCCGGCGTGGCTGAGCGAAGCAGACCTCGCCGAGTTCATCGCAGCCTATCGCACCTCCGGCTTTCGCGGTGGCCTGAACTGGTATCGCAACATCGACCGCAACTGGGAGCTGACCGCGCCATGGCAGGACGCCCAGATCCGCCAGCCGTCGCTGTTCATCGCGGGCAGCGCGGACGCGGTGGTGACGGGGCTGATCGGCGCCAAGCGCGTTCAGGACATGGCGCGCGTGCTGCCGGATCTCCGGCGCAAGCTGATCATCGACGGCGCCGGCCACTGGATCCAGCAGGAATGCGCCGCCGAGGTGAACGCGGCGCTGATCGCGTTCCTGCGCGAGGTGGCTCCGGCTCGTTAGCGCGCGAGCGGCAGCTCCATCATGCGATGCGACGCTGTCGCGTTGTCCGCCACGTCGCGGAAGCCCAGTCGGACGTAGAACCTTATCGCGTCGTCATTCGTGGTTGCGACCGCGAGCGAAAGCACCGCGGCGCCCTGCTCCCGTGCGGCGGTGGCGACCGCCTGCATGATCTCGCGCCCGACACCCGCGTTGCGCGCGCCAGGCAGCAGCGCGAGATCCACCACGTGCCATTGTGACGCCGCGCGGTCGAGCAGCAGCCGCCCGACCGGCGCGGCGTCGCGGAGAATGATCAGCGACTGCGCCGCCGGACACTGCGCCGCATGGCTTGCGAGCTGGGCGCGATACTGCTGCGCCAGCACGAGATCGAGCATCGCCGGCGGCAGACCGGCCGCGGCGAGCTGCGCACCTTTGACGAAACCAAAGAGGTCACGCAGGAACGGCTCGTCGGCGGTCTCGGCCGGCCGCAGCCGCAAGCGAACGTCCGGTGAGACGACGTCGATCCCGAGCGTCACTCCGAGCCTGCTCGGCTCAGGAGTTGTTGAATGACGGGAAGATGCCCGCATAGCAGATGCACCAGATCAGCGCCTGGGTCGGCTGCATGTTGTCGTGCGGAATGCTCTGCCCGTTCGATGTGACCGCATTGACCGCCAGCGTCGTATTGCCCGGCGGCGCCAGGAACCCGTTGAAGCTGGGATCGATCGCCACGATGCCCACGCCCGTCCCCGGCCCTGGCGTGGCATTCGCGGCCGCCTTGCTGCCGAGCTGCAGCGTGTGGGCATGCGCGGGCATCTCGGCCGTGGTCAGAAAGGCGGTGCTGGTCCCCATCGCCTCACCGATGACGCGCGGCTGCAGACCGGGGCCGTCGCCCTGCCCGTTGGTGATCGCGCCGCTCAGATTCGGCAGGGCGAAATTGGTGGTGCCGTTGCCGCCGTAATAGGTGCCGATCAGCGCGAACAACGGCGTATACCGCTGGATCGGAAGCAACTGGCCGAAGCACGGCAGCCACGCGCTGTTGAAGCCGTCGGCTGCAAAGGTGAACGGAAAGGCCTGGATTTCGCCGACGAAGGGGTCTGACACGACGTCTCTCCTGAGGAATGCGCAATAGAGCCGATCGAACGCGAAGGCGTCAGCCCGGCGACGGGAAGATGCCGTTGATGCAGATGCAGTAATTGCCGACGACGGTCGGCATGATGTTGTTGTGAGCGACGCCCTGCCCCGACGGCCCGACGCAGGCCGCCATCACTTCGTAGGTCCCGGCGTCAGCACTGGGCGCGTAGAGATTGCCCGCTGTCGCGGTTCCCAGGAGGGTACTGGTCCCCGGCTGTGCCGTGTCGGCGACGGTGGTCGACGCCAACAAAGCGTGGCTGTGCGTGGGCATCTCGGTCGTGATCAAGGTGTGCTCGTCCTCACCGTCCAGTTGCCCCAGCAGATAGGATGCGCCGCCGGGCGGCGTGCCCTGCCCGATCGGAACGCGGCCGCGCAGGTCCGGCAGATTGAAGGTCTGGACCCCGTCGCCACCAAACGTCGTCCCGATGACCGCATAGAGCGCATCATAGTTGGCGATGGACAATGCGCTTCCGTCGCAGGCGAGCCAGCCATCCGGTATGCGCGGAAAGCCAAACAGCCTGATCTCGCCGAGAAATGGGTCTGACATCCCGACATCCTTTCAAGTGCGGTGGGCGCCGCGAAGCGGGCGCGATGCGGCGGATTGCGACGATGGTGAGAAACGTGAGCGCCGAGCCGTCTCAGTTGCGCGAAGGGAAAACCCCATTCAGGGCGATCAGATAATTGATCACGAGGTAGGGCTGCATGTTGTTGTGGGGCTGCCCGCCGCCGATGTCGACGATGTTGGTGCTGAGCGACAGCGGCACCGCGTTCGTCCCGGCGGTGGTGAAGATCAGCTTGGGATTGTCTGGCGGGAGCTTGTTTGTCGCGAACACGTTGTTGGTCGCCGACGCTCCACGCCCAGTACCGTCGTTGCTGGACGCCTGGATCTGGTGATTATGGGTCGGCATCTGCGCCGTCGTGAGCGTCACCGTGGTCTCGCCGCTGACCGTGCCAGCGGGAAACTGGCCGCTGCCGCCGGTCGAGCCGAGGATAGCCCGTCCGCGAAGATCAGGCAGTGCGAACGTCGTGATACCATTGCCGCCGTAATAGGTGCCGAGCAGGGAGAACAATGCCTGGTTCGTCTGGATCGCCAACAGCGCGCCGTTGCAGAACGCCCACCCCCTCGGTGGCTGGCTTCCAGCAAATGGCATGATTTGCCCGAGCACAGGCGTAACCGGCATGCGTTCCTCCAAATGATTTTGTGCAATTCAACCAGACAACAAAGCGCGTCACGACGAAACGCAGACAACCGACGCGTCCCGTATTCGCCATGTGCAATTCGAAAGTGTCATGCATCCGACGGGAACAGTCAAGCATGAACCCGCAGAGGATGTGGGGGCGTTTCGCGAGACCTGCCCCGAATCAGCACGCGGAAAGGTCGCAGTGTTGCGGGCGCGCAACTAACTTCGAGAAAGGCCGCGCTAGTGCAGCGGTTCCGTGCATCACTGGCTTGCGGCACAGGGGAAACAAAGCTTAATCAACGGTAAGTTTTCGGTAATCTTTATTGCAGTCGCAGAATATTTGGGACCGCGGCCGAGGTCGACCCGCGGTCGCGGGGAAGCGCAGGGGCAAGGTGCAGCTTTTCGCGATCATCATTGGCGCGTGGAAGACGTCGTTCCAGCGGTTTCTGACTCGCTGGTCGTCGGCCGTCAGCAACGTAAGAACGTTGGCGGTGACGACCTTTGTCGTTCTCGCGGCCATGGGCGCGTCGATCTCATCGGCGCAGGCGGTCTGCGATCTGACCGTCAATTCGACCACCGGGGCCACGATCACATTCAATTCCGTGTCACAGGTCTATCACCTGTGTCTCACCGTGGTTGGCACTCCCAACACCGGAGACGATGCCGTTGTCTACGGCTTGTACTCCGTATCCGGCACGAATGCGAACACCCAGCTGCCCATCGCCGGCACGAGCTCGAGTGCTTATTCCGACTACAGCCCGACGACGAGCAAAGCCAATTACACGCTGCATCCAAGCAGTGGAAACGACAATGGGCAGAGTGCGAATACTGGTCAGGCTCAGATCAACATCACTCTGAACAGCCTGACGGGCGGCGGCCAGGATACGATCACGCTGTTTTATGCGTCAGACTGTAGCGACTTTCTCGTAACCTGCTCAGGCTCCGGAACGGCGCTCACCTCTTGGACCATCACCGTCAACCTGCCCGGCCCCACCGCGACCCAGGCCATCGCGTCGAAAGCGCTGACCGTCAACACCGCGACGACCTCGTTCACGCCGGTCACCGGATCCGGCGGCACCGCGCCGCTCGGCTATGGCATCGTGCCGTCGCTGCCGACCGGTCTTTCGTTCAACACGTCCACGGGTGCGATCACCGGCACGCCCACGATCACCAGCACCGCGACCACCTATACGGTCACCGTCACCGATGCCAACAGCGCCACCGCCAGCAACACGTTCAGCCTGACGGTCAACGGCGCGGTCACGGCGACGCAGGCGGTCGCCTCGAAGACGCTGACGCAGAACCACGCGACGACCTCGTTCACACCGGTCACCGGCGGCGGCGGCACGACGCCCTACACCTTTAGCATCTTGCCGTCGCTGCCCTCCGGTCTCTCGCTCAATACGTCGACCGGCGCGATCACGGGCACGCCGACGGCCACGAGCGGATCGACGACGTACACGGTCACCGTCACGGACGCGAACAGCGCGACGGCCTCGAACACGTTCAGTCTCGCCGTCAATGCGGCCGTGACCGCGACCCAGTCGGTCGCATCGAAGATATTGACGCAGAATGCGGCTGCGACCTCCTTCACGCCCGTGACCGGCGGCAACGGCACCCCGCCGCTCACCTACGGCGTGTCGCCGGCGCTGCCCTCGGGCCTCACGCTCGACACCAACACCGGCGCGATCACTGGCACGCCGACCGTGAGCAGCGGTGCAACCACCTATACGGTCACCGTCACCGACGCCAACAGCGCCACGGCCAGCAATACCTTCAGCCTCACGGTGAATACCGCCGTTACCGCGACGCAGTCGGTGAGCTCGGCCACCGTCACCGTGAACACGGCCATCACGACATTCACGCCGGTCACCGGCGGCGGCGGCACGACGCCGCGGACCTATGCGATCGCGCCGACCTTGCCGACCGGTCTCAGCTTCAACACCAGCACCGGCCAGGTCAGCGGCACGCCGACCGTGACCAGCAGCACGACCACCTACACGGTGACCGTGACGGATGCCAACAACGGTACCGCCAGCAACACCTTCCAATTGACCGTCAACGGTCCGGTGAGCGCGACCCAGGCCATTGCGTCCAAGGCGCTGACACAGAATACAGCAGCGACCTCGTTCACGCCGGTCACCGGATCGGGCGGCACGCCGCCGCTCTCCTACTCCGTTGCACCCGCGCTGCCGACGGGCCTGACGCTCAACACCTCCACCGGCGCGATCACGGGCACGCCGACGGCGACCAGCGGCGCCACGACCTACACGGTCACGGTGACGGATGCCAACAGTGCCACGGCCAGCAACACGTTCAGCCTGACGGTGAACAGCGCGGTGACCGCAACGCAGGCCATCGCCTCTCGGACGTTTACCGCCAACCAGGCGATCACCGCCTTCACGCCGGTCACGGGCGGCGGCGGCACGGGCGCATTGTCTTATTCAATCTCGCCGAGTCTGCCCGCCGGGCTGAGCATCAACACTTCCACCGGCGCGATCTCGGGCACGCCCTCGACCAGCGCGGCGACGGCGACCTACACCGTGACCGTCACCGACACCAACAACGGGACCGCGACGAACACCTTCAGCCTGACCGTCAACGGCGCCGTCAGCGCGACGCAGTCGATTCCGGCGAAGTCCCTGACCGTCAATGTCGCCGCGACATCCTTCACCCCGGTGACCGGGGGCGGCGGCACCTCGCCGCTCACCTATGGCATCGCACCGGCGCTGCCCGCCGGCCTCAGCTTCAACACCTCGACGGGTGCCATCACGGGCACACCGACCGCGATCAGCACCGCCGCCACCTATACGGTCACGGTGAGCGACGCCAACAGCGCCAGCGCCAGCAACACGTTCAGCCTCACGATCAATGGCGCGGTGACCGCGACGCAGGCCATCGCGTCCAAAGGCCTGACCGTGAATACACCGGTGGCGTCCTTCACGCCGGTGACCGGCGCCGGGGGCACGTCGCCGCTGAGCTATGGCATCGCGCCGGCGCTGCCCGCGGGTCTCACCTTCAATACGTCCTCGGGCGCGATCACCGGCACGCCGACCGCGACCAGCGGCGCCACCACCTATACGGTCACGGTGACCGACGCCAACAGTGCCACGGCGACCAATACGTTCAGCCTGGCGGTCAACGGCGCCGTCAGCGCGACGCAGGCGATCGCCGCGACGACGCTGACCGCGAACCACGCCGTCACGCCGTTCACGCCGGTCACGGGCGGCGGCGGCACCGCGCCGCTCGCCTATTCCGTCGCGCCGACGCTCCCGGCCGGACTGTCTCTCAATACGGCCAACGGCAGCATTTCCGGAACGCCCACGGTGACCATTGCGGCGACGACCTTCACCGTGACCGTGACCGACGCCGCCAACGCGACCGCAAGCAACACATTCAGCCTGACCATCAATGGTGCGGTGACGGCGTCGACGGCCGTGCCGTCCAGCTCGCTGCCGATCAACCAGGCTGTGACGCCATTCACGCCTGTGACGGGCTCGGGTGGTACGGGCGCGCTGGTCTTTGCCGTTTCGCCGGCCCTGCCGGCCGGCCTCAGCTTCAACACGACCAATGGCCAGATCACCGGCACGCCGACGGCGCCGGCGGCAATGACCACGTATACCGTGACCGTGACCGACACCAACAGTGCCTCGGCCAATGCCACCTTCAATCTGTCGGTAGGCCAGCTGGTCACGACGGTCGCGCTGACCTCGTCGCAGAATCCGAGCCAGTTCGGCCAGCCCGTGACGTTCACGGCCACCGTTTCAGCGTCGGGCGGCACGCCGACCGGCACGGTCACCTTCAACGACAACGGCTCGCCGATCGGCACGGTGACACTGGCTGGAGGCGTCGCGACCTTCGCCACCTCGACGCTCGCCGTCGGCAGCCACACGGTCACCGCAAGCTATGCCGGCAGCGCGCTGTTTACCGCGAGCACATCGCCTGCCCTCGCCCAGACCGTCAACGTGCCCGTCGACAGTGTGCGGCTGCGCTCGCTGCAGCAGACGGTCAGCAAGCTGGTGGCACAGAATTCCGGCCAGGCGATCTCCGGCGCGATCGATGACGCCATCGCCGACGGGTTCAATGATGGCGGTTCGTTCCTGACGCCGGGCAATGCGCGCATGCGCTTCAATTTCTCGGCCGATCCGCGCGATCAGGACGAGCCGGCGCCGACCTCGGACCGTGCTGCGGCCGGCGGCAGCGACGCCTATTCCTCCATGCTGCCCGGTGCGTCGCAGCCGCGCGGCCGCAGCCGCGGGCGAATCGATGATGCCTTCGCGGCCATCGACCGGGGCGACAAGAAGCAGGCCGCGCCAAGATGGCACGAGCAGAAGGAATGGCTGCTGTGGGCTGATGTCCGCGGCACCGGTGTCGATCGCTTCGGCACGACCAACAATGGCGGCATCACCCAGGCCAACCAGGTCTCGCTGTACGGCCAGCAGCTCAACGCGATGATGGGGCTGACCTACCGGGCGACGCCGAGCTTCCTGGTCGGCGTGCTCGGCGGCTACGAGACATTCAGCTACACCCAGCAGGAGATTAACGGAAAGCTGAAGGGCGACGGCTGGACCACCGGCGCCTATCTCGGCTGGAAGATCGTCCCCACCCTGCGCTTCGACGCCGCCGTCGCCTATTCCGGCATCGGCTATGACGGCAGCGCGGGGACGGCCCAGGGCAATTTCAGCGGTCAGCGCTGGATGCTGTCGACCGGCCTGACCGGCAGCTACAAATTGGCCGGCGTGGTGCTCGAGCCCTCGACCAAGGTCTATGCGCTGTGGGAGCATCAGAACGCCTACACCGACTCGCTGGGCACGCGGCAGGGGACGAATGATTTCGCCAGCGGCCGCGCCTCCGGCGGCCTGCGTGCCGCCTACCCTGTCGCCTGGCTCGACAGCGGCGTTCTGCTGACGCCGTTCCTCGGCATGTATGGCGACTACTACTTCAACAAGGAGGACGCCAACACGCTCGCCGCCGGCGCGCTCGCCTCGACGCCGCTGCTGCAGGGCTGGTCGGCCCGGTTCACCGGCGGGCTCGGCATCCAGACGGAGGGTGGTGCCGGCGTCGGCCTCGGTGCCGAGTATGGCGGGATCGGCGGCAACACCCGGGTCTGGACCTTCTCGGCCAGGGCGCGCGTGCCATTCACCGCCCGATAGGCCCCTCCCGGCAGGACTTTTCCCAACAGGACTTTTCCCAACAGGACTTTTCGCAACAGGTCTTTTCGCAAAAGGTCTTGGCGGCTCGGTCGAATCGAAACCGCCCCGGCGAGGGACGGCTGGTTCGACGTGCGAGATCGTATTCCGTGAGCGTATTGCGTGATCAGTACAGACCGCGGCCGCCGAGGATCTCGCGGGCCTCATCCGCGCCGTCGTATGCGCTGGTCGGCGTCACGTAACGGCCGGCCTGATCGTAGGACACGGCACGCGGATTATCGAGGCTGCGTCCGCGGCTCCGGCTGGAAGCCGACATCTCCGACGTCGCCGCGACCGACGCCAGGTCGGCGGAGGTGTTGCCGAGCGTGTAGGGACGCCCCTCGGGCAGCGGGACTTCGCCGCGAATCGGACGACCTGCGCCGATCTCGGGAACGAACGGCTTGGCGGAGGCGACACGGACCAGGGACGGCGCCGGCGCCGGGATGCCGGTGCGCAGGGTCGCCATCAGCTGGGTATCGTCGGACCCTTCGAGAGGCGCACGGCCGACATATTCGACGCGGACGCGGGCGATGCCGCTGCCCTTGAACTCGAGCAGATCGGCGGCCTTGTTGGAGACGTCGATCAGCCGGTTGCCGTGGTACGGGCCGCGATCGTTGATGCGGACGATGAGCGATTTGCCGTTGGCAAGATTGGTGACGCGGGCATAGCTCGGCAGCGGCAGGGTCGGATGGGCGGCCGTCAGCGACGTCATGTCGAAGACCTCGCCATTGGCGGTCAGCCGGCCGTGAAAATCATCGCCATACCAGGAGGCCAAGCCCTCGGCGCGGTAGTTGGTGTCCTCTTCGGGAACATAGGTCTTTCCGGCCACGGTATAGGGCTTGCCGACGCGGTAGACGCCGCCGCCCTTCGGCACCGGCTCGCCGAATCCGACGACGCGCGGGCTCGACGATACACCGTATTTCGGATCGACCTTGCTGGCGAACTTGTTGGACGAGGCGCAGTTCGCGACCATCAGGCAGGCGAGGACGGCAACGGCACTGCGCACCGCTCTCTCGACCGGATCTGTTTGACCAATCCCCATCGACCCCGATTACCAATGAGCCGGTCGCAGCCGAGCCATCCCATCAGGCCCCCGCGTCCCGGCTTGTCCCCGAGTCGCATCCCCGCAACTCAATACACAAGGATAACGCAACCAGAACACGGCGGAAATGGGGTGGGCCCCGCCGTGGTTAACCGGAGCTTTCCAGCGGTTGTGACGCGGACCATGGCCGCCCAGGCGTGCACTCCGCTGCGCCACTGTGTTGCGAGTGCACCTTTTGGGACACATATGTTGCGTGAAATCCTCACCTGGGAGTGTTCTCATTTCGCGGGACCTGAATCATTTTGACTGTGCGGGGCTGCACGTCGTTTGCTTCACGTGGGGCGCAACAGGGTGTGTTCGCTATGATCGAAGCAATGACGGCAGTGATGGGCTTGGTTGGCGCCGGGATCTTCCTTGCTCATGCGTTTGAAGGGGTCCGCTCGCGGGCCTGATTCCGGACGGATCGGACAGCCGACGCCATGGTCGGCTCTCGTCCGTTTCAATGTTTGCGTCCGCTTTAATAACGACACTTCAGGAGCATCCCTGAAGCCGGAAGTTTCGACCAGAAGATCATCCAGACCGTTCGTCGCCCGGCCCTTGGTTTTCTCCGGCCGGTGTGAGATCGGACCGGTAGCGCAGCCGCAGCAGGTGGCCCATGCGACACCAAGATCTACGACATCAAGCGTTGCGACATCAGGACTTGCTCTCGGGCAGCTTTCTCGCCCTGGCAGCGCTGAGCACCGCAGTCTTGTGCTCCGGCCTGATGGCCTTTGCGCTCAGGTGAGCGTGGGCTTTGAGCTGAGGCCGTCCTGGCAGGCGTGAATGCGCCGTTGACGAGCCGCAAGCCCGCACCCTAAACAAGGATCGCGTCGATCCCGCGCCGCCGTGGCGTGGACGTCGCCGACGTCCAGGACACGACGCCGGATGGAAGGGTGGCCGAGTGGTTTAAGGCACCGGTCTTGAAAACCGGCGTGCCCGCAAGGGTACCGTGGGTTCGAATCCCACCCCTTCCGCCATTCCCGTATTTGCTGGCAGCAAACTGCAGGCAGCAGGATTCGCCCGGCGATGCACTGTTCCATACTGGCAGACGCGAGAGGCTGAGAAATCCGGCCGCTGAGGCGTTGAGCCTGCCCGCAGGGTCGCGCGCGCCCCCCCCCCCGATCAGTGGCTGACGTGCGCGCCGTTGATCGCTCGCGGCGCACCGTGAACGTCGGCAGCTTCCGGCGGCACGCCGACCCGCTCCATCAGTTCGCGAACGTCGCGGATGCGGCTGTCGAGAAGGCCGTGCATCTCTCCAAGCGTCCAACGCAGCTCATCCACCGCGCCCGGTGCTGCGTCGGGAAAATGCGAGAGATGATAGATCATCTCGTTGAGGACCTGCCGCAGCCCGTACAGGTCGTCATGGGCGAGCTTCTGGACGTCGAGCTGGCCGAGCAGCCGCTGCACGAAGCTGCGGCGATCGGGCGGCACATGGCGCAGATCGACGAACCGGTTGACGTGGAAGGCGCGCGGCGCCTCGGGGCTGCCGGCCGCGTGGGCCAGCGCGAGGCGCACGCTGTCCGCGTTGAGGTCCTCGGTATCGACGGAGAGCGTGTTCGGGAACAGGCTCTTGTGCCGTTCGATCAAGGCGTGGGTCTTGTCGTAGTACCAGCCGAACTTGTCGGCCAGCGACAGATCCATCCATTGCTGCTTCGACATCT
Source organism: Bradyrhizobium sp. HKCCYLRH2015 (assembly GCF_051168215.1). Lineage (NCBI taxonomy): Bacteria > Pseudomonadati > Pseudomonadota > Alphaproteobacteria > Hyphomicrobiales > Nitrobacteraceae > Bradyrhizobium > Bradyrhizobium sp. HKCCYLRH2015. Next base: position 324,423 of record NZ_JBNPUO010000004.1, on the reverse strand, counting down.
CTCCGAAGTGGACAGCGGTCGGACGCTTGCGCTGCGCGGCCGGCGAGTCGGCGTAGTAGAGGTGGTTCTGCGGCGACAGCGCCGCATTCTCAACCAGGCTTGCGATGCACGCCGCCCGGTCGCGCCGGCGCAGATGCACCAGCGTGACCTGGTCGCCGAGGAGCTCGGCGATGATCGGCAGCACGGCCGCATAACCGTTGCCGACGACGCAGGCATGGGGGCAATCGAGGATCGTCTGACGAATCTGATCCGCGAAGCTGGGATCGTTGGTTTCCTTGAGCTGGCAGAACAGCTCGTTGAGCTCGCTCGACGCCCATTCGTGCACAGCCCTGTCGCCGTTGCCCTGGTTGTCGAACACCTCCTGCATCATCCGCGCGAGCGACGTCGTGCCGTCCCGGCCGGTGCCGACGCACAGCACCCGCAGCGCGGAAGGCGGAGAATTCCTCAAGGCCACGTCACGGCGATTGCCGGAGGGGCGCGTCGCTCCATTGTCCGAGACCACGGCCGGACGCTGGCGCGTCAGCCGGCGAAGCTCCGCGGATGCCGCCTCCCACTCCAGCCTGTAGCCGTCGCGCTCGTCGCGCAGGCGGCCCATGATCACGCCCCTCTCTTCGGTGATGCGCCTGTACCGCTCGGACTCATCCTTCGCGGCGATCAACTCCGCTTGCAGCGCATCGACGAAGCGTTTCACATTCTCATCGAGGCGGCTTTCGGTGCTGGCGGTGCCAATCCCCAACCGGCCCTCGATCCATCGGCGCAGTCGCACTCTCGACAACAATCATCCTCCAAGATATCGAGCCGAACGGCCTGCTGATCGTCTGCCGTGCGATCGCTGCTGCGAATCAGCACGCCTGCGAAGACCGCCCTGCCGGCTCCGGCTCTCTACGTAATACAATTGCAATGTACATCAAAATGCGTCGCAGTTCGGTTGCAGAAGCAGCGCTGGTGGACCGGGACGTTGCGCGAGCACCCCGCTCGTGCTCGATAAATGTGCACGCCGCTGGAGCCTGCTTTCTCCCGGTCAGGCCGTCAACGCGACCAATCGTCATTCTTGGGGTAGTCAAATACCGTAGCGCGGTGCGGCCGCGGTGATCATGCGTCACGGCATGCCGCAGGCGCCGCTGCTGCCGCCGGACACAGACAGCCGCGGCGACGCCAACTCCGTCGAGCTAGTCCAGTCCGCGCTCGCGACTGAGCCGCACCATCTCGTCGATGAAGATCTGCTTCTGCCTGTCGTCGAGGCTGGTGAAGAGCGGCTCCGACGCGTCGGCCACGGCGCGCTGGTCGGCGGCGCGGTCGACCAGGAACTGAGCCTCGTTGCGCATCTGCTCGACGATGTCATCCGGCGGGTCGCGCTTCGACCGCGCGATGCGCAGATCGAGCCTGTCAGCGCCGTTGCGGCCGAGCGCGTGCATCGCATTGGCGAACGGACCCCAGTTCTTCGCCTGCTCTTCCGTCAGGTTCAGCCCGGTCTTCAGCCGCTCGACATTGCTGTCGCTGTTGGCGACGATCTGTTCGGCCGTGAGTTGCGGGGCGCCTGGCTGCGTCAGCATCGGCGTCGCCTTGGCGACCTTGCTCGTCTTCGCCGGCTTGGAAGGCTTCGCCTTCCTGGCCTCGGCCGGCGGTGCCGCGGGCTGCGCACTCTGCTGGTCGTTGTTGCCGGTGAACGCCCCGGTCACGCCGGTGACCACGCCGACGACACCGCCGATCGCGCCACCGAGCACACCGCCGACCGGGCCTGCCGCCTTGTTGCCTTCGCGCGCGCCCTGCTCGACGCCCTTGAACAGGCCCTGCGCGGCAGGCTGACGCGGTAGGCCCACGAGGCCGACGAGGCCCACTGACACTCCTATTGCGATGCATCCGAAAGACCGGCGCCAGATGCCGGCGGGGCTCGTCACCATCAGTTCATGCTCCGTGCAACACGTCCGACCGTCTCGCGACTTGCCGGTCGTGACGGCCATGATTCCAACGAATTCTATCGTTGCCGCACCGCGCAAGTCCATCTGTCGCACGCAGTGCGATGCATCCAACGCCTCCAGCTACATCGATTCCTGTTCTGCCGTGACGCGCTTTGCGCTGCAACGCTCATCGTTGCGATGCAATCAGTTGCGAGACCTGCGACGATTGTGCCCGCCATTAGTTCTAGGATTCGCTCCACCTGCTTTCTCGACAGCCGCTCGCAATTCTGCTCTGATTGCACCCAAGCGAAATCCATGCGTCGCATGACGCGACGCAACAACTAACAAATCGGATTCGCACCCAAACGCTTGGCTCACCAGGGAGGGAACGCCATGTCACGGAGGAAGCTGAACCGCCGACAATTCGTTGCTGCGACCGCTGCCACCTCGGCGGTCATGATTGCCGCGCCCTATGTGCGCGGCGCCTACGCCGCCGGCAAGCTCTCGATGGGATTCTGGGACCATTGGGTTCCCGGCGCCAATCAGGCTTCGACCGATCTCGTCAACGAATGGGCTGCCAAGGAGAAGGTCGAGGTCCAGATCGACTACATCACCAGCCAGGGCAAGAAGCTTGAGCTCACCATCGCTGCCGAGGCGGCGGCCGGTTCGGGCCACGACATTCTCGCCCATCCCACCTGGTGGCCGCAGGCCTATGCCAATCAGCTCGAGCCCGTCAACGACATCATGGAGCCGATCGTCAAGGAGAATGGCTCCGTCAACGGCACCGTCAAATATCTCGGCCAGGCTGGCGGCAAATGGCTCGCGGTGCCGGCCTGCGTCGGCAGCCAGATCAAGGGCCCTTGCACCCGTATCGATCTGATGAAGAAGCACGCAGGGATCGACGTGCAGGAATTGTATCCCGCCGGCAGCCCGCCGAAGGCCGACAGTTGGACCACCGAGACGTTCCTGAAGGCGGCGGAGGCATGTCACAAGGCCGGCGTGCCGTTCGGCATCGGTCTCGGCGAGACGACCGACAGCGTCGATTCCGCCGGCGCTTTCTTCCAGGCGTTCGGCGCCGATCTCGTCAACGCCAAGGGTGACGTGACGGTCAAGACCGATGAAGTCCGTCAGGCGCTGGAGTTCTACAAGCGGCTGATTGCCGTGCTGCCGCCCGACGTCGCGGCGTGGGACGACGCGTCCAACAACAAATGGCTGGTGTCCGGCAAGGGCGCGATGATCATGAATCCGCCGAGCGCCTGGGCGGTCGCCAAGCGCGATGCGCCGCAGGTCGCCGAGCAATGCTGGACGCACGGGTTCCCGGCGGGCCCGAAGGGACGCTTCGCACCCTTCCTGCCGTACTTCTGGGGCATCTGGGCGTTCTCGAAGAACAAGGAAGCGGCCAAGAGCCTGATCGTCCACCTCTCGAAACCGTCTTCGATCGAAAAGATGGTGGTGGCCAGCGGCGGCTACGACCTGCCGGCCTACGAGAAGCTGACGACGCTGAAGGTGTGGGCCGAGGCGGCGCCGCCAAAGGGGACGCTGTTTCACTATCCCAACCCCTATAATCACCAGACGCTGTCGATCGCAGCCTCCCCTGCTCCGCCCAAGATCGCACAGCAGATCTATGCACAGGCGACGATGACCAAGATGTGCCTGCGCTACGCCCAGGGCGAGAAGATGGAATCGACCCTCGCCTGGGCCGAAGGCGAGTGCGAAGGCTTCATGCGCAGCTGAGGCATGCTCGAAGCAACGCCGGCGGTCCGCCTCGGCAGGCGGGCCGCCCCCTTTCACCTCGTCAGTGTTTCCCATCCAGTGAGGACCCCGCCGTCGCAGGGGACATCACGAGGAGCCCTTTGTCATGGTTGATGCCGCCATCGGTGAAAACGCCGTCGCCCGCCCCCGTGCGGCCCGCCGCAATGGTCTGCACAGGGCGCTGAAGCGGAAATCGACCGCCGCTTTCCTGATGACGCTGCCGCTGATCCTGCTGATCGTGCTCCTGGTCGTCTATCCCGCCCTGTATTCGGTGCATCTGGCGACCCTGAACAAGTCGATGCAGCGCTTCGTCGGCTTCGGCAATTTCGAGTTCCTGTTCAAGCGCGACACGTTCTGGCTGGTCGTCAAGCAATCCTGCATCTTCGCGATCACCGCCGTCGTCTTCAAGGCGCTGATCGGCTTCATCGTCGCGCATTTCGTCCACAACATCCCGGCCAAGGGCCAACGCAAATGGCGCGGCATGCTGCTGGTGCCCTGGGTGATTCCGCCGGCGATGAGCACGCTGGCCTGGCTGTGGCTGTTCGACCCGTCCTACAGCGCCTTCAACTATACGCTGTCGTTCTTCGGCATCGGCCCGATCCCGTGGACCGGTGATGCCGCCTGGGCGCGGTTCTCGGTGATCCTGGTCAACGTCTGGTACGGCGCACCGTTCTTCATGATCATGTACCTGGCCTCGCTGAAATCCGTCCCGGACCAGCTCTATGAGGCCGCGGCGATCGACGGCGCCAATTGGTGGCAGCGGATCTGGTACGTGACCCTGCCGATGATGCGCAACATCATCGCCATCACGACGCTGTTCTCGCTGATCGTGACGTTCGCCAATTTCGATATCGTCCGCATCCTCACCGCCGGCGGCCCGCTCGACAAGACGCACATCTTCGCGACCTGGGCGTTCCGCGTCGGCATCGAGGGCAGCGACATTCCGCTCGGCGCCAGCGTCTCGCTGTTCATGGTGCCGATCCTCGCGGTCGCCGCCATCTTCATCCTGCGCGACGTCAACAAGCGGGGGAACGAGTCCTGATGAGCACCATGACCGTCGACAAGGCCGGCCCGACCCGCAATGTCAAATACGGCTCGATGAGCCGCGACCGCGCCTGGGCGCTGCGCTGGTCGTATTTCTTCCTGACGCTGTTCGCGATCTTCTCGCTGGTGCCGCCGCTCTACATGCTGATCACCTCGCTGAAGGGCAGCGCGGAGATCTCGGCGGCGACCAACCCGTGGTGGGTGTTCCACCCGACGCTGGAGAACTATGTCGGACTGCTCACCTCGAACCAGTTCCTGCGCTTCTTCTTCAACTCCGCCATGGTCTCGATCATCGTCGTGATCATCACCATGCTGATCAGCATTCCGGCCGCGTTCGCACTGTCGCGGATGAAGTTCTGGGGCTCGGCGACGCTGGCGACCGGCGTGTTCCTGACCTACCTGATCCCGGACAGCCTGCTGTTCATTCCGCTGTTCAAGATGTTCGCGCTGGTCGGCGACGTCACCGGCATCCAGTTGATCAATCGCTGGTACGTGCTGCTGTTCATCTATCCGACGCTCACCGTGCCGTTCTGCACCTGGATCATGATCGGCTATTTCGCCTCGATCCCCAAGGAGCTCGACGAGGCCGCCATCATCGACGGCGCCTCCTGGCTGCAGACCTTGACGCGGATCTTCATTCCCGTCGCCCTGCCCGGCCTGATCGCGGCGACGATTTTCGCCTTCACCGTCTCCTGGGCGCAGTTCCTGTATCCGCTGGTGTTCACGACCTCGACCGACCAGCTGGTGCTGCCGGTCGGCATCGTCACCACCCTGATCAAGGGCGACGTCTTCAACTGGGGACAGATCATGACCGGGGCGCTGCTGGGCGCGGCGCCGCCGCTGATCATCTACGCGTTCCTGATGGACTACTACATTGCCGGGCTCACGGCCGGCGCGACCAAGGGCTGAGGACGGGAGTTGATCTGACATGGCTGAAGTGAGCTTGCGCAAGGTCGTGAAACGCTACGATGACGTCGAGGCCGTCCGTGGCATCGATCTCGACATCGCCGATCACGAGTTCGTCGTGCTGGTCGGCCCGTCCGGCTGCGGCAAGTCGACGACATTGCGGATGATCGCAGGGCTCGAGGACATCTCCGACGGCGACATCACGATCGGCGGCGACGTCGTCAACGACGTGCCGCCGAAGGACCGCGACATCGCCATGGTGTTCCAGAACTACGCGCTCTATCCGCACATGACGGTGGCCGAGAACATGTCGTTCGGGCTGCGGCTGAAGCACTATCCGAAGGCCGAGATCAAGAGCCGCGTGGCGGAGGCCGCGCGCATGCTGGATATCGCCGACCTCATCGACCGCAAGCCCAAGCAGCTCTCCGGCGGCCAGCGCCAGCGCGTCGCGATGGGCCGCGCCATCGTGCGCAATCCCAAGGTGTTCCTGTTCGACGAGCCGCTGTCCAACCTCGACGCCAAGCTGCGCGTGCAGATGCGCATCGAGATCAAGAAGGTGCACCAGAAGGTCCGCACCACGACGGTCTACGTCACCCACGACCAGGTCGAGGCGATGACCCTGGCCGATCGTGTCGTGGTCATGAACAAGGGCCGCATCGAGCAGATCGGCACGCCGAACGAGCTGTACCACAATCCGGCGACATGCTTCGTCGCCGGCTTCATCGGCTCGCCCGCGATGAACTTCGTGCCGTGCCGGCTCGAGGAGGCCAATGGCCGGCTCCACATCCGCCTCACCGATCGGATCGCCTTTCCGCTGCCGCCCGCGCGCGCCGCGCGCTATCAGTCCGTGTCACGGAATGAGCCGCTGCTGCTCGGCATCCGGCCGGAGCACATCACCGAGACCAAGCCGCATGCGGAGCCTGGGATCGAGCCGTTCGAGGCGCTGCTCGACGTCACCGAGCCGATGGGCATGGAGACGCTGGTCTACTTCACCCTCAACGAGACGCCGGTCTGCGGGCGAGTCAACCCCAATGCCGGCGCGCGGGATGGCAGCCCTCTGCGCATGGCAATGGACCTCAACAACATGCACCTGCTAAACGAGGCGACCGGGCTCGTGATCTGACGAGCACCAGGACGATTCAAGGGCAGGACATGACCACCAGGACGGCAACCAACAAGAACAAGATCCTCGTCACGGAATCCTTCTCGGCCAAGGGACGCGCGCTGCTCGCAGCGCGCGACGACGTCGAGATGATCGAGTTCCCCAACATGATCTCGGCTGCGGATTTCTCCGTGCTGCTCGCCTCCCATGCCCCGGTGCATGGTGTGGCTCTCGGTGCGACGCGCTTCGGCGAGCCGGAGCTCGTCGCTGCCGGCGACATGAAGGTCGTGACCAGGATCGGCGTCGGCTTCGATGCGGTCGACGTGCCGGCGCTGAGCCGCCACAAGGTGCCCTTGATGGTCGCGGGCACCGCGAATTCGCCGTCGGTCGCCGAGCAGGCGCTGTTCATGATGCTGACCTTGGCCAAGCGCGCCAACGAGATGCATGCCATGGTCAAGGACGGCACCTGGGGCTCGCGGCTCGGCGTGCTGCCGTTCGATCTCTACGGCAAGACCGTGCTGATCATCGGCTTCGGCCGCATCGGCACCCGCACCGCCAAGCGCTGCCTGGCGATGGAGATGCAGGTCCTGGTCTACGATCCCTACAAGCCCGCCGCCGACATCACCGCCGCTGGCTGCGAGCCGGTAACCGACCTCGACGCCGCGCTGCCGCGCGCCGACTTCGTCAGCATCCATTGCCCGAAGACGCCCGAGACCATCGGCCTGTTCAATGCCGCGCGTCTGCGGCTGATGAAGCCGACCGCCTATTTGATCAACACCGCGCGCGGCGGCCTGATCGACGAGGCCGCGCTGTACGACGCGCTGGCGTCCGGCCGCCTCGCCGGCGCCGGCCTCGACGTGTTCGAGCAGGAGCCGCCGCCGGTCGGCCACGCGCTGCATATGCTGCCCAACGTGATCATGGCCCCGCACGTCGCCGGCGTCACCCGCGAGGCGGTCGACCGCATGAGCGAGCAGACCGCGCGCAACATCCTCAGTGTGCTCGACGGCGAGCCGATTCGGCAGAACGTGATCAATCAGGACGTGCTCTGAATCGCGGGCTGGCGCCGTCTCGCGCTGATACTTGTGCTCAGTGCTCGAATGATCATGGCCGGGCTCCATCCCGGCCATTCACGTTTGGAGACGAGCCGGCTGAGTCGAGCGCCGTCCTGCGGGGATCTTCATCCACCGCTTTGTCGCCCAAATTTGAACGCAATGTTGCATCTCGCCCAGACTTCGCTACAACTGCAGCTATTGGCGTCGGCGTTTGCGCGCGTCAGTAGGAACAGAGGCGATCATGAGTGTTGCGACGGAGCACGCGCTCGCAACGATAGCGAGCATCCTCGACAAGCCGGAATCTGCGAAGCGTGACGACCGGGCGAGCGCGCCTGTTCCCAACTCTCCAGCCAGAAAGGCCACGGGTACGGTGGTCTCATTCGATCAGGCCGACGGCTACACCAAGATCGGTCCCGGCCCGATCTCTGCGATCCGCTTCCGCTGGACCGCGCGGCGCGGCGAGGACGGCTACTATGTCGATGAGACCGTCGGGCCGACCTCGATCGCCGTCAGTAGCGGCCCGATGACGGCCGAAGCCGCCATCGACATGGTCGACACCCGTGCGCGCGAGGCGGCCGAGCGCTTCGAGGCACTGAAGAACGAGATGACCGGCAAGGGTGCGTTTGCTCCGGTCGAACCCGGCCGGACCTAGCGCTCGGTGGCCGCGCATCGTTGAATGATGCGCGGCATTGCCTGGTGGACCAGGAGGCTCGACCGCTGGCGGCGGCCGTAAGCCGATCCGAACGATGCGACCGCCGCCTGCCCCTCGTCCCGCGACACCGCTTCCTGTAAGAAGACCCTCGTCCCACTCAAGCCGAGGTGTCGCAATCATGGGGTTTTTCGATCGTCCGCTGTCCGTCCTGACCGGGCTCGTCCTCGTCTGCAGCCTTGCCGTGCCGGCGGCCGCGGACCAGGCCTCGCGGCTCGACGAGATCGTGCAGCGCGGTAGCTTGCGGGTCGGCATGACCGGCGACTACAAGCCCTTCACCTATCTCGACAAGGCGACCGGCAAATTCTCCGGCTTCGACGTCGACATGGCCGAGTCGCTCGGCAAGGCCCTCGGCGTCAATGTCGAGTTCGTGCCGACGAGCTGGCCGCAGCTCATGAAGGATTTCGAGGCCGACAAGTTCGACGTCGCCATGGGCGGCGTGTCGATCACGCTCGACCGTCAGAAGAAGGGCTACTTCTCGACGCCGATCATGCGCGAGGGCAAGACACCGATCGCCCGTTGCAGCGACACCTCGAAGTACCAGACGCTGTCCGACATCGACAAGCCCGGCACCCGGGTCGTCGTCAATCCGGGCGGCACCAACGAGCGCTTCGCCCGCGCCAACATCAAGGCCGCCGACATCCGCGTCCACACCGACAACGTCACCATCTTCGACGAGATCGCCAAGGGCGACGCCGACCTGATGATGACCGACGCCTCTGAGACGCGCTACCAGCAGAAACTGCATCCTGGTGTCTTGTGCGCCGTCCATCCAGAGAAGCCGTTCGACTTTTCGGAGAAGGCCTACTGGCTGCAGCGCGACGTGGCGCTGAAGGCGTTCGTCGATCAGTGGCTGCATATCTCCACCGAGAACGGCAGCTATCAGGCGATCTACAAGAATTGGTTCGAGTGAGGCTGGCGGAGGCGACTAGTGGGGATTTCCCGTCGAGATCTTGCGGATGTCACGCTGGTCGAACTGCAAGGAGCAAAACCAGATCCCTAGTGCGATCTCGTTGAATTGGCCCCGGCGTTGCGTTCTGTTCGTTTCGGTCCTTAACAGAAGCATATGGACGATCGGAACATGGTCGCGCTGTACGACGGTGGCCGAAGCTATGAACGGAAGGCTTGGAAGGGCTATGGATATGATTTTTGCAGTAGTTCCAGTTTGCATAGGCTCTTTAATATATTTGCTTTTTCGTACAAAAGATACTTGGATTATTTATGCCATAGGAGGCGCGGGTGGTGGACCTCTACTCGACTTCGCACGAACGCTGGTCCGACCTCTTAATCCTTACGTGAGCGGCTTCGCTCTCTATTCGCTCCCTTCTGCTCTTTGGGCTTTCTCGTTTATGTTCTGCATTGTGAAGATTTGGGCAGACACGCTTGTCTCGATCGCCGCGATTGCCGTCATTGCGTTAACTGCAGCGGTCGTGCTCGGATCCGAAGTGGGTCAGGCGCTTGACTTAGTTCAGGGGAGATTTGACGTCGCTGATGTTGCGGCGAATGCCGTTGGATTGTCTGCAGGGGGATTAACCGCATATGCAACACAGCGCAACAAACTTCGATCGATATGTTAGCAGCGCAATAGTATTTGCGATCTTTTGTGTTTTGGCCGGAGGGTCTGCAGAAGAAAGTAGTGAAGAGAAGAAGGCGCGCATATTGAAGTCGGAGGGAATTTCAGAAGGGACTTATGACAATCGGGTCCGCGATTTCGGAAGCTACGACGAATACAAGGCCGCCGTCGAGAAGGGAATGAACGCAGCTCAATTCGCAAAGTATAAGTCGCAGCGAGACGCCTGCAAGCGGGACTGGTCATCGTGCGCTGATAACGAGCAGCTGGTTAACAATTGGTCGGGTTGGAGCGAGGTCCAGGTGGCCTGCAAGATCGCGGCCAACGATCGAGCAAAATACGGCGACCCGGAGTGGCCTTGGCTTCCGTTCGGCACGTATCTGACAGGAAATGAATATGTCAGGACAGGCAAAGTAGTTGCCATAGAGCCCGATGCGAGGTTTAAAAATGGGTTCAATGCCGCAGTTAGGGTGCGAGTTCGCTGCTATTACGACGTAAGGAGCAAGCATGTCGACAATGTCACGCTCGACGAGCGTTAGGCGCGGTCTTGATCAGCTGCACGGTCATCGATAATCAGCGACCAGAGAGGATCTTTCTACGCCGTTTCAGCGGCATGGCGCTGTCCAGTCGCTGCGCCAGAAACAATAGGCTTGCGTTTTTCCGAAAACTATGGTTCACTGCCGCCATCCCACCTCATCGAGAGGGGCGTTGCGCGCGATCGTCACGACACGCGAGGTGGGATGCGATGGCCGCGTTGGTGCCGCAGCGTGCTTGCACGCGGACGAACGGCAGCTTGCGGACGTGAAGTCGCAGGGTCCTGATACCCCGACGCTGGTATCAAGTCGCGACGGTGCTCAAGGCGCCGCGTGGTGATGGTGGCCAACAAGCCCGGCGCACCAGGGAGACTGCGTATAAGCGTTAAGACCGTCGCGCAGGGAATGCCGGTTGATCGGCAGCACCTGTGGTACCTGCCGCCTGCATTTTTTACGCAGGCGGGCCATGGGTGAGGCCCTCACCCGGCATTCCCTGCGCCCTCTTCTATTCGAGAGGGGCACGACTGATGGAATCACTCGGACGTCATGCGTCGCGAGACAGCAAGGTCATGCTCTAGAGTGTTAGGTGCGGATCGCTCGGGCGACACAAACGGTGTCGTCCCGGCCTCGAGCCGGGACCCATACTCACAGGCCGTCGTTTGTGGCAGGTGCGAAGGTGCAGGCCTGCAGAACAGTCCCGCTGGTGGTTATGGGTCCCGGCTCGAGGCCGGGACGACAGTGGAGCGTGTTGTGAAAGCTCGGCTCATAACCGCGCAGCGAACGGAGTTCAAACAGGCCTCAGCCGTTGCGATACGTGTAGCTGTAGCCGTTGATCGCCGGCGCGCCGCCGAGATGGGCGTAGAGCACCTTCGATCCCTCAGGGAAGTAACCCTTCTTGACCAGGTCGATCATGCCCTGCATCGACTTGCCCTCGTAGACCGGATCGGTGATCATCGCCTCGGTGCGCGCGGCCAGCCGGATGGCCTCGTTGGTCTCGGCGCTCGGCACGCCATAGGCCGGATAGGCGTAGTCGTTGATGATGACGATCTCGTCGTCGCGCACCTTGCGGCCGAGCTCGACGAGTTCGGCGGTGTTGTCGACGATCTGGCGCACCTGGGCGCGGGTCTGCTCCGGCGTGCCGGAGGCGTCGATGCCGATGACGCGGTCGGCGCGGCCGTCGGCGGCGAAGCCGACGATCATGCCGGCCTGGGTCGAGCCGGTGACGACGCAGACGATGACGTAGTCGAACTTGATGCCCATCTCGGCTTCCTGCGCCCTCACCTCCTCGGCGAAGCCGACATAGCCGAGACCGCCGAACTTGTGCACGGAGGCGCCGGCCGGAATGCCGTAGGGCTTGCCGCCGGCATCCTTCACCGACTGGATCGCGTTCTCCCAGCTCTTGCGGATGCCGATGTCGAAGCCGTCCTCGACGATGCGGCTGTCGGCGCCCATCAGGCGGGTCATCAGGATGTTGCCGACGCGGTCATAGACGGCGTCCTCGTGCGGCACCCAGCTCTCCTGCACCACGACGCACTTCATGCCGATCTTGGCCGCGGTCGCCGCCACCATGCGGGTGTGGTTGGACTGCACGCCGCCGATCGAGACCAAGGTGTCGGCATTGGACTCGATCGCGTCCGGCACGATGTATTCGAGCTTGCGCAGCTTGTTGCCGCCCATCGCAAGGCCGGAGTTGCAGTCGTCGCGCTTGGCGTAGATCTGCACCTTGCCGCCGAGCGCCGCCGTCAGGCGCGGCAGATGCTCGATCGGGGTGGTGCCGAAGGTGAGCGGATATTTTTTGAATTTGTCGAGCCGAAGCACGGGGCCTCTCGTGGGTGAATGAGATCGGTCGTCCCCAACATACGAAAAAGCCTGAGAAAGGTGCTCTCTTTATTGGCGCAGAATTTCATGCTTACGTCGGCGCTTGGCTCGTTGAGCGATGGGTTTTCTCAAAAATTGTGTGTCGTATGAAAGAAACTTCCGAACCCGATCTCGACCGCGTCGACCGGCGCATCCTGCAACTGCTGCAGAAGGACGGCCGGATGAGCAATGCCGAGCTTGCCGCCACCGTTCACGTCAGTCCGGCCACCTGCCATCGCCGCACCCAGCGCCTGTTCGAGGAGGGCTACATCAGGAGCGTGCGTGCGCAGATCGCCCCCGAGAAGGTCGAGCGCAGCGCGCTGGTGCTGGTCGGCGTCGTGCTCGACCGCTCGACGCCGGAGAGCTTTCGCACTTTCGAGGCCGCGATCCGCAAGCTGAAATTCGTGCTCGATTGCCATCTCGTCGCCGGCGATTTCGACTTCTTCCTCAAGATCCGCGTTCGCGATATGCAGGATTTCAACCGCATGCATGGTGACCAGTTGATCTCGCTGCCCGGCGTGCGGCAGACCCGCACCTTCTTCGTGATGAAGGAGGTGGTCGACAATGCGCCGCTGGATTTCTGAGCAGAGGGCGCGTTGAACCAGGGCTGCCGCAGCGGCGACTTAATTGCGCGTGAGCTCGCTCACATCAGCAACCGACATCGTGGAGATCCTGATGAAGAGGCTGTTGGCCGTTGCTGCCGTGGTTCTGGCCAGCAGTGCCGCCGAGGCGCAGTACGTCATCGAGTACGGCGGCAAGACGATCCGCATCGATCCCGACCGCGGCACCGTGCAGATCCCCGGCGTCTACGACAATACCGAGCAGAAGAAGTCCAAGCGCACCAAGCGCGATCCGGATCAGGCGGCCAGGCCGCCGGCCGCGGCGGACAAGCCGGCTCCGGCGCCCACCGAGGCGGCGGTCACCCCGGCCCCGCAACCGCCTGCTCCCGCCGTCGCGGTCCCTGCTCCAGTTCCCGCCGAGCCTGCTCCGACGGCAGCCGCACCGGTGAGCCCGCCGGCCGCTCCTGCTCCCGTCCAGGCGGCCGCGCCACCGGCGCCGCTGCCGCCACCTCCGGCGGCCCCAGCCGCCAATGCCACGGCACCGGTTGCGCCGCCGGCCGCTGCGGCTCCTGCTGCTGCTCCGGCTCCCGCCGCCGCGCCGCCGCCACCGCGTCCAGCCCAGACGCCTGCCGTGACCACCGCAGCCGCTCCGCCCGCTGCGGCGCAGACCGCCGGTCGCGATCCCAACTCGCCGGTCGGCATCTGGCTGACGGAGGAGAAGGAGGGCCAGATCCGCATCGAGCCCTGCGGCGCCAATCTCTGCGGCTACGCCGTGGATGCGAAGACCAAGCAGAACGGCGAGCAGATCCTGATCAACATGCGGCCGAGCGACAAGGCCCAGGAGAAGAAGTGGACCGGCCGCATCTTCGATCCGAACAGCGGCAGCACCTACGATTCGACCATCGCGCTGAAGGGAGCGGACAATCTGCGCGTGCAGGGCTGCGCCTTCGGCGGCATGTTCTGCGGCGGCCAGACCTGGACGCGGGTGAACTGAGCCCGGCGCGCGACGCGCCTCCAAAAGCAAAGCGCGCGGCCCTGCGACCGCGCGCTCTTGGTCTTGCTAGTCCCGCATCAGCCGACCGGCGTCGCATATTCCTCGTCGGTGACGTGCTCCATCCACGTCACGTGCTCACCGTTGAGCGATTCATGCATCGCGACGTGGACCATGCCGGTGGTCGGCGCGGCGCCATGCCAGTGCTTCTCGCCCGGCGGAATCCACACGACGTCGCCGGCCTTGATCTCGCGCACCGGCCCGCCCTTGGCCTGCACCCGACCGACGCCCTGAATCACGTAGAGCGTCTGTCCGAGCGGATGGGTGTGCCAGGCGGTGCGCGCGCCGGGCTCGAACGCCACGCGCGCCGAGGCGACGCGGGCGGGCGCCTGCGGCGTGATGATCGGGTCCTGCCACACCGTACCGGTGAAACTTTCGGCCGCCGCGCGGCGCGTGGGGCGCGAGCCCGCGAGATAAACATCCACCATGGTTCTGCCTTTCCTGAGTCCTTGCAGTCGATCGATCGCTGCGTCGGCCGCGACCTACTTCTTCGACGCCGCGTAGCGCGCCTTGGTCTCGGCATTCATCGGATAGAGGCCCGGCAGCACCGCGCCCTTGTTCACCTCGTCGACGATCCAGGCTTCCATGCGCTCCTGCTCCGGGCCTTCGGCGAGCACGTGATCGAGCATCGCCTGCGGGATCAGCACCGCGCCATCTTGGTCGGCGACGATGACGTCGTTCGGAAACACCGCAACGCCGCCGCAGCCGATCGCCTCGCCCCAGCCGACGAAGGTGAGCCCCGCGACCGACGGCGGCGCGGCGTAGCCATCGCACCACACCGGCAGGCCGGTGCCCATCACGCCTTCGAGGTCGCGCACGACACCATCGGTGATCAGCGCGGTGACGCCGCGCTTGACCATGCGGGCGCACAGGATGTCGCCGAAGATGCCGGCGTCCTTGACGCCCATCGCATCGACCACGGCGATGCAGCCTTCGGGCATCGCCTCGATCGCGGTGCGGGTCGAGATCGGCGACGACCAGGATTCCGGCGTCGCCAGATCCTCGCGCGCCGGCACGAAGCGCAGCGTGAAGGCGGGACCGACCAGCCGCTTCTGTCCCGGGCGCAGCGGCTTGGCGCCGCGCAGCCAGACATTGCGCAACCCCTTCTTCAGCAGGACCGTCGTGATGGTCGCCGTAGTGACCTGGGAGAGGGTAGCGATGGCTTCGGGAGTGAGGGACATTGTGAGACTGGCGCTCCAAACAGGCTGGCGGAAAAAGCAGGCGCATCTTGCGAGCGACGAAGGCCGCGTCAAGGGCATGCTCAGTGCGCCCAGCGCATGCGGGGCCTGCAGCGGCCCGATAAGGTCTTCTTATCGCGGGGCATCCGATTAATTTATTGAATTTTCGAGACTTTTTGTCTCCAGCGCAATTCCACTGGCGATCGAAAGCGGCTAGATGAGGAACAGCAACACGGATCTTCTCGGACAGATGGCCGACTCTTTTCCACCTCCTCGCCTGCTGCCCAGCGGCGACAGCGCGGTCACCGTCGAGTTCAGCCGGACCATCGACGAGACCGCCAATCGCCGCGTGCTTGCGCTCGACCATGCGCTGACTGCCGCCGCCATCGCGGGCATCACCGAGACGGTGCCGACCTATCGCTCGCTGCTGGTGCACTATGATGCAGGTGTGATCGACCACGACACGCTTGGGGCAAAGCTGTTGGCGCTGTCGGCCGGGTCGCTTGCGCCGGACAGCGAGATCCGGCGCTGGCGGGTTCCAGTCTGCTACGGCGGCGAGAATGGCATCGACCTGGAGGACGTCGCCAAGGCGCTGAACCTGACGCCGGACGAGGTCGTCGCCCGCCATGTCGCCGGCATCTATCGCGTCGCGATGATCGGCTTCACGCCGGGCTGGTCCTATTTGTCCGGTCTCGATCCGACGCTGCAGATGTCGCGCCGGCAGAACCCGCGCTTGGCGACACCGGCAGGCATCATCGCGATCGGCGGCATCCAGACCGGCATCCAGTGCCTTGCCGGCCCCTGCGGCTGGCACCTGCTCGGGCGCACCGCGATGCGGACGTTTCAACTGCACCGCGACCCGACCTTCCTGCTCGAGCCCGGCGACGAGGTCAGCTTCTACGCCGTCGACGTGAAGACCTTCGCGGAGCAGGAGCGCGCCGCGGAGGGCGGCGAGCTCATCGCAGAGCGGATCGCCGCATGAGCACGCTCGTCGTCTCACAGATCGGTCCGGCAAGCTCGGTCCAGGATGGTGGGCGTTTCGGCGCTCAGCGCTACGGACTGACGCCATCCGGCGCGATGGACAAGCTGGCGCTGGCCGCAGCCAACAGCCTCGTCGGCAATGTGCCGATGGCGGCTGCGATCGAGATCGGCCCGTTCGGCGCGACGTTCGCGGCGAAGGGCGGCGCGGTGCGCGTGGCGCTCGCCGGCGCGCAGCGGCCGGCGGACGTCGCCAAGCGGCCGATCGAGATCAACACGTCGGTGACACTGAACGACGAAGAGCAGCTCACGCTCGGCTTTGCGCGCGGCGGCTCGTTCACTTATCTGGCCATCGAAGGCGGCATCGCCGGCGAGCCGATGTTCAACAGTCTCTCGGTGAATGCGCGCGCCGGGCTCGGCAGCCCCTACCCGCGGCCGCTCCAGGCCGGCGACAGGTTCGAGGTCACCCCCGCCAGCGACGCGCCGGAACTGCGGATTGATGTGCCGAGAATGAGCGGCGTGATCCGCGTCGTGATGGGGCCGCAGGACGATGAGTTCAGCGACGAGATGAAAGCGCTGTTCCTCGGCAGCGACTGGATGGTGTCAGCAACCAGCGACCGCATGGGCTATCGCCTCGAAGGACCGCCGATCCGCCATCTCCATGGCCACAACATCGTCTCCGACGGCACCGTCGACGGCAGCATCCAGGTGCCTGGCAACGGTTCGCCGATCGTGCTGATGTCCGATCGCGGCACCAGCGGCGGCTATCCGAAGATCGCGACCGTCATCACGGCGGATTTCGGCCGCCTGGCGCAGACGCCCGCCGGCACGCCATTCCGCTTCAAGGCCGTGAGCATCGCCGAGGCGCAGGCCGAGCTGCGCCGCTACAAGGATCTGCTGCGCAGCCTGCCCGGCCGCGTCACCGAGCTCGCCAACAGCGATTTCAATGTCGATGCGCTGTTCACGGCCAATGTCGCCGGTCATGCGGTCAGCGCAACCGACGCCACCACCTGGCCCGGAGCGACTCCCGATTGATTTGAGCACATCTCACGCTGTTTCGGACCCATCAACGAGCGGACCCTGACATGACCAGCACCGTCGACCTGAACTGCGACCTCGGAGAGAGCTTTGGCCCGTGGGAAATGGGCAACGATGCCGCCATGATCGAGCTGGCGACGTCGGTGAACGTCGCCTGCGGTTTTCATGCCGGCGATGCCGACATCATGCGCCGCACGGTCGAGATGGCGAAGGCCAAAGGCGTCAGCGTCGGTGCGCATCCCGGCTATCGCGATCTGCATGGTTTCGGCCGGCGTCCGGTACCCGGATTGAAATCATCGGAGATCGAAAACCTCGTCGCCTATCAGATCGGCGCGCTGCAGGCGATCGCCACCGCGGCCGGCCACAAGGTCACGCATGTGAAGGCCCACGGCGCGCTGTCCAACGTCGCCTGCGAGGACGACATGACGGCAAACGCGATCGCCAAGGCGATCAAGGCCGTCGATCCCAGCCTGATCTTCGTCGTGCTCGCCAACTCAAAGCTGGTGACCGCGGGCGAGAAGGCCAATCTGTCGATGGCGCACGAGGTGTTCGCCGATCGCGCCTATGGCGACGACGGACTCCTGGTGTCGCGCAGCAAGCCCGGCGCCGTGCTGCACGATCCCAAGGTCATCGCCGATCGCGTCGTGCGCATGGTTCAGGACGGCGCGGTGATCTCGGTGACGGGCAAGGTGATGAAGATGCGCACCGACACCGTCTGCATTCACGGCGATACCGCTGGCGCGGTCGAGATTGCGCGGGAGGTCCGCAAGGCGCTCGACGCGGCCGGCATCACGGTCGCGCCGTTCAAGAGGTGAGGAGGATCAGAACGGGTGCGTGAAGGATGTGCCCAGGGTGATCGCGGCAATCAGCGCCATCGCGCTGTAGAACGCAACCAACGCGACAGTTGCGCCGCGCTCGCGAATGGCGCGGGCCTGGGGCATCTGTCGCAGGGGCGTCGATATCGTCCGCATGGCCGGTCTCCTGAAGTTCCGGCCATGAGAAAAGCGTTCTCGCGGGCCGGTGCAAGGCAACCGGCGAAATAACGACAAGCCCCCTGCTTCGGGTCCCGCTGGAACCAAAAAATTCTCGGCCGGGCTCGCGGCCGAGAATATTCTCCGCAGGGTTCCCGCTCAGTAGACGTCGAGCTGGAACCGGCCCTTCTTCTTGAGGTCGGCCACGAAGCTGACGGCCTCGTCGGTCGAGCGGGCCCCGAACTGGGCGACGATGTCGACGAGGGCGCGCTCGACGTCCTTGGCCATGCGCTTGGCGTCGCCGCAGATGTAGAGATGGGCGCCGTCGGCGAGCCAGGTCCAGACCTCGCGCCCGACCTCGCGCATGCGGTCCTGGACGTAGAACTTCTTGTCGCCGTCGCGCGACCACGCCAGCGACAACCGCGTCAGGAGGCCGGCCGTCTTCATGGCGTTCAGTTCGTCGGCGTAGAAGAAGTCGCAGTCGCTGCGCTGATGTCCGAAGAACAGCCAGTTCTTGCCGGGCGCGCCGGTCGCCCTGCGGTCGTACAGGAACGCGCGGAACGGCGCGACGCCGGTGCCGGGACCGACCATGATGATCGGCGTCTTCGGATCAGCGGGCAGCGCGAATCCGTGCGCCTTCTGCACATAGACGCGCAGCTTGTCGCCGGGATTGATCCGCTCGGCCAGGAACGTCGAGGCAAGTCCCAGCCGCTTGCGCTTGCCGATGACGTAGCGGACGCAGTCGACCGTCAGCGACAACCTGCCGGGCGTGGCATTGTGCGACGACGAGATGGAGTAGAGCCGCGGCTGCAGCGGCTCCAGCGCCTCGACGAAGGCCTCCGGATGCGGCCGGACGCCGGAGAACTTCTGCAGCACCGCCATCACGTCGAGCGTCGCCGCGTCGCCATCGGGATCCTCGCCCTGCGCCAGCTGCCGCGCCTTCTCGCGGGTCGCGCCGCCGGTGATGAAGGAGATCAACTCGAACAGCGAATCCGGCGCCGGCGCCAGCGAGACGTCCTCCAACAGGCACTGCCGCAGCGGCTTGCCGTTCACCTCGGTCATGTGCGAGGCGCCGAGCAGCGCGATGATCTGATCGACGAGGCCGAGATCGTTCTTGGCGAAGATGCCGAAGGAATCGCCGACGACGTAGTCGAGCCCGCTCTCGCCGAGATCGAACTCGATGTGCCAGGTCTCCTTCTCCGAGCCCGGCTTGTTGAGCAGGCGCCGCGACAGGAACGTCGCATCGACCGGATTGTCGCGCGAGCGACCGGGCTCGCTGACGACGACGGAGACGGTGGCCGGCGCAGCCGCAGCGGGCTTGGCCGCGGCCGGAGCCCTGTCGATCTCCTCGTAGAGCGCCTTGAGCATCCGCGCGGTTTCCTTGCCGCCGGGGACGCACAGATTCAGCCGCGCCTCGCTGCGATCGGCAATCGCATCCGAATAGTCGCTGCAATTGTAACCGCATTGGCCGCAGTCCTGCTGCGCCATGGCCGCCATCATGCGCCGGCGCAGCGGACGGCCGTCGGCGAGCTTCATGCGCTCGGCGATCGGCATGGTCTGGTCGTGCCATGGCGCCTCGCCGTCGTCACCGTCGCCCGCGGGCGCAAGCACGGCGCCGTTCTGCACCGGCGACAACGCTGTCGCGCCGTCGAAGCCGAGCGCTCCGGCCAGAAAGCCGTTGAGCCATGAGCGTTGCGCCTCGGAGAATGGCGCCGTCGAAGGAATGATCTCGATCTTGGGCATGGGCGTGATCTGGTTCATGCAGACACCTCCGACGAGGTCTGGGCTTCGGCGAGATTGCGCAGCGCCTCGCCGTCGTGACGGCGTGCGAACGACAGGAAGGTCTCCTCGGGAGAGGCGCGATGGGCGAGATAGGCCTTGAGCAGCTTCTCAACGGTTACAGGCGCATCCGCCGCCTTGAGGTCGCGATAGACCTCGCGGCCGATGTCGGCCTGCGGGCCGAACCCGCCGCCGGCGAACAGGTGATAGCCCTCGACCGTGTCGTCGCCATCACCGACCGGCACCTTTGCCGCGATCATGCCGATGTCGCTGATGTAGTGCTGGGCACAGGAATGATGACAGCCGGTGAGATGGATGTTCAACGGGGTGTCGACGTCCACTCTGCTCTCGCACCAGTCGCCGATCTCGGCCGCATGCTTCTTGGTGTTGGATGCCGCGAACTTGCAGCCGGCGTTGCCGGTGCAGGCGATCAGTCCGGCGCGGATGTGCGAGGCCTTTGTCGACAGCCCGATCTGCTCGATCGCCGCACAGGCCAGCGCGACCTTGTCGTCGGGAACGCCCGAGAGCAGCAGGTTCTGCCACACCGTGAGCCGGATCTCGCCGTCGCCGAGATCGGCTGCGATCTTGGCGAGCGCGCGCATCTGGTCCGTCGTCAGCTTGCCCAACGGCAGCACCACGCCGATCCAGTTCACCCCCTGCTGCTTCTGCTGGTGGACGCCGATATGGGCCATGCGATCGGCGTCGGGCCGCGGCGCGAGCGCCTCGTCGGGGACGCGCGCCAGCTTGCGGCCGAGCCTTGTTTCAACGGCTTCCATGAACTTGTCGTGGCCCATGCTGTCGAGCACATATTTGAGCCGAGCCTTGAGGCGATTGGTGCGGTCGCCGGTCTCGATGAACAGCCGCACGATGGCGTCGGCCACCTCGGTCGCCCGCTCCGGCTCGACGATGATCCCTGTCGGCTTGGCGAAATCCTTGTGTCCGGTGATGCCGCCGAGGCCGAGCTTGAACCACACGCCCGGCGCAACGCCAAAGCCGTCCTTCACCTCGACCGCCGAGAAGGCGATGTCGTTGGTGTCCTCCAGTGCCGCGATCCGTCCGGCGCCGTCGAAGGCGACATTGAACTTGCGCGGCAGGCCGTACAGCGAGCGGTCGTTGAGGATGTGGAAATGCCATTCGCGGGCGAAAGGCCGCGTATCCAGCAATTCCTGCGGATCGATGCCGGCCGTTGGCGTCCCCGTCACATTGCGGATGTTGTCGGCGCCGGAGCCGCGCGCCGTCAGACCGAGATCCGAGAGTCCTTCCAGCAGCATGACCGCGTGCCTCGGCGGGATTTCGCGCAGTTGCAGGTTGGCCCGCGTGGTAACGTGGCTGTAGGGACCGCAAAGCTGGTCGGCGAGATCGGCAAGGCCCGTCAGTTGCCAATGCTTCAGGATGCCGTTGGGAATGCGCAGCCGGCACATATAGGAATCCTGCGCCGGCGCGACGTGAAACAGGCCGTAATAGCGCCAGCGGAAATTGTCGGCCGTGGATGGCGCAGCATCATTGCGCGCCTGCTCCTTCAGCCTCTCGTAGGCATCGAAGGGATGGAACTCGCGCTTGACCTTCTCCTGGTCGGCGAGCTTCCGTCCCGACGCAATCACCTTGTCCTGGGCCTTGATGTGGATGGCGTCCGGGCCGGTCGGCTCGCTTGCCGTCTGCGTGCCACCCTGGCCGCGCCCTGCCAGCGTGACCTTGAGGCCCGCAGCCAAGCCTTCGAGGTAGCGCTTCTGCTCGTCGTTAAAGTCGACTGACAACGATTCGATTTTCATGATGGCGGACGAAGCTCCAGCGGCCACGGCGGTTGGCGTTCGGGAATGGGATGAGGATCGCACCGTCCGACAGGCCGACATGGCCTGCTTCCGATGAAAGATCCGACCAGCTTCGTTGCTGCGGAAATCCGACACGGATTGCAGTCAGCGGCATCTGCGGCGGCTGACTGCACTGCAATATTCAAGTTGCGTGCCAGCCTGAAAAATCAGGAAAAGCGTGTAAAATCAGAATGCTGATCGAATCAATGAAGGCAAGTTAACCGACTCAAGCCTCGAAATACGGGCACGCCGCCCAAAAATTGGTCGACGGCACACGGTGCCCAGACCGTGATCGGTGCGTGAATCAGGCCGTCCAGCGGCCGATCTTGAAGGCCTCGAGATGGCCGATCACGTCGTCCGCCGCGAAAGGCGGACCGGCGAATGCGCCGATGGCGGCATCCGTGCCGACCGCGACCGTGCCCATGGCCGCGTCGTAGATGTCCGGCCGGAACACGCCCATGGCAGTGCCCAGGGCTTCAGTACTGAGGGGAGTCTGGCCCCACCGCACCATCTGGGCATAGAGCCATGCCGCCTGGATCCTCTCGGGCCGTCCCGCGTCTTCGCGGCCCACCAGCAGATAGCGCGAGCTTTCGCGGAAGGTGCCGTCCGGCGAGATCTTGAGGCGGCCGTCCAGCGTACGCTGGAGCACCTCCGCATCGACGCCGATGCGCTCCGGCTGAGCCAGGATGCGCGCGGATTCTGCGTGGTTCTGTTCGATGAAATTGGCGGCCTTGGCGCAGGCGCGAACCAGGCCGGCGAGAGCGCCGGGATTCTTGTCAGCCCAGCTCTGCCTGACCGCCAGCACCTTTTCGGCCGCGCGCACCAGCACGTCAGACACGAAGTGGAGAATATGGCCGATGCCGAGATCGACTGCGATCGAGTTCCACGGTGCTCCGACGCAGAACGCGTCGACGTGACCGTTGGCGATGCTCTCCACCATGTAGGGCGGCGGCAGCACCACGAGGCGGACGTCCTCATCGGGGTCGACGCCACCTGCGGCCATCCAGAACCGCAACTGATAGTTGTGGGTCGAGAACGGAAACGTCATGCCGAACGTCAGCGGCTCGCGCCCGGCCTTGCGCCGTTCCGCGACGACGCGCGCCAGCGCCAGCGCTGTCGCCATCGGGTCGAAACGATCCCCATCGAGATTGGCCATGATCGCCGCATGCAGCGCCGGCGTCACGGTGATCGCGTTGCCGTTCACCCCGAGATTGAAAGGAGCCACGATCGGCACCTTGACGTGACCGATGCCCAGGCTCGACGCGATGGCGACGGGAGCCAGCAGATGCGCCGCGTCGAACAGGCCGATGTTGAGCTTGTCGCGCACGTTCGACCACGACACCTCTCGGACCAGCGTGACGTCGAGACCTTCGGCCGCGGTGAAGCCGTTGTCGACGGCGACGATCAGCGCGGCGGCATCGACCAGCGGGATGAAGCCAATGCGAAGCGGGCCGGTCATTTCAACAACTCCGAGGCGGTCAGGATCGACTGCGCGATCTCGCCGATCTTCTTCTTTTCGCGCATGGCCGTGGAGCGCAACAGCACATAGGCTTCCTCTTCGGTGAAGCCCTTCATCTTCATCAGAATGCCCTTGGCGCGGTCGATCACCTTGCGGTCCTCCAGCGCGGACTTGGTGCGCTCGAGCTCGTCCTGAAGCTTGGAGAACGCATTGAAGCGCGAGATGCAGAGGTCGAGGATCGGCTTGATCCGCTCCTTCTTCAGCCCATCGACGATGTAGGCGGAGACGCCCGCCTCGACCGAGGCCTGGATCGAGGCCGCGTCGCTCTGGTCCACGAACATCGCGATCGGCCGGCGGACGGCGCGGCTGACCTGGAACATCTGCTCCAGCACATCGCGGCTCGGGTTCTCCAGGTCGATGACGATGACGTCCGGGTCCAGGGCATAGATGCGCGCCAGGAGACCCTGCATCTCGCTGACATGCACGACGCCGGTAAAACCCGCCTCCCGCAAGCCTTCCTCCAGGATGGCCGCGCGGATCGGGCTTTCGTCGACGATCACGATTTTAGGCGATTGCTCGGCGCTCATCGATCACCAGGTTGTCCGGGCCCTCACCCATAGCATGGACGTGGCCGCCTCAAAGCCTTGTCTTTCTGGACAATTCGGACTAGCTGACGCCTATCTCATCAGGCAGTTCCAAGATGCAGCAGGGTTCGGCGCCCAAGATCAGCTTTGTTTCGCTCGGTTGTCCCAAGGCCTTGGTCGATTCCGAGCGCATCATCACGCGCCTGCGCGCCGAGGGCTACGAGCTCGCCCGGAAGCATGACGGCGCCGACGTCGTCATCGTCAACACCTGCGGGTTCCTCGACAGCGCCAAGCAGGAATCGCTGTCGGCGATCGGCGCGGCCATGGCCGAGAACGGCAAGGTCATCGTCACCGGCTGCATGGGCGCCGAGCCGGAGCAGATCGAGCAGGCCTATCCCGGCGTGCTGTCGATCACCGGCCCGCAGCAGTATGAGAGCGTGCTGGACGCCGTCCATCGCGCGTCGCCGCCGGCGCACAACCCGCATCTCGACCTGGTTCCTCCGCAGGGCATCAAGCTCACGCCCCGGCACTACGCCTATCTGAAGATCTCCGAAGGCTGCAACAACCGCTGCACCTTCTGCATCATCCCGAAGCTTCGCGGCGATCTGGTGTCGCGGTCCGCGGCCGACGTGCTGCGCGAGGCCGAGCGGCTGGTCGCAGCCGGGGTCAAGGAGCTCCTGGTCATTTCTCAGGACACCTCGGCCTATGGGCTGGACCTGAAATATGCCGAAAGCGCCTGGAAGGACCGCAACGTCCGGGCTCGCTTCCTCGATCTGGCGCGCGAGCTCGGCGAGCTCGGCGCCTGGGTGCGCATGCACTACGTGTACCCCTACCCGCATGTCGACGAGGTGATCGGCCTCATGGCGGACGGTAAGATATTGCCCTATCTCGACATCCCGTTCCAGCATGCCAGCCCCAACGTCCTGAAGGCGATGCGCCGCCCGGCGGCGCAGGACAAGACGCTGGACCGGATCAAGGCCTGGCGGACGACCTGCCCGGATCTTGCGCTGCGCTCGACCTTCATCGTCGGCTTCCCCGGCGAGACGGACGCCGACTTCGCCTACCTGCTGGATTGGCTGGATGAGGCCGAGATCGATCGGCTCGGCTGCTTCAAATACGAGCCGGTGGCCGGCGCGACCTCCAACGCCCTGCCCGACCAGGTCCCGGACGAGGTCAAGCAGGAGCGCTGGGACGCGCTCATGGCCCGCCAGCAGAAGATCTCGGCGCGCAGGCTCAAGCGCAAGGTCGGAACGCGTCAGCAGGTGATCATCGACGAGGTCGGGCCGAGCGTCGCCAAGGGCCGCACCAAGGCCGATGCCCCGGACATCGATGGCGCCGTTTATCTGTCCAGCCGGCGGCCGCTGCGTGTCGGCGAGATCGTCACGGTCAAGATCGAGCGTGCCGACGAATACGACCTGCACGGCACGGTCGCTGGGTTCTAGCGCGGGTCAACGGCAACTCAGGGAAGCCGGCCGATCGCAATCGTCCGGTCGGGTCCCACGCTTTCCAATGATGCAAAGCCGGCGCGTCTGCCGAGTTCATCAAGATTGCCGTAGCGCGCGATCCAATCGGGATAGGCGTAGCAGAGGATGATGTCGGCGTGGCTGCGAAGCCACCGACACAGTGTGGCAGCCCTGTCAGCGCCCGCTTCGAGCAACCGTCCGGGCATGATCAAAACGACGCTCCGATCAGCGGCCGTCTCAAGAGGTGCGGGGCAAGCGAACATGTCGCAACTCGGCCAGTGCGAAACCGCTCGTCCGAACATCGCTCGCGCATGGACGAGCTTTCGTGAATCTCGCTCGATGCCGAGCGGCTGCAGATCAGGCGTCCCTTCGCAACTCGCGGCCAACAGCGCCCCATTGCCGCATCCGAGATCGATGATGTTGTAGCGCGCCCCGGCCGTGACCGTTCTTACGGCCGCGACGATGGGAGCGTGAGCCTCTCGCATTCCGCAGACGGACGCGAAGCCGTTGTCGGCCGCAAGCCAATCCGGCGCGGGCCGTTCGCCGGACATCAGCGCTCGCCACGTTGACAGGTCCAACGACGGCCTCCTCAGTGCACCGCCGCCGCCTCGCGGGTCTCGAGCAACTGCCGGCCTCGCGCGATCAACGCGTCGATCCAGGCATAGAGGCCGGCAACGAACGCCTCTCCGTCCCGGTCGACGCGGATGTACCGCCGGATCTCGTCGACCCCCTCCTCAATGCGGGCGAGATTGCGCCGCAGCAGGCGAAACAGCAATTGGCGCCGCTCTTCATCCGGCTCGGTCTCGATCAGCACGATGTCGAGCGCCGTGATGTAGGCAAACGAATATTCCGCGTGCAGCACCGCGGTCATCGGGCGCAAACGATCCTTGATGACGGGGCTGACATACAACTCGTCCGCCGGATTCAACACCAGCCGATCCGCGGATTCCAGATTGATGCCGAGCGCGCGAAGCTTGTTGTGTCCCATCTCGTGCACGAACGCCTGGGCCAGGCCGATCGGATCGAAGATGGTGGCGAACAGCGTGCCCAGCCGGTCGTCGGTCGAGCCGCTGTAGGATCCATAGCCCTCGCGATAGTCGCTCTCCGCAACATCGGGACGCGCCAACGGATGGAAGGAATCGATGAGCATGCGCATCTGTTCGAAGGCGACCGGCCAGCGCCGCACGTAGTCGACGGCAGCATCGATGTTGGGGTGCTCCAGCGGACCGTTGCTGAATACGGGCGCCCCCGGCGCGGTCGGCTGCACGTAGCGAACCGACACGGCGCCATCGAAGATGCGCGGCGAATGGCCGGCGACCCGGTGCACGAACGGCTCCGGCCGGTGAGCGTTCGTGGTCGTGCTGGCGAGATGACAGGCCAGCAAGGCGTCATACAGATCATCCTGTGGTGCCGCGGCCCGCGACCAGTCGATCATTGTCTCCTCCCGCGACGGTTGTTGATTCAGAATTGAAGCTGAGCGGACGACGCGCCGGAGCCGTCCCTGGCGATCGGGCGCAGCCAGCCGCCGGGGAAATCGCGCCGGCATTCGTCGTCGATGACGAGGGCTTCGGTGCTGGTGACCAGCGTCAGCGCGCAGTCCTCGTCTTCCAGGATGCACCCGCGGGCGACCAGGCCGGCGTAGCTCTGCTCCACCTCTGGCCAGGAGGTCTCCTGGTCGACCAGCCGCCCGAGGGTCGCGTCGATGCGCACCGGCTCTCGGAAGGCGTCCAGCACGGCGATCTCGATCGGATCGAGCATGCGCCATGTCTCGGTTGCGATCCGGCGCGTGTCCTTGAGGATCGACAACGGACCCAATCCGACCACCGCCAGTATCGGCATTGCGGTGCCGTCCACATGTGCAGACCGCCAAAGCTTGATCGCCGCGCCGAGCGGCGCGAGATCATCATCCGACGCGGTGTTGGCCGCCGTGCCATCGAAGAAATAAGCGAGCCGCGTCAGCACATCTTCCGGCTGGCCATAGACCGCCTGATAGGCCAGCGCGGGAGCGACATTTTCAAACCCGAACTCGGCCGCGTGGTTGAAGTACGGGCTGAAGCGGTCGAGCCTGATCCGGCAATGTCCGGTCGGCGGCTGCAGATGCTCCAGCAGCGCAAACCATCGCGCTATCTTGGCGTAGGCCGCAGGCCGCTCGCCGGGGAAGCCGCACAGCACGTTCCAGATCGGCCGGAGTCCGATCTCGGCACAGCTTCGGAGCACGCGGACGTTCTGCAGCCCGGTCACGCCCTTTTCCATCAGGCGCAGGACATCGTTGTCGAGATGCTCGATGCCCGGCTGAACCCAGGTCACCCCGCCGCGCGCGAGCGTACGCAGCTGCTCGGGGCGCATGTTCGACTTGATCTCGTAGAGGATCCGGTAAGGCGACGGCGCGGTGTTGGCGAGGTGGCCGAACACGGCGTCGACATGCTTCAAGTTCAGAATGTTGTCGGTCGCCTCGAAGCGCTTGACGCTCCAGCGCGCGGATAGTGTTGCGAGCTCGGCCAGCACGCGCTCGGCCGACTTGGTGCGAAACGCCATCGTCGCGCCGTTCAGGCCGCAGAATGTGCAGTGGTGCTTCATGCCCCACCAGCAGCCGCGCGAGCTCTCGAACGGCAGCGCGGGGAGCAGATCATCGCAGAACGACGCCTGCCTCAGCTCCGCGAAATAGTCGGTGAAGTCGGGGACGGGAAGCTCGTCAAGATTCTGCAGCGGAGTCTCCGCGATCCTTCCATTCGTGCCCACGCGGCCCAGCACGTCGGTGCTTTCACTGTAAGGCAAGGTGCCTGCAAGGAAGCGCTCGACGAAATCCGGAAAGGTCCGGTCGGACTCGCCGCGAAACACATAGTCGATTTGCGGGAAGCGTTCGAGCAGCGCCTCGCCCATCGGCCCCTCGCAGTTGGCGCCGCCGAAGCATATGATCGTGTCCGGCGCGAGCTGCCTGATGCGATGCGCGATGCCGAGAGACGCGCAATTCTGCTGGAACGTCGACGAGAAGCCGACGATGCGGGCGCCGTCTGCGATCAGCAGACGAGCCGACCGGTCGACGAACCTCTCCGCCGCATCGCGCGCCGCGACGACCGCGGGCCAATGCTTGCCGCAATAGGCTTCCATTCGCTCCCGGTGCCGGGCTTCCGCGACAGGATCAGGAGCGTTTTCGAAGGTCGCGGCGAACACCCATTCACCGATCAGCAGGCTGGTCTGAACCTGCTCCGCGATGAACTGGAAGGTGTCGGCGCCGATCAACTCGGCAAACGCAAAACCGAGATAGTACTGCCGTGCGTCGATCCCGCGGTCCTCGAGGGCCGCCTGGAGCGTGCTGATCCCCAGCGCGGGCCGCGTCAAGGCCAGGAACGGCGCTGCAACCAGCGCAACGGATATGGTCATGGCAATGGCTCTCAGAACTTGGGCTGTCAGAACTTGGCGGACAGGTCGGACGACGGCGGAGGCACCGAATGAAATACACCCACTGCCTCGAACATGTGCTCGAGCAGCGTCAACGTTGGCAGCTTCCGCGGCAAATGGCTGTCGAGCAATTGCAGCAGCTCGGGATTTGAGAACAGACGGTCGCACGCCGTGCAGATGCCGTCGAAATCGCTGGCCGCGAGCGGTCGTTCGGTCTCCGCCGTGATTTCGCAGAGCAGAGCGATCGGACCTTCGAAGGCGATCCACTTCCACACCGGGTCCATGTAGGCGCGGGACATCGCCTCGGACATCGGCGTCTCGTTCAGATCACCGACGCTCATCGCGGCATGAAACGGCAGCACGCCGCAGCAGGGCAGAACGTTCCCGCTCGGGGCCACGGAGAAATGCCTCAGCACCGAGGGACATGGTCCGCGATAGACCTGTGGCGAATGCCGCCTTGCGTCGAGGTCGGACGCGCTGACATCGTCGACGGCGCGTCCCGTGGAGTTGATCGCCGTCTCGTACACCGACAGCTGCGGATCCGAGTCAGGGTCGACACCGAGAAGATCGAAGATCCGGGACCGGTCGATCACGCTGCCCGGCGATGTCACGACGGCAATCAGCACGTCCAATCCGAGCGAACGGGCAGCCCGGTAGGCATGCGCGATATTGCGCCCGTCCAAGAATTCGGCATGCATGTCGTCGAAAGAGATGATGATCCGTTCGAGACCTGCTTCAACCAGTGGAGTCAGGATCCGCTCGGCCTTCGCTTCGGATGTCGCCCAATAGGCGCTGGTGGTCGCGGACGTGGAGAGGCCGAACGACCTGGCGCGGGATGCCGCAGCGCGCATCAATTCAGGCTGGAGGAATGGATCGCCGCCGACCAGATTGATCCGCGTCATGTCGTGAGCGACGGCTGCATCATCGATCGCTGCGATCATCAGGTCCTGCGGCAGCACGTCGAGCTGAGTCATATCCGACGAAAAGCAGCAATGGCTGCACTTCAGCGGACAGCGGTAACTGATATTGAAGACAAGCTCAGTCGGTTTCGTCACCCGGTCACGCGAATGCATGTCCAGCTGCTCCCAGGGGCAGGAACTGACTTTGACGGAGGTCGGAGCTGCAGCACGTTTCCGGCCGGGCAATGCAGACATTGTCCGGCCGGCTTGAGATCGCGGTCAGACGTCGACGTGAATGACCGAAGCAGGCGCGGCGGTCGCCTTCTGGCCCGACAGGCGATCCTTGATCAGATCGGCCGTGTTCGAATCGATCTCGATGCCGACTTGGGCGAGATATCCCTGCGGATCCTTCTGGAGCTCGTCCGCGGCATTGGCCTGGCTCTTCAGCTGGGCCGCCGCAGCCTTCACTTTCGCAAGGTCCGCAGTGATTTGAATCTTCTTGTCCATGTAAGACATCTTGGAGTCTCCCGATAATCGCTCTTGGCAATGAAGGTGGTCAATCAACGCAAAGCGGAGTATATAACACTTTTGCGGCAGTAGATACATCACAACTCGCGGAGATTGTATTTTCACTCGGGCTAGGGAAGTAGGACCGCCTACCCTGTCGTCAGCGTTCCCCCACGAAAGCTCTTCGACCCCGTCCAGCGTTCGCGCGATGGTGCCCGATACGGGAAGCGCAAGCCGCTCGCGCCTTCAACGGGCCAGGTCGCGCCATGATAGATAATTTCGCGGCGTGCGCTGCTGTAGGAGGTCGATGCCGTGATCCGGCAGACCGGCGCGTGCAGCTCGGCGATGCCGTGCATCATCGACCACTCGGCCGGCCATGTCAGGACATCGAGCAGCCACTCCGTCGTCTGCCCGCAATGCGCTCGGCCGAATGCGAGCATGTTCGCCGCGAGCGCGGCGCTTGCCGGGCAATCGAGCCGGCAAGGCCAGTGCGGGATGATGCAGAGATCAATTGACCGCCAGAGCATGTTCGTCGCCGGCCGCGACGGCAGCTCGATCCGCCGATGTCCCGACGCTTCGGTTCTCTCGAACAGCGCGCTCGCCCAGACCGGATCCAGCGGCCGGCGCTCGCGGCGGCGCAGCGCCTCGGCGCAACAATGGGGACACCCTGCCCAGTCCCGCAATGTGCGTGCCGGATCGCGCTGCCAGTCGGCTTCGAACTCATCCGTGTCGCGAGCACGGACGACAGCGATGGTGACTTCGAGCGGCAGTCTTGCCCGCGTCTGCGACGACGACAATTTCGGGACCGCCTCGACCGCCAGTCGGACTGGTATGAGCGCGAGCCCTGCGCGTTCGACCTGCAGCGCCATCTCATCGAGAGCTTCGGGGTTGACGGTGCTGATCGATGCCCGGCTCAAACCGGCCGCGACCGCCCGCCAACGCAACACTTTCCACTCCGTCCTGATCAGCTCGAAGCGCGGCTCCCACACCTTTCTCGCAGCCTCCGAGGCCCAGCCGATGCGAACGAATGGCGGGCGGATCGGAGGGAGGATCGCGGCATGCTCGGACATTTGATCGGCCAAATTCTCTTTCGCAAACGTCCTGGATCTCAAACCGCCACAGGCGGCGATCCACTCAAATCGTCCATGATCTCCGTCAGCAACGGGACCCGGCCGTCCATCATCGACTTGATGAGCCTGTGCTCGATCTCGGCGCGACGAGGATCGCAGGACAACGGCGTTTCGCCTGCAGCGAGCAGGTCTTCCTCGATCTGGACAAACAGCGCGGTCCAGAGCGCGCATTGCGCACTGCGGTTGCGCCAATCGCCGTCGATCGAGGTTCCCGGGCATTGGCCCTTGCACATCGCGAAGAAGCGGCAGTCGCGGCAGCCGCCGGCCGGCTGCGGGGTGAACCACAGGGCAATGCTGCGCTCATAGCCGGCAGCCTCGGTCTTGATGAAGTCGATCCCGCGCTTGTTGGTGCGGCCGCAATTGCTGCGCTCGCCAAATCCCTCGATGCCGTGCACCGCGCCGGTCGTATACGGATCACAGCCATGCCAGACGCAACCGGTCTGGTCGTCCAGCCCACGAAGAAGCGCGCGCATCTCGTCGAAGATATCGAAGCGCATCGAGGTGAGGTGCTCGCGCTCGAATCGGTAGAAGTGCAGAAACGCCGCGATGGTTTCGGGATCGGTCATCGCCCAATGCGCCTGCACGGCGGGCGAGTCGACCTCGAGTGCATGCAGCCTGACATTTCGCACCCCCCTCGCCTGCATCTCCAGCAGCCAGCTGTCCATCGAGGGCCAGTGCTGCGGCAGGCCATTGCCCCGATGCATCGTGATGATCAGGCTCGGATGCAGGCCCCGCTCGCACAGTCCGGCGATCGCACGATCGACGCTCTTGGTGAGGTCCCGCGTCCTGTCGAGGGACCCGGCCCAGCGGACATCATTCAAAGCGTCAGGGCCGTCGATGGAAATGCCGACATGAACCGCATAGGTCGCGAACAGCTCCATGTGGCGGTCTGTGATGAGCGTGCCATTGGTCTGGATCCGGTTGCGGCCAAAGCGCGCCAGTCCGAATGCCCACAGCCTCTCGAGATCCGGCAGGGGCAGCAGCAGCGGCTCGCCGCCGAACAACGTGAACGGCTCATCGTCCTCTGCGAGGGCGGCCAGCATCGCATCGATGTCATAGCGCGGGCGCAGGCTGCCGCTGTCCCGGAGCGGGTTCTGGTAGCAATACTGGCACATGATGTTGCAGGTCACGCCCAGCGGACGAAGCTCGACACCCATCACGATCTCCTCGACGGGAGTCATTCCTGACCGGTCTGACCGGGGCATCTCCCGCAGGCAGCGGAGAGGATACGATACAACCCCTGATTTTAAAAGATCAAAGGTGCGTGGATATGGCCGAACGCCCGTCGGTTGTCTTGCTGCACCGCAGCAGGTCGCCCAAGCGCCTTTGCGGCCCCGGGCGAGCCGTCCTCAGTGCGAGGAGCCCGTGGTACGAACCGACCAGAGCTTCAGCAGGCGAAGCGCCTCGTCCTGCTTCAGTTCGAGATATTTGTTCTTGAGCTTGGTCAGCTCGTCGGGGGGCGTTGCGCCTGAAACGAACCGGCTATCGAGGATCGCGGCAACCGTGACCCAGCTCAGTCCAGCGGCCTTGCACGGCACGAGAATGCCGTCGCTGCGCAGGCTCTGCATCAGCGGCCGCACCAGCTCGATGCTGCATTTCGCGAGCTCCGCGATGGCCGCGATCGTCTCGCCGTAACGCCGCTGGCGGGCAAATTCCAGCAGCGCGCCTTCGGTCAGTTTGCCGCCCTGCTTCAGCTGGCCGACTGCCACCTTGGAACTGCCCGCGTCGCGATTGCGCGACATTTCGCGCTCGGCGTCGAGCGTGGCCGATGAAATGGCGCTGCGAATTTCCTCGTAGAGATGCGGCGGCGCCGACGCGAGCAGGCGCACCCTCACCGCCTCCGTCGCGCGCTGCAACAGGGTCCTGCGCAAGGCTGTCGGCAGATCGGCGCGGATGCCGGCCGCGACCGTGAGCTCCGCGTCTCCCGCCGCTTGCGCCACGATGGCGGCAAATCCGGCGGGTGACACCCGCGCCCCGGGGTTCTTCATGAGTTGCCGGCTCACGCTCGGATAGCGTCGCGCGAGCAGCGCGTCGGTCACTATCTCCTGCAGCCACCAGCGCCCGGCGATCGCCATCAGGTGCTTCTCGCTGCGCGTCTGCGCGATCTCGATCAGATCCTCGCTGCTCAGCCGCGGCGATTCCGAAAGCACCGGCCCCGCGACGGCGATGTCGTCATGATGGGCCAGCCGCCGGATCACGCCGGCCGGCGCCTGCGGGATCGGGGCAAGCTGGGCGCTGAGTTCGGCGAGTGCGATCCGGGCCCCGACGTCGGCCAGCGCACGCAGCTCGATGGTATTGACGAGACGCTCGAAGACGTCGGCAAACAGCGCGTGCTGCTCGATATCCAGGCTGCCGGCAGAGGCGACGAACAGGGAGGCGACCCGCTCGGCCACGCCGGAGCAGCGGTCGGCTGAGCCGGTGGCTATGGCCGCCTGCACTTCTTCGGCGATCGTGAGATGGGGGTTCGACATCGCTCGTCCTGAGCGCTTGCATTTTCAAGCTGCCCAGGGAGGGTAAACACAGCCGCTAAATGTTTGGTAAAGTTGTCACTAAAGTGCGAGACCCGAGACCGGATCGAGCGGGCTTCGCACCGGCGGCGCTTCCCTCGCCGCTTCCTGGAGCGGCGGCCCTTGTTGCAGTCTGCAGGCCGGCATCTTGACACCGGTTGCGATTTGCCTGTATGGCCGCCGCATGATCTTCAACCGGACCAACCGCCGCGCCGCCGTTTGCCGTCGTCACCGCCGTGACGATGCCGGGGCGCGCCATGTCCGAAAACGTTGCTGATCAGCTAGCTCATCAGCTCCAGGTTTTCGAGAAGGCCGCTCCCGCAAAGGAGCGGCCTTCTCGCTTTTTGGCCCCCGCTTCCCCCTGAGCATAGGAGATTGCACATGCTGACCGCCTCCCATCCCTACGACGCTCTGATGGAGATCACGGCGCGCCCGCGCACCGTCTTCGTTCAGGGCAAGGGTTCCTGGTTATGGGACGACGGCGGCAAGCGCTACCTCGACTTCGTCCAGGGCTGGGCCGTGAACTCGCTCGGCCACGCGCCGCCGGAGCTGGCCAGCGCGCTCGCCCACCAGGCGGCACGCCTGATCACGCCGAGCCCGGCCTATTTCAACGACACCAGCCTCCAATTCGCTAAGGCGCTGGTCGACCGCTCGTGCTTCGACCAGGTGTTCTTCACCAATTCGGGCGCCGAAGCCAATGAAGGCGCCATCAAGCTCGCCCGCAAATACGGCGCTCTGCGCAAGAACGGCGCATACGAGATCATCACCTTCGAGGGCGGCTTCCACGGCCGCACGCTGGCGACGATGTCGGCTTCGGGCAAGAAGGCGTTCGAGCCGCTGTTCGAGCCCAAGGTCCCGGGCTTTCCAAAGGCACGGCTGAATGACATCGCCTCGGTCGAGGCCCTGATCTCCGACAAGACGGTGGCGATCATGCTGGAGCCGATCCAGGGCGAGGCCGGCGTGTGGCCCGCGACCGACGAGTTCCTGCAGCAGTTGCGGGCGCTGACCACCAGGCACGGGCTGCTGCTGATCGTCGACGAGATCCAGACCGGCATGGGCCGCACCGGAAAACTGTTCGGCTATGAGCATGCCGACGTCCTCCCGGACATCATGACCCTGGGCAAGGGCATCGGCGGCGGCGTTCCGCTCGCCGCCCTGCTGGCGACCGACGAGGCGTCTTGCTTCGAGCATGGCGATCAGGGCGGCACCTTCAACGGCAATCCGCTGATGTGTGCGGCGGGACTCGCCGTGCTCGATGTGATCGAGAAGCCGGAGTTTCTGAAGGCTGTCGCGGACAACGGGATCTATCTGGAGAGCGAGTTGCAGCGCATCTCGGCAAGGCACGGCCTGGGCGAAGTGCGCGGCCGTGGTCTGCTGCTTGCGCTCGACGTGATCAGGCCGATCGCGCCGGCGATCGTTGCGCACGCCTTCGAGCTCGGCCTGCTGCTGAACGCGCCGCGTCCGGATGCGCTACGCTTCATGCCGGCCCTCAATGTGACTCGCGATGAGATCGCGGCGATGATCGACACGCTGGACGGAATCCTGACCAAGGTCGGCGCCGCGCGCTGCGTCGCCTGATCGAATGCCGTTCAAGACGCAGGCTCCGTGCCACATGCGAAGCCTGCGTGCCGGCTGCCTACAGATGAGGCACAAACACCGAGGTCGGGCTCGCCGCCATTTGACTTGGATCAAGGACAGCTGTCCCCCCGAACAACGATCCTGA
Source organism: Bradyrhizobium sp. HKCCYLRH2015 (assembly GCF_051168215.1). Classification (NCBI taxonomy): domain Bacteria; kingdom Pseudomonadati; phylum Pseudomonadota; class Alphaproteobacteria; order Hyphomicrobiales; family Nitrobacteraceae; genus Bradyrhizobium; species Bradyrhizobium sp. HKCCYLRH2015. The sequence continues at coordinate 288,966 of NZ_JBNPUO010000004.1, read as the reverse complement.
TCGCGCCAAACACCTGCGATCCGATGACTTACGTTATATCTGTCCTGATATAGCGTTGTACGGGATGTGATCAGCTCGGAGGAGAGAGGCTTGCCGGGACCAAGCTGATGATCATCCGCCGACAACGAGGTCGGCACGATAGAAGGAGATGCAAGAATGGCGAGAGACAATCTGGCTCGGGCGTTGCCGGTCGACGACAGCGGCAGCCACATCGCCCTGGCCGCGACCGAAGAGGTGCTGATCCACGTTCGCTTCTTCCCGAACTCGGACATCAACTCGATCGGCGAGAAGCCCGCCAGCCTGACCGCCAATGAATGGTATGAGCGCCTGCTCGACATGGCGCGTCCGCATTATCAGACCTTCGCCGGCGGCCGCGGCTTCTTCCGCATCCCCCGCCCCTGTTTCGAGGCGATCCTCAAGGGCATTGCCTGACATCGGCTTTCGGGCTGGGTGTGGCAGTGAGCGTCCTCTCTGCCCTGCCCCTGTCGACCGCGGTGCGCCGGGTGCGCCGCGGTCGCTGGCGTTTTGACCGTCCGGCGTTTTGATCGTCGGGTCTTTGGAGGACAGCATTGAGCGATGCGGCTTTCACCGAACTGAAGCGGGCGTTCAGCTCGCTGCTGGCAGCGTGCAGGGCATCGCAGAACTGCGCTGAGACGCTCGCCGACCGCGCTTTCGATCTGTTCGAAGCCAATATCGATGCCCAGACGGCGCATCTGCCCGCCCTCGCCTGCGCCAAGGGCTGCCCCTCCTGTTGCGCATTGCGCGTGACCGCGACGGCACCGGAGATCTTCCTGCTCGCGCGCTATGTCCGGCAGATCGACCAGCGCATGCCGGCTAAGGCGCTCGGCTCGCTGTCGCGCCGGATCAAGCTCGCCAACCGCGCGACGCACGGATTGAGCGACACCGCGCGGATGAAGTTGCGTCAGCCCTGCCCATTCCTCGTACGCGGCGGCTGCATCATCCATCCCGCGCGTCCGCTCGCCTGCCGCGGGCATGCCTCGTTCGACCGGCGCGCCTGCGCACAGGCCATGGCCGGCCGCGAGGTCGACGTGCCGGTCTCGGCACCACACCTCGCGCTGCGCGCGCTGGTGCAGGATTCGCTCAGGGCGGCGCTCGTCGCTGCGGGGCTCGCCTCTGGCCTGTATGAGCTCAACCAGGGTCTCGTTCTGGCGCTCGACGACCCCGAGCGCGAGCGCGCCTGGCGGGACGGGCAAGACAGCCTCGCGCCGGCTCGGATCGAGGCGTCGACGGCAGCGCAGACCGATGCGGTGCTCTGGAGTCGCGCGGCAGCCGGCGACGCTTCGATCCGGGGCGAGGTGTAGCGACAGGGCTCGGTCGCGCGGCTGTTAAGGCCGGCTGTTAAGGCTTGAGGATCGAGGCCCCGGTCGTGGCGCGGCTTTCGAGGTCGGCATGCGCCCGACCCGCATCCTTCAGCGCATAGGCGTGATTGATCGGCACGTGCAGCTTGCCGCTGATCACCGCCGAGAACAGCGTATCGGCGCCCTCCAGCAGTTCGGACCGCTTGCCGATATAGTCGTTGAGCTTCGGCCGGGTCGCGAACAGAGAGCCATGACTGTTGAGTTCGGCGATCGAGAACGGCGGCACCGGACCCGAGGCGTTGCCGAAGCTGACGAACAGGCCGCGCTGCTTCAGGCAGGACAACGAGCCGGGGAAGGTCGACTTGCCGACGCCGTCATAGACCACGTCGCACAATTCGCCGCGGCTGATCTGCTTGACCCGCGCGACGAAGTCCTCCTCGTTGTAGAGGATGACGTGGTCGCAGCCATTGGCCAGCGCGAGATCCGCCTTCGCCTTGGAGCCGACGGTGCCGATGACGTGCGCGCCGAGCGCGCGCGCCCACTGGCAGGCCAGCAGGCCGATGCCGCCGGCGGCGGCGTGGATCAGCACGCGATGGTGCGGCTCGACCTTGAAGGTCTTGTGCAGCAGATACCAGACCGTCAGCCCCTTGAGCATCAGCACCGCGCCCTGCTCATAGGTGATATGGTCGGGCAGCTTGACCAGGCGCTGCCAGGCGATGTTGCGCTCGGTGGCATAGCCGCCGAGGTTCTCATAATACGCGACGCGGTCGCCGGGATGGAAATGAGTGACGCCGGGCCCCACGGCGATCACCTCGCCTGCCGCCTCGTTGCCGGCGATGAACGGCAGGCCGGGCGCCTTGTACAGTCCGGTGCGATAGTACACGTCAATGAAGTTGAGGCCGATCGCGTGCTGGCGGATGCGGACCTCGCCGGGGCCGGGCGCGGCGAGATCGACCGGCTCATAGACCAGCGCCTCGGGGCCTCCCACCTTGTGCACGCGCACCGCCTTGACCATCCCGCCATCTCCCCTTCGGACTCTCCATCGCCGCGTCCGGGAATCCGGCGAAAGAACCTTCGACACTTACCTGATTCTCATCGGACATCCGGCTCCGTTGAAGGAGCCGACCTCCGGCCGCGCACCCGGCGCTGCCGGCGGCAAAAGCGAAGGCGATCACGGCGGCCTTGTCAACTCGGCACCGGTCAGGCGTTGCGCTTCCTGCGGTTGCGCGACGCCATCACGTTGAAGGCCTCGACCGCCAGCGCAAAGACGATCGCGAAGTAGATGTAGCCGCGCGGGATGTGGAACTTGAAGCCGTCGGCGACCAGCGCGACGCCGATCAGCACCAGGAAGGCGAGCGCCAGCATCTTGGTGGTCGGATGGTTCGCCACGAAACGCGCCACCGGTCCCGAGGACACGTACATGATGACCATGGCGATGATGACGGCGGCGATCATGATCTCGAGATCCTGGGCCATGCCGATCGCGGTAATGATCGAGTCCAGCGAGAACACGAGATCGATGACGATGATCTGCAGGATCACCCAGAAGAACTTGTTGGCGCCGCCGCCCTGCGACCCCTCCTCCTCCTCGCGCGCCTCGACCTCGGCATGGATCTCGTGCGTGGCCTTGGCGATCAGGAACAGGCCGCCGGCGATCAGGATGATGTCGCGCCAGGAGAAGCCCACGCCGCCGATCGTGAACACCGGCTGCGTCAGCCCGATCAGCCAGACCAGCACGCTGAGCAGCAGGATGCGGAAGATCAGGGCCAACGCCAGCCCGATCTGGCGGGCGCGTGTCGCCTGCGGCTGCGGGATGCGCGAGGTGATCACCGACAGGAATATGACGTTGTCGATGCCGAGAACGATCTCGAGGGCGGTCAGAGTGAGCAGCGCGGCCCACGCTTCGGGACTGGTCAGAAGGTCGATCATGCTTTCAAGGATCTCAGCAGGCGGATCGCGGAGTCGCTCGCGACGATGTAGAGGGCGATCGCGCACAACAAGGTCGTCACGATCGAGCCCACGGCGAAGTTGTTTCCCAGCACGTCGATGACCAGGACGCCCCAGAGCGCGACCAGCGGCAGCGTCAGCCAGCGCAGCCGCTCGACGCGCACCGGGTGGATGACATGGAATGGGACGAAGGTCAGCGCGATCAGGACCGCGAGACCGAGGGTCGCCAACGATGGCGAGGGATGCAGCAGGAACAGATAGAATGCCGCAATGTTCCAGAGTCCCGGAAACCCGCGAAAATGATTGTCGTCGCTCTTCATGCGGCGATCGGCGAAATACAGCGCGCCGGTGACGGCGATGCCGACGCCGATGACCGGCGCGGCGAGCGGCAGCAGCATGCCGCTGGCGGTGATGGCGTAGGCCGGCACGAACACATAGGTCGTGAAATCCACCACCAGATCGAGCACGTCGCCCGACCAGTCCGGCTGCACATGGACGACGTCGAGCCGGCGCGCCAGAGGCCCGTCGATGCCGTCGATGACGAGCGCGGCGCCGAGCCACCAGAACATCGCAGTCCAATGCTCGCGCACGGCCTCGAGCATCGCCAGCAGCGCGACGCCCGCACCGAGCGCGGTGAAGACGTGCACCGAGAACGCCGCGACGCGATGCGCCGGCGTTGCGGCGACCCTGCTCTCTGGTCTCAACTGATCCATGCGGCGCCAGTGCTATCAGGAATCGGAGCCGATTGCATATCCGCCGTTGCGGCGATGCGCCGCGCAGGCTCACGCAATACCCTTGAAAAAGCCCTGCCGGAACGTCAAATGTTCCCGGATGAGCAACACAGACGCCAGCTTTGATGTCATCGTCGTCGGCGGCGGACCCGCCGGGCTCGCCGCCGCCATTGCCCTGTCGCAGACCGGGGCGCGGACGGCGCTCGTAGCCCGCCAGGCGCCGTATGCCGACAACCGCACCACCGCCCTGCTCGGCGGCTCGGTCGACTTCCTCGACGAGATTGGCGTCTGGTCGGCGTGCCGTGACCGCGCCGCCGGCCTCAAGGCGATGCGGCTTGTCGACGATACCGGCCGGCTGATCCGAGCCCCGGAGGTGCGCTTCGTCGCCGACGAGATCGGTCTCGAAATGTTCGGCTACAACATCGCCAATGCCGTCCTGGTCGACGCGCTGGAACAACGCGCCGGCGAGATCGACGGCCTGGTGCGGATCGCCGAGGATGCGGACAGCGTGCGCAGCGATGCCGATGCGGTGACCGTCACCAGCGCATCGGGCCGCGTGCTGACGGCGCGGCTCGTGGTCGGCGCCGATGGCCGGCATTCGCTGTGCCGCGAGGCCGCCGGCATCGGCGTGAGCCGGCGCACGCTGCAGCAGTCGGCGCTGACCTTCAACATCACCCATGCACGGCCGCATCACAACGTGTCGACGGAATTCCACACGCCGCAGGGACCCTGCGTGTTCGTGCCGCTGCCGGGCGACCGCTGCAGCGTTGTCTGGGTCGCGGCCCCGAAGGAGGCCGACCGGCTGTTCGCGCTCGACGACGACGCCCTGTCCGCCGCCGCCGAGCGGCAGTCGCACTCGATCTTCGGCCGGGTGCGCGTCGAGCCGGGCCGCCATGTGTTTCCGCTCGCGATCGAGCGGCCCTTGAGCTACGCGCAAAACCGGATCGCCCTGGTCGGCGAGGCCGCGCATGTGGTGCCGCCGATCGGTGCGCAGGGACTGAACCTCGGCCTGCGCGACGGCATCGACATCGCAGATGTCGTGCGCAAGGCCAATGCGGCCGGCGAGGATATCGGTGCGCCGCAGGTGCTCGCGCGCTATGGTGCGGCGCGCCGCGCCGATATCCTGAGCCGCACCTTCGCCATCGACGTCGCCAACCGCTCGCTGCTCAGCGATCTTCTGCCGATGCAGTCGCTGCGCGCCGTCGGCATGCACCTCATGAGCGGCATCGGTCCGCTGCGACGGCTCGCGATGCGCGAGGGCCTGGCGCCGTCATGGAGAGCCACGCGCAGGGCCGGTTGAGCACCGTCAGGGAAACGCCAGCCGGCCAGTCTGGATCAGCCACATCACGCTGGTCAGGGTGATCACCGAGGCGAAGGTGCCGATCAGCACCGCCGATGAGGCCGGCTCGATCCAGCTGTCGTGCTGGCGCGCGATCACGAACACATTGAGCGCCGGCGGCAGCGCCGCCATCAGCACCGCGGTCGCCGCCCAGGGCTGCGCGAACGGCCCGAACAGCAGCATCAGCCCGAACGACAGCAGCGGGTGAACGACGAGCTTCACCACGGTCAGGACCGGCACCTCCCAGGGCAGCCGCTCGAACGGGCGCAACGCCACGGTCACGCCGAGCGCGAACAGCGCCGTCGGCGCAGCGGCGTTCTGCAGGAACTGCAGGGTGCGGTCGAGAACGGTCGGCGGATGCAACTGGAACGCGGCCGCCAGGATGCCGGCGGCGGTGGCCATGATCAGCGGGTTCTGCAGGATCTGGCGCAGCACGGTGCGCATCGCGTGCACCACCGAGGCATGATCGCGCTCGGTCAGCTCGACGAGCAGCGGCACGATCGAGAACAGGAAGATGCTGTCGCAGCAGAAGATCAGCGCGGTCGGCGCCGCCGCCTTGGTCCCGAGCACGGCCAGCGCCAGCCCAGGCCCCATATAGCCGATATTGCCGTAGCCACCCGCGAGCCCGGCCATGGTCGCCTCGCGGAGCGACAGCCGCCCGATGGCCTTGCCGAGCACGAGCGCCAGGGCGAAGGTGAGCATGGTGGCGAGCGTCGTTGCAACCAGGAAGGGAGGGTTGCTCAGCTCGGTGAACGGCGTCCGCGCGATGAGGTTGAACATCAAGGCGGGCAGCGAGACGTAGAGCAGGAAGAAGTTCATCCAGGCGAGCCCGGCTTCGGGCAGCCTCCTCGACTTACCGCAGGCGAAGCCTATGAAAACGACGCCGAAATAAGGCAGGGCCAGATTGAGAATGTCGAACATGGGCTCGGAAGATGGCCCCCTGAGGGAGCCTGGGAAGGGCCTGGAATGCGGGGGCGTCGCGGCTTGACGCGACTCGGATTGGTCTAGATTAAATCCGCCCGCGGGGCACTAGCATCGCTCCCCGTCCTGGTCTATTCGACTGGGATGATCAAAGCACGAACTGCCAAGTTTCAGATCGGCCAGATCGTCCGGCATCGGGTGTTCTCGTTCCGGGGCGTGATTTTCGACATCGATCCGGAGTTCAACAACACCGAGGAATGGTGGCTGTCGATTCCCGAGGAGGTCCGTCCGCATAAGGACCAGCCATTCTATCACCTGCTGGCCGAGAACGCGGAATCCGAATACGTCGCCTATGTTTCCGAGCAGAACCTGGTTCCCGACGAGTCCGGCGAGCCGATCCGCCATTCCCAGGTTGCGGAGATCTTCATCAAGGACAAATCGGGCGGCTATCGTCCGCGCAATCCGCTGATGAACTGACCTGCTCGACCAGAGAGCTTCGCCTGAGCGCCGTCGGCGCAAGCCCCTCATCGTTCGGTCCCGGCTCGCAAGTTCCCCCTCGCATCAGCTCGCAGAATGAAAAAGGCGCCCCGAATGGAGCGCCTTTTGATGATGCGGGACGGGCCCGGCCAGCGTTACTGCTTCGCCTGCGGCTGGCCTGGCTGGGTCTGCTCGAGCTTCTTGCGCTGCTCCTCGGCGCGCTTCTGCAGCTCTTCCTGCAGCTTCTTCTGGGTCTCTTCGAACTGCTTCGGGTCGGTCGGCGGACCATCATAGGCCTTGGCGAAGCTGCTGTTGCCTTCCTGCAGCGGCAGCGGCAGCGTCAGCGCGGTGCCGTTCGAGTTGATCGCCTGGACGTAGAGGGTCTGGCCCTTCTTGAGGCTGTTCACGAATTCGGGCGTCGCTTCGTAGTCCGACATGCAGCCGTTCTGGAAGCAGATGACGTACTTTCCTTCCATGAACTGGTTGTTGTCGATGACGATGCGGGTTCCGGGCTGGAGCTGCATGCCGAGCGGCAAGGTCACACGCAGGATCTTCTTCGGCTCGCCTTCGGGTTCGATGATGACGGCTGCAACCACAGGCTGACCGGATTCGATGCGGCCGTCCTTGCCGATGAAGCAGACCTGCTTGGCGTTGGCATCCTGCCCCTTCAGGCAGAACTTGGTCCACGGCGCGTAGATCAGCTGCGGCATCTCCTGCTGAGCCTGAGCCTGAGGCTGGCCGCCGGCGGGAGGAATGGCAGGGGCCTGGGCGGCCGGCGCGGGAGCCTTGGGAGCGGCAGCCGGAGCCTTCGCCTTCGGCGCTTGAGCCTGCGCAACCGAAGGAGCGAAGGAAACGGCCAGCGCGGTGACCGCGAGCAGCGCGACAAGCCGCCCACGCGGCCCAACCGACGAGGCCAAGTCACGGAAATTCATTGCGGAAAACCCTTTCTGAACGGCAGCGCCCGAGACCGCCAAAGGCGCCACACCAAGCCGTTGAAGCGGCTGTCTCCTCAGGAAATGAGGCGGTTAAGTGACAGGCGTTGCCGCCCTAACTCAATCGCCCGCCTTCTTAACGCGGTGCGCGGAAGAATCAATGCCGCGAGACCATGTCGAAGCCGCGGTCTAGCGCTGGCGAGCCTGTGGTAAAAGCCCCTTGTGACCTGTTCCGAATCAAATGCTTGCGCCCCGATCCTGATGCTGCAGCGCATGTTCAGCGCGGCCGCGGGATGGGTCGCCGTGGTCCTGGCATTGTTGCCCGCGGTCTACACCCCCACGGCGAACGCGGCAGAGACTGCGGCGATCGCCATGCACGGTCTCCCGGCCTTGCCGGCCGACTTCGACCACATGCCCTATGCGAATCCCGACGCGCCCAAGGGCGGCCGTCTGGTCTGGGGACTGCTCGGCACCTTCGATAGCCTGAATCCGTTCATCGTCCGCGGTCTCGCGGTGCAGCAAATCCGCAGCTATGTGGTCGAGAGCCTGCTCACCCGCGGCAACGACGAGCCGTTCACGCTGTATGGCCTGCTCGCGAAATCCGTCGAGACCGACGAGAACAGGACCTATGTCACCTTCCGGCTCGACCCGCGTGCCCGCTTCTCCGACGGCAGCCCCGTGCTCGCCGAGGACGTGGCGTTCTCCTTTGCGCTGCTGCGCGATCACGGCCGCCCCAACCACCGGCAGTTCTACGGCAAGGTGGCCAGGGCCGACGTGCTCGACCCGCTGACCATCCGGTTCGATTTCGGTGGAACGGAAGACCGCGAGCTGCCGCTGATCCTCGGCCTGATGCCGATTCTGGCGAAGCACGCGACGGACGTGCCGAGCTTCGAGGACACGACGATAACCGCGCCGCTCGGGTCAGGCCCATATCGGGTCACCGCGGTGCAGCCGGGATCCAGTGTCACCCTCACCCGCAATCCGGACTATTGGGGACGCGACCTGCCGGTCAACCGCGGATTGTGGAACTTCGACGAGGTCAGGCTCGACTACTACCGCGAGTCCAACGGACAGTTCGAAGCCTTCAAGCGCGGGCTGTACGACTTCCGCGTCGAGACCGAGCCGCTGCGCTGGCACGACGGCTATGACTTCCCGGCCGCACGCAATGGCGAGGTCATCCGCGACAGCTTCACCTCGGGGATGCCGCAGCCCTCGCAGTTCCTGGTGTTCAACACGCGGCGGCCGGTGTTCGCCGACGTGAAGGTGCGCCGTGCGCTGACGTTGCTGTTCGATTTCGAATGGATCAACCGCAACTACTTCTTCGGGCTGTACCGCCGCAGCGGCGGCTATTTCGCCGGCTCGGAGCTGTCCGCCTATGGACGTCCGGCCGACGCGACCGAGCTTGAGCTGTTGAAGCCCTACGCCACGCAGATCCCCGCCGACATCATGGACGGCAGCTACCGGTTGCCGATCACCGACGGATCCGGCCGCGACCGCGCAACGCTGAAGGCGGCGCTCGATCTGCTTAACGAGGCCGGATATGGCCTCGACGGGACGGTATTGCGGCATCGGACCACGCGGGCCCCCCTCGCCTTCGAGATCCTGGTCACGACGCGCGATCAGGAGCGCATCGCACTGGCTTACGCCGGCAGTCTCAAGCGGGCCGGTATCAATGCCTCGATCAGGGTGGTCGATCCCGTGCAGTTCGACCAGCGCCGCCTGAGCTTCGAGTTCGACATGATCCAGAACCGCTGGGACCAGTCGCTATCCCCCGGCAACGAGCAGGCGTTCTACTGGGGCAGCGAGGCCGCCGACCGCACCGGAACCCGCAACTACATGGGGGCCAGAGACCCGGCGATCGACGCCATGATCGCGGCGCTGTTGCGCGCCCGCGACAGGCCGGAATTTATCTCGACGGTTCGCGCATTGGACCGTACTCTTATGGCGGGGTTCTACGCTATTCCAGTGCTCAATGCCGCCGAGGAATGGATCGCGCGGTGGAATCGTATAGAACGGCCAAAGAGGACGGCTTTGACGGGAGCGCTCCCGGAGAGCTGGTGGCAGCGGCCGGAGCCGGCACGGAAGTGACCAATCGGGGCAATTGGTCGTGGCCGGGTCCGTGAAAGTACGGGGCAACAGGTGAATCAGGCCAATACGTCGCCGACGCTCGACGCGTTGTTTCAACGCATCCTGGCGCGCAAGCCGGATGCGGTCGCGCTGGTCGATCCCATCAACAAGCAGCGCGTCACCGGGCGGCCGCCGATGCGCCTGACCTATGCCGAAGCCGATCGCGTGATCTCGGCGCTGGCGGCGCACTTCATCGACGCCGGCCTGCCCGCCCATTCGGTGATCGCGGTCCAGCTGCCCAACACGATCGAGTTCGTGCTGACGGTGTTGGCCGCGCATCGCGCCGGCCTCGTCGTCGCCGTGTTCCCACTGCTGTGGCGTCAGTCGGAGCTCGTGGCGGCGCTGAACCGCACCAGCGCGCGCGCCATCGTCACGATGTCGAAGATCGACGGCGTGATCCATTCCGATCTCGCGATGAATGCGGCGGCGGAGGCGTTCTCGATCCGCCACGTCTGCGGCTTCGGCTCCGACCTGCCCGAGGGGATGTATTCGCTCGACCAGTCGATCGCGAAGCCTTCGCGCTCGACGCGTGGGCTGATGCCGGACGGCCGCAAGGCCGCGATCGTCTCGTTCGACGTGACCGCCGACGGCTTCCGCGCCGTCCCGCGCACCCATTTGAGCCTGATCGCCGGGGGGCTCGCCGTCTCGCTCGAGAGCGATCTGCCGCAGGGCGTGAACATGATGTCGGCCTTCCTGCCGTCGTCATTCGCCGGCCTTGCCGCTTCGGTCGTGACCTGGCTGTTGTCCGGCGGCACCCTTGCGCTGCACCACCCGTTCGACGCCGACGCGCTGGAACAGCAGCTCGCGGAGCTGGCCTGCGATACGCTGATCGCGCCGGCCCAACTCGCCTTGCGTCTCGACGAGGGCGACCTCGCCTCGCGGCTGCCGAACCTGCGTTACGTGCTCGGCATGTGGCGCGCGCCCGAGCAGGTGGCGTCGAGCGCATCGTGGAAGACGCGCGACATCGAGATGACCGACGTCTATCTGTTCGGCGAAGCCGGATTGTTCGCCGTGCGCCGCACCGCGGCCGATGGCAGTCCCGGCCCGGTCAAACCGGGCCGCCAGGGCGCGCCGCGCGAACAGCCGGGCTCGTCGATCGCCGGCGAGATCCTGGTGACGCCGAAGGGCACGCTCGGGCTGCGGGGGCCGATGGTCGTGCTCGCCGCCTACGCCCCTCCGCCGCCGCCGAGCGACTCGCTGATGCCGGCAGCGCCGCGCGACTACGTCGACACCGAGTATGCGGTGCGCCTCGACCGTGCCCAGGACACGATCTCGATCACGGCGCCGCCGGCCGGCGTGATGGCCGTTGGCGGCTACCGCTTCCTTGCGCAGGACCTGCACGAATGGTCGCGGCGGCTCGGCCAGGGCGCGCTGCTGACCGCTCTGCCCGACCGTCTCAGCGGTCACCGCCTCGCGGGCCGCGCGATGGACAATGCGCGCGCGCGGGAAGCGCTCGCCGAGCTCGGACTCAATCCGCTGATGGTCGAGGCCTTCCGCGACCGCGCCGGCCCGGGCGGCTGATCCTGCTGTCCGGACCACTACGGAACCGTCATGTTTGGAACAGTGTTGACGCTGCGTTAACGGGAGGGACCTAGGATCGCGACGTATCGCCCAGCGTATCCTGAGTTTCCTGGATGTCCCCACAAGGCCCGCTTCTCATCGTCTCCTCGTCCACGCGGCCTTCGCTGAGTGCGGCCCTCGCGGTGGCGCAAATTCTCCCCTCCGTCGAGACGCGCTGGGCTGATGCGATCAGCACGATGTCCCGGGTTCAGCCGGCCGCGGTCGTCGCCGTCGTCGAGGATGCTGATGCAACCGAGCTGGCGGCGGTCTCGCGTCATGTCGGTGCGCGCAAGCCCTACGTGCCGCTGATCGCCATCGCGCCCGGTGGCGCTGTCCTGCCCGACCACGCCATTCCCTTGCATGGCAGCGACAATCACGAGCGGCTGCTGGCGCGGCTGCGCGCGGCGCTGCGTGTCCGCACGCTGCACACCACCGTGCTGCGCCGTCTCGATGAGAAGAAGGCACCCGGCGCCACCCTGCCGGAAACAGATCCCCTGGATGACGCGACCGTGCTGCTGCTCGGCCGCGGCAGCTCCCTGCCCGGCCTGTCGGTCGCGCTCGGCGAACGCATGGCGGTCGTCGGCGCGCTGAGCATCGAAGCCGCCGCCAAGCATCTGTCGAGCCGCGACATCGACGGCATCGTGCTCGGCGAAGGGTTTTCGCCGCGCGTGGTCGACGCGTTCCTCGCGGTGCTCGCCGAGGACACCCGCTTCCGCAACCTTGCCGTTGTCGTCACTGCCAACCAGCCGGCGCCGCTGCAGGAACTCGCCAATCTCGAGATCATCGCCGGCGCTCCCGCGCACATCGCGGCCAGCGCGCTGCCGTTGATCCGCCTGCACGCCTTCGAAGCCCGCCTCAACCGCACGCTGCGCGCCATCGAAGCCGGCGGCATGCTCGACCCGCAGACCGGCCTGCTCACCCGCAACGCCTTCGCGCGCGACTTCGCCACCGCGGTCAGCCAGACGCAGAAGAGCGGCGGCAGCCTCGCGGTAGCTCGGTTCGCCTTCGACCCTGTCAACCCGCGCGCGCAATATGACGGCGCCCGCATCATCAGCCGCCTGATGCGGCGGATGGATTTCGGCACCCACGAGGACAACGGCTCCGTCGTGGTCGTCTTCGCCGAGACCGACCTCCGCTCCGCCCATGCCATCGCCCGCCGCCTCTCCAGCGTGATGCGCCACACCTCGCACGGCAAGCGCGACACCCGCACCGAGCCGTCGATCACCGTCGCCGCGCTGCAGCCGACTGACACCGCGCGCACCCTGCTGGCCCGGGTCTATGGCGAGGCGCAGCGCGCGGCGTCGTAATAAACTACATGTTTTGCGTCATCACTGCGCTGGTTCGAACCAAGAGTCGTGCTGCGTAGGGTGGGCAAAGGCGCATGCACGGTCTCGCTACATGCGATCTATTAGATGGCGCCGTGCCCACCGTCTCACCGCTTAGTATGCCGGCCGACGGTGGGCACGCTGCCGCCTGACGGCGGCCGCTTTGCCCACCCTACGAGATCTCGTGTTCCACGCCGGACGTTCGTTCCTTCGGCCACGATCTCATCCAAACACGTGCATGTTGAGATCGCGTATTTGCCCCACTCGTGTGGTGCGATCCAAGCTCGACTCGGGGGCATCTCAGCAAGCGGAGCATGCGTCATGCACAACCGGCAATCACGCGACGAGACTGACTGGGTCAGCGTCGTCGCGATCGTCTCGGTCTTCCTGATCGCCAGCCTTGCCCTGCATTTCGGCTGGCAACTTCGCTGATGCACAGCCGGCCGCGATTCACGCCGCCTTCTTCTTCTCCGCGAGCTCGGCCAGCTCCTTGAGGATATCCGTGGTGCCGGCCAGCCGCTCCTCCGGCGTCTCCCAGACCTGCAGGAACACGACCTTCATGTCGGGACGTACCTTGGCGGCCTGGCCGTGGCGCTTGATGAAGGCCACCAGGCGCTCGGGATAGGCAAAGCTGTTGTCGCGGAAGGCGATCACCGCACCCTTCGGGCCGGCGTCGACTTTCTCGACATTGGCCCGGCGGCAGTAGTTCTTGATCGCGGCGACCTTGAACAGATAGCGCGTCTCGTCCGGCAGCTTGCCGAAGCGGTCGCGCAGCTCGGCGGCAAAGTTCTCGATCTCGTCGTCGGTCTCGAGATCGGCGAGCCGGCGATACAGCGACAGCCGCACCGAGAGGTCGGAGACGTAGTCCTCCGGGATCAGCACGGGCATGCCGATGGTGATCTGCGGCGACCAGCGGTCGACGGTCGGCTCGGTGATCCCCGCCTTGAGGTTCTCGATCGCCTCCTCCAGCATCGACTGATAGAGCTCGAAGCCGACCTCCCTGATGTGGCCGGACTGCTCGTCGCCCAGCAGATTGCCGGCGCCGCGAATGTCGAGGTCGTGGCTGGCGAGCTGGAAGCCGGCGCCGAGCGTCTCCAGCGACTGCAGCACACCCAGGCGCTTCTCGGCCTGCGGGCTGATCTTGTGGGTCGACGGCAGCGTGAACAGCGCATAGGCGCGCAGCTTGGAGCGGCCGACGCGGCCGCGCAGCTGATAGAGCTGGGCAAGGCCGAACATGTCGGCGCGATGCACGATCAGCGTATTGGCGCGGGGAATGTCGAGGCCGGACTCGACGATGGTGGTCGACAGCAGGACGTCGAACTTGCCATCGTAGAACGCCGACATGATGTCCTCGATCACGGTCGGCGCCATCTGGCCGTGGGCGACCGCGACCTTCATCTCCGGCACGGTCTTGTCGAGGAACTCCTTGACCTCGGCCAGATCGTCGATGCGCGGTACGACGTAGAACGCCTGGCCGCCGCGATAGCGCTCGCGTAAGAGCGCCTCGCGGATCATCACGGGGTCATGCGGCGCGACGAAGGTGCGAACCGCGAGACGATCGACTGGCGGCGAGGCGATGATCGACAGCTCGCGCACGCCGGTGAGTGCGAGCTGCAGGGTGCGCGGGATCGGGGTTGCCGACAGCGTCAGCACATGCACCTCGGCGCGCAGCTGCTTCAACCGCTCCTTGTGGCCGACGCCGAAATGCTGCTCCTCGTCGACGATGACGAGGCCGAGGTCGCGGAACTTGATCGACTTGCCGAGCAGCGCATGGGTGCCGACGACGATGTCGACCGAGCCGTCGGCGAGCCCCTTCTTGACCTGGTTGAGCTCCTTGGTCGAGACGAGCCGCGACGCCTGCGCGACATTGACCGGAAAGCCCTTGAAGCGCTCGGTGAAGGTTTTCGCGTGCTGGCGCGCCAGCAGCGTGGTTGGCACCACCACGGCGACCTGCTTGCCGTCGAGCGCGACCGCGAACGCCGCGCGCAACGCCACCTCGGTCTTGCCGAAGCCGACGTCGCCGCAGACCAAGCGGTCCATCGGACGTCCTGCTTCGAGATCGGCGAGCGTCGCCTGGATCGCGGCGAGCTGGTCCTCGGTTTCGTCATAGGGGAAGCGCGCGCAGAACTCGTCGTAGAGGCCGGCCTGCACCGGCAGCTTCGGCGCCTCGTGCAGCATACGCTCGGCGGCGATCTTGATCAGCTCGCCGGCCATCTCGCGGATTCGGTTCTTGAGCTTGGCCTTGCGGGTCTGCCAGCCGGAGCCGCCGAGCTTGTCGAGCTCGACGCTGGTCTGGTCGGAGCCGTAGCGCGACAACAGCTCGATGTTCTCGACCGGCAGGTACAGCTTGGTCTCGCCGGCGTAGCGCAGCTCGAGACAGTCATGCGGCGCGCCGGCGACTTCGAGCGTCTGCAGACCGACGAAGCGGCCGATGCCGTGATCGACATGGACGACGATGTCGCCGACGCCGAGGCTCGTGACCTCGGAGATGAAATTGTCGAGCTTGCGGCTCGCCCGGCGCGGCCGCACCAGGCGGTCGCCGAGAATGTCCTGCTCGGAGATGACCGCGATCTGATCGGTCTCGAAGCCGGTCTCGAGGCCGAGCACCGCGAGCATGGTCTCGTTGCGCGGCGTCGCCTGCACCATGCGCCAGGTGTTGACGCTGGTGACGTGGATCAGCTTGTGATCCTTCAACATGCTGGCCATGCGGTCGCGCGAGCCTTCGCTCCACAGCGCGATGACGACCTTCTTGCGCATAGACTGCAACGCCTGGACATGGGCGACGACGGCCTCGAACACGTTGACCGCGGCGTCGTTGCGCTCGGGTGCGAAGCTGCGGCCCTGCCGCGCGCCGATATCGACGACTCCGGTGCCTTCCGGCACGGCGAAGGGCGTCACCCGCGCCAGCGGAACGGCTGCGAGCCGCTCAGCCCATTCGGACGACGTCAGATACAGGCGGTCGACCGTCAGCGGCTTGTAGATCGCGCCGCCGCCGGGATGCTCCATGGCCTCGCGACGCGCGTCGTAATAATCGATGATCTGCTTGAAGCGCTCGCGCGCGGCGTCCTCGCCCTGCGGCTCGATCACGACCGGCGTGTTCGGCAGGTAGTCGAACAGCGTCTCCATCTTGTCGTGGAACAGCGGCAGCCAGTGCTCCATGCCGGGATAGCGCCGGCCCTCGCTGACGGCCTCGTACAGCGCATCGTCGCGCTCGGGCGCGCCGAACTCGGCGACATAGCCCATGCGGAAGCGGCGGATGGTGTCGGTGACCAGTTGGAATTCGGAGACGGGCACCAGATCGAGCGAGCGCATGTCGAGCAGGGTTCGCTGCGTCTCGGCGTCGAAGGTGCGGATCGATTCCAGGCTGTCGCCGAAGAAGTCGAAGCGCACCGGCTGGTCGAGGCCCGCCGGGAACAGGTCGAGGATGCCGCCGCGCACGGCATATTCGCCGCTCTCGCGCACGGTCGACGAGCGGTGGTAGCCGTTGTGCTCCAACCAGGCGACGACAGAGTCCATCGGCACGACATGGCCGGGCGCGACCGACAGTGCCTGCCCGGCCATGGTGTCGCGCGACGGCACGCGCTGGACGATGGCATTCACGGTGGTCAGCACGATCAGCGGCTTGTCGCTGCCGGCGAGGCGCGACAGCCGCGCCAATGTCGTGACGCGCTGGGCCAGGATGCCGCCATGCGGCGAGACGCGGTCATAGGGCTGGCAGTCCCAGGCGGGGAACTGCATGACAGGAAGATCGGGCGCGAAGAAGTCGAGCGCCCGCGCCAGCTGCTGCATGCGTGCGCCGTCGCGGCAGACCACGGCGAGGCTCACCGCCGGCGGCTTCGGCTTGGCGGCAATGGCACGCGCGAGGTCGGAGACGACGAGGCCTTCGGCGCCCTCGGCGACGTTGGCGAGCGTCAGCGCGCGCCCCGGCGCGAGATGCTCGGCAGGCGACTTGACCGGGCTCTTCATCAGTCGGCGTCCACCGCGCGGAACGCCTTGATGCGAGCGAACAGCGCCGGGGTCTGCTCCGGCGGCAGCGGCCGGGCGCCGGTGACCGCGGCATAAAAGTCCGGGTCGGGGACTTCGAGCAGTTGCTCGAGCTCGGCCAGCTCGCTCTCGCTGAGGCTGCCGATCTCGGCGTCGGCAAAGCGGCCGAGGATCAGATCCATCTCGCGGGTGCCGCGATGCCAGCAGCGGAACAGGAGCCGCTTGCGGCGGTCGTCAAGGCCTTGGCTCGATCGGGTCGTTCCAGTCATCGCGACATCCTGCAGTACAACGCCAAAAGCCCGGACGGTGCCGGGCGCGGTTGATATAGCGGTGCGCGGCGCCCCTGTCAGCCCTCGGGACTGCAGAACCGGCATGCCCGGCACCTGAAAACTGAGAAAAAGACGTGGATGTCTCGGCATTCGCGGCTATCCCGGCTCCCAAACCGCTTTAAGTGTTCGCTCCATGCGCCCCAGCATCCTCAATCCCCTGTTTGCGCCGGTCACCGCCCTCTCAGGGGTCGGGCCGAAGCAGGACAAGCTGCTGCGCTACCTGCTCGGCTGCAGCGAGACGCCGCGGCTGGTCGACCTGCTGCTGCATCTGCCGGCCAGCGTGATCGACCGCCGTAACCGGCCGAAGGTCCGCGACGTCGAGGTCGGCACGGTCGTGACGCTGGAGGTCACGGTCGACCGCCACCGTCCCTCGCGCAATGCGCGCGCGCCATACCTCGTTTACGCCAGCGACGAGACCGGCGACGTCGTGCTGACGTTCTTCCGCCCCAAGGGCGACTACATCGAAAAGATCCTGCCGGTCGGCGCCAAGCGCTACGTCTCCGGCACGGTGCAGATGTACGACGGCGTGCCGCAGATCGTGCATCCCGACCGCATTCTCGATGAGGCGGGGTTTGCAAAACTGTCAGGAATCGACCCGGTCTATCCGCTGACCGAAGGCCTCGCGCTCGGCTCGCTGCGGCGGGCGATCGCCGCCGCGCTGACCAAGCTGCCGGACCTGCCGGAATGGATCAGCCCGGAGGTGCTCCGCCGCTGCAACTTCCCGTCCTTGAGGGAGGCGCTGACGCGGGTGCACGTCCCGCAGGAATTGACCGACATCCTGCCGGAGAACCCGTTCTGGTCGCGCCTCGCCTTCGACGAGCTGCTCGCAGGCCAATTGGCGCTGGCGCTGGTGCGGGCGCAGTTGCGCCGGCCCGCCGGCAACCGTCATGCCGGCGATGGCCGTCTGCGCCGCAGGATCATCGACGCCCTTCCTTACGCGCTGACGAATTCGCAAGCCGAGGCGCTGGACGCCATCGCCGCCGATCTCGAAAAACCGGTCCGCATGCTGCGGCTGCTGCAGGGCGACGTCGGCTCCGGCAAGACGGTGGTGGCGCTGCTGGCGGCGGCCGCCGTCGCCGAGGCCGGCAAGCAGGCTGCGCTGATGGCGCCGACCGAGATCCTGGCGCGGCAGCATGCCAAGACCATCGCCCCGCTTGCCGCGCGCGCCGGCATGAACGTGGTCATCCTGACCGGACGCGAGAAGGGCAAGGAACGCCGTGACATCCTTGCCCGGCTCGAAGCCGGCGAGATCGACATCCTGATCGGCACCCACGCGCTGATCCAGGACGACGTGGTCTTCAAGTCGCTGGCGCTCGCCATCGTCGACGAGCAGCATCGCTTCGGCGTACGCGAGCGGCTGGCGCTGACCTCGAAGGGCGAGGCCGTCGACGTGCTCGTGCTGTCGGCGACGCCGATCCCGCGCACCCTGGTGCTGACCTATTTCGGCGACATGGACATTTCCGAGCTGCGCGAGAAGCCGGCCGGCCGCCAGCCGATCGACACCCGCGCGGTGGCCGATACCAGGCTCGGCGAGGTCATCGACGCCGTCGGCCGCGCGCTCGATGCCGGCAAGCTGGTGTACTGGATCTGCCCGCTGGTCGAGGAATCCGAGGCCGAGGGCATCGATCATCTCACCAACGCGACGGATCGCTTCGAGAGCCTGCGCGAACGCTTCGGCGACAAGGTCGGCCTCGTCCACGGCAAGATGAAGGGCAGCGAGAAGGACGAGGTCATGGGCCGCTTCGCGGCGCATGAGCTGCGCCTGCTGGTCGCCACCACGGTGGTCGAGGTCGGCGTCGACGTGCCGGCCGCCAGCATCATGGTGATCGAGAATGCCGAGCGCTTCGGCCTCGCACAATTGCACCAGCTGCGCGGCCGCATCGGCCGCGGCTCCGAGGCCTCGACCTGCATCCTGCTCTATCACGAGCCGCTCGGGCCGATGTCGAAGGCGCGGCTCGCGGTGATCCGCGAGACCACCGACGGCTTCCGCATCGCCGAGGAGGATCTCAAGCTGCGCGGCGAAGGCGACGTGCTCGGCATCCGCCAGAGCGGCCTGCCCGGCTATCGCATCGCGCGGCCCGAGGTGCATGCGCAACTGATCACCCAGGCCCGCGACGAGGCGCTGCGCATCCTGAAGGACGATCCCAGGCTGAAGGGCCCGCGCAGCGAAGCGCTGCGCTGCCTGCTGTATTTGTACGAACGCGACGAGGCGATCCCGCTGTTGACGGCGGGATAGGTTCAACCGCCGTCATTGCGAGTGAGGACGATGCCTACGTCCTCGCCTTGCAGTTTTCCGCGAACGCCACCAGTTGCGCGGCTTCGATGCCCTGCCCCTGCACGTCCGCTGCAACATGCTCGAACAGCCGGGCCAACCCTTCGTAGATCAGCGCCGCCGGATGATCCTCTCCCAGGAAGCCCGCGATCTCGCGCATTTCGGCGACCCAGCGATAGGCCTTCGGCAACATGTCCGGCAGCGCCGTGGCGAGTCGCGCCTTCACGTGCGGCTGGCTCAGCGCCAGCTCGTCGCGCAGCGCATCGGCTGCCCCCGCGCGCGTTGCCGCCAGCACCATCGCGGCGCCGAGCCCGGTCAGCCCCTTGTTGATGCCGGCATAGGACATCTTCAGCGCCGAAGCCGCGCCGATGGGTCCTTCGATCCGTCGCAGATCGAGCCCGAGTTGGCCCAGCACGGAGACATCGGCGGACGCCTCGCCGCTCACATAGAAGGCCGGTCCCTTCGTGCCGGGCTTCGGCGGCAGGCCGATGATGGCGGCATCCACCAGGCGCGCGCCCGACGACAGCACGATGTCCTCGATCGTCCGGATGGTCTCGACGTTGACGGCATTGCAGTCGACGATGATGGGCTTCCTCGAATTCCGGTTGATGACCGTCGCGAGCTGCTCCGCCAGCGCCACGGCCTCGCCCGGCGGCACGATCGACAGGATGATGTCCGCACTGGCGATCTCGGCATCGCTGGCGCCGATCATGCCGGATGCGGCCGCTCTCGCCCGCGTCGCCGCGCTGCGCCCCTCGAGCGACGTCAGGACGTTGCAGCCGTGCTCCACGAGACGGGCAGCGATCGCGCCGCCCATTGCGCCCGGTGCGATGACGGCAATGCTGGGGGGCATGAGGACGGCTCCGGTTCCAACGATGGTCTCGAAGACTATGCGCACCCCGTGACAAAATTGAAGGCACGAAAACGAAGGGCAGCCCTTCCGGGCTGCCCTCGCCTTGGCCGCAACTTCAGCGCTCCCCTCAGAGCCCCCGAGAACGCTGGCCGCCGCGGCAGACCTCAGAACGCGATCTTCAATCCTCCGCTGCCGAAGAAATCGTCGCCACCCGTGCGTCCGATGGTGCGCGACACGGTCGCCGTCAGCGCCACATTGCTCCAGAACGGCGCCACGACGCCGGCGCTCACCCGGCCGTAGACGTCGTGCGAGGTGCCGTTCGGAACGGTCCAGTTGTTGACGATGACGGGCGCCGACGTCGCGCTGTACTGAATCAGGCGGCCGTTGCCGATGATGTCGTCATCGAGCGTCAGGTTCAGGTACGGATTGATGACGTTGCCCTGCACCTGGAACGGGGTGCGCAGCTGCACGCCGACGCTGCCGATCAGGGTCTCGGCGGTCTGCGAGCCGACCGCGAGCGTGAGCGCAGGATCGCCGGTCTCGGTGAAGCCGTCGACACGGGCGCGGGCATAGGTCAGCCCGCCGATCGGGCCGAGCTTTGCCGTGCCGGCATCGAACAGGTAACCGGCCTTGCCGGCCGCGACGAAGGTCGTGCCGCCGGGATTGGAGGTGATGGTGTCGACGACGCCCGGCCGCGTGTTGCGATAGTCCTGATGGCCGATCGTCGCGAGCGCTTCCGCAAACAGGTTGCTGCTGGCCCAGGCGCCGTAGAGGCCGAACTGATAGGAGTTGGCATCCGTGGTGCCGGCGCTGTTGAACAGCCTCGCCTTCGGGTTGGAGTAGTCGAAGGCGGTGCCGATCATGGCGTTCGCCGACAGCCGGTACTCGACGCCAATCGTGCCGCCGATGCTGTCGAGATTGAAGCCGTTCGAGGCGGCGCTGCCCTGGCGGTCGCTGACGCCGCCATTGCCCTGCATGTAGAACGACCATGGACTGACCGGCGCAAGCGGCGGCGCCTTGGCGTAGGACGGGCGGCCCATTGCCCCATAGGCGTTCATCGTCGATGGAGCAAAGCCCGCGGTCTCGCGGAACATGTCGAGCTTGCCGAACAGGGTCGAGGCGAAGCCCATCGCCGTGATCGACCCCACCTCGCCTTGCGGCGCGAAGGTCAGCGGCGCGTTGAGGCGGTTGACGATGTATTGGCCCAGCACCTCGAAGCCGTGTGACGTCAGGTGCACGCCATCGACATAGAACAGGTATTGGTTCTGCAGCGCAGGATTGCCGATGCAGGCGATCGGACAGGCGCCGACATTGGTGAAGCCATAGCGCGACGGATTGGCCTGGATCAGCGTCCCCACCAGTCCGGTGTCGACATACTCGACACGTACGCCCGAACGCGCGACGCCGGCGAGCGACTGCTGCATCAGGCTGTTGTAGGTCGTGCTGTAGGCCTTGCCGGCTGAAGCATTGGCGTTGCCGACGGCCTCCGGCAAGGTGCTGACATCGCCGGCCGTGAACACGATGCTGCGCGCGCCGTCCCCGACCAGCGCGTTGATGCCGGCCATGGCCTGCTGAGCCGTGACGGCCGCGGCCGTCGGCGCTCCAGCGAGCGAGCCGCCGGCGCGGTAGTAGGCTCGTGCGTCATTGCCGCCGACGGAAATTTCGACGAGGTCGGTCGATGAGACCCTGCCGGAGAAGCCGGTCAGTCCGCTCCACTCCTGGAAGAAGCCGGGAATGCCGGGCGCCACTACGTTGGTGTTGCCGGCCATGGCGCCGCCGATCGCGTAGTTGAGCTGGGGAATGCCGAGCAGCGCCGAGGTCGTGTCGACGAAATTGGTGCCGCCGCTGAAGCGGCCGGTGGGATAGAGCGGCAGCTTGCCGGCCCCGCCGGTGAAGGTCCAGAGATTGCCCGTATCGGCGTAGCTGTCGCCAAAGGCCTGAATGCGCGTATAGGTGGTCTGGGCTGCCGCCGGCCCGGTCAGTTGCAGCGACGCTACGGACAGCGCGACCGCGCACAACAACGTCGTTCTACTCACAGGCCTCATACGCGCTTCCCCAACGCCATACTTTTGTTTGCCCGATGTTTCCATGGTGACCATTCGAAACACCACCGCCCGCTGGTTGTAGGAACGACGACATCCGTGGCTGTGCCTTCCTCGCATCATCATGCAGTGCAAAGTGCCGCGATGCGCACGTTTGCCCGCTGGGCGGACCGGACCGCCGCCGAACGTGCTCGCGAAGGCTGCTGACAGAATCTGGCAGGGAGCTCGGCTAGTCGTGTGGCTGACGCGCCGCAGCCGGCGCCGCCACCGGAGAAAAGACGATGCCCGAGTTCAATTTCCTGATCCTCTACGTCGACAACCCGCCGAGCAGCGCGGCCTTCTATGCGGATCTGCTTGGCCGGCCCGTGATCGAACAATCGCCGACGTTCGCCATGCTGCCGCTGCGCGAGGGCGTCATGCTGGGCCTGTGGTCGCGGCACACGGTCGAGCCGCCAGCGGCCGGCGCAGCAGGCTTCGGCGAGGTCGCGTTCGCGGTCGGCGATGCCGGCGAGGTCCAAAGGCTGCACGACGACTGGAAGGCGCGCGGACTTTCGATCGCGCAGGCGCCGACGCGGATGGATTTCGGAACGACGTTCGTCGCGCTCGATCCCTATGGACATCGCCTGCGCGTGTTCGTTCCGCAGGATGCGGCCTAGCTCTTCCGCAGTGGCTGGCCTTTCGCGCCAGTCGGCCCTTCAGCCTAGTCCGCCTTGGCCGGCTCGGGCTCGCGGTGCGGCGATGGCTGCGCGGGTGCGTTGGCGAGGCGCGCGGCGTTGGCCATGTTGGCCAGCGCCGCGACTTTTTTCTGCTGGTCCGATCCCGGCTGCACCACGCCGCAGGACATGATCAGCGTCGCCGCGTCCTCGGCGCTCATGTCCACCTCGATGATCTTGCTCCGCGGCAGATAGAAGAAAAAGCCGGTGGTGGGGTTCGGCGCGCACGGCAAGAACACCGAGATCTGCTCGTCGTCACCGGGCAGCCGGCTCGAAATCTCCGCACTCGGCGGCTGCGAGATCAGCACGATCGACCACATGCCGGGCGAGGGAAACTCGACCAGGCCGACACGGCGCAGGCTCGAACCCTTGCCCGAGAACAGCGTCTCGAACACCTGCTTGAGGCCGCGATAGATCGCCCGCACCGCCGGGATGCGGCCGAGCAGCCGCTCGCCGAGGTCGACCAGGGTGCGGCCGATCAGGTTGGCCGTCAGGAAGCCGAGCAGCGTCAGTCCGATCACGGCCACGATCAGGCCGGAGCCGGGCACGCCGAACGGCAGATAGGTTTCCGGACGATAGACCAGCGGCACGAACGGCCGAACCAGCCCGTCCACCCAGGTCACGAACCACCAGGTGATGTAGAGCGTGATGGCAACGGGTCCGGCGACGACGAGGCCGGTCAGGAAATAATTGCGAAACCGGAACATCAGCCCATGGTGGGGCGTCTCGGCCGGAACATCGGCCAAGGGATCGGTCTCAGGCGGCAGGTCGTCGCGGGAACTCATGCGAACTTCCGGGTCGGATCAAATCTCAGCTAAGGGTCTTAGCAGATTTTTGAAGGGCAAAGGCCCTCTTTCCGACACAGGCGCGCTTTGCCGCTGACCTGTGGCCCGGCAGTCGGGCCCCAAGTCAGCGCGCAAGCCGTCGATTTCGATCCCTGCGGCGGCGAGGAGCCACTCAAAAGGGCAAACCCGCCGCCCCTAGGCGCTACGCAGCGGCAGGGCCAGGCCGACCGCCACGAAGATGCCGCCACAGACCTGGTTGAAGCGCCGCCCGACCCGGGCGAGCCACGGACGAACCTGGGCTGCCGCGCTGGCAATGGCGTATTCGGTGACGAACTCCGTCACCGTATAGGTGACGGCCACGACGGCGAACTGCACCGCCAGGCTGCGATCGGGATCGATGAATTGTGGCAGCAGGGCGCTGAAGAACAGCAGGCATTTCGGGTTGGTGGCCGCGGTCAGGAAGCCCTGGCGGAACAGCGCGTGCGGGCGCGCCGCCACGGTCTGGCCGGCCAGATCGACGTCCACCGGCGGCGCGAACCAGAGCTTGATCCCGAGCCAGGCAAGATAGAGTCCGCCGACCCACTTCAGGACCACGAGCCAGGTGATCGACGCTTGCACCAGCGCGCCGATGCCGAACATGCACAGCGCGATGACGAGGATGAAGCCGATTAGGCCGCCCGCGATCGTGAACAGCGTCCTCCGACCGCCATGCAGCGCGCCATGCGTCAGGGCAAGCAGGCCGTTGGGCCCGGGCGTCAGCGAGATGCCGATGCTCGTGAGCAGGAACAGCAGCCAAGTGTCGAGTGCCATCGGAATCCCTGTCAATCAGTTGCGCCACAGCACAGGCAAACTCGGCCGTCGTCCCGGCAGGTGGTTTGGGCCTCGCTGGAGCTGCCAGCCACGAAGTGAGGTGGTTATGGATCCCGGCGTTCGCCTGGATGACAGCGAATGTGCAGAGGCCGCGTCGCAACTCACGCCCAACTGGTTCTCAAGGCGACGCGAGAGCATCGCTTGGACGCGGCAAGCGGCGGCGTATCTACTCCACCGTGACCGACTTCGCCAAGTTGCGCGGCTGGTCGACGTCGGTGCCCATCACCACGGCGGTGTGATAGGCCAGCAGCTGCACCGGGATGGCGTAGACGATCGGCGTGAAGGTCGCGGCCATGTCCGGCATGGTGATCGTGACCAGCGAGTCCACCGTCGCCTCCTCGGCGCCCTTGGCATCGGTCATCAGGATGATGTTGCCACCGCGCGCGGCGACCTCCTGCATGTTCGACACGGTCTTTTCGAACACGCGGTCATACGGCGCGATGACGACGACCGGCATGGTCTCGTCGATCAGCGCGATCGGCCCATGCTTGAGCTCGCCGGCGGCGTAGCCCTCGGCATGGATGTAGGAGATCTCCTTCAGCTTCAGCGCGCCTTCCAGCGCCAGCGGATAGGAGGTGCCGCGGCCGAGATAGAGCACGTCCTTTGACTTGGCGATCTCGCGGGCGAGCTTCTCGATCTGCGGCTCGGTGGTCAGCGCCGCCGCGATCAGACGCGGCACCTCGACCAGGCCGTGGACCAGCTTGGTCTCGTCGGCCTCGGACAGCTCGCCGCGGCCGCGGCCGGCGGCGATGGCGAGCGCCGCCAGCACCATCAACTGGCAGGTGAAGGCCTTGGTCGAGGCGACGCCGATCTCGGGACCGGCCAGCGTCGGCATCACGATCTCGCTCTCGCGCGCGATCGTCGAGGTCGGCACGTTGACGACGGAGAGCGTATGCACGCCCTGCGATTTGGCGTAGCGCAGCGCGGCCAGGGTGTCGGCGGTCTCGCCGGACTGCGAGATGAAGATGGCGAGATCGCCCTCGCGAAGCGGCGCCTCGCGGTAGCGGAACTCGGAGGCGACGTCGAGCTCGACCGGCACCCGCGCGAAGCGCTCGAACCAGTATTTGGCGACGAATCCGGCGTAGCTCGCGGTGCCGCAGGCGGTGATCGAGATGCGCTGGATGTCCTTGAAGTCGAACGGCAGCCGCGCCGGCAGCATCACGCGCTCGGTGCCCATGTCGACGTAGCGCGCCAGGGTGTGGCCGACGACCTCCGGCTGCTCGTGGATCTCCTTGGCCATGAAGTGGCGATAATTGGCCTTGTCGACCAGGAACGACGACGCGCCGGATTTCAGCACCTCGCGCTTCACCACCGCGCCCGAGGCGTCGTGAATGATGCCGGAATCGCGGGTGATCTCGACCCAGTCGCCGTCGTCGAGATAGCTGATCGTGTCGGTGAACGGCGCCAGCGCGATCGCGTCCGAGCCCAGGAACATCTCGCCGTCGCCATAGCCGAGCGCCAGCGGCGAGCCCTTGCGGGCGCCGATCAGGAGATTGCCGTGGCCCTTGAACAGGAAGGCCAGCGCGAAGGCGCCCTTCAACTGCGGCAGCGACGCAGCGACCGCCTGCTGCGGCGTGTGGCCCTTCAGCAGATAGGAATTGACGAGATGGACGACGGTCTCGGTGTCGGTCTCGGATGCGAACCTGGCGCCCTGCTTTTCGAGCTCGGCGCGTAGTTCGCGAAAATTCTCGATGATGCCGTTATGCACCACGGCAACATTGTCAGTTGCGTGCGGATGCGCGTTGCTCTCGGTCGGCTTGCCGTGGGTGGCCCAGCGGGTATGACCGATGCCGGCGTGCCCCTTCAGCGGCTGCTGCTCGAGCCGCTTCTCGAGGTTCTTCAGCTTGCCCTCGGCGCGCCGCCGGTCCAGATGATCGCCCTCGAGCGTGGCGACACCCGCGGAATCGTAGCCGCGATATTCGAGACGTTTCAGGGAATCGACGAGATGCTCGGCAACCGGCCCGCGTCCCAGGATCCCGATGATTCCGCACATCAGCGCTAGTCCCCAAATCGTCGAGAGAGATTCAAAAGCGTGGCATTGTCTTAACGAAAACCGCGCGCTTTCAGGATTCAATAATTATTGCGGATTGCGACAGGGTTAAGTGCAAGACTTCACGCAAGGCTTAACCACGCGGCAGGCCGGCAGCTCCGGTTCGACACGGAGGTCGGTTCGGAGCGGGCTTAACGTGCGGTCAACGCTTTCGCACAAGACTATCGCGTCGGAGATGACCCATGGCCTTTTACCGCCGCCCAACTGATCCAAAGGGAACCAGCTCGCTCAGCCTGTCACATCCGGCGTCCGGGAGCCATCTGGCGCACTGGCCGCCGCCGACGCTGAGTCACGAGCTGAAGCCGATGCCGATCAAGCATCAGAGCAAGAACGAGCCGGTCAAGCACGCCACCCGCCGCGGCTGGCGCCTGACGCGCGCGATGTTCGCCGAGTTCCAGGACGACGAAGAGTGAACAAGCGCGTGGCGCCTATAGAAAGACCCAAGCGGCGATCGCACCGATCAGGGCCCATATGCCGAGCCCGGTCAGCAACATGATCTCCAAAGGGGGAGTTGTACCAAGCGTGGCGTAAACGACGCGGCCAGAAAACATGGCTAGCCGTACGATCGCAGTCAGAATCGCACCGACGAGATCGAACAGCAGTTGACCGAAATCCAAGCTGCCCTGCCCCGGCTCGCGCCTATTTTTTGTGGCGTTGCTTGGCATTCCGGAATCGCGCCGCGGCGCCTTCGCGCGTCGTCTGCGGACTGCGCTCCAGCGCCAGCGCATCGTCGGGCACGTCGCGCGTGATCACCGAGCCCGAGCCGATATAGGCGCGCGCGCCGATGTTGATCGGCGCCACCAGCGAGGTGTTGGTGCCGATGAAGGCGCCCTCGCCGATGTTCGTCTTGTGCTTGTTGAAGCCGTCATAATTGCAGGTGATGGTGCCGGCGCCGATGTTGGTATTGGCGCCGACATGGGCGTCGCCAATATAGGACAGGTGATTGACCTTCACGCCCGGCTCCAGCACCGCAGCCTTGGCCTCGACGAAATTGCCGATCTTGGCGCCGTCGCCGAGCGACGTTCCGGGCCGCAGCCGCGCGAACGGCCCGAGCAGGCTGTTGCGGCCGAGCTTGGACTGCACGATGTGCGAAAATGAATGCACCACCGCGCCGTCGCCGATCGACACGCCGGGGCCGATCACGACGAACGGCTCGATGGTCACGTCCTTGCCGAACGTCGTATCCGCGGCGAGATAGACGGTCTCCGGCGCGATCAGCGTCACGCCCGCATCCATCGCCGCGCGGCGCAGCCGGGTCTGCATCACCGCCTCGGCCTCGGCGAGTTGCGCCTTGGTGTTGATGCCGCGCACCTCGTCCTCGGAGGTTTCGATCACGACCGCATCGAGCCCCTGCTCGCGCGCGATCGCCACCGCATCGACCAGATAGTACTCGCCCTTGCTGTTGGCATTGCCGATCCTGTCGAGGATCCCCAGCGCGCGACGGCCGTCCATCGCCATCACCCCGGCATTGCACAGCGTGATCGCCCGCTCCGCTTCGCTCGCATCGGCCTGCTCGCGGATCGCGACCAGCTTCGATCCGTCGAGCAGCAGGCGTCCATAGCCGGTCGGATCGGCGGCGCGGAAGCCGAGCACGGCGAGTGCCGCGCCTTCGGCGAGCGCCGCCCGCAGCCGCGCGAACGTCTCGGCCGTGATCAGCGGCGTGTCGCCGAACGCGACCAGCAGATCGTCGGCGCCGCGCGCGATCGCCTGCCGCGCCGCCAGCACCGCATGCGCCGTCCCCAGCCGGTCGCGCTGGACGAAGATATCCGCATCCGGGCGCAGGCGCCGGGCTTCCTTCTCGACCGCCTCGTGCCCCGGCCCCACCACCACCGCGACGCGGGCGCCATCCCCATGCGGCGCCGCCGCCAGGACGTGCGCCAGCAGTGATTCGCCGGCGACGGGATGCAACACCTTGGGCACGCTCGTGCGCATCCGGGTGCCCTCGCCTGCCGCAAGCACGATGGTCAGACTGGATCGAGCGGTCATGAAACACCTGGGATGAAGGGAGCGCATAGGTCGCGCTGTCATAATGCGTTTTCTGCGCGGGGCAAACCGCACCGGCTGAAGCCCCTGGTGGTTTTCCTGTTAATGTTCGCTTCGTGATTCGATTAAGGCAGGTTCATGGCTAAGGACTCCCGCAAATCCGCCGGCGCAAATGCAGCTGAGAAGACGGGCACGACTCTGTCTGGACTGTTTGCCGACGAGAACGAGTTCGATCGCCGCGCGCTGTGGCGGCTCGGCTGGTGGGGGGCTGGCGCCGTCGGCGCCGTCGGCCTGGCCGTTTTCACCAATCAGGCCGCACAGGGATGGCGGCAGGACCGTGTTTCTGCGGCCGACCTGTCGCGCCAGGCGCAACTGCTGCAGTCGCTGGCCCGTGAGACCCAGGGCGAGGCGCGCCAGCTCGGCGCGGCCATCGAGACGCTCAACACCGACCGGGACCGGCTGTACGCGCGCGTGACCGTGCTCGAGCAGGGATTGGACTCGGTGACCGGCGCGCTGGCCAAGCAGAGCGCCCAGGCGTCCCCGAATCCCGCCAGCAGGGCCGGGCCCGCGCCGCAGATCGCAGCCGTGGAATCCCTCGCCCCGGCTGCGGTTCCGTCGAGTTCCGTGGCGCCCAGCCCCCTGCCGGCATTCGCGAACGCGTCCCCGTTCATGCCGATTCCCAGCGGAGCGGCCGGACCCAATCCGGCTCAGCCGGTGGCTCCGTCGGCTGCCGCGAGCGCCGACAAGACGAAGCAGGAGCCGGCCTCGGGAGCTTCGTCATCGCCTGTGTCTGCGGCCCCGTCCCCGACACCATCTGCCTCGCCCGCCCCTGCGGTCGCAGCAGCTGGTTCCAAGCCGCTGCCCGCTGGCGCACCGGACCCGGCCGGCAAGCCGGCCGAGACCGACAAGCTCGCAAGAGCTGAACCCGCCGAGGCCGCCGGCGCCAAGGGCAGTGACAGCACCGACGCCGCGGTCACTGCGGTCCAGAAGACCGAATTTGCCGTCGATCTCGGCGCGGCCAACTCGCTCGGCGGCCTGCGGGCGCTGTGGCGGGACCTCGTAAGAACCCATGCCGACCTCGCCTCGCTCAGGCCGATCGTCATTCTCAAGGAAGGCCGAGGCGGTCCGGGCATGCAGCTGCGGCTCGGCGCCGGTCCGTTGAGTGACGCGGCGACGGCGGCGAAGATCTGCGCGGTGCTCGCCGAGAGCCAGCGCGCCTGCGAAACCACCGTCTACGACGGCCAGCGCCTGGCGGTCCGCGAGGAGCCGGAGGCGGCCAAGCCGGGCGCTCCCGCGGCGGCCGCCCCGAAGCCGGTGCAGCGCCGGCGCACCTATCAGCCGCAGGCCCAGCAGCAGCGCCACGGCAAGCGCGAGGAGCCGCCGCCCACGGCAGCCGCGCCGGCGCCGCCGCCGGCCGAGGCGCCCAAGCCCGAGCAGCCGTCGGCGCTGTCGTCATTCTTCCGCCGCTCCTGAGTCTCAAATCAGCGAGCGGTCAAAGCCGGTTGGGACGGATTGTGAAAGCAGTCCGCGAACCGGCTTTGCGGCTTGTCCGCACGTCCTTTCCGCAGCATAGTCCGGCGCATGAAAAAGACCCCGTTCCGCCTCTCGCCCTATCAGGTGCAATGGCTCCTGATCGTCGGCTTCGTCACCGTCGGCTATGCCCTCTATCTGCGCTATCTGGCGATCGAGCTGTCGAGCGTCGCGCTCGCCTGCGACGCCGGCCTGCAGACGCTGGCCTGCAAGAGCCGGGCGGTTGCGACCCCGCTGTTCAAGAATTCGGTGTTCGGCGCCACCGCGCTGGTGATCGCGGTGCTGCACGTGATGCGGCCATCGATCGTGCTCTTGACCGGCGGGCTGATCGCCGCCGGGGTCGGCATCGTGCTCTACAACGTCGTGCTGTCGGGGCTGGCGATCGGCCTGCTCATCCTCGGCTTTGCGCGGCCCGCGCCCGCCACAGCGTGAACGCCAGCAGCAGATACATCGCGCAGGTCCACATCGCCTGCCAGTTGTCGCGGCCCTCGTTGTAGATCACGTAGACCGAGGAGATCGCCAGCAGTCCGGCGAAGCATGCCTCGGCGATCGGCCGCGGGCCCTGCGTCGGACGGTTGCCGAGCAGCATCGCGAATGGCACCACCGCCATGGTCAGGCTGGCGAACGGAAAATCGCGGTAGCGCGGGTCGAACACGAAGCCGAGCGCCGTCTCGGCCGCGATCAGCACGGTCACGACCAGCACGAGACCCAGCAGGTAGGTGATCTTCAGCTGCTTGCGGCCGTCATTCGGTCCGAGCAGGTCGAGGAAGGTCGGCAGCGGCCGCCCGGCCATCACCGCATTGGCGGCCAGGATCGGCGCCAGCACGCCGGCGGCGAGCAGCGCGCCCCATTGCAGCCAACCGCCGATGCCGAGGCTCTCGTAGAACATCTTGTCGGCGGCCATGCCGAACAGCACGCCGGCCGCGGTCGCGGAGATGCCGACGCCGATCCAGGCCGAGATGTGCGGCGGCCAGGGCCGGCGCCGTACCGTCAGCCAGCCGGCGAGGAACACCGCGAAGGACAGGATCATGCCGCCGCCCATCTGCAGCTTCCACAGCGGATAGTTGCTGACGGGCTGGCCCGGCGGATATTTCAGCGCGCGGGTGTCGTCGCTGATCAGGCCCCAATAGCCGCCGACGGTGCCTTCGAGCTTGCGCTTCCAGGGCTGGTCATAGGCCTCGATCAGGTTGACGCGGAAGTTCTCGCGCTTGGCGAGCGAGAGGATCTCCGAGACCACGCGGGCCTGGTTGGCGCGCGACGGCAGCGCGCCCTCGCGCATGCGCCCCTCGCTCGGCCAGCCGGTCTCGCCGATCAGGATCTCCTTGCCCGGAAAGGCGACGCCGACCTGCTGGCGGATGGCGTCGACATGGGAGGCGGCGAATTTCGCGCGCACCGGGATGTCCTCCCAATACGGCAGGATATGAACCGTGACGAAGTCGACGATGTCGTAGAGCTCGCGGTTGCGCAGCCAGAACTCCCAGACGTCGGCATAGGTCACGGGAACCGTGACCTGCGCCTTGACGCTGCGGATGGTGGCGGCGAGGTCGGCGGTCGTCATCTCGCCGCGCAGCAGCACCTCGTTGCCGACCACGACCGCCGTGATGACGCCGGGATAGCGCTTGATCAGGTCGACCGCGATGCCGATCTGCTGCTGGTTCTTCAGCTTGTTTGAGCCGAGCCAGATGCCCTGGATCACCTTGATGCCGACCCGGGCGGCGATTCCCGGCACCTGGTCGAGGCCGTTCTCGATCGAATAGGTGCGCACGCATTCGGAGATCTTGGCGAGCTGCACCAGGTCCTGCTCGATCTGGTCGGCGTCGATATGGGTGGTCGGATCGAGCGGGCTCTGCTGGCCGCGGAACGGCGCATAGGATACGCACTGCAGCTTCGAGGCCGGCTCGATCGGCGCGCGCGCGAGCGTGATCGGCTTGGCCAGCCACCACCACGCGGCGGCGATGACACCCAAGGATATGAGCAGAAGCGCCAGCGGCGTAGGGAGGGATTTCAGTTCCGTTCTCCAGGCAGGGTGGTGTCGATTACCCGGTCGGCGGCGATCTGCCAAGTAGGCGATCGGGCCCGACGGCGCACCGGGCGTACCCGCTCCAAATCACCCTTTTACGATGACGCGAGAAAGTTGGTACGTTGCTGGACAAAATCCGAGATTCCGGTCATTGGGAATCCCGGTTGACCCCGGCCGTCGCAACCCAGGTTCTGGACCCCTGCGCAAGCGCCCGTTAGGAACGCTCTGCGACAGTCGGAATCAATCTCCCGCCGCAATCGGGGCTGATTTGATCGGCATCAACACTGCGTCCGTCAGGGGACGGCACGAAGGCAACAATCGGGGAATTTATGGGTCGACGCGTGCTCCACTCCAAGTTTTCGGTTTCGCGCCTGTCGGCGGCTCTGGGCCTCGTGCTGCTCATCGGCGCCCCCGGCGCGCTCGCCCAGAGCGGCAGCGACCATCCCCAGGACCAAAAGCCGCAGGCGGCCAATCCGGCCGACGTGTCGAAGGAGAACCAGCGCAAGGCCGACGAATTCACCGAAGCGTCCCAGGCGCTCTCTGGCGGGCCGGCCGGCAATCCCGAATGCGTCTGGCTCGGCCGCCGCGTCGTCCAGCTGATGTACAATGACGACCTCGATACCGCCTTCCGCCACCTCGATCTCTATGACCGCTTCGGCTGCCCCGGTGGCCACGTCCAGGCCGCCTTCCGCTGCCTGACGCGTTTCATCCCGCAGATCGATCCGAAGGTGCCGAACTCGCTGAACAACCACGTCCATGGCTGCTGGATCAATCCGGATGCCAAGCCGCAGGTGGCTGCGGCGCCTGCGCCGGGCCCGGCCTCGACCCCGGCCGCGCAGGCTTCGCCGGCGCCGGCGCAGCAGCCCGCCCCCCCGGCCTCGCCGGCGCCCGCGCAGCCTCCGGCGAAGTGACCGGCGCCTGACGGCAGGCAGGACGCACGATCCCGCCGACCGGGCGCCATGCGCGGCGTGCGGCATGACAGCGCTCCGATCACGTGGCAGGATACGGCCGTGATACGATCGAGGCCGTCGACGCGCGCCTGAGCCTCGCCCCGGTTCAGGCAGCGTTCAGCAGGATTGGGCTCTGTTGGGATGACGTATGACGTCGCGGCCTTCGGCTGTGACGGCGTGAGACTGATCGCCTTCGCCGTTCGCCGTCGAACGCACGCGTGAACACGATCCCGGTAGCATCGCATACCCGAGATGGAACGGCGATCGACCGCTCCGCTTCACCGCTGACTTGATCCTAGGAATGGTTGCCCCTCCCATGCGTGCCGTCGTCGCCGTCCTGCTCCTCGTCACCGCCGTGCACGCCGCCCTCTGGGGACTGCTGCAGGACAAGCAGGAGGCCCCCAACTTCACCGGCCTGCTGCAGAGCGTCTCCTACGATCCGCATGAAGGAACCGGGGCCCCCGGCGCCAACACCGTGGCTTCGCCGGACCGCATCCGCGCCGACATGAAGAAGCTCGCCACGATCACGCGGGCGATCCGGCTCTACTCGTCGACCGGCGGCCTCGAGATCGTGCCGCCGCTGGCCGCGGAGGCGGGGCTGAAAGTGATGCTCGGCGCCTGGATCGACAAGGATCCGGACCGCAACGAGCGCGAGATCCAGTCGGCCATCACCCTCGCCCGCCGCAACAGCAACGTCATCGGCATCGTGGTCGGCAACGAGACCATCCTCACGGCGACGCAGAAGGTCGACGAGCTGATCGAGAAGATCAAGCGCGTGAAGAAGTCGGTCAACGTCCCCGTCACCACCGGCGACGTCTGGAACACCTGGCGCGACAACCCGGAGCTCGCCGCCAATGTCGACTTCGTCGCCGCGCACGTCCTGCCCTATTGGGAGTTCTTCACCGACGACCAGGCGGTCGACCAGGCGGTGGATCGCTATCAGCTCCTGAAGAAGCAGTTCACCGGCAAGCGCATCATGATCGCCGAGTTCGGCTGGCCGAGCCAGGGCTACAGCCGCAGCGGCGACGGCCGCGGCCCCGCGGTGCCGGGCCCGCTCCGGCAGGCCAAGGTGTTGCGCAATTTCCTCGCCCAGGCCGCCTCGATCGGCATGGAATACAACATCGTCGAGGCGATCGATCAGCCCTGGAAATATTTCGAAGGCGGCGTCGGCCCGTATTGGGGCGTGCTCAACGCCGCGCGCGAGGCGAAATTCGCCTGGACCGGCCCGATCGTGAATCCCGACTATTGGAAGCTCGCGGCCATCGCGCTCCTGGTCGGCGTGCTCCTGTCCTTGCCGATCGTGCGGCTGCGCCAGCCGACGGTGCTGCAGGCGTTGATGCTCGCCATCACGGCGCACGGTGTCGGCGCCTGGGTCTCCACCGTCTTCGCCTATTGGAACGTGCACTATTTCGTCTGGGGCTCGACCTTCGCGCTGACGCTCGGCCTGATCCTCCTGGTTCCCTTGATCCTCATCGCGATGGCCCGCATCGAGGAGATCGCCGCGATCGCCTTCGGCCGCGAGCCGCGCCGTCTCCTGACCCGCGACAAGGTCGCGCGCGACCGCGCCGCCATGCCCCAAGGCTATTGCCCGAAGGTGTCGATCCACGTGCCGGCCTATTTCGAGCCGGTCGAGATGATGAAGCAGACCTTGGATGCGCTGGCGCGGCTCGACTACCCGAACTACGAGGTCGTCTGCATCATCAACAACACGCCCGATCCGGCGTTCTGGCAGCCGATCCAGGATCACTGCCGCATGCTCGGCGAGCGTTTCAAGTTCATCAATGCCGAGAAGGTCAAGGGCTTCAAGGCCGGCGCCTTGCGCATCGCGATGGAGCGCACCGCCGTCGATGCCGAGATCATCGGCATCATCGACGCCGACTACGTCGTGACGCCGGACTGGCTCTCCGACCTCGTGCCGGCCTTCGCCGACCCCACCGTCGGCCTGGTGCAGGCGCCGCAGGAGCATCGCGACGAGGACCTGTCGCTGATGCACTACATCATGAACGGCGAGTATGCCGGCTTCTTCGACATCGGCATGGTCCAGCGCAACGAGGAGAACGCGATCATCGTGCACGGCACGATGTGCCTGATCCGCCGCGCCGCCATGGACATGGCCGGGGGGTGGTCGAGCGACACGATCTGCGAGGACACCGATCTCGGCCTCGCCATCCAGGAGCTCGGCTGGCAGACCCACTACACCGCCACCCGCTACGGCTCGGGCCTGCTGCCCGACACCTACGAGGCGTTCAAGAAGCAGCGCCATCGCTGGGCCTATGGCGGCTTCCAGATCGTCAAGAAGCACTGGCAGCGCTTCCTGCCCGGCAGGAGCCGGCTGACGGCGGACCAGAAGCGCGAGTTCTCGCTCGGCTGGCTCAACTGGCTGGGCGCCGAGAGCCTCGGCGTCGTGGTCGCGATCCTCAACCTGATCTGGACGCCGATCGTCGCCTTCGCCGGCATCGCCATCCCCGACAAGATCCTGACCATCCCGATCCTCGCCGCCTTCGTGGTCTCGCTCGCCCACTTCCTGATCCTCTACCGGCTGCGGGTGGCGGTGAAGCCGTGGCAGATGCTGGGCGCGATGGTCGCGGCGATGTCAGTGCAATGGACCGTCAGCCGCGCCGTGGCGCAGGGCCTGATCACCGAGCACCTGGCATTCGCCCGCACCTCCAAGGGCGGCCTGTCGCGGATGTCGATCGAGTTCCAGGCGTTCTGGGAGGCCGTGATCGGCGCCCTGCTCCTGATCGGCGCCACCATCCTGATCGTGACCAACACGTTGCAGATCACCGAGCTCTACATCTTCGCCGCCGTCCTGATCCTGGAGAGCCTGCCGTTCCTGTCCGCGGTCGCGATCGCGCTGCTGGAGATGTCCCGCATCAACTCCTTCGAGTTCTGGCGCCACGCCACCGTCCGCACCGCCGAGCTGATCGGCCTGCGCCCGGTCTGGGTGCCGGAGCTGGCCGGCCCCGGCATGCAGCCGGCCCCGCTGAGCGCGGCGGCAACGAAGGTGGCGGAGAAGGTGTAACGCCGAGCGAAGCGCGCGCCGCGTAGCCAGGATGAGCGGACGCATGGGCCCGAAGGGCGCAGGCGGCCGCGACATCCGGGGTCATCGCGACGGCCCGTGAGCCCCCGCAGGTCGCCTCCGCGGTCGCTCTCTCGAGCGCCGACGGCGGCCCATGACGGCGGCCCATGACGGCGGCTCATGGCGGGCTACGGCACCGTCATCGCCGCACCCGAAACGATCGTCGATCTCCCGTGGTTTCCCCCGGCCGCCCTATTGACCGGAACGGACCCACCCCCTACACAGCGCCCACGACAGGATGCGGCCCAAGGCCGGGGTTTTGCCGCCCCGATCTCATGCCGCAGTGAACCACGGCCACGCTACACGCGTTCCGATGGGGACCTGCCGACGATCCGGACAGTGACGGCCCTGCCGTCGCACCGCTTCTTGGAAGCGAGCGCGTAGCTCAGCCGGTAGAGCACGTGACTTTTAATCATGGGGTCCCGGGTTCGAGTCCCGGCGCGCTCACCAAGATCCCGAACGATCGAATGGTCAGCCTGGCAGACGCCTCGCCTGGCCACGTCGGAACATCGGTAGACGATGCGTGGCCTCGATCGCCCATAAGCGGCAGCCTGGATGCGTCTCGATCGGAACTCGATTTCATACTCAATGAGTCAAACGCCCTCGATCCTCACGCGGCTTTGAATCCTCAGTCATTTCCTTGGCTACGATGCTCGCGCGAAGCTGGCGAGACGTCTCCATGATCTCTTCCACCCAGGCGATGTCACGAGGAAGCTGCACGATCACCGCGCGTCAGCTCGATCATGTCGCCGGAATTGCAGTCTGCGCAAGCAGGGTGCTAAGGTCGACAACCAAAGGTATCGCAAGTCATTTTTATCGAATTCCGGTAAGGCCTTTTTCGCAAGGCGTTCACGCCAGTGGAGCCAGCATGTCTGCAAGCTATGGCGCCGTGATCAACCGGCTGCTCAACGGCGTCGGCTTCCAACTCATTCGCCAATCGACGCTCCATCAGCTGGTCTCGTCGGCCCGCAATGGACATGCAAGCGAGCAGCGCAACGAAGGTGAGGATCAAGTCCGAACGGATTCGCAAGCCAGCGAACCGACGGAGACGGTATCGGCCAGCTATCTCCAGAACCTGCAGCGCGAGAGTTTGGCGCTTCGTGAGATGTCGACCGAGCTCATCAAGCTCAAGCTACAACTGGCCGGAGCGAACGACGGCACCAACTCGAGCGAGCCCTCCACGCCGGACGTTGCCGGCCCCCGGCTCTACACGCCCGTATACGACTACGCGGGATTGCGAACCGATCCCGCGATCGTGCACAACCATGACTTCATGCGGGATCCCCGCTTCGTCGCCGCCTACGAACGTGGCGCCGCCGCCGAGGGCTATGAGCCTCGCTATTTCTGGCGGACGCACGTTGCGCTCTGGTGCGCCAGCATCGGCGTCAGCCTTGGCGGCGATTTCGTCGAATGCGGCGTATGTCGCGGCATGCTCAGCTCTTCAATCATGCACTATCTCGACTGGAACAACCTCCAACGTCGATTTTTTCTGTTTGATACGTTTACCGGTGTCGACGAGCGCCTCGTCACTGATGAGGAGGTCGCAAGCGGCAACCTCGGCTACTTCAGACAGATGTACAAGACCGACATCTATGAGGATGCCGTTCGCAACTTCGCCGAATACAACAACGTCGAAATCATTCGTGGCAGTGTCCCATCTAGCCTGTCGACCGTCGACATCAATGCCGTCGCTTATCTGTCGATCGACATGAACAATGTCACGCCCGAGATCGCGGCCATCGACCACTTCTGGAGCAAGCTCCAGCCAGGCGCCCCGGTTCTGCTCGACGATTATGGTTTCGTCCGCTACGAGGCCCAGAAGCGTGCATTCGACGCTTGGGCCTCTCAGCATGGCGTCGCTATTCTCGCGCTTCCCACAGGGCAAGGCCTGATCATCAAGCCACCATCGGCGCCAGGGGCCGTGCGCCGGAAGCGGCGCCGCATAGCTCCATCTTTGTGCCGCGCCACCGTGAAGCGGTTTTTGGGGATGACGACGGCGTAAAGTTGTCCACATGCCGACTGGCTTGTTCGGCCAATCCAAGGCACAATCGAGCGTTGCAGTCTTTGATTTATTGCCGGGGCGTTTCGATGAATTGGGCAAGAACAGTCGTCGCGATTCCATTGGCTGCAATTGCCTTGTCGGGCTGCATCACGACATCGATGCAGGGATATGCCGACCGACAATTGCCGGCGAAGCCGATCGGCCGCATGGTCGCTTACGTCTCCGGACCCGGCCCTCTCGTATCAAGCATTCAGACCAACATCGCTGAGGAGGCCCGGAAACGCGGCGTCGTCGCTGACGACGCGCTGATGCTGTTTCCGCCGACACGGACCTACACCAATGCCGAGGTTCAACAGGGACTCGCGCGTGACGCGATTGAAGGCGTCCTCGTCATCAGCGTGGGCGATAGCGGTGTGCAGCAACAATACGCCGGGACGATCTTGTCGGGCCAATACACCGGAACATCGAGCTCGATCGGTACCGTCAACACCTTCGGCAACACGTCGACCATATCCATGAATGGGACGTCATCAGGCATGGTGGTTGCCACCGCGACGCCGACCTACCGCTACAAGCGTCAGACCACGTTCACGGCGCGGCTTCTTGAGGCAAGCACCGGACGAAACCTCTGGGTTGGAAATGGTCAGGTCAACGCCGGCGGCCTTCTGTTCGTCGGCGATGGCGCAAATGCGTCGAGCTCCGTCGCAGCGATCTTTGACGACTTGCAGCGCAAGGGCATCATCGGGTCATCAAGTTGATCAGAAGGGGCTTCATGAGTCTCCCCCTAACCCACCCCATCAGAAATATTAAGTGCACTGGACTGCACCCCTCAAGTGAGACACGATAATCTCAGTGACAATGGGTAAAGTCATCGCATCGTGTTTTGCTTGAACGCGGCTTCGAACTCAAGAGGAGATCGATAGCCGAGGGCCGAATGCAAGCGCTCCTTATTGTAGATCTCGGCGATGAAGCTGTTGATCCGGCGCCGGGCGTCGTTGACGTCGGCAAAGCTCTTGCCGTTGATCTCCTCGGCCTTGAGCGTCTTCATGAAGCTTTCGGCCTTGGCGTTGTCGAACGGGTTGCCGGGACTGCTCATGCTGATCTTGATGTCGCGCTTGGCCAGCCGCTCCCGATAGGCGATCGAGGAGTATTGCACGCCGCGGTCTGAGTGGTGGATCAGGCTGCCGGGCTTGGGGTTCCGAGATTGAAGCGCTTTGTCGAGAGCCGCGATCGCGAGGGAGGCGTCGAGGGTGTTGTCGAATGCCCAGCCGACCGCCTTGCGGGAGAAGCCGTCGAGAATGACGGCGAGATAGGCGAACGTCTTGGCGAGATGGACGTAGGTGATGTCAGCGACCCAGATCTGATCCGGAGCCGATGGCGCTAGGCCACGGATCAGGTTGGGGACGACGATCACGTCAGTCGGCCTTGCAGTCGGCGGCTTCAGGAAGGGCGTCTTGCGCTGCGCGAGAAGATTATCCTGACGCATGAGGCGCAGGACTTTCTTGCCATTGACGACCATTCCCAGACGCCGAAGAGCGGCGGTCACCCGTCGATAGCCGTAGAACGGATGCTTCAGGCAGATGCGCTGGAGCTGGTCGCGCAACTCGCACTCGGCTTCGGCGCGGCTACGTCGATTGAGATGCCGGTAATAAGTCGCTCGAGGCAGCCTTGCCAAAGCGCAGAGGCGCTGCACATGAGCGCTGGAGTCGGCTGTCTCCGCGGTCATGCTTTTGATGACTTCGATGATGCGGATACGGGTTTGCCTTGCGCTGCCGGCCGCTCCAGTGCGCGCAAGGCTTGCCGAAAAAAATCGAGGTCCATCTGCTGACGGCCGACCAGCCCTTCGAGCTCGGCAATGCGAGCATTGGCCCGTGCCAGTGCGGACCGCTTATCGTCATAGGTCGCCACAGATTTGAGCTTCCGGGGACCAGGCTTCGGTCCCGGCTTGCGGTTCAACCCGTCCGGCCCTTGCGCCCTCCAGGCCTTGATCCAGTCATGAAGGATCTTGCGCGATATCCCAAGGTCCCGAGCCACAGGCAGAACGCCTTCGCCTCGTTCGACACGCTTGATCGCCTTCAGTTTATAAGCCGTCGGAAACCGACGGGTCTTCCCTCTTGCTGCCACAGGTCATCCTCGGAATGCCTGTCACTGAGATTATCGTGTCTCACTTGAGGGGTGCAGTCCAGTACTGTCACCCAAATTCCGTCACCCAAATTCCTGTCACCCAAATTCAGAAATTACGTGCTTGCGGTGCTTGCGAGCCAGATCGAGCCAGATCGGCCGTCTTCGCACCGGCCTCGTGCTCTTTCAAAACCGCGATGATCTGCTCTTCCGTGAACCGCTTCCACTTCATCTGTCCGTCCTTCGTCAGGGCGGACCCTTAATCCCTCTGGAGGAAATTCTTAGGGGCAGGTCATCTGCGACATCTTAGCTGGGATCAGACATCGTGATATCATCGACGTCTGAAGGTAACTTGACGACGAACTCTATCCACTTCTGCACTGAAGCCCAGGGTCGTCCATGCCTTGCTTTGCACATGCCTTGTGCGGTCCGGGCCCTCGTTGCTCCACCACGCATCGTAATTCCGGGCTGAACTCGGAAGGGCTTGGCCGATCATCTGTTCCATTTCGTCGAAGGATAGAATGAGCTGACTTTCAGTAACCGACTGCAATCGTCGTTTAATAGGATCATAGAGGGACATCTATCGTACTCCTCATCACCCGCATTCCAGTGAAACATATCCTTCCGCGCGTGATCTAATCAATTGAATGCGTTGTCACGTAACTCAGAAAGCCCCCCAACCACCCAATGGCCAGGCCTCGGTCCCGCGCTCTCCGAACAGAGATGGACTCATACAGGCACCTGCCTTTGGGCTATGGCCCAGCGGTCCTAATCATCCAAGCCGAATGGCTCACCTATCGAGAAAATGCCACAGCGACTGCCGCAACAAGCAAGGTCATGGCGGCGCAACACCGAAAGCTCTGTCCATCACCTCCCGGCGGCATCGGCCTCCAGCACGACCTTCGCCACGGGATAGCGCCAGTCGTTCTTCGTGTTGTCGGCGGCGGCGTCGATGCCGGCCACGATGACCGCGCCGAGGATTCCGCCGTTGATGCCGCTGGCGAGACGCGCCTGGCGCGTCGAATCAAAGGGCGCGACCGTGATCATCCGCTTCTGATAGCCGGGCTTCTGGCAGGTCACGGCAAGCGTGCTCGACTGTCCGCGATAGAGCGGCACGCGCACCTTCGCGGGGCTCGTCATGGTTGCGCTGAAGCCGGAGGCTTCCAGTGAGCAGGACGCTCCGGCCATCTCGACCTCGCCTCCCCCGCCGGGATTGTGAAACGTTCGCACTTCCACGAGTTGGTCACCCGCGAACTCGGGCACGCTTGCGTCGGTGCGGCGCTTCGGCTCGTAGACGTCGATCCCTCGGCTGCCCGTCGTCGACCTGACGTCGGTCACACTGTTGACCGCAAGCGGCGCAGCACACCCGCCAAGACACGCCCCTCCAACGATGGCCAGCCAGCCGGCCATCCGACGCAAACCGTTCATTTGAGCCCCCACAGCACCCCTACTGTCGTTAATCCCAGGGGTAGCAGGGGCCGATCTGGGGAACAATAGCCGCAACCTCAGGGGGAATAGAAACAACTAACAAAAAGCCGACTTCGTTGCGTGCCGGCCACATTCGCTGTCGTCCCGTCACGCAATGCTCGCATGAGTTGCAGTGGTCGTTGAGCCTTCTTGGGACCGGATCATGGCGCGACGGCGCTGCGCTTTCCAGCAGAGTTGCCGTGAGGATGCGCGGAAAAACTTATTTCATCAGGTCCCTCAAGGCGATCACCCCTGTCCAGTCCCCTCGCCAAAAATATTCTACTTCACTTTTTCCGAATTCCATGGCTGACTGCGTCCATCCCGTGCTCCTCGAGAGGGGCGCTTCGCGATCGTCACGGACGTTGGGCGCGGGATGCGGTGGCCGCAGGTGGGTCGCAGCGTGCTTGGATAGTGCGCGGACGAACGGCTCCTTGCGGACGTGAAATCGCGTGGTCCTGGCGCCCCGACGCTGGCGCCAAGTCCTGGGGGATGATGACCCCCACGGGCGACGGTGGCTATCAAGCCGGACACCGGGGAGATCGCGTATAAGCGTGAAGACCATCGCGCGGGGAATGCCGGGTTGATCCGGCTGAACCTGTGGTGACTGCCGCCTGCTTTTTCTTCTGCAGGCGGGCCATGGGTTGCGGCCTGCAGCCCGGCATTCCCCGCGCCCTCTGTTTGCTGGGGGGGCGAAACGACCGCAACAGTTCGGGCGCGACAGGCGTCGCGATGACGAATGAACGCGCCCCCTGCCCGCATCACCCGCTGCGCGCCCTCGACGACGACGCACACGATGGCTCGCCCGGTCGTCACCGACCCGTGTCCGGCCTCCTTCTATCGTCCGCCGCTGCGCCGTGGAATGATGGAGGCCGATTTGAGATGCGCCGACTGCCCTTTGCCTGAACAACCGCGACCCTGGGAGCCCGCCGATGTCCACTGCCTTCCTGCTGACCTCGCTGATCGTGGTCGCCTCGCCTGGCACCGGCGTGCTCTACACGCTCGCAGTGGCGCTGACGAAGGGCTCGCGGATGAGCATCGCCGCCGCGTTCGGCTGCACGCTCGGCATCCTTCCGGCGATGCTGGCCGCGATCGTCGGGCTTGCCGCCGTGCTGCACACCAGCGCGCTGGCGTTTGCGGCGCTGAAATATTGCGGCGTCGCCTACCTGCTGTACATGGCCTGGGAGACGCTGGGCGAGCGCGGTGCGCTGTCGGTCGAGACGAAGGACGATGCGAAGCCGGACGCCCGCTCGGCCGGGCGGGTGGTGCTGACCGGCTTCCTGATCAACATCCTCAATCCAAAACTGTCGATCTTCTTCCTCGCCTTCCTGCCGCAGTTCATCGCGGCCGATGTGCCGCATCCGCTGGCGCTGATGCTGGAGCTGTCGGCGACATTCATGGCGATGACGTTCGCGGTGTTCGTGGTCTACGGACTGTTCGCGGCTGCCGTGCGCGATCGCGTCGTCAGCCGGCCCCGCGTGATGGCCTGGCTGCGCCGCGCCTTTGCCGGCGGCTTTGCGTTGCTTGGTGCGAGGCTGGCGCTGGCGGAGCGCTGAGGGCACCGCGCGACGGGGCGAGAGGGTCGCGTAGGAGAATGACGTCCTCAGCCACACGGTCCGGCACCAATTTGTTGCTCGTCATGCCCGGGCTTGTCCCGGCCATCCACGTCGATCCACGTCCGCCGAACGACGTGGATGGCCGGGACAAGCCCACGGCTGTCCGGTTCAGCTTCCGCATATTGCGAGGCTCAACTGTTGTGGGTTTTTGGCAAGTTGGGGTGGCCCCGTGAGCAATTGATCGATGGGGCGGCGATGCATGAGGTTGGTGCGGACCAATCTGGCAAAGACCAAGGGGCTTTGGATTGCCTTCTGAAGGTCTTGCGCGAGGCGAAGCAAGAGGAAGGCGATCAGGGCAACGGCGATCTGGATACGAACGGCGTTCTCAGAAGTCCCGAGGAACCTGGTGATCTTGAGGGTCTGCTTGACCCAACGAAAGAACAACTCGATGGCCCAGCGGCGACGATAGAGGTCGGCGATCTCTTGAGCGCTGGCATCGAGGTCGTTCGACAGGATGCGCAGGATCTTTCCCGTTTCCAAGGTGACGCGCACTTCGCGCACCGCAGTCTGCATTGGATTGCGGCGGCTGTAGGCTTGGCGTTGTGGAAGGAAGCCGATGCGGTCGGAGAGGATGTTGCCATCCGCGATGACAGGCAACTCCTCCACGACCCGCAGCGGCGTATTGGATTTGAACCGGGTCACGATTCGACAACCGGCGGCGTCCAGTTGAGCCCACCAAGCATATTCATAATAGCCGAGATCGAAGACGTAGGTTGCTCCCGGCTCGATGGGCATCTGATGCGCTGCAGTATTGTCGTTGACGTTGGCTCCGCTGATTGCCGCATAAATCGGCCGGTCGGCGTCGGCATC
Source organism: Bradyrhizobium sp. HKCCYLRH2015 (assembly GCF_051168215.1). Taxonomy (NCBI): domain Bacteria; kingdom Pseudomonadati; phylum Pseudomonadota; class Alphaproteobacteria; order Hyphomicrobiales; family Nitrobacteraceae; genus Bradyrhizobium; species Bradyrhizobium sp. HKCCYLRH2015. The sequence continues at coordinate 244,815 of NZ_JBNPUO010000004.1, read as the reverse complement.
ATAGATCACATGCACCTTGGCACCGCAGACACCGGTAGAGAACCGTGCCCAGCCAGCGCTGGCTTCTGTCAGCCGTACGCTGGTCGAATCAATCAAATACGTCGTCTCGGCAAGCTTGCGGCGTAACCGGCGATGGGCCTGCTTCATCATGATGGCCAACAGGGCGGCAAACATCTCCGCAGGCCGATTCATATTGGCGTCCGCGAAAGTCGAGCGGCGGACAGGGCCCCCACCCAGGTGATAAAGCCGCGCGGTGTGGCTCGACAGCCCGGTGACAATCTCACGCAGACTGGAAGCCCCCGAAAGCTGACCGTACAGCAGCGCCACAAATTGGTCTTTGGTGGAAAGCCGTCGAATCCGCGCGTCCGTGCCATGCTCGTCCACAAGCGCCTCGAAGCGATGCCAGGGGACCAACTTCAGAATGTCTCGGAATACTGTATTCTGATGCGGCATGGCGGGACCTTCCTGGTGTGTCTCGAACATTTGGCGATGCTCAAGACCGCAGAAGAATCCACGCCATGCACCATGTCCAGTCTGTCTGAACCGGACAGCCGTGGGACAAGCCCGGCCATGACGGCGTGGAGAGAGGCGACCTCAAGCTTCCAGGCTCACGATCGGCGACAGCTACAAGGCGCGTCCCCAAAAAGCGAGACCCGCCTGAAGCTGTCAGCTCCAGACGGGTCCTGTCAGTCCTCAGTCGGCCAAGCTCAGCCGAACTGGTTCATCGTGTTGTGCGCGCCGCCGGCCTTCAGGGCCTTCTCGCCGGCGAAGTACTCCTTGTGGTCGTCGCCGATGTCGGAGCCGGCCATGTTCTGGTGCTTGACGCAGGCGATGCCCTGGCGGATCTCGGCGCGCTGGACGTTCTTGACGTAGCCCAGCATGCCCTGCTCGCCGAAATACTCGCGGGCGAGGTTGTCGGTCGACAGCGCAGCGGTGTGGTAGGTCGGCAAGGTGATCAGGTGGTGGAAGATGCCGGCGCGCTTGGCCGAGTCCGCCTGGAAGGTGCGGATGCGCTCGTCGGCTTCCTTCGCCAGCGGGGTGTCGTCGTACTCCGCCTTCATCAGCTCGGCGCGGTTGTACTTGCTGACGTCCTGGCCCGCCTCCTTCATCGCGTCATAGACCTGCCAACGGAAGTTGAGGGTCCAGTTGAACGACGGCGAGTTGTTGTAGGCGAGCTTGGCGTTCGGGATCACCTTGCGGATGCGGTCGACCATCTTGGCGATCTGCTCGATATGCGGCTTCTCGGTCTCGATCCACAACAGGTCCGCGCCGTTCTGCAGCGAGGTGATGCAGTCAAGCACGCAGCGGTCCTCGCCGGTGCCGGGACGGAACTGGTAGAGGTTGGAGGGCAGCCGCTTCGGGCGCATCATCTTGCCGTCGCGGTTGATGATGACGTCGCCGCTGCGCGCGGTCGCCGGCGTCACCTCCTCGCAGTCGAGGAAGCTGTTGTACTGGTCGCCGAGATCGCCCGGCTGGCTGGAGAAGGCGATCTGCTGCGTCAGGCCGGCGCCGAGCGAGTCGGTGCGGGTGACGATGATGCCGTCCTCGACGCCGAGCTCCAGGAAAGCGTGGCGGCAGGCGCGGATCTTGGCCAGGAAGACGTCATGCGGCACCGTGACCTTGCCGTCCTGATGGCCGCACTGCTTCTCGTCGGAGACCTGGTTCTCGATCTGCAGCGCGCAGGCGCCCGCCTCGATCATCTTCTTGGCGAGCAGATAGGTCGCTTCCGCATTGCCGAAGCCGGCGTCGATGTCGGCGATAACAGGGACGACGTGGGTCTGGAAGCCGTCGATCTTGGCGATGATCTCGCTCTCCTTCGCCTTGTCGCCGGCCTTGCGGGCCGCGTCCAGCGTGCGGAAGAGATCGTTGAGCTCGCGCGAGTCGGCCTGGCGCAGGAAGGTGTAGAGCTCCTCGATCAGCGCGGGCACCGAGGTCTTCTCGTGCATCGACTGGTCCGGCAGCGGGCCGAACTCCGAGCGCAGCGCCGCGATCATCCAGCCGGAGAGATAGAGGTAGCGGCGGTCGGTCTTGCCGAAGTGCTTCTTGATCGAGATCAGCTTCTGCTGCGCGATGAAGCCGTGCCAGCAGCCCAGCGACTGGGTGTACTTGGTGCTGTCCTCGTCATAGGCGGCCATGTCCGCGCGCATCACGGCCGCGGTGTAGCGGGCAACGTCGAGACCGGTCTTGAAGCGGTTCTGCAGGCGCATGCGCGCCACGGCCTCGGCGGTGACGCCGTTCCAGGTCGGCTGGGTCTCGAGCAGCGCGCGCGCCGCCTCGACCTCGGCCTGGTAGGACGCGGGGCCCTGGAGGGCTTGGTCGTTCAGTCCACGCGGTTGGAAGTTCATGTCCGTGATCCCTTGGTTAAGGACAACCTGGGACCTGTTGTAAGCAGCCCGGGACGGCGGACCAGACATTGCGCGGAAAACTTGTCACACTTTACAAACTTCTCGTGTATAGCTGTAAGGAGATTACAAGACCGGGATATGGCCATGACCACCGCCACGGCACGATCGATCTTCATGGGCCCGCGCTTGCGCCGCCTGCGGCGCGAGCTCGGCCTGACCCAGGCCGACATGGCCGCGGACCTCGAAATCTCAGCGCCTTACGTCGCGCTCCTGGAGCGCAACCAGAGGCCGGTCACCGCCGACATGCTGCTGCGGCTGGCGCGGACCTACAAGATCGACCTGGCCGATCTCGCCGGCGACGGCGGCGCCGACCATACCGCGCGGATGCAGTCGGTGCTCAAGGACCCGATGTTCTCAGACATCGACATCCCCGCGCTGGAGATCTCCGACCTCGCCGTCAGCTATCCCGGCATGGCCGAGGCGTTCCTGCGCCTCTACACGGCGTATCGCGAGGAGCAGCTCGCGCTGGCCGAGCAGCGCGCCCCGGCGCCGGCAGGCAGCGCGCCGCGCGTCGGCAATGACGGCTTCGACGCCAACGATCCCGTCGCCGACGTCCGCCGCTTCCTCGCCGCCCGCCGCAACAACTTTGCCCAGCTCGACGATGCCGCCGAGCGGCTGGCGCAGGCGATCTTCCAGGGGGCGCCGACGGGGGCTCCGCAGGTCTCCGCCGGACCGGCCGGCTTCATCGAGCGGTTTCGCGCGCGGCACAATCTGCAGGTCCGCTACATGCCACCGAACGTGATGCTCGGCTCGCTCAGGCGGCTCGACCTGCACCGCCGGCAGCTACTGATCGAGGATTCACTGGACAGCGCGAGCCTGAAATTCGAGCTCGCCCGGCAGCTCGCCTATCTCGAGCTCGACACCGAGATCGGCGCGGCCTTGGAGGACGGCAAGTTCGCCAGCAAGACCGCCGAGCTGCTGGCGCGCCGCGCGCTCGCGGCCTACGCGGCGGCGGCGATCATCATGCCCTATTCGATCTTTGCGAAAGCGGTCGATGCGCGGGCGTATGATCTGGAGGCACTGGCGCGCCAGTTCGGCACCAGCTTCGAGCAGACCGCGCATCGCGTCACCACCCTGCAGAAGCCGGGCGCGGAGCGGATCCCGTTCTTCCTGATCCGGGTCGATCCCGCCGGCAACGTGTCAAAGCTGCTCGACGGCGCCGGCTTCCCATTCGCGCGCCATGGCGGCGCCTGCCCGCTGTGGTCGGTGCACGGCATCTTCAAGACGCCGCGCCAGATCGTGACGCAATGGCTGGAGCTGCCCGACGGCCGCCGGTTCTTCTCGATCGCCCGCACGGTGACCGCCGGTGGCGGCTCCTATGGCGCGGTGCGCGTCGAGCGGGCGATCGCGGTCGGCTGCGCTGCCGAGCATGCGGGGCAGCTGATCTACACCCGCGACGGCCACGGGCCTGATGCCGACGATCCGGCCCCGATCGGGGTCGCCTGCCGGGTCTGCCACCGCCCGAAATGCGCGGCACGCTCGGCGCCGCCGATCGGGCGCGAGATCCTGCCGGACGATTTCAGGACGTCGTCGGTTCCGTTCGGGTTTTCGGCGGATTGAGCAGCGGATGGCCGTGGAACCAGGAACTCGCCGGGACCCGGGCCACAGGCGAAAATCCGCCGGATCGGGCTGCAAATCGGCCCTGGACACCATGGCCCTTGACGGAACAGCCATAAACCGGACAAAGATTGCGCCAAAATGTCGCGGCGGAGGTTGGCCATGAGATACGTCGACGGCGTAGTGATGTTCCTCAGCCTGTGGCTGCTGGCATCGATGGTCCTCGACGCCGTGACGCCGCCCGAGCTGAACTTCTACATGATCGGCCCGATCATTGCGCCGGCCGCGATCATCGCCGGCTTCCTGTACTGGCTCCGCATCCCCTCCCGCGACTTCGTGCTGGCGTCCGCAGCTATCTGGATGGTCTGCGAGATGACGATGGAGATGATCACGCCCAAGCCGCTGTCGCCGCTGCTGGCGGTGGCCGCCGTCGCGCCGCTGCTGGTGGCCGGCATCCTTCTGCACGTCGAGCACTGGCGCCGGCCGGGCGGGCGCCTGCCTCCGGCCGATTCGGCAGGGATGACCGATCTGCCGGGCTCCTCCAAAGCCATGCCGAGCCGTCGGCCGTTCTGAGCCGTTCCGCGCGGGCGCCGGCAATGGCGGATAGCGTGCAGATTTTCCGTTGTTCTACGGGACCCGATGTTTACGAGGAAATCAGAAACCCCCTCTTAAGTTCCGCAGGTCCATCTGTAGCCGACACACCAGCCGCGCGGGGACCATGCTGAACGAACTTCTCGTGATCGAAGATGCCGACGTTCATCTGTCGATCCTGCGCAAGATCGCCGTGCAGGCGGGCTTTGCGACGACCGGCGTGAACTCGGTCGACGGCGCGATGAACGTGCTGCGCCGGCGCAACTTCGAATGCATCACGCTCGACCTCAATCTCGGTGAGCGCTCCGGCACCGAGGTGTTGCAGCTGTTGGCGGACATCAAGTCCCGCACGCCGGTGCTGATCATCAGCGGCTCCGACGATCAGACCCGCGACGTCACGGTCCGCGCCGGCAAGATCCTCGGCCTGAACGTCTATCCGCCGTTCTCCAAGCCGGTCGATCTCGCTCTGCTCCGACAGACGCTGCGCCAGATCGCCGCCGACACCGACCGGCAGCGCCTCGTCAAAGCCAGCATCCGCTAGCCCGAACGCACGCGCGTTTTCCCGCTTGATCCAGATCAAGGCGCCATACCTCTGCCGCTTGTTGGCTGCAGAGGGGCGAGCGGAAACGAGATGCGATGACGGCAGCGAATTCGGCTAACGAAGCAGAAGCAGTTGTGAACGAGGCGACGCCCTATGAGCTCGTAGGCGGCGAGGCCGGCGTGCGCCGTCTGGCGGAGCGCTTTTACACCATCATGGACCAGGAGCCCGGCGCCAGCCGCATCCGCGCGATGCACGACGCCGATCTTGGTCCGATCAAGCAGTTGCTGTTCGAATTTCTCAGTGGCTGGTTGGGCGGGCCGGCGCTTTATTTCGAGCGGGCCGAACATCGCTGCATCATGTCCGCGCACCGTCCGTATCCGATCGGCGACGCCGAGCGCGACGAATGGATGACGTGCATGCGCCGCGCGATGTTCGATTGCGACATCACGGGCGACATGTATGCGTTGCTGGATCAAGCGTTTCTGCGGATGGCGAACGCATTCCGGAGCCGCAAGGCGAGCTGACAGGAACTCCCGTCAGCCCGACTTGGCGGCGGCCTCCCGGGCCAGACGCTCGGCCCGGAGCCGCTCGCGGTTGGCGTAAAAGGCGCGCTGGGCCGCCTCATGCTCGCGCATGGCTTGTTCGGCATCAGCCCTGCGGCTGGCGTCACGCGCTCGACGCTCTTCCGGCGTGAGGACGCGAGGCTGTCTGTCTGTGTTATCGTAAGGCATGGGCAGATAACGCCCAGGCGGCCGGGATGTTCCCAGCCCGCGACGGTTCAGTCCGGCTTTCGTGGAAACAGCTGGTCGCGGATGTAGCGCGACGTCGGCGTCAGGCTGAGTCCGTAGGGCTTTTGCCACACCGCGCGGTCGATCTCCTTCTTGTCTCCGATCTCCAGGCGCCCTTTGGCATGCTTGGCGATGAAGATGGCATCGCTCATCTTGCGACCCGAGCGCTTGTTCTTGGCGGTGACTTCCTTCCATAGCCGCAGCCGGCCGAGCTTGAGCTTGGGAAGCTCCTCCTTGATCTCGCGCTTCAGGCAGTCCTTCGCCGTCTCCTGCGCGCGTTTGCGGCCACCCGGAAACATCCAGCGCCCGTCGGCCCGGCGCCGGACCAGGAGAACCCTTCCGCCCTTGGCGGCAACCAGCTTGGACGCCTTGGTCATGGCCCAGGAGCTCTCACCTCTCGAACAATGAAGCGGAGTCTATCAAGATTCGCTCCCACTCCTGCTCCGGAGCTTTGCGGAGATTCGGCCACAACTCCGCAGCGGCCAACCAAGCTCAGCGCAGCGCTCCGACCGCCGGCGGCGGCTCAGTAGCAGGAGCGCGGATCGACCGCGACATACTCTCCCGACGGATATCGATAGTAGCAATTGCCCTGCGACAGATAATAGCCCGGTCGCGCCGCAGCCGTAGCGCCGGCGATCGCCCCGGTGGCACCACCAAGCACGGCGCCCGCCGCGGCACCGCCCGCCTTGCCGGTGAGGATACCGCCGAGCACCCCGCCGATGATCGCGCCCCCGAGCGCGCTGGCACCCGGATCGACTTCGGCCGGAGGCGGCGCCGGCTCGTAGGCGACCGGCGGGGGCGCCTCGTAGGCCGCCGACGGCGCATAGACCACATCGTCAGCATAGTCCTCCGACACGTAGGTCGGCGGTCCTTCCATGGGCTCGGGATAATAGTACCAGACGCCACCGACGTCCCACCACCAGCCCGGACGGCCATTGTGAACCTCGTGCCGCCATCGGCCACCCTCCCAGCCGACCCGGCCGCGATAAGACTGCCCACCATAGTCGCGCACCGCGACCCGGCCGTGCGCATAACGCGCATCCGGTCCCCGCCCGGCCATCGCCGGACCAGGGCCCGGCCCGTGGCCCGCTGCGTAGCCCTGACCGGCTCCCGGCGGACGTCCCTGCTGCGCCACCGGCGCAGGCTGACGTCCCTGAGGGGCAACGGCAGCCCGCGGCGGTGCGCCCGGCTGTGCTCCCTGCGGCTGGCCGGCCATGGGACCGGCTTGCCGCGGAATCTGGACATGGGGTTGGCCGCCCGGCTGCCCACCCTGGGCCGGCGCTTGGCGAATGACACCCGGCGGGCGGGCCTGGGGCGAATGCCCGGCACCAGGACCAGCCTGGTCCTGGGTTTGCGCCCAGGCTTGGGCGGGGATCCCGACCGCGGTCAGGATTGCGATCGCAGGCAGCCACCGTGTGCTCTGGTTGGACAACATCATTCTCCCCTACCCTTGATCACCCGCCGTCCGCGCTGATTGCCACGGACGCCAAGTGTAATGCGGATTGATCATCCCGGATCGCCGGCTTCGGCGCGCATGATCCGGACACATCATAGTTTCCGCGACAAACGGGTAAAATCCGGACTATTTTGCGGCTAGGTCAACCTGCTGCCGTCAGGTTAACCGAGATGCCGGCTGATTCGCCGCTTCGATCATGCAACCTTGCTGGCGCGGCCCTGCTGATCCGGTACGAGCTGATCGGCGGTCACCGGTCGGGCACGATCACATTGCAGTTGGTTCGTCCCGACATCAGGCAATCCTGCATCTGGCTTGCCGAGGTCAGGCTGCGGGCCAGCCACACGCCGAAGGCCACGACGAGCGCCGCGAACACCAGTGCCGCCATGGCACCGCGTCTATCCGGCCCCTGCGTACTCATCGCCGGTGCGCCTAGGCGGCACGCAGGCCAGCGGCCTCACCGTGCGGTTGCTGCTGCTGGCGAGATGCCGGCGAGATCGATTCGATACGGGTGCAGCTCGTCACCCAGAACAGCTGCCCGCATTCCCATTCGGAACCCAGCACACCGGCCGAAACGGGCCGCGGGCGGGCGAGGACCGCGGTCATCACGCATGCGCTGACCACGAGAGCGACGAGCGCGAGGCCGAGCGCCATGCGCCCGCGGCGAACAGAGATCATGCCGGTCAACTCCGTTGGACGTCGCACCCGGGCGGTGCGCTGGTGCCCGCGAGGCGTGAAGCGACTCACAGCCGGCCGACCTGCGTCAGCGACGGGGGTGCTTACATAGCCTCCGGCGAGCGCCATGCAAGCGCTAGGCAGGTCGGATGTGGAGGAGCGGCGATAAAGCATTTGTCATCGACGCATGCGATCCTATACACACGGGCTCGCGTCGGCCTCCGCTCGTGTTCACGATCTCGTGGAAGAATTGCCTGGCGGCGCGTGCAGCCCCTGACCGACCACACCCTGATCGAACACCCAAATAGCGAAGTGACGACGTCTCCATGAGAGGATTCAAGGAACCTGGATTTGCCGATCGGCAGAAGGCCGCGCAGCAGGCCCGCCAGAGCATCGTGCAGAAGTTCAAATCGCAGCCGGGACCGGACGATCCCGAAGTCGTGAAGCGACGGCAGGAGCGCGAAGCTGCCGCCGCCCGCCGCGAGCAGCAGCGATTGGAGCGCGAGGCCGCCAAGGCGGAGCAGAAGCGCCTCGAGGAAGAGGCCAAAGCTGCCGAGATTGCCCGGCTCGCGCGCGAGGCGGAAGACGAAGCCGCTCGCCTGGCCGAGATGGAGGCCGAGCAGAAGGCGAAGCGCGATGCGCGCTACGCCGCGCGCAAGGCCCGCGGAAAGAAGAAGTAAGCAGCAACGCCGCCGCCACGAGACCTGCGTGCCGTCGCGTCCGGCATCGCGCGGCTCCTCACTTCATCGGCGATGGGACTGATACGGTCGTCCCATCGCACGATGCCGGGCGAGACGACTTAGTTCTTCTTCATCATGCCGTCGTCCTTCTTCATCCCGTCCTTGGACATGGCATCGTCCTTCTTCATGCCGTCCTTGGCCATCGAATCCTTCTTCATGCCGTCGTGGGACATCGCGCCCTTTTTCATCCCATCGTCCTTGCTCATCTTGTCCTCCGCGAAGGCCACCGGCGCGACGGCCACGTTGAACGCGAGGGCGGCGGCGGAGATTCCGAGGATGAGGCGGCTACGATTGGTCATGATGATCGCTCCTTCGTATGACGGGGTTCGACGGCGACGGACGCGCCGTTCCTGGATATCGACGTTCCGATGAAGGCGATTGTTACGAACGCGGGCGAGAATTTTTGTTCGATCAAATTTGACTCGAATGCGTCCCGTTCCGGAATCAAGGACACAATTTTGCCCGGCAAGATCATGTTAGTACAACCCGCGCAAGGGATTCACAGGCCGGTACGTGCGCCGCAGCAATATGTCGCTTCCCATGCATTTGGCCTCGAACGAACTGCCTAGTTCGGCTAGAGGTAAGTCCGGTAGATTGGTTGGTATAACTCACGCCAACGAACCCGGGTCGGGAACCCAACCAGAAGTTGTCCAGGGGAAATCTCATGCTCACACGCCGTCATGTCATCGCATCCGCGCTCGCTGCGCCGGCCATTCTGCGTTTTGGAACCGGCACGGCCCATGCAGCAACGACGCTGAAGATCTCTCACCAGTTTCCCGGCGGCACCATCGACAAGGGCGATTTCCGCGACCGGCTCTGCCGGGTGTTCTCCGAGGAGGTTGCGAAGCGCTCCGGCGGCGAGATCGCGACCGAGATCTATCCGAATTCCTCGCTCATCAAGACCGTCGCGCAATTCTCGGCCATGCGGAAGGGCGCGCTCGACATCAGCCTTTATCCGATGCCTTACGCCGGCGGCGAGGTGCCCGAGACCAACATCGGGCTGATGCCGGGTCTGGTCACGACCTACGACCAGGGGATGCGCTGGAAGAACGAGCCGGTCGGCAAGACGCTGAGCGATTTTCTGGCCGACAAGGGCATCATCCTGCTCACCTGGGTCTGGCAGGCGGGCGGGGTCGCCAGCCGATCACGGCCGCTGGTGGCGCCCGAGGATGCCAAGGGCATGAAGGTGCGCGGCGGCTCGCGCGAGATGGACATGGTGCTGCAGACCGCCGGCGCCTCGGTGCTGTCGGTTCCGTCGAATGAAATCTATACCGCGATGCAGACCGGTGCCTGCGATGCCGGCATTACCTCGTCGACCAGCCTGATCTCGTTCCGGCTGGAAGAGGTGTCGAAGGCCCTCACCTCCGGAGCCAAGGCGTCGTACTGGTTCATGCTCGAGCCGCTGATGATGTCCAAGGCCTCGTTCGACAAGCTGCCGAAGAACCAACAGGACATCATCCTCGCGGTCGGCGCGGAGATGGAGGCGTTCGGGCGCAAGGGCGCGCAGGACGACGACATCGAAGTTGCCAAGGTCTACGAAAAGGCCGGCGCCAAGGTTACGGAGCTCGATGTCGAGACCGTCAACAAATGGCGCGACATTGCCCGTGACACGGCCTGGAAGGACTATGGCGGCAGGTCCGCGAACTGCGCCAAGCTCCTCAAACTCGCCTCCGACGTCGCGGCCTGATTGATGCACGCGCCCGTTCTCGATACCGAGGCCACGACGGCCATCGGCGCCAGCGGTCCGCTGGCGCCGCTCCAGCGTGTTGTCTCGCTGCTCAATCGCATCATCGTCGTTCTGGCCGCGTTCGCACTGGTCGCGGCCTGCCTCATCCTGAGCTACAGCGTGGCGGGCCGTGCACTGTTCAAGGCCGCCAACTACTGGCAGGACGAAGCCGCCGTGTTCTTGCTCGTCGGCGCAACCTTCATGACTGCAGCCTATGTGCAGGAGCATCGCGGCCACGTCAGCATCGAAGCCTTCGTTGGGCTGATGTCGCCGCTCGCCAACAAGATCAGGCTCTGGCTGGTCGACGTCGCGAGCTTTTTGTTTTGTGCCTTCTTCACCTGGAAATCCTGGACCCTGACACATGAGGCCTGGGTCGATGGTCAGGTCTCGAATTCGATGTGGTCGCCGCCGCTGGCGATTCCCTACGGCCTGATGGCCGCGGGAATGACCCTGCTGTGCCTGCAGATGCTGCTGCAGATCGTGGCTCCGCTGACCGGAGCGCGTCGATGAGCGTGTTCGGAATTGGGGTTGCCTACGGACTCTCGACCCTGTTTGCGATGTTCGCGGGCATGCCGATCGCGTTCGCGCTCGGCGCCGTCGCCGTCGTGTTCATGGCCATCTACATGCCGACCGCGTCGCTCGATACGGTGACGCAGAACGTCTACGAGGAAATGGCGTCGATCACGCTGCTGTCGATCCCGCTGTTCATCCTCAAGGGCGCGGCGATCGGCCGCTCCCGCGCAGGCCAGGACCTCTACTCGGCGCTGCATGCGTGGCTGCATCGCGTGCCCGGCGGATTGGGCGTCGCCAACGTGTTCGCCTGCGCGCTGTTCGCGGCGATGGCGGGATCGTCCCCCGCGACCTGCTCGGCGATCGGCTCGGCCGGAATTCCCGAGATGCGCAAGCGCGGCTATTCCGGCGGCTTCGCCGCAGGCATCATCGCCGCCGGCGGCACGCTCGGCATTCTGCTTCCGCCCTCGATTACGATGATCCTGTTCGCGATCGCGGCGGAGAAATCGCTGGGACGGCTGTTCCTGGCCGGTATCGGCCCCGGGCTGCTGCTGGTGACCCTGTTCGGCGTCTATTCGGTGGTGCGCTTCCGGCAGGAATATGCGCGCGCGAAAGCCGTCTATGAGAAGTCGGGCGCGTGGTCGGACATCCTGACCAAGGACGATTTTACGATGGCGCAGCGCTTCTCCGTGCTGCCACGCGTGATTCCGTTCGTGCTGCTCCTGACCGGCGTCATGGTCGCGCTCTATGGCGGCCTCGCCACGCCATCGGAAACAGCCGGTCTCGGCGGCATCCTCGCGCTCGTGCTGATCGCGATCATCTACCGCGTCTGGAGCCCGGCCGATCTCGCGCCCATCATGAAGGCGACGCTGCGCGAATCGACCATGCTGATGCTGATCATCGGCATGTCGCTGCTGTACTCCTACGTGATGAGCTACCTGCACATCTCGCAGTCGGTGGCGGAGTCCATCGTGGCGATGCACCTGCCGCGCTGGGAACTGTTGTTCGCGATCCTGCTGATGGTGGTCGTGCTCGGCTTCTTCCTGCCGCCGGTATCGATCATCCTGATGACGGCGCCGATCATCCTGCCGCCGTTGCGGGCAGCAAACTTCGACATCATCTGGTTCGGCGTGGTGATGACGATCGTGATGGAGATGGGCCTGATTCACCCGCCGGTGGGTCTCAACATCTTCGTCATCAGGAACGTCGCGCCGGACATCCCGCTGCGCGAGGTGATCTGGGGCACGCTGCCGTTCGTCCTGCTGATGATGGCCGCCGTGCTGCTGCTCTGCTTCGTGCCGCAGATCTCGACGGCGCTGCCGGATCTCGTGATGGGGCCGGATCTCAGCCGCTGACGCAGCGACGAATGGCGACTAGGACGTAGCGAATAGGGATTGGCGATAGGTTCAGCCCCCGTTCGCTATTCGCCATTCGCTGCTCGCCTGTTCTTCGCATTCAGCGCGCCGGCAACGCGGCTGACCGGGGGCCGGCCGAGCAGCCGGCTGATTTCGTTGGTGGCGGCCAGCAGTTTCGTCATGTCGACGCCGGTGCGGATGCCCATGCCTTCGAGCATGTAGACGACGTCCTCGGTCGCGACATTTCCCGTCGCGCCCGGAGCGAACGGGCAGCCGCCGAGGCCGCCGGCGGCGGCATCGATGACGCGGACGCCCTCCTCCATGCCCACATAGAGATTGGCCAGCGCCTGGCCGTAGGTGTCGTGGAAATGCATCGCAAGATGCATCACGGGCACATCGTCGCAGACGGCGCGCAGCATCTGCTTGGCCTTGAGCGGCGTGCCGACGCCGATCGTGTCGCCCAGCGAGACCTCGTAGCAGCCCAGGTCCCACAGCGCCTTCGCCACGCCGGCTACCGCCTGCGGCTTGATCTCGCCTTCATAGGGACAGCCGAGCGCGCAGGAGACGTAGCCGCGCACCTTGACGCCGTCGGTCCTGGCGTGGGCGATCACCGGCTTGAAGCGCTCCAGCGACTCCGCGATCGAACAGTTGATGTTGGCGCGGGAGAAGCTCTCAGAGGCCGCCGTGAACACGGAAATCACCCTGGCGCCCGCAGCGCGCGCGGCCTCATAGCCCTTCACATTGGGCACCAGCACATGGAATTCGCCGGGCAGCGCAGACACGCTGCGCATCACCTCATCCGATCCCACCATCTGCGGGATCGCCTTAGGCGAGACGAAGGCGCCGACCTCGACGGTCGCCAGGCCGGCGTTCACCAGCGCGCGGACAAAGGCGATGCGATCGGCCACGCCGACCAACGTCTTCTCGTTCTGCAGGCCGTCGCGCGGGCCCATTTCGATGATGCGCACGCTCTCGCTCATGCCGACCTCTCTGGTTCGAGGATCAGGCGGACGGTTCGAGGTCCGCCAGTTCGACGCCTTCCTGCACGATGTCGCCGACCTTGCACTTGATCGCCGTGAGCCGGCCTGCGAACGGCGCCCGCAGGGTCTGCTCCATCTTCATGACTTCGAGCGTCAGGATCGCCGCACCCTTCTCCAGGACGGCGCCTTCCTGCGCAAGCAGCGCCACGACGGTCCCCGGCAACGGCGCCACGATCTTGTCCTCGCCGGCCTGCTCCTCGTCGTCTCCGCCGAACGGATCGATCCAATGCAGGTCGAAACGACCGTTGCGGGTCCGCAGGTACAGCTCATGGCCCTCGATGACGGCCACCACATGGGATTTGACGCCGTCGCACACAAGGTCGAAGCCGCCGTCATCAGTCGGAATAGCCGAGAACGAGGTCTCACGCCCCTCGATCGACAGGCGCTGTACGCCGGAACCATAGGCCAGCGTGGCGGTCCGCGGTTCATTACCCGCGCCTTGGCGGAACGAGAACACGCGCTGTCGCAGTCCCACCGGCATCCAGCCGGATGCGCGCCACGGCGAGCCTTGCTCCTTCGCGGCCGCGATCTGCTCGCCGATGAGAATGGCCCCAACCGCGGCACAGACCTCGAGGTCGCCGGCCACCGCTCCTGACTGGGTCAGATGCGTCAGATGGCGCTCGATGAAACCGGTGTCGATCGCGTTCGCCACGACGTCGGGATGCGTCAGCAGCGACGACAGGAACGGGATGTTGCTGACGATGCCTCGGACGTCGGTGTCGTCAAGGCCGCGGTTGAGCCGCTCGATCGCGACCTCGCGGGTCGGCGCCCAGGCGATCATCTTGGCGAGCATCGCGTCGTAATAGGGCGAGACCGCATCGCCCTCGCGATAGCCGGCATCGATGCGCAGGCCGCCGGTTTCAGCGGGAAGCCGCCAGGTCTTGATCGTGCCGACTGAGGGCATGAAGTTCTTGGCGGGATTCTCCGCGTAGACGCGCGCCTCGATGGCATGGCCATGCAACCGGATCTGGTCCTGCGTCAGCGGCAGCTCTTCGCCGAAGGCGACGCGCAACTGCCATTCGACGAGATCGACCCCGGTGATCAACTCGGTGACGGGATGCTCGACCTGCAGACGCGTGTTCATCTCGATGAAGAACACGTCGCGGCCGTCGGAGACGAACTCGATGGTGCCGGCGCCGACATAGTTCACTGCGCCTGCCGCGCGACGCGCCGCAGCGCACACCGTGTCCCGCTGCGCCGGCGTCAACGTCGGCGACGGCGCCTCCTCGACCACCTTCTGGTGCCGGCGCTGCAGGGTGCATTCGCGCTCGAACAGCGAGACCAGATTGCCGTGGCTGTCGCCGACGATCTGCACCTCGATGTGACGCGGGCTCTCGACGAACTTCTCGATCAGCACGCGGTCGTCGCCGAACGCCGCCTTGGCCTCGCGCTTGGCGCTGGTGACGGCCTCGCTCAGATCGCCGGCCGCGTGGACCACGCGCATGCCGCGGCCGCCGCCGCCGGCGGACGCCTTGATCAGCACGGGAAAGCCGATCCGCGCGGCTTCATTGGCGAGCGTGGCGTCATCCTGCGCCTCGCCGTGATAGCCGGGCACCAGCGGCACGCCGGCCTGCTCCATCAGAAACTTCGAGCCGGACTTCGACCCCATCGCCGTGATCATCGCCGCGGTCGGCCCGACGAACACCAGCCCCGCATCGAGACAGGCCTGTGCGAACTCGGCGCTCTCGGACAGGAAGCCATAGCCAGGATGAACGGCCTCGGCACCGGTCTGCCTGGCGGCCTCGATCAGCCGCTCGACGTTGAGATAGGAGTCGCGGGCGCGCGCAGGGCCGAGCAGCACCGCTTCGTCGGCCAGCGCGACGTGCAACGCGTTGCGGTCGGCCTCGGAGTAGACCGCGACGGTCTTCAATCCCATCGCGCGCGCCGTGCGGATGACGCGCACGGCGATCTCGCCGCGGTTGGCAATCAGGAGCTTGCGAAAACGACGATACAATCCGGGACGAGCCATGATCACATCCTGAACAGGCCGAACCTGGTCGGCTCGACCGGGGCATTGGCGGCGGCGGACAATCCGAGGCCGAGCACGAGGCGGGTATCGGCGGGATCGATCACGCCATCGTCCCACAGCCGCGCCGTCGCGTAGTAGGGATTGCCCTGCGCCTCGTATTGCGCACGGATGGGCGCGCGGAATTTCTCTTCCTCGTCCGCCGGCCAGCTCTCACCCTTGGCCTCGATGCCGTCGCGGCGGACCTGGCTCAGCACCATCGCGGCCTGCTCGCCGCCCATCACCGAGATGCGCGCGTTCGGCCACATCCAGAGGAAACGCGGCGAATAGGCGCGCCCGCACATGCCGTAATTGCCGGCGCCGTAGGAGCCGCCGATCACGACCGTGAACTTCGGCACCGAGGCGGTCGCGACGGCCGTCACCAGCTTGGCGCCGTCACGGGCGATGCCGCCGGCCTCGTATTTCTTGCCGACCATGAAGCCGGTGATGTTCTGCAGGAACACCAGGGGAATGTTGCGCTGGCAGCACAGCTCGATGAAGTGCGCGCCCTTCAGCGAGCTCTCGCTGAACAGGATGCCGTTGTTGGCGATGATGCCGACCGGATGGCCCCAGATGTGGGCGAAGCCGCACACCAGCGTCTGGCCGTAGAGCTTCTTGAACTCGTCGAACTCCGAGCCGTCGACAACGCGGGCGATGATGTCGCGGACGTCGAACGGCTTGCGGCCGTCGGCGGGCACGACGCCGTAGATCTCTTCCGCCGCATAGCGCGGCTCGCGCACCTCGCGCATGTTCAGCACGGTGCGCGCGCCCGGCGGCTTCAGGGTGCCGACGATGCGGCGGGCGATGCCGATCGCATGGGCGTCGTTCTGCGCGTAGTGATCGGTCACGCCCGACTGTCGCGAATGCACGTCGGCGCCGCCGAGCTCCTCGGCGCTGACGACCTCGCCGGTCGCCGCCTTCACCAGCGGCGGACCGCCGAGAAAGATCGTGCCCTGGTTGCGCACGATGATGCTCTCGTCCGACATCGCCGGCACATAGGCGCCGCCGGCGGTGCACGAGCCCATCACGATCGCGATCTGCGGAATGCCCTGCGCCGACATCTGCGCCTGGTTGTAGAAGATCCGGCCGAAATGCCGCTCGTCCGGGAAGATCTCGTCCTGCAGCGGCAGGAACGCGCCGCCGGAGTCGACCATGTAGACGCAAGGCAGATTGTTCTGCCGCGCGATGTCCTGGGCGCGCAGATGCTTCTTCACCGTCATCGGGTAGTAGGTGCCGCCCTTGATGGTGGCGTCGTTGGCGACGACGACGCATTCGCGGCCGGCAATGCGGCCGATGCCGGTGACGATGCTCGCCGAATGGACGTCGCCGCCATAGAGCCCGTGCGCGGCCAATGGCGACAGCTCCAGGAACGCCGTTCCGGGGTCGAGCAGCAGGTCGACGCGCTGACGCGCCAGCATCTTGCCGCGCGACAAATGCCGCTTGCGCGAGGCCTCGCCGCCGCCCTCGGCGACCTGCCCCAGCTTCGTCCTGAGGTCGGCGACCAGCGCGCGCATGGCGTCGGCATTGCGGGCGAAATCGAAGGACGATGGATCGATCGTGGAGTGAAGCGTCATGACCGGCGTCTTCGTTGCGGGGCTGGAGGGGGAAGCCGTGGGAGCACGCGTCAGAGCGGTCGCGGCCGTTCAGGCCGCTGCGAGCCCGGGTGTACCATCTTTGCCCGCATGCTGTCCTCCCTGCCCGCCGGCCGCCCGGTTTGCGACCGTCCGTCCTTCTCGAATTAAACGATCATACGTTTTTAAATTCTATTCTCAAGCGGATTGTTGTAGGGTCCGGGGCGAGCAGCATTTGCTTGAGACCAAGGGCTTTTCAGACTTCACTACGGGATCCGCCGTGCCCGATCTGCCGCGATCGGTGCCGGACGGTGCAGCGAGGACGAGATGGCGCGCACGATCGGGTCACATGGTCCGACGACGATGGAGGCGATCCGCAAGGCCGGCCTGCGGCTGATCTTCCAGCACGGCTACGAGGCCATGAGCCTGCGCCAGCTCGCCGCCGAGGTCGGCATCCAGCCCGGCTCGCTCTACAATCACATCAGCACCAAGCAGGAGCTGCTGGCGGAGCTGATCCAGGACCACATCAACGACCTGCTGCGCGAGCTCGAGCAGGCGCTGCGCGACACCCGGGGTCCGGTCGAACGTCTCAGGGCATTCGTCGCCTTCCACGTCAGCTATCACATGACCCGGAAGCGCGAGGTCTTCATCGCCAATTCGGAGCTGCGCAGCCTCGATCCCCGCAACTATGAGGCGGTGGTGGCGCTGCGCGGCGCCTATGAGCGCCGGCTGGCCGACATCCTCAGCGACGGTGTGGCGCAAGGCGTGTTCGACGTCGACGACATCCAGGTCGCGACCTTTGCCATCATCGCGCTCCTGACCGGGCTGTGCAGCTGGTACCGTCCTGGCGGCCGGCTCACCAGGGAGGCGATCATCGCGGCCCACGAGAAGCTCGTGCTCTCGGGCGTCATGCCGCGCACCGCCGGGCCTGATCCGGCCGGCGGTGGCCGGCCTGATCACCCGACCGGCTGAACGGGCGGCGCCGATGGCTGGCAGCCCGGAGCTCGACGCGATCGATCGCAGGATCCTGGCGGAGCTCCAGGCCGATGGCCGGATCCGCATCAACGAGCTCGCCGACCGGGTGGGGATCTCGCATCCGAACTGCCTGCGCCGGGTGCGGACGCTGCGCAGCAGCGGCGTGATCAAATCCATCCGCGCCAGCATCGATGAACGGTCGCTGGGCTATGAGGTGGTCGCGTTCGTGTCGATTCAGCTCGACAGCCAGCACCAGACGGCACTGGAGTCGTTCGAGGCCGCGATCGTGACGTTGCCCTGGGTCCAGCAATGCTGGCGGCTATCGGGAGATGCGGATTTTCTGCTGAAATGCGTGTCGACGGGCGTCGAAGGCATGAGCCGCCAGCTCCGCCAGTTCGCCGCCCTGCCCGGCGTCCGGGCCATCAGGAGCTTCCCGGTGCTCGGCCTGTCCAAGGACGCGCCGCTGCCCATCCCCGGCGGGCCGCCTCAAACAGGTTGAACGGATGACGGCCGGGCCGGCCCCTCAATGCGTCCAAATCAGTGTGTCCAGGGCTCACCGCGGCGGAACGAGAAATTGTCGGCATAGGCGATCTGCCGCTTCACCGGCTCCTTCGGCTCGATCACCTGGTAGGGAATGCCCTTGCGCTCGCAATAGGCGATCGCCTCGTCCCTGGTATCGAAGCGCAAGGTGACCTGCTGCTTCATGTCCGAGGAGGACGTCCAGCCCATCAGCGGCTCGACCGACCGCGGCTGCTCCGGCTCATAATCCAACTGCCAGTCCCTGGTCTTGGCCTTGCCCGATTGCATCGCGTTCTTGGCGGGCTTGAAAATGCGTGCGGTCATGGCTGGAAGAGCCCCTGGAAGCTGAGGTCGTCATGCGTTTGGCGGAAACGGCCGGGATGGGGTACAGGCAAGCTCCAGCACGGAACGGTGATTCCCATCCAGGACGTGACCGTCTATCGTGCTCCGTATAGTCATTCTGCCGTCCCGTGACAATCTCGGTCGACTGCCACGGCGCCTCTGCTCCCCGAACGTTTTCCATTCAAAACAGTGCGTTGAAGCGGCCATGAAAATCAATGCCACGCTGCCCGAGCGCGGGCGCGACCTGCGGCTCGACCTGTTTCGCGGAATCGCCAACTGGGCGATCTTTCTCGATCACATCCCGGACAATGTGGTGAACTGGATCACCACGCGGAATTACGGCTTCAGCGACGCCGCCGACCTGTTCGTCTTCATCTCCGGCTATACTGCCTCGTTCGTCTATGCGCGCATGATGATCGACCGCGGCTTCATCGTCGGCGCCACCCGGCTGTTCAAGCGGGTGTGGCAGCTCTACGTCGCCCACATCGTGCTGTTCGTGATCTATATCGTGGCCATCAGCTATCTGGCGACGCGGTTCGGCGTCTCCGAGATCATCGACGAGTTCAACGTCGCAGGCCTCGTCGACCACGCCAGCGATACGCTGGCCCAGGGACTGATCCTGAAGTTCAAGCCGGTCAATCTCGACGTGCTGCCGCTCTACATCGTGCTGATGGGCTTCTTCCCGCCGGTGCTGTGGATGATGCTGCGCCAGCCCGACCTGACCATGATCGCCTCGATCGTGCTCTGGCTCCTGGCGCGACAGATGGGCTGGAATTTCGCGGCCTATCCGGCGGGCACCTGGTACTTCAATCCGTATTGCTGGCAGGTGCTGTTCGTGTTCGGCTCCTGGTGCGCGCTCGGCGGCGCCCGCCGCTCGATGGGCATCATCATGGCGCCGGCCACGCTCTATTTCTGCATCGCCTACATGGTGCTCGCACTGGTCATGACGATGGCCGGCCGCTTCCCTGAGCTCGGATCGATGTTTCCGAACTGGCTCTATGCGGCCTTCAACCCGAACGACAAGACCAATCTCGCGCCGTACCGCTTCCTGCACTTCGTGGTGATCGTCATTTTGGTCATCCGGTTCGTGCCGAAGGAATGGCCGGGCCTGGAGTGGAAGGCGTTCGATCCCCTCATCGTCTGCGGCCAACAGTCGCTGGCGGTGTTCTGCGTCGGCGTGTTCCTGTCCTTCATCGGCCACTTCACCCTGATGCTGAGCTCGGGCTCGCTGCTGGCGCAGATCCTGGTCAGCGCGGCGGGCATCGCGATCATGACAACCGTCGCCTACTACATCTCCTGGTCGAAGCGGCAGGACAAGCCGCTGCCGAAGCCGCCCGCGCCGAAGTAAACTTCGCGCCATTGGGGGCGCGTGGTCGCGCCCCGCCTCCGTTGACCTGCATCAAGCCGGGCCCGATCGGGCTCGCTAAGGTTTGCATCACCAACGGAGCCGCTTCCCGCGGCGCGCGTTCCCTTGCGAACGCGCGCCGCTGCGCATGCGGTGATTTGCTGACAAGGACCAGATCATGCCGACCCATTTCCATGCCGTCGTGTGGCTCGATCACAGCGAGGCCAAGGTGTTCCACATCGGACTGACCGGTGCCGACGAGCTGACGCTGCATCCGCACCTGCAGACCAAGCATCTGCATCACAAGGCCAACGAGATCGGCAGCGGCCACGCGGCGCCCGACAAGAATTTCCTCGAAGAGGTCGCGCACGCGCTCGATGACGCCGGCGAGATCCTGATCATCGGCCCGGCCGGCGCCAAGACCGAGCTTGCCAAGTACCTGCACGAGAAGCATCCTGCGGTCGGAAAGCGCATCGTCGGCGTCGAAGCTGCCGATCACCCGACCGATCGCCAGATCGTCGCCTATGCCAAGCAGCACTTCAAGATGGCTCCGCCCCGCGTGGCGACGGGCACTGCGGGCTAAGTATAGCCTTTCTCCCGTCGCAGGGTCCGTTCGATCATGGACATGCTGACGCCGGACCAATCCAACGCCATTGCTGCCACGCCGGCCGTCGATCGCGGCCGGCGTCGTTTTCCGTGGCGCGGCCTGCTCTCGATCATCCTGCTGTCCGGCGCACTGGCTGGGCTTGCCGCATGGTGGGGGCGTGGACCGCTGATTGCGACCGCCCGCATCACCCGCGGCACGGCGGCCGAGATCGTGTATGCGACCGGCGCCGTGGAGCCGGAGACGTGGTCGCGGAGCACGCCGCTGGTCCGCGGCCGCATCATCGAGCGCTGCCGCTGCGAGGGCAAGTCGGTCAAGGCCGGCGACGTGCTGGCGCGGCTCGACGACAAGGAGGCGCTGGCCACCTTGAACGATCTGCGTGCACAGGAGGAATTCCAGCGCCACGAGTTCGAGCGACAGTCGCAGTTGCTGGCCCGCGGGGCGGCCACCTCGCAAGCCTACCAGCGCTCCGAAAGCGATCTCGCCCGCATCCGTGCCCAGATCGCGGCCCAGACCCAGCGCCTCGACTACTTCAAGCTGGTGGCGCCGATGGACGGCGTCGTCCTCAAGGAGGACGGCGAGGTCGGCGACATGGTCGATCCCGGCACCATCCTCTACCGCGTCGGCCTGGAGAAGCCGCTCTGGGTCGTCGCCGACGTCAACGAGGAGGACATCCCCCGTGTCCAGGTCGGGCAGAAGGCGCTGCTGCGCGCCGATGCGTTCGGCAACCAGGCCCTGCCCGGGACGGTGAAGCAGATCACGCCGGCGGGCGATCCCGTGGCCAAGACGTTCCGCGTGCGGATCGGCTTGCCGGACGACACGCCGCTGCGCGTCGGCATGAGCGTCGAGGCCAACATCGTCAGCCGGGAGACGGCCGACACCCTGCTCGCGCCGGCCAATGCCGTCGTCAACGGCAGCCTCATGGTGATCGAAGGCGGCCGTGTGCAGCGGCGCGCGGTGCGGATCGGCATCCGCGGCTCCGCGGCGGTCGAGATCCTCGACGGCGCCCGCGAGGGCGAGCTGGTCGCAGCGCCCGCGACCGCCGACATCAAGGACGGCGAGCGGATCCGCGTGATCGGGCCCGAGACGTCGTCGCCATGAGCCTCGTCCTGACCATCGCCTGGACCCATGTGCGCCATCGCGCCCGCCAGACGCTGGTCGCGATCGCGGGCGTGATGACCGGCGTGGCGTTTTCGGTGATGATGGCGGCGATGATGGAGGGATCCCAGGACGACTTCATCCGCACGCTGGTCGATGCGCTGCCGCACATTTCGATCACCGACGAGCTGCGCCAGCCGACCCGTCAGCCGGCCGATCAGATCTATGCGGCAGCCGAATTCCACCGATTGACCCCGAACGTCCGCCGCCCCGGCATCAAGAACCCGATGGCCACCATCGCCTCGCTGCAGGGCTGGGTGCCGGGCGCGCTGACGGCGTCGGTGCAGTCCAAGGCCGTGCTGCGCTTCGCCGGCCGCAACCTCACGGTCGCGATCATCGGCATCGATCCGCGCACGGAGGGCCAGGTCTCGACGCTGGCGAGCCACATGCGGCAGGGCAACCTCAATTCGCTGTACCGGTCCTCGCACGCGATCCTGCTCGGTGACCGGCTCGCGGCCAAGATCGGCGCGCGGGTCAACTCCAACATCACGCTCGCCTCGGCCCAGGGCGTCAGCATGAACGCGACCGTCGTCGGCACCTTCCATTCCGGCTTCCGCGGCACCGACGAGACCACCGGCTACGTGCTGCTGCGCACCGCGCAGATCCTGGAGCGCCAGACCGGGATCATCAACGAGATCCGCGTCCGCACCAACGATCCGATGCAGGCGCGCCTGATCAGCGAGCGCATCGGCGAGCAGACCGGCTACAAGGCGGTCTCCTGGCAGGAGGCGCAGGAGGACCTGTTGTCGGCGATCACGCTGCGCAACGTGCTGATGTACACCATCGTCGGGGCCATCCTGCTGGTCGCGAGCTTCGGCACCTACAACATCATCTCGACCATCACCCACGAGAAGACCCGCGACATCGCCATCCTCAAGTCGCTCGGCTTCCGCGACCGCACGGTCCGCACCATCTTCATCGTCGAGGCGCTGTTCATCGGCCTGACCGGTGCCGCTCTCGGCTGGGCGCTCGGCTACCTGCTCACCCGCGGGCTCGCCTCGCTCGAGTTCAAGACGCCGTTCTCCGACTACAATCATCTGCCCGTGCTGTATTCGCTGAAGCACTATCTGCTGGCGGGCGCGGTCGCGCTGATCTCCAGCGCCGTCGCCGGCTACTTTCCGGCCCGCGCCGCGGCGCGGTTGCATCCGGTCGACATCATCCGGGGCGCGACGTGAGCCCGCCCCTGATCGAGGCGCGGCAAGTGACGAAGGTGCTGCCCGGCGAGGTGCCGGTGACGCTGGTCGCCGACATCGATCTCGTGATCCATCCGCGCGAGCTCATCGCCATCACCGGACCGTCGGGCTCGGGAAAATCCTCGCTGCTCTATCTGCTCGGCCTGCTCGACCTGCCGAGCCAGGGCGACGTGCTGATCGACGGCCGCTCGACGACGGGCATGAACGAGGACGAGCGCGCCGAGGTGCGGCTGTCACGGCTCGGCTTCGTCTTCCAGTTTCATTTCCTGCTGCCGGAATTCTCGATCACCGAGAACGTCGCGCTGCCGATGCGCGCGCTGGCACGGCTGTCGCCGCGCGCCATCACCACGCGCGCCGAGGAGCTGCTGAGCTCGCTCGGCCTCGCCGAGCATCTGCGCAAGACGCCGGACAAGCTGTCGGGCGGCCAGCGCCAGCGCGTGGCGGTGGCGCGCGCGCTCGCCAACGATCCTCCCGTCATCCTGGCCGACGAGCCGACCGGCAGCCTCGACACCGCCGCGACCGCGCAGGTGTTCGGCATCCTGCGCGATCTCGTCACCCTGCGCGGCAAGACCGTGGTCGCGGTCACGCACGACCTCAACCTCGCCGCTCAGATGCAACGGCGCGTGCACATCATCGACGGCCGGCTGGCGCAGGACGAGCTGGCGCGCTGATCCGCCTGCCGCGACCTCGGCACGGCCGACGCGCGAACCGCCGCCCACGCCCGATTTGATCTAGCGCAAAGACGCGAGATTCCGATTCAGAGGATGCTGGCGGCCAGCGGATGTTCCTTCCCCGGATTCACCCGCACACTTCGGATGCTCCCGGGTTTTGCCGCTGCGGGAGCATCCGAATTTTTTATCGGCCTCGTCGCGCAGTTCGCGCCAGCTATCAGGTCTCACCTGCGAGGCCACGTTGCTGCGGAGATGGTCGGGGCAGCTGGATTCGAACCAACGACCTGCAGTACCCAAAACTGCCGCGCTACCAGGCTGCGCTATACCCCGATGTTCTCAAGGGACGATTGTCCTCGACGAACCCGTCACTACACGGTCGCGGCCTCGGCAGCAAGACCGCGGCCTGGCCGTGAAGATGGAGCCGACATGAAAACGGCCCCGGAAAGCACCTTTCCAGGGCCGTCAAGTGCAGTGATCGCAAGCAACTCAGTGCGAGGACAATGCCGGCGAGCCCGTCTCGGGGTGGATCTCGGCCGCCATCATGCCCTTGGAGCCGGGCCCGTAGCGGACCAGCACCCATTGGCCGGGGCGCAGCTCGGTCATGCCGTAGCGGCGCAGGGTCTCCATGTGGACGAAGATGTCCGGGCTCCCTTCCCCGCAGGTCACGAAGCCGAAGCCGCGCAGGCGGTTGAACCACTTGACCTGGGCTCGCTCCAGCCCGCTGGTCGGCGTCACCGTGACATGGGTGCGCGGCGGCAGCATCTGCGCCGGATGGATCGCCGTCGACTCGTCCATCGAGACGATGCGGAAGGCCTGGTAGCCCTTGGAGCGCTGCACGCACTCCACCACCAGGCGAGCCCCTTCATAGGCGGTCTGGTAGCCGTCGCGCCTGAGCACCGTGACGTGCAGCAGCACGTCCGGCCAGCCATTGTCGGGAACGATGAAACCGTATCCCTTCGAGGCGTCGAACCATTTGATGACGCCGCTGATTTCGACGAGGTTCTC
Source organism: Bradyrhizobium sp. HKCCYLRH2015 (assembly GCF_051168215.1). Lineage (NCBI taxonomy): Bacteria > Pseudomonadati > Pseudomonadota > Alphaproteobacteria > Hyphomicrobiales > Nitrobacteraceae > Bradyrhizobium > Bradyrhizobium sp. HKCCYLRH2015. The sequence goes on along the minus strand of NZ_JBNPUO010000004.1, from coordinate 220,046 downwards.
GCCAAGACCGGTCATCGCATCGATTGCCGAGTCGCGCGCGACGCCGGTTTGATATTCCGCCCCGAGCCGGGTTGGTGTCGAACCACCAACGACCGGCACCCCAAGCTTCTTGGACTCAAATCCGTCCGACCCCATAACCCCGGACCTCACATATGAATTGTGAGCCGCCACCCCTGCAACGGCGCCCTCATACACGTGCTCACCACCTATACCCACGATGAGTCACGCGAATCTCTCGAATCAAAGATAACATTCCCTCGTGCCGCGCATAGATAAAAATCGGTTTCACTGAGGCATATGAACAGAGATGCCGACAAAAATGCATCAATTTCCGTTCAATTACGGACGAACGATCCGAGTACTTCGCCGATCTCGTGGTGGACAACGAGGTCGGCAACGTCGTCCTGATCGGTCGGTTCCCGGTTGATGATCACGAGTCGCGCGCCAGCCCGCTTTGCCATCAATGGAAAGCCAGCGGCCGGCCACACAACCAGCGACGAGCCGATCGCGACGAACAGATCACAGTGCTGCGCGAGCTCGGTGGCGCGCTGCATTTCATGCTCCGGCATCGACTGACCAAAGGATACCGTCGCGGTCTTCACCGGCTCCGCGCAATCGGGGCAATCCGGCGCGGCCCCGTCGGCCTCGAAGCGCTGGCGCACCCAGGTGAGCTCATAGCGCTGCCCGCATCCGATGCATCGCGCGTAGGTGGTGTTGCCGTGCAGCTCGATGACGTGATCCGGCGCGAAACCGGAGTCCTGGTGCAGGTTGTCGATGTTCTGAGTGATCACGGCCGGAATTTTCCCCGCACGGTAGAGCGACGAAAGCGCCAGATGTCCGCGGCCGGGCCGCGCCGCGGCAAACGTCTCCTGCATCGCGAAGCGCCGCCGCCAGGCCTCGTCCCGCGCCTCCTGGCTGGCGACGAATTCGTCGAAATGGATCGGCCGGTTGCGCGTCCATAGACCGCCGGGAGACCGGAAATCCGGAATGCCCGTCTCGGTCGATATTCCAGCGCCGGTGAAGGGCACGATCACACGCGCCGCAGCGATCATGTCTCCCAGGCGGTTCACCCCGTCGTGCAGATCGGATGCAATCATCAGCGGCGGCCCCGAACCATGAAACCTCGCACCATCATTGTCCTCCCTTCATAGCACGGCAAGCGGGCTCCCGCCTCCGAGCATGTCCGGCCCGGCTGCGTCGTTGCGCCACTCCGCATCCTCCGGAACCAGCCGTGAACGACGCAACTGCAAGCAAGACGAGTCGGATCGTTCCGTGTCTACCGGAAGACGTTGGCGGTGCTCGCCTTCTCTCCCCAGCAAAACGCGCGACCCGCCTGCAGCGGGGCCGCGCGTCCGCAATCACGCCTCAATCGGACACCCACATCGCGCCAGCGATTCGCCAGGAAGTTTGTCACGCGTCTCAGGGCGAGGCTCGCCGGATAGCGACCGGAGCAGAGAGGATCCGTGAGGCAGAACGAGACGCAGGACGACCGCCGCGCGAAGGAGCGCGCCGACATCACCGCAAGGATTGCACGGTTCAAGTCGACCCAGGAGAAGTTCGCGCGCGAACGCGAGGAATATGCCCGCTTGGCGTGGAAGAAGGCACAGCGCGGCGAGGCCGCGGAATAGCAGGGATGAGAGAAGAGCCCGGAGGCTTTCGCCATCCAGGCCCTCCTCCTTACGACTGGCGCTTACCAGTGATGACGCCAGTGGTGGTAGCGATGATAGTACGGTCCGCCGTAATAGGCATACGGCCCGGGCGCGTAGACGTAACGCGGGCCGTAGTCGTAGTAGCCGTAGCCTGGACCATAGTAATACGGGTGCGACGCCGCGATCGCGCCGGCGGTCAGCGCTCCCGCCGCGAGGCCGAATGCGAGACCCGGGCCGATGCCGCGCGCCTGTGCCGGAGCGGGTGCCGCCAGTGCGGTGATGGCGACGGCGCCCGCGGTCGCCAGAACAGCCAATGTCTTTCTCATGATCGAATGTCCTCCAATTCCCGTGCGTCCAAACAACGCAGATGCTGGGGAGTTGGTTGCAGGCCGGCTCCCCGCCGCGCGCGTCTGGAACCGTCACCGTCGCCACACGTTCACTGCCATGGGGGGAATCCGCGATGGCATCCTGGCTGGAACTTCTGTTCAACATCATCGGCTATGGCGGATTCGTCGTGCTTGCGTCCTGTCATCCCAGGACCGAGGCGGCCGGTGTAGCGCCTGAAACAGGAGCGGACGACGGCGCGGATCTGAACGGCGAGCGCCGCTAGAGCCGAGCTTTGCGGCGATCGCCGGGCCTTCATCCACAGTCGATCCAACGCTTGTCCACAGCTCCTCGCCTGGACTCTCCGGATTGCGGATCAACGGCTTGCTGCGCCATATCCACCGGCTTCTCCCCAGCACGCGCGACGGCGCTCCTGCGCGGGCCGGAGGTCGCACGGGCCGGTCAATTTTCCCGCAAAATCCTTTGAACCTGCCTGCGCCACCCCGAGACAGATCAGTACTGGGGATTTCAGGGCCCAGTGCTCGAGGGTGGCGCCACGCGACGAAGATATTCCGTCGCGCTGGCGCTGCTGTCGTTTTTCGGGCCCCCGTGGTGCCAACCTTCGCGATCCGGGGACGGCGGCGCTTCGGCGACCGCAACGCTCAGCCGCGCTGCAACCACATAGCCGCAACGAAAAAGGCCTCCCTTCCGGGAGGCCTTTGACGTGATCACGACCGTGACTGACGGTCAGATCAGGCAACCGCGTCCTTGGCGGCCTTGACCGGGCGCGCGCGCACGATCTTGCGGGCCGGCTTGGCCTTGAACATCATCTCTTCGCCGGTGAAGGGGTTGGTGCCCTTGCGCGCCTTCACGGCGGGCTTCTTGACGACGACGAACTTGGCGAAGCCCGGCACCAGGAACACGCCGTTCTTCTTCAGCTCCTTGTGGCCGACGTCGGTGAGCGTCTCCATGACGTTCTTGACGTCGCGCTTGGACAGCTCGGTCGAGGTCGCAATCTTCTCGATCAGTTGCGACTTGGAAAGTTGGGTAGCCATCGTATCTCCTTGTGATTGATACTGGTGAATGACGTGACGACTGCGCGGCTATCAGCGCATTGCTGCGCAGACTGGTCGGGGCTTTCTGGCTGCATTGCACAGCCGGGACTTCAGTCGTCTGGTGGCGTATCACCCCGCGATTTTCGGGATTCTCCTGCATTTCAAGGGGCCCCGAAGCACCCACAGCGGCGCCAAAATTCCAACGGAGCGCGCAGAAGTCAAGCTGCGTTGGCGATCGAACGGAGCATGCGATTCATTTTCCCCTATATTTCTAGGCATTTTCGACGGTCCTGCGTGATTTTGGCCGCACATTGCAGGCGAAACACGCTGAAATACCTGCATGCGGTCGCATCGCGCCCGTTCATCCATGCCGCGAATCACTGCCAAAACAGCGATTCGCGGGCATGCGGAGAGGCTTTCGCAACACCGCGCAGCCCATCGAATGCGTCGCCGCGCGCACCGCACATCCGCGCGAGCCGGCATCGCCGCAGCATCGGGCTCGATACACGGGCGAACGAATTGCTGCTATGGATCGGCGTCCGCAGGCGGCCATTGACCATCCGCTTCGAGTTCAGGGAGAGAAGAAACGATGCGTTATCTCCACACCATGCTGCGCGTGCGCAATCTCGACGCCGCGCTCAAATTCTATTCCGATGCGCTCGGCCTCAAGGAGGTGCGCCGGATCGACAACGACAAGGGTCGCTTCACACTGGTGTTTCTCTGCGCACCCGAGGATGAACACCTGCTGAAGAGCCTGCCGCCGACGCGCGGCGCCCCGCTGGTCGAGCTCACCTACAATTGGGACGAGGAGAGCTATGGCGAGGACCGCTTCTTCGGCCATCTCGCCTATGAGGTCGACGACATCTACGCCACCTGCGACCGGCTGATGAAGCTCGGCATCACCATCAACCGGCCGCCGCGCGACGGCAACATGGCGTTCGTCCGCTCGCCCGACCTGCACTCGATCGAGCTGTTGCAGAAGGGCGAGCCGAAGGCGCCCGCCGAGCCCTGGCTGTCGATGCCGAACACCGGACATTGGTGAGTCATCTGCCCGCGTGATTCCGGCCGGAACATCGAGGCCACCCTCGCGTTGTCGCTCCGATTGACGGTGAGGATACGAGGAGGCCGAGATGGGTCGTGGAATTCTATTGTGGTTGTTGGGCGTGCCGATTCCGGTGATCATTCTGCTGTGGCTGTTCTTCGGCCGCTGATCCCGCGAACGACGCGTTCGACCGAAAAGCCCCGCCAACGAGCGGGGCTTTTTGCGTAACATGCGCTAATGATGACGCTCGCCAGAGAGGAGCCGAACGTGTCCGCCGACAACAGACTGACGATCTGGGGCCGCCCCAATTCGGTGAACGTGCAGAAGGTGCTGTGGTGTCTCGCCGAGCTCGATGTCGCCCATGACCGGATCGACGCGGGGATGCAGTACGGCCGCAACAACGAAGCGGACTATCTCGCGATGAATCCGAACGGCCGCATCCCGACCCTGGTCGAGGGTGATTTCGTGCTGTGGGAGAGCAACGCGATCATGCGCTACCTCTGCCTCGCTCACGGCGACGGCACGCCGCTCTACCCGACGACGCCGCGGCACCGCGCCGCGGTGGAGCGCTGGCTGGACTGGACGCTGTCGACGGTGCAGCCGATCGAGCGTCCGCTGTTCTGGGGATTGGTGCGTACGCCGCCGGAGCAGCGCGACATGCCCGCCTTGCAGAAGGCGGCCGACGACGCCGCGGCGATGTGGCGCATCCTCGACGCGCATCTGGCCACACGCAGCCATGTCGAGGCCGAGCGCTTCACGCTCGCCGACATCGCGCTCGGCGCCTATGCGCGGCGCTGGTTCGGAGTCGAAGGTGTTGTCAAGCCGGAGCTGCCGAGTCTCGCGCGCTGGTACGGACAGATCGCGCAACGCCCGGCCTTCATCCGCCACATCGCGCCGCCGCTGTCGTGAGCGCCTCAGCGGCCGGCCGAGGTGCCCATCTCGACGCCCAGGGCGCCGCCGACCTTCACGCAGGTATCGGTTCCCTCGACGCGTACGAAGTTCGCACCGTAGGACGCGCAGGGATTGTTGGTGGCGGCGCCTGAACGGGGTGCGGCCTTATTCGGCCCAGCCTTATTCGGCCCGGGAAGCGATGGCACAAGAAGCGATGACCCCGGCGAGCCGGCGGCCGCAACGGTCACGGCGGCGAACGCCGCGAGGACGCCCAGGATGAGAGATCGACACATGCCGCTTGTTAGCGCGTCTGCGGCAGTGAAGCGATACTGGCCTATTTGCCGATGAACTTGACGCCGACCGAGGCGCCGCGGCGCCACACCACCTGGCACTGCCGGCCGGTTCTTGCGTCGCGCGCGAAGGCGAGCCGGATGGTCGCCGGCAGCGCCGCCGCGTCCTGCAAGGTCAGCTTGGCGCCGGCGCTGGAAATGTCCTGAACCAGGCAATGGCGCACGGCGAACCCGCCATCCAGCGTGATCCACGCCGGCTGCTTCATCGATTTGCGGGCTTCCCGCTTCTTGGGCGCGGCCATCATCCTGCTCCTGCTCGCCCGCTGCAGTACGGCAAGGACCCTAATGGACGGTTGACCGGATCACGTACTGGGCGTGCGATTCATGGATGCAGGACCCCGCGCCGACACGTCTCGGCGCAAACCGTCCGTTTCAAGATCGGAGATGGAAGGAAAGCCGGCGCGGAATGGCGCTCCCTAGCGGAATCGAACCGCTCTCTCCACCGTGAAAGGGTGGCGTCCTGACCGATAGACGAAGGGAGCAATACGCACGATGCCAGAGGGCACGAGGCCCCGGTGCCATCGCCGCTTGCACGTTTCGGCAAAACCTTCAGCAAATCAGCCGCTTGAGGCGATGATCTGCGAGGTCGGCTGAACCACCGACGGTGATTCCGTGCCGCGCGCCGAACGTATAGAGGCGTTTCGCCGGCCGGGCAAGCCACCCCGTGCCGGTCTTTCCAGTCTGGTCCCGCATGCTCAACGGGCCGCAAACAGCGGAGAGATGCCGTCCGTGTCGATGTAGACCACGCCGTCCTCGACCTTCACCGGATACGCGGCCAACGCACTCTCCGGAGGGTGGAGCGGTGCGCCGGTACGGGCATCCCACGTCCAATTGTGCACGGGGCAACTGAGCACGCGGCCGTCGAAGCCGGCCTCCTCCATCGGCGCCGCGGTGTGCGGGCAGACGCCCTGGAACGCCTTGAGCTTGCCATCGTCGGGCCAGGCCAGGATGATGAGCTGGGCATCGGCGATCACGAGGCGCATGCCGCCTTCGTCGATGGTGTCGGCCTTGCAGACACGGGTGAACATTCACTGGCCTCATGCTTTCCGTTGCGAACATCGCACGCGAAGCAGCCCGAGCAAGACTCGTTCCGAGGATCGCGCCGTGCCCGCGAGCCCGACAAGACCGTGGCACCCTTCTTGCTGCCCTTCCCGGCATCTTCGTCGAACGAGCCATCATGTCGCAAAGGCGACAGACCGTTCGGCGGCGAGCTGCTGCGGAGTGCGACATGACCGACATGACCGAGCTGAGAACGCGCAAGGAGCCGCTCAATCTCGCCATCGTGCATGTCGATCCCGACGCCTTCATCGCCAACCTCACGGCTTGGCTCGAGATCACCGCCTTCATCAAGGCGCAACGCGCCGGCGAGGCCACGGTGCCTGCCGACGGCAAGACGCCCGCATTGTCGGCGGCGCAATTGAAGAACGGCGGCGTCCATGAGGTCGGCAACGACGCGCTGTTCGCCTTCGCGATGACGGCGTCGCTCAAGGGCGACAAGGCGGCGGTCGACACGGTCGAGACGGCCCTGCTCGACGGCATGGGCAAGGATTTTCCCGGCTCGTTCGCGCTGTGGCACTTCCGCGCCACGATCGATGCGCCGACCACGCTGGACGATTTCGTCGGCCAGGCCGGCAGGAAGATGCTGACCGGCGATCTGTCCCCACCGCCGCTGCGCGCCAAGGAAAATTGGAGCGCCGGACTGCGCTTCTTCGAGAAGGCGCGCAAATCGAACTTCGTCCACGAGATCATGTATCCGCTGGCGAAATGGACGCGGGCGCGCTGGACCGAGACGGCGGAGAAAGGCGTCGCCTTCCTGCACCACATCGAGGACAACGTCCCGGTGCTGCGCGAGGTGCTGGCGGACCCCCGCAACGATCAGGCGTTCATCGCCAACGTGCTGCTGCGGCTCGCACCCGCCGTCGATATGGAGCTGAACGAGGAATATCAGGGCTTCCTGCGTTCGCTGGCGCGACGCAACTGATCCAGGGGGATTCCGGGACACCCCGCCCACGCAAAAAGGCCGGCGGGCGTTACGCCGCCGGCCTTTTGTCGCGACTGCCGGCTCCGGCCGTCCGGTTCCGTCGCACTCCTGGGGGAGTATGCAAACAGGGTCGCGCGGCCTGGTTAACGATGTCTTAATACAAGCCAGCCAACCGTATGCTTACGGGGCAGCACCGTCAGCTCAGCAGCAACGGGAGCTTCTTCTCGCGACGGAGCGCGCGCTCCTGACAGCCCGACAGCCGGATGAGCTTCTGCGGATACATGTCATAGCCGTGGCTGCCGAAGGCGTTCTGCTGCGCCATCGGGACCTGCGCAGGCCTGCCCGTCGCGTCGACGGCACCTGCATCCTGCGAACCTCGGGCCGGTTCGAGCCCTGTGTTCAAAGCGGTCATAGCCAACTCCGAGACGAGTGCCTGCCCCCGAGCTGAAACTATAGTCCACGGCTCGCGGGGCGCAATTGGGCAAAATGCCATCAGCCGGCCGTGGCGCGCGCCTGCTCCGCCTCCTGTTCCCAGCGCAGGATGGTCCGCTCGAGATTGTGGAATTTCTCGGCGACGTCGCCGTCGAACAGCGGGTCCTTGCGGTCGGACATGCGGGCGTCGATGTCGGCCCAATCCTCCGCCTGGAGGGTACGCAGCGCCGCGGGAAACAGCAGGGTCTCCTCCTTGCGCAGATGCTCGCGCTGGCTGTCGATGAACTCATGCACGGCGGCGTGGAAGCGTTCGCGCAGGATCTCCTGGTCCGACAGCACCGCGTTCACGGCGTCGGCAAAGCCGCGCAGCCGCCGCGCCTCGGTCTCGTGCTCGTCGTCGACGTCGCCATAGGCCGCGGCCGCGGCTGGATCGCGCTCGCGCAGCTTGCCGAAGATCATCTCCTCCTTGGGATGATGACAGCGCTGCGGATAGTCCTCGAAATAGGCGATGATGCTCTGCAGAATGTCGTAGTCCGGCCGCCGATTGTGATCGAACAGCTCCAGTTCGTGCTCGAGCACCGAGAGAAGCTTCTCGAGATTCTCGTGCTCCTGCAGCAGCGCTTCGATGATCCTTGCCATGGCCGCCCTCGCCTGTGCGCCGGCCGGGCCTTGCCGAACCGGCATTTTCCCTGAACGCAAAAGACTACGCCCGCGCGGGCGCGGGCGGCATTGCGGCAGATCAAACTGACAGGCCGATGTGACAGGTCAGCGGAACGGGCTCACTCCGCGGCCAGCGCCTGCGGCGCCCGTGCAAGGCCGAGCCGGTCCCAGACGTCGACCAGCGCCTCGGCCAGGGCGTCGATCAGGCCGTCATCATGGTAGGGCGATGGCGTGATCCGCAGCCGCTCCAGGCCGCGCGGCACGGTCGGATAGTTGATCGGCTGGATGTAGATGCCGTGCTCGGACAGGAGCAGGTCGGACGCCGTCTTGCACTTCTCGGGATCGCCGACATGCACCGGCACGATGTGGGTGTCGGACGGCATGACCGGCAGCCCCGAGGCGTTCAGTACGGCCTTGAGCCGCGCCGCCCGATCCTGGTGCCGGTCACGCTCCCACTGCGAGGTCTTGAGGTGGCGGATCGCGGCGGTCGCCGCGGCGCAAACCGCCGGCGGCAAGGCGGTGGTGAAGATGAAGCCCGGCGCATAGGAGCGGACGGCATCGATCAGATTGGCATTGGCAGCGATGTAGCCGCCGAGGCAGCCAAAGGCCTTGGCGAGCGTGCCCTCGAGGATGTCGATGCGGGCCATCGCGCCGTCGCGCTCGGCGATGCCGCCGCCGCGCGGGCCGTACATGCCGACCGCATGGACCTCGTCGACGTAAGTGAGCGCGCCATAACGCTCGGCGAGATCGCAGATCCGGTGCAACGGCGCGACGTCACCGTCCATCGAATACAGGCTCTCGCAGACGATCAGCTTGGGACGGTCGGGATCGGCCGCCCGCAGCAGCTCTTCGAGATGGGCGAGGTCGTTGTGCCGCCAGACCTGCTTCTCGCTCCCGGCCTTGCGGACGCCCTCGATCATCGAATTGTGGTTGAGCGCGTCCGACAGCAGCAGACAGTTCGGCAGCAGTTTTGCGATGGTCGAGATGCCGGTCTCGTTGGAGACGTAGCCCGAGGTGAACACCAGCGCCGCTTGCTTGCCGTGGAGATCGGCGAGCTCGCGCTCGAGCTCGATCAGCGGATGGTTGGTGCCGGCGATGTTGCGGGTGCCGCCGGCGCCGGTGCCCATGCGCGCGGCCACGTCGACCATGGCGCCGATCACCTTCGGATGCTGGCCCATGCCGAGATAGTCATTGGAGCACCAGATCACGACATCCTTCGGCCCCTCCGGCGAATGCCAAATCGCGCGCGGGAAGCGGCCGGCGAGGCGCTCCAGATCGGCAAAGACGCGATAGCGCCGCTCCTGGTGCAACTGGTCGAGGGCACGGTCGAAATAGCTGTCGTAGTTCATCACCTGATCCGTCCTTCCCCTGCCCACGTCCCGAACCTGCGTTCCGGCGCGCCCTTGGAGCCCTGCTCGGGGTCGGACCAAAGCGCAATCCGGCGCCTTCTTCGTTGATCCAGATCAGGGATCGCGCACATTGCCGGGCATCCGGACACCGCTCGCCGCGGCTCTCACCACGACGCGCGCGGAGGCATTCAGGCGGGCAGCGGATTCCCCGCATCGGCAATATCGAGCCGTAGCGGCGCCCCGGTATCAAGAAAGGCGGACAGAGCGGCCTCGTACGGCGCGGGGTCGAGACCGCGCGCGGACAGCCATTGCGGCTCGTAATAGGTCTGGCGGTAGCGCTCCCCGGAATCGCAGATCAGCGTGACCAGCGACCCCGTCTGTCCCTGCTGCCGCATCTCCGCCGCCAGCCGGCACAGCGCCAGGAAGTTGGTTCCGGTCGAGCCGCCGACCGGCCGCCGCAGCCGCCGCGTCAGCACGTTCATGGCCGCCACGGACGCGGCATCCGGCACCTTCATCATCCGGTCCACCACGCCAGGCACGAAGGACGGCTCGCAGCGCGGACGGCCGACGCCTTCGATCAATGACGGCCGTTCGCAAGTCCGGGCGCTGTCGCCGTTGCAGAAGGCGTCGAAGAAGGCCGAATGCTCGACATCGGCGACGCACAGCCGCGTCGGGTGGCGGCGGTACCGCAGATAGCGGCCCATCGTCGCCGACGTGCCGCCGGTCCCTGCGCCCATCACGATCCATTCCGGCAGCGGACAGCGCTCGCCCTGCAACTGGTTGAAGATCGACTCGGCGATGTTGTTGTTGCCGCGCCAATCGGTGGCGCGCTCGGCGAAGGTGAACTGGTCCATGTAATGGCCACCGAGCCGGCCTGCGAGCGCGGCCGCCTCGGCATAGAGAAACCGGCCGTCGTCGATGAGGTGGCAATTGCCGCCGTAATGCGTGATCGCGGCGATCTTCTCTTCCGAGGTGGTGCGCGGCATCACCGCGTAGAACGGCACGCCGATCATCTGCGCGAAATAGGCCTCCGAGACCGCTGTCGACCCGGAGGAGGCCTCGACCACCGGCGTGCCTTCCCGGATATGGCCGTTGCATAGCGCATAGAGAAACAGCGATCGGGCCAGCCGATGCTTGAGGCTCCCGGTCGGGTGGGTCGATTCGTCCTTCAGGTAGATGTCGATGCCGGCGAGCGCGGGCACGATCAGCCGGATCAGATGCGTGTCGGCGGTCCGGCACTGGTCGGCCTCGATGGCCGCTACGGCGTCGTCGACCCAGCCACGGCGATAGCGTGGACCACAGGCTCTGTCGGAAGCTGACCAAGGCGGCGAATTCATCGCGGCAACCGACCATGATCCATCCGCCACATCAAGCCCGGCCGACCGCTCATGCCGCGCAAGCTGGGGGCAAATGGTCCTGCAGCGGCTCGGCGCCGGCCGCGCACTTGGCGCCGTTCGAGAGCGAGCGCAACCGCGCATTCATTCCGCCGGCCAGAACTCGCGCATGACTTGCAACCTTCCAATAATGCAAGCGATTTTCGGAAGTTTTTTTTGAATGACGGCGAGAATGGTCAAACAAATGCACGCTTTTGCGACCAAGCTGGAGATGATCGGCCAATACGACCGAGTCGAGCCTGCATCACGGGCGAGCCGAGCCTGCTCCGAGGGGCACCATGAGAGTTGTTCTTTCGATTGTCCTGGTTGCGTGCGCCATCAGCCAGACCGCTTTTGCTGAGGGTCTGGAGTGCCGGCGCGTAGCCGACCCGACGCCGCGCTTGAGCTGCGTGGAAACGCCGACGACCGCCCAGGCGCCGAGCCCCTCCCGCACCGACGCCTGGACCCCGGGCGAGCCGCGCCAGGAGGCGCCGGCGCGCGACAGCGATACGGCGACGCCAAAAGGACCCCGGCCCCGTTGAGCCCTGCCGTGCGGCCGCGGACTGCGGCCGCACAGCGGTCCCTCCCCAATCGAGCATCCGGACGGGGTTCTTTCCCTTGAAGGGCGGCTCATTCTGCCGACATGTAGATCTTGCCGTGCGGCCACGGACCGATGTCAAATCCATCCCCCGTGCGGGTGGTGGCGGCCGGTTCGGCCCCGCCGCATTGGATGATCGGAGACCATGGCTTACTTGCCATCGCAAATGAACCTGCTCGAAGCCCTCGCGACCGTGATCGGCACCGCCGCGATCGCGCCCGCGCTGCTGATCCTCTGGCTGGTGGTCGCCGCGGGTGACAATTCAGGCCCCCCGCTCAAGATCTGGACCGCCTTCCTGCTGGGTGCCGCCAGCGTGCTGCTGCTCGGCATCGTCCGGATCCCGTTCCAGCATGTCGGGCTGACGCTGGAGAATCCCTGGATCGCGCAAGCGGTCCGGGCTCTGTTCGGCGTCGCCTTGCCGGAAGAGCTCGCCAAGGTCGCGGTGATCGCCGCGCTCTGGTCGCGGCGCCGGCAGGTCGGCAATGCCATGGACACGGTGTTCTACGGCGCCGCCGTCGGGCTCGGCTTCGCGGCTTACGAGAACCTGGCTTATCTCGTCCAGCATGCCGAGATGTGGCGCTCGCTGGCGGTGCTGCGCAGCGTGCTCACCGTGCCGTTTCATGGCGCGCTCGGCATCATTGCCGGTGCCTATCTCGCGATCGCCCGCACCAGTACGGCGCTCGGCGCCAACCGCCACAATCGCGAAGGGGCGCGGCTGTCGAGCTGGGCACTGGTGCTGGCCGCTCCGGTGATGCTGCATGCGGCCTTCGACTATCCGTTGCTGCTGCTGCAGCGGGCGTCGACCCTCGACGCCGCCGCGCGCCTCTGGCTCGGCGGCGTCAGCGTGCTGATCGGGTTCTCCTCGATCGGTCTTGCCGTGCGGCTGGTGCGCCGGGTCGCCCATCACCACACGCCGCGCACCGAGGTAGCGCGGGCAAGGCTGAGCCAGCTGCGCAGGATGTGGGCGCTGCTGCTGTTCGGCGGCGCCGCCGGCTTCGTCGGGCTCGGATTCGTGCTGACCTCCATTCGGCACTGGCTGCTCAACCCCGACCGCAACGTCGCCGCCGTGCTGGTTCCACTCGGTCTCACCGCGATCATCGTCGGCATGGCCCTTCTGATTGTCACAACGACGGTCTATGTTTTCGGCCGCAACCGGATGCGGACGACGGCCTAGTCCCGGCCTGCTGCGGCCGGCAGAGCAACGAAACGCGCATCGCGCGCTTGTCCGGGCCGCAGGTCCTCACCATGTGCGTGGACAGGCGGCCGCGGCGTTGAGCGCGTGACCTTGCCCGGAGTGACGATCATGACCCTTCCCCAGGATACGATTCCGCCCGAGCTCGAACGCATGAGGTCGCAAATGGGGGCGGCCATGCGCGCGCATTGGAAGGCCTTCCTGATCGAGGGCATCCTGCTCGCGGTGCTCGGCCTGCTGGCAATGATCCTCACCCCGCTGGCGAGCCTCGCGGTCACGATCTTCCTCGGCTGGATGTTCCTGATCTCGGGCATCGCCGGGCTCGCACTCACCTTCTGGGCTCGCGGCATGCCGGGCTTCTGGTGGTCGCTGTTGTCGGCCGTGCTCGCCATCGTCGCCGGAATCATCCTGGTGGCGCAGCCGGTCCAGGGGACGGTGACGCTGACGATCGTGATCGGCGTCTATTTCCTCGCCGAGGGCGTCGCCACCATCATGTATGCGCTGGAGCACCGCCGCGAGCTGTCCGGGCGCTGGTCGTGGCTGGCAATCTCGGGCGTCGTCGACATCGCGATCGCCGGAATCATCATTTCGGGCCTGCCCGGCACGGCGATGTGGGCGATCGGTCTGCTGGTCGGCATCAACCTGCTGTTCGGCGGGCTGTCGATGATCGGCATGGCGCTCGCCGCCCGCAACGCCTGAGTCCGAGGGTTGCGATTTTCGAGATGACAAGCGGCCGCGCGGCCGCTATAGAGCGACCATGATCAACGCCGCCACCAGCTACTATTGGTACTTTAGCTACGACAGCTCCCTGGCGGCGGGAGGATCGCGCTCAATCTGACACATTGCAGCAAGATATCCGAACGAGCCGCCAGACCTGGCGGCTTTTCTATTGCCGGCAGGTGCCCACCCAAGAGACCCAGGAGCCCGCCGTGCTGAGCACCACAGACGATCTTCGTATCAAGGAAATCAAGGAATTGAGCCTGCCGGCGGAGGTGATGGGTGAAATCCCCCGCACCCTCACTGCCACCCGTGTGGTGATGGCCGCGCGCAATGCGGTCCACGCCATCCTGACCGGCAGCGACGACCGCCTGCTGGTCATCGTGGGCCCCTGCTCCATCCACGATCCCGCCGCCGCGATCGACTATGCCGGCCGCCTCGCCGCCTTGCGCGAGCGCCTCGCCGACCGCCTGGAGATCGTGATGCGGGTCTATTTCGAGAAGCCGCGCACCACCGTCGGCTGGAAGGGCCTGATCAACGATCCCGGCCTCGACAATTCCTTCGATATCAACAAGGGCCTGCGGCTCGCGCGCAGCGTGTTGTCCGCCGTGAACAATCTCGGCCTGCCGGCGGGATGCGAATTCCTCGACATGACGACGCCGCAGTACATCGCCGACCTCGTCGCCTGGGCCGCGATCGGCGCGCGCACCACCGAGAGCCAGATCCACCGCGAGCTGGCCTCGGGCCTGTCGTGCCCGGTCGGCTTCAAGAACGGCACCGACGGCAACATCCGCATCGCCGCTGATGCGGTGAAATCGGCCGCCCATCCGCATCATTTCATGGCGGTGACCAAGGGCGGCCGCTCGGGCATCGCGGCGACCACGGGCAACGAGGACTGCCACATCATCTTGCGCGGCGGAAGCGGCCCCAATTACGCCGCCGCCCATGTCGAGCAGGCCGCGGCCGAGCTGATCAAGTCTGGACTGCCGGCGCGCCTGATGATCGACACCAGCCACGCCAATTCGAGCAAGAAGCCGGAGAACCAGCCGCTGGTCGCCGCCGACGTCGGCCGCCAGCTCGCCGCAGGCGAGCAACGCATCATGGGCGTGATGATCGAGAGCCATCTCGTCGCCGGACGGCAGGACGTCAAGCCGGGCGTGCCGCTGACCTACGGCCAGAGCATCACCGACGGCTGTATCGGCTGGGACACGACGGTGGAGGTGCTGGAGCAGCTCGCCGAAGCCGTCGCCGCCCGGCGTGCGGCGCTTCGCAACTCCCCACGCGAGCGCTCGGCGTAACGCTCACGAACCAATAAGGCGGCGCGCGTCGGGCGCGCCGCTGGTCGGACTCAGCAGCCGCGGCAGATGCCCTTGATCTTGCGATCGAGGTCGCGGTCTTCCTTGGTCATGCCGCTCATCGAATTGTCTTCGGTCTGCTCGGCCTTCGGCAGGTCGCTGGGACGCACCTGGCGATGGCCGATCGGCGCCTGCGGCGGCATGCCGCTCTTCGATCCGGTGCCGGCGGAGGAGCCGCTGCCGCTCTGCGCCAGCGCGATGCCGTCAGTCGCGGCCATCAGGAGCCCCATCGCGATCGCAAGTCTCTTCATGTTGCTCCTCCGTGTCAGCGGAATCAGCAGGACACTTCATCCCGCGGCGGGCGGATAGAGGTGCGCCTCACCGCAATAGTCAATCACACGATAGCGCGTTTGCGCAGCTGCCACATGATCCTGCTCAACAGTTTCATCGGCAGTGAGGTATTGCGGCCCCACCGGCGCCTTGCCGTAGCCGCCGGGAATGTCGAGCACGTAGTCGGGCTGGCACAGGCCGGACACCCGGCCGCGCAGCGTTCGAATCAGGGCCTGACCTTGCGCCAGCGTGGTCCGCAGATGCGCCGTGCCCGGCGCGAGGTCGCCATGGTGCAGGTAATACGGCTTGATGCGGATCTCCACGAAGGCGCGCATCAGCGCCTCCAGGGTCGCCGCATCGTCATTGACGCCGCGCAGCAGCACCGACTGGCTGACCATGGGAATGCCGGCATCGATCAGCCGCCCGCAGGCCGCCTGAACCGGAGGACTGAGCTCGCGCGGATGGTTGGCGTGCAGCGCGACCCAGGTCGTTGCGCCCGGCACCTTCAGCGCGTCGACCAGCGCTGGCGTGATGCGCTGGGGATCGGCGACCGGCAAACGGGTGTGGATACGGATGATCCTGACGTGCTCGATGCCGGCGAGATCGGCCATGATCTCCTTCAGCCGCCGCGGTGACAGCATCAGCGGATCGCCGCCGGTGAGGATCACCTCCCAGATCTCGCGATGGCCGCGGATGTAGTCGAGCGCGCCGCGATAGGCCTCCTCCGACAGCGCATTGTCCTTGCCGGGCCCGACCATCTCGCGGCGGAAGCAGAAGCGGCAATAGACCGCGCAGACATGCACCAGCTTGAGCAGCACCCGATCGGGATAGCGGTGCACGACGCCGGGCACCGGGGCATGCGAATCGTCCCCGATCGGATCGCCGCGCTCGCCGGGCGCGGCCTTCAGCTCGTCCGGGCTGGGCACGAACTGGCGCGCGATCGGATCGTTGGGATCATCGGCGTCGATCAGGTCGGCGAGATGCGTCGTCACCGCCACGGCGTAGCGCTGCGCCACGCGCGCCAGCGCCGGCTGCTCCGCCGGGTCGGCCAGTCCCTGCGCGACGAGATCCTCGGCGCTGCGCAATGTCGTCGGACGTTCGATCCTGTTCATCGCTCACCTGCCGGCGGCGTCCACACCACCTGGTCGATCCTCACGGCGCCGGCCGCCAGCATCACCAGGCGGTCGAAGCCGAGCGCCACGCCGCTGGCCTGCGGCATCTCGGCCACAGCGGCGAGGAAGTCCTCGTCGAGCGGATAGCGCTCGCCATAGCGGCGCTCCTTCTCGGCCATCTCCTGCTCGAAGCGGCGGCGCTGCTCGGCGGCGTCGGTGAGCTCGCCGAAGCCATTGGCGAGCTCGACGCCGCAGGCATAGACCTCGAACCGCTCGGCGACGCGGGGGTCGGCCGCCACCCGTGCCAGGGCGGCCTCCGGCGCCGGATATTCATAGAGCACGGTGAGCCGCCCCTGCCCGAGATGCGGCTCGACATGCTCGACCAGCACCTTGCTGAACAGGTCCGACCAGGTGTCGTCGCCGCTGATCCGGATCTTGCCGGCGGCGGCCTGGGCCAGCGCCGCACGGTCGCCCGCACCGTCACGGATGGTCGCGAGCAGGTCGATCCCGGCATGGCGCGCGAACGCGCCGGCAACCGTCAGCAGCTCCGGCTCGGCGAAGGGATCGGCGGTGCGGCCACGGAACGCGAATTGCCGGATGCCGGTGGTCCGGGCGGCGTGGGCGATCACCACGACGGTGTCGGCCATGATCGCGTCGTAAGGCGCCTCCGCCCGATACCATTCCAGCATGGTGAATTCCGGCAGGTGCAGGTCGCCGCGCTCGCGGTCGCGGAACACCCGGGCGAACTCGAAGATCCGCCGCTCCCCGGCCGCCAGCAGCTTCTTGCAGGCGAATTCCGGTGACGTTCGAAAAAACCGCCGGTAGCGGGTTCCATCCGGCCCCGTCAGGTCGGTGCGTGGTGCGTGCAGATGGGTCTCGTTGCCCGGCGACACCTGCAGGATGCCGGTCTCGACCTCGGTAAAGCCCTGCTCGTCGAACCAGGCTCGCAACGCCCGGGTGATCGCGGCCCGGGCGAGCAGGAACGGCCTGACATCGGCGTGCCGCTGCGGCGACCACCACGGCGAAGGCGCGGGCTCCCGGGACATCAGAGGGTCGTCCGTTCGGGCCGCAAAAGACTGGCAACCCCGGACAAAATCAGTATGTTGCCGCCCGAAACCGCATTCCGCGTCGCGTGGCGCCCCGGCTTGGGCCGGCGCCCCCTTTTCAGTGTCAGGAAAACAGCTTTGAAAGTCATCGCCAGCTCTATTCGCAAGGGTAACGTCATTGAGCAAGATGGAAAGCTCTATGTCGTCGTGACCGCCGAGAACATCCATCCCGGCAAGGGCACCCCGGTCAGCCAGATCGAAATGCGCCGAATCAGCGACGGCGTGAAGATCTCGGAGCGCTTCAAGACCACCGACCAGGTCGAGAAGGCGACGATCGAGGAGCGCAACTTCACGTTCCTCTACGAGGATGCCGACGGCTTCCACTTCATGAACCCGGAGACCTACGACCAGGTCCAGGTGCCGAAGGACGTGGTCGGCAACCAGGCCGCCTATCTCCAGGAGAACATGACGGTCAAGCTGTCGATGCACGACGTGGTCCCGGTGGCAATCACGCTGCCACAGCGGGTCACGCTCGAGGTCGTCGAGACCGAGCCGGTCACCAAGGGCCAGACCGCGTCGTCGTCCTACAAGCCGGCGGTGCTCTCCAACGGCGTCCGCACCGGCGTGCCGGCGCATATCACGGTCGGCACCCGCATCGTCGTCATGACCGAGGACGGCTCCTACTGCGAGCGCGCCAAGGACTGAGGCATCTCTAGGATCTGACGCCGGGGGGCGTGGGGGAATTTGGGGGCACGGGTCATCACGCTCATCGCCGCCCTGGCGGCGATCATCACGCTGGCCGCGCCATCGACGACGCGCGCGGCCGATGACTTCGCGCCGCCTGCCCTCACCATCAACCGCGCCGACTGGCGCGCGGCGCTGGATCAGCTCCGCTCCGAGCTCAACGCGGCGCCCGAGGTCGCCGCCGACTTCGCTCTGTCCGCGCGCCGGAGCGGTATTTCCGCCGGCGATGCCCGGCGCAGGCCCGCGCTGGTCCAGCTCAACGGCGTAACCTCGACCATCTTCACGGGGATCGGACGCAGTCCGGTCCCCGTTTTGCTGCCGTTCGACACCATCGCCTATCTCGCTGCGCGCCGCAGCGCCGCCATCGCGGCGCGCGACCTGTCGCGCTATCAGGCCGACTTCCAGACCGACCTGTTCGATGCCGGTCCGTCCGGCTACGACGCCGTGTTCTCGCTGCCGCCGGAGGTGACCTCCGGCCTGCCGTCGCGCGTCTTCGCCAAGCCGGTCGAGATCCAGATCACCGGCTCACTCCTCACCTACGAGGTCGCCGATCCCGCCGGCGGCAAGGGCGAAAGCGTCAAGGCGCTGTCAGCGCAATATCCAGATCTGCGCCGCTTCATTCGCGAGGGCTATGTCCGCTACGCCTTCACCCGCTTCGGCGTGCCCTACGTGGTCTCGATCCAGTGTCTCGACAGCGCGCCGCGGCCGCGGCGCCTCGCCTGCCGCGAGGCCTATCCCATCGCCGAGCGTTTCCTGAAGGCGCTGCGCATCGCCGGCGGGCAGCCGTCGCGCATCCCGCCGGAGATCGCGCCGCTCACAGCCGAGCGTCCGGTCACGTTCGATGCCGATTTCACCTATCGGCCTGTTGGCGACATCGTCGCCAACAGCGGCGGACGCGGCCGGAGCGGGCGGGCCGACCGCACCGTCTATTCGCAGATCCGCTATCCCCTGGATGCACCGGCCTATGTGCACTCGCAGTCGTTCGGCCGCCGGCGTGCGAGCGACAAATTCGATCAGCCGTGGAGCCAGTATCCCTGGCGCGACAATTTCTGCGAGGCGCGCAGCTTCAACGTCGGCCAGTGCGCCAGCGGCTTCGGCCATCAGGGCCAGGATCTCAGGCCGGGGGCCTGCCCGGTGCGGCGCGACGGCGCCGAGGGCTGCAATCCGTGGCGGCAGCGCGTGCTCGCCGCGCGCGACGGCGTCGTGATCCGCTCGACCCGGCAGCAGGCCGTGACGGTGCAGGTCAACAGCGGCACCGAGCACATCCGCTTCCGCTACATGCACATGAACCCTTCGGCGATGGATGCCGACGGCCTGCTCAACGGCCGGCGCTTGCGCGAGGGCGAGCCGATCGGCGTGGTCTCGAACTATCTCGACCATCCCAACGGCACCACGCGCCATCTGCATTTCGACGTCCAGCTGTTCACGCGCGATGGCTGGATCTGGGTCAATCCCTACATGACGCTGATCGCGGCCTATGAGCGCCTGATCGGCGGCCGCGGCCGCGAGGTCGGGCTGGAGGAGATCACCGCGTCGCAGCCGCCGTTGACCACCGGCGCGCTCGGACCCTCGCCGCCCGGACCTGCGGCCGATGCTGCCGCCGGGCGCGACCGGAACTGATCGCCGGCGCGGCTGGAACCGCGGCCCACCGTTCCGGGTTGTCTGCGCGGAGGATCGCAGACGGTGACAGCCAACCCACATCGCAGAGCCGGCCCGGCGCTCGTTTCAGCGGCGATTGCGCTGGTGTGTGTCGGCGCGCTGACGATGCTGGTGCGCGACCGCTGGCATCCGCCCGAGATCAAGTCGGCCGACGAAGCGCGTCATTCGACCACCGGCCAGGTCGCCCGCGCTGCCGGCGCGCGCGTGATGCCGACCGACCCCAGCCTCGCGGTCGAGCCCAAGCCGGAAGGCCCCAAGCGCGCGCAGCCGGCCAATCCGTTCTGAGCGCGACATACTTATTAGCTTGCAGCCGGTATCTGTCTCCCGCGGCTCTCAGAGAGACACAAGCTTGCCCGCCATCACCGGTGTGCTCCCTCGCCCTGTTCTTACGGGGAGAGGGTTGGCGTGAGGGGCAGCCGCACGGGAATTATGAGTGGTAGACCTGTCACCCTCGATCCGACCTCTCCCGGCGAGGTGCATGGCGCAAGCCGCGAGATCATCGTTCACATCGCGCGGCCCGCCGTCTCGCAAGGCAACTCATGAGCTCGTTGTCGTCGGTCACGCCGACCACTTGTCCTCTTCGCGGCGTTGCTCCTCGGCATTGAGACGCTCGGCGATCTCGTGCGCCATCGCCTCGTTCTTCGTCGTGGCGATCGGCTTGCCGTCCTGGCGCTGAACGCGCTGCTTATCGGCTTCCAGCGGGAAATCCTCCGGCTCGAGCGGTTCGTCCGTCCCGGTCACGCGCGCCTCCTCTGAGTTGCACGCATAACCCGCCCGGCCCCGCTGCGGTTCCAGGCAGCTCAGGACGGCGCCCTTGCCGGCCGCTCCGCCGGCGTCCAGCGGAACGCGACGCCATAGCGATTCCAGAGATTGATCACGCCGATCGCCGACGTCAGGAACACCAGCTCCGTTTCGGAAAATTCGGCCCGCGCCTGGGCGTAGACCTCGTCGCTGACGCCGCCGTGCAGCGTGGTCAGCGCCTCGGTGAACGCCAGCGCCGCGCGCTCGCGGGCCGAGAATTGCGGCGCCTCGCGCCACACGACGACCAGGTTGATCTTGTCGGCGGAGACGCCGAGCTTCTCGGCCAGCAGCACGTGATGCTGCACGCAGAATGCGCAGCCATTGATCTGCGACGCCCTGATCTTGACGAGCTCGAGCAACTGCTTGTCGAGGCCGGCCTTGGCCGCCTGCTGGCTCACCGCCAGGATGGCCTCGTACAGCTCCGGCGCCTGGCTCCGGAACGCGGTGTATTCGCTGCGCGCATGTGACATTATCCGTCTCTCATGTTATCAGATCTCTGACAACTTATCAGGGCTCTGATGACATGCGCAAGGCACCGGCGTTGACGAACTCGCGAGCCTCGCGAAAGGCCGGCCCCGCGCGTCGGCCCAAATCGCAATCCAAGACGCAACCCAAGAGTCAGCCCAAGACGGCGGCCCGTCCGCCATCGCCCGGCGAGGGCAAGCGCGGCGAGGACGGCCACCTCGCCTATCTGCTGCGCCAGGCGCAGGCCGCGGCGCGGCTCTCGCTCGACCGCGCGCTCGTCGCCACCGGCCTGACCCATCCGCAATTCGTGGTGCTGACGATGCTCAAGGCCTATCCCGGCCTGTCCGGCGCCGACTGCGCCCGCGTCGCGCTGCTGACGCCGCAGACCGTCAACGTCATCATCGGCAATCTCGAGCGGGACGGCGCCGTCCGGCGGACGCCGCATCCGGTCCATGGCCGGATGCTGCAATGGAGCCTGACGCGCCGTGGCCTCGCGCTGCTCGCTACGGCGCGCCGACAGGCGACTGCCATCGAACGCAGGCTCGCCTGCGGCTTGAAACGGAGTGAGCTCGCGACCATCCGGCGCTGGCTCGCGCACATCGCCGCCGATCTCCACGGCGCCTAGCGGGTTCCCGGCGATGCCAAGGCTTTGCCGCGCACCGCCCTGACCGGGTAGACTGGCGGCCATGACCCAGTCCGATTCACGACCCGATCCGATGACCCGCCGCGCCCTGCTCCGCTCCGGCCTCGGCGCCGCCGCGCTGCTCGTCCCGGCCCTGCCGGCGTCCGCGGCGCCGGCCGAGTTCGAGGCGTGGCGCGACGGCTTCCGCAACCGCGCGCTCGCCAAGGGCATCTCGCAGGCGACCTGGACGCGGGTCATGGCACGGCTCGAGCCGGACATGACCGTGTTCAAGGAGATGCGCAACCAGCCCGAGTTCAAGGAGCAGCTCTGGCAATACATCAACCGCCGCGTCTCCGACTGGCGCGTCATCAACGGCAAGATCGCGCTGCAGAAGAACGAGGCGCTGTTCACGCGCATCGAGAAGGATTTTGGCGTCGAGCGCGGCACGCTTCTCGCGCTGTGGGGCGTCGAATCCGCGTTCGGCGATCCGCTGGTGCAGCAGAACCACATGCGCCCGGTGTTTCCGGCGCTCGCCGCGCTCGCCTGGAACGAGCCGCGCCGCAAGGCCTATTGGGAGACCGAGCTCACCAATGCGCTGAAAATCGTCGATCGCGGCTGGAGCACGCCGGAGGAGATGCGCGGCTCCTGGGCCGGCGCCATGGGTCATACGCAATGGATGCCCGAGGTCTGGCTCAATGTCGGCTTCGACTATGACGGCGATGGCAAGATCAACCCGTTCGGCCGCCCCGACGACGCGCTCGGCTCGACCGCGCGCTATCTCGTCAACCGCGGCAAATATCACCGCGGCGAGCACTGGGGCTACGAGGTGCGCGCGCCCGGCAACATGTCTGGCAGCCGCAGCTATGCGGCGTGGCAGGCGGCCGGCGTCACCCGCGCCGACGGCCAGCCGTTCCCGCAGCCCAATGCGTCAGCGCAGCTCTGGATTCCGGTCGCGGGCGGCCCCGCCTTCCTGCTCGGCCCGAACTTCTACTCGGTGAAGTCCTACAATCCGGCCATGAGCTACGCGCTCGCGATCTGCCATCTCGGCGACCGCATTCTGGGCGCCCCGCCCTTCCTGCAGCCCTTCCCCGGCTCGGAGCGCGCGCTGACCTTGGCCGAGGTGCAGGAGATGCAGAAGCGCCTGACCGCCGCCGGCTTCGACACCGGCGGCACCGATGGCCGCGTCGGCAACGACACCATGAAGGCGATCCGCGACTTCCAGGCCAAAGCGGGCCTCACGCCGGCCGACGGCTATGGTGGGCTGAAGGTGCTGGCGAAGCTCAGACAGGGCGGTTGAGCGGTACGGTCGCTGCCGTGTGACCAACAAGTAGAGTGGGCAAAGGCGCTGCCGTGCTCTCTCAACGATCGAAATCGCGGTGGCGCCGTGCCCACCATCCCGCGGTTGAGCACGCGGCCCGACGGTGGGCACGCGGCCTCCTTCGGCGGCTGCTTCGGCCACCCTACGAGTTCGCCGTCATGGCGAGTAGCGCAACGCTCCGGTCATCGCGAGCCTCGCGCCGGAGTGATCACGTCTTGGCGGCCGCCTCGCGGTGGCCGGACCTCGACGCCCGCGCCTTGGGCTGCGACGCGCTGGCAGCCTTCACCCGGATGCGCACCGAGCCGCCGCCCTTGGCCTGCTCCTCGATCTCGAAGGCGCCGGTCTTGCGAACGAGATCGCTGAGCTTGCGACAGCCATAGGTGCGCGGATCGAAGTCGGAGACCAGGTTGGAGAGCTGCTTGCCGACCTCGCCGAGCGCGACCCAGCCGTCCTCGCTCTCCATCTGCGTGATGACCTTCCTGATCATCGGCGTCGCCGCGCTGATCGGCAGCAGCGACTTCGGCGCCGCAGCGCTGTCCGCATCCTTGCTGCCCGCCGCGTCGCTGCGCAAATTCTCCGTGTAGATGAACCTGCGGCAGGCCTGCCTAAAACTCTCCGGCGTCTTCTGCTCGCCGAAGCCGAACACGTCGGTGCCCTGCTCGCGGATGCGCGCCGCGAGACGGGTGAAGTCGCTGTCCGACGACACCAGGCAGAAGCCGTCGAAGCGTCCACTGTGCAGCAGGTCCATCGCGTCGATCACCAGCGTGATGTCGGAGGCGTTCTTGCCGGTCGTATAGGCGAACTGCTGCTGCGGCACGATCGCGTGACGCGCCAGCGTATCGGCCCACGGCTTCGAGCGCGGGCTGGAGAAGTCGCCATAGATCCGGCGCACGCTCGCCTCGCCGATCTTGGCGATCTCCTCGAACAGCCCGTCCGCGATCTTCGCCGAGGCATTGTCGGCATCGATCAGAACGGCAAGACGCGGCGAGCGAGGTTCAGACGGCATCGGATAGTCCTCAAAGTAGGCCCTGTTCTCATTCCCTTATACGCGGGCCGGCATCCAGCCGGATGATTTTCTTGAGACGAACGGCACGGCCACGGGATGCGCGACCTGGCACGGCCCCAGGGGCGTAGCGAGCGGAGACGGTCTGCAGCGCTCCCCACCATTCGTACACGAACAAATTCCGGGTTCCCGGCCTGTTCTGGCGGTTGTTTTCACCTTCTCTTAATTTGCGTCGCACAACGATGCGCGCGACCCAACGGTGGGATCTACGGCAGATGATGAAAGAAGGCACCTATTCAGCCTGGTTCAGGACCCCCAAGGGCCAGGGAACGGGCATCGTCGAGCTGGTCGCTGGCAGGATCTGCGGCGGCGATACCGTGCTCAGCTATGCCGGCAGCTACGAGGCCCATGGCGATCGTTTCACCGCCATCATCAAGACCAAGCGCCATGCCCCGGGACAGCCGTCGCTGTTCGGCCCGGACGAGCTGACGCTCAGCCTCGAAGGATGCTGCCGGGGCACGCCTGTCACCTGCTCCGGCTATGCCGCGGAAGCTCCCGACGTGCCGTTCGAGGCGCTTCTGCTGTTCTCGGCGTCCGACGACGCCGAGCCTCCCCCAGCTCCCCGGCCAACGCCGAAATTCAATCCCGATCAACTCCCGAAGCCATCCTGGCGCTGAGCTTCCGGCGCGGCCCGCCGGCTGTCACTGCGGCTTCGTGCGGCGCATGCTGAGATATCCGCCAACAGCGCCCAGCACCGGGCTCAAGGCGATGAAGGCCAGCTGCGTCCCAAGCCCGCCACGGCCGCCAAACATCGCGTACACGCCGAACCCCATGCACAGGATCGACGAGAGAGCTCCGTTCAGGATGTCGTCGTGCTTGGCAAGCCGCCCAGACACGTAGCCGCCCAACACGGAGCTGAGGGCTCCGAACGTGAACGACAACGCCTTGAAGAGATTGCTCGCCATCAGTGCACGCGGATCGGAGGCCGCGAGCTCCGCCGCGGCCGATCCCGACACGATGAAGACGAGGATCGTCACGGGATAGATGGCAAGGTTCGTCGACAGAATGTCGACGATATTTCCGATCACGACGCCCTTGAACGATACGCGATTCATCTAGCCCCCCTCAGCCGCCTGCGCACCTTGCCGAGCCGGTCAAGAGCGTGCAACCGCCTCGCGCGTGCGCATCCTCGACGTTCGCCAAAGCGTGCTGCACCTGGCGCGCTGCCCCGGGGGCCTCAGTTCTCCAATCACGTGGCGCCATGCCGGCATCGCTGCGCCAATCGAACCCATTCCGCAGGACAATCAGCCGCCTGCTTCCTTCAGCTCTCGGGAGCCAACTTTCCGCTTGCTTTTATTCCGAAAATCGGAAATAACATCCGGGTCTCGTCCTCATGAGAGGGGCGCTTCGCGATCGTCATGAACGTGGAGGGCGGGATGCGGTGGCCGCGATCGTGTCGCAGCGTGCTCCATGCGCGCGGACGAACGGCAGGTTGCGGACGTGAAATCGCGTGGTCCTGGCGCCCCGAAGCTGGCGCCAAGTCGTCGGGTGATGATGAGCCCTGAGGGCGACGGTGGCTAACAAGCCGGACACCGGGGAGATCGCGTATAAGCGTGAAAACCATCGCGCAGGGAATGCCGGTTGATCGGCCTACCTGTGGTGACTGCCGCCTGCTTTTTGTTTGCAGGCGGGCCATGGGTGAGGCCTTCGCCCGGCATTCCCTGCGCCCTCTCCCATCAAGAGGGTCTTTGACGATGCATCACTCGGGCGCGAATGCGCGGCGGGATGCAAAGACACGCGAATTCATGAAAGGCACGACAGCCGCGTCATCCTCCGCTGTCGTCCCGGCCTCCGCGCCGGGACCCATACCCACAGGGAGCAAGGTGAGGCACGAACAGCGTGAGCATTTCGTTCTCACAACAACTGCTGCGGCGTATGGGAAGCTTGTCCGGGACGACGCCGAATGTGGAACCGCTACCTGATCATCGCCGGCCCATGGTCCGGCACGGCCACATCCAGCACGCGCAGCTGCACGCGCTCGATGCCCTGGTAGCGGTCGACGGTGAGGGTGCCGGCGACGTGCAGGATCTGGCCCCGATGCTGAACCAGGGCGTTGCCGAGCTTCTGGCCGACCGAGCGGAATGCGATCGCATTCACGGTAGCGCCGTCGCCGGATTTGAAACGCAGCTTGAGATGCGCCTGCCCGACCTCGTCGGCATAAACCAGCTGATGCGACGGCAGCGCCACGATCGGCTCGGGATTGCCGCTGCCGAACGGACCTGCACGATTGAGCGTCGCCACCAGCTCGGGCGTTGCGGCGCGCGCGCTGATGGCGCCGTCGATCAGGATCTCATTGACGTGCCGCGCGTCGGCGACGTCGGCCGCCAGCGCGCTTTCCAGATAGGCGCGGAATTCCGCCAGCCGCTCCTTGCGCAAGGTGACGCCGGCGGCCATCGCGTGCCCGCCGCCCTTCATCAGGATGCCCTGCTCCACCGCATGCCGCACCGCCTTGCCGAGATCGACACCCGGAATCGAGCGGCCCGATCCGGTGCCGATGCCGCCCGGCTCGAGCGCGATCGCAAACGCCGGCCGGGCAAACTTTTCCTTCAGCCGCGAGGCGACCAGCCCGACCACGCCGGGATGCCAGCCTTCCGACGCGGTCACGATCACCGCGCCCTTGTCCTCAAAGCCGAGCGAGGCCAGCGCCTCGGCCTCGGCCTGCGCTTCGGCCTGCTGCTCGATGACGCGGCGCTCGCTGTTGAGGCGGTCGAGCTCGGCGGCGATGCGCGCGGCTTCCGAGACGTCGCTCTCCAACAGCAGCCGCACGCCGAGATCGGCGCGGCCGATGCGCCCGCCCGCATTGATGCGCGGCCCCAGCATGAAGCCGAGATGCCAGGCTTCGGGCGGGCCGTTGAGACGGGCGACATCCATCAGCGCGGTGTGACCGACATGGTCGCGCCGGCGCATCGCGATCAGGCCCTTGGCGACGAAGGCGCGGTTGAGCGCGATCAGCGGCGCGACGTCGGCGACGGTGCCGAGCGCAACGTGATGCAACATGGACAGCAGATCCGGCTCCGGGCGCGTGCTGCTCCAGAAGCCGCGGCCGCGCAGCTCGCGATTGACGGCAACCAGCGTCACCAGGGTCAGCCCGACCGCGGCGAGATAGCCGAGGCCGGAGAGATCATCCGGCCGGTTCGGATTCACCAGCGCCTCGACCTCCGGCAGCTCGTCGCCGCATTGATGGTGATCGATCACCACCACGGACATGCCGAGCCGCCGCGCTTCCGCCAGCGGCTCGAGGCTGGTGGTGCCGCAATCGACCGTGACGAGCAAGGTCGCGCCCTTGTTCACCAGCGCCCGGATGGCGTCGACGTTCGGGCCGTAGCCTTCGAAGATGCGGTCGGGAATGTGGATCAGCGGATCGAGCCCGCAATGGCGCAGATGCCAGGCGAGCAGCGCCGCCGAGGTCGCGCCGTCGACATCGTAGTCGCCGAAGATCGCGACCTTCTCGCCCCTCACCGCGGCGTCGGCAATGCGCTGCGCCGCCGCTTCCATCTGCGTCACCGTGAACGGGTCCGGCATCAGCTTGCGGATGGTCGGATCGAGGAAGTCGTTGACCGCGTCGAGCTCGACGTCGCGGCCGGCGAGGACGCGCGCCAGCATCTCCGGCAACTGATAGCGTTGCACCATCGCCAGGGCCCGCGCCGCGCCGCGTGCGTCCAGCCGGTCGCGCCACAATTTGTTGGTCAGCGACAGCCGCACGCCGAGGAACGCCTGCGGAGCGCTCAGGGGCAGTGCAAGGGCGGATGGTGCCATGATGCGCAGGGCCTCGCTTGCAGCGCAGCGATTCGAAAACGGACCCCTCGAATCTACAGCAACTGGCATCCATCAGCAGGTTCCTTCGCTGGAGCCCACCGGATTTGTGCCGGAGAACCACGGAACTCACAGGAAATGAGAGGACTGCTGATATATACGCCTGGTTGCCCAAAATTAGAGCTGCGTTCAATGGAGTGCATTAAACAGCCGTTAGGCGAATTCCGTAACATTTCAATCAATTATTTCGTCCGATTTGTTCGCCCTCTTCGTGCCGACGAGGAGGCGCGGCAACATGGAGTTGATTGCCGATGCTGACCGCGCCCGAGTTGAAGACGCTTTCCTCCGCCGCTCCGTCACAAACGACTCCCAAGGACGACGAGACCGACGTTTCGGCGCTGATCGCGCGGCTCACCGGCGAGGTCAATCAGATCGCCTGCGAGAAGACCAAGTCGATCCAGCAGATCACCAACCAGATGAAGATGCTGGCCTTGAACGCGCTGATCGAGAGCTCGCGGGTGGGCGCGCAAGGCGCGGGCTTCGCCGTGGTGGCCCAGGAGGTCCGCGCCGTCGGCCAATTGGTCGAGACCATCGCGCGCGAGCTCGAAGGCCAGCTCACGACGCGCACCGGCAATCTCAAGAGCTCGATCGAGCGCATGACCGAACGGGCCCGCGGCGAGCGCATGGTCGATCTGGCGCTGAATGCGATCGAGCTGATCGACCGCAATCTCTATGAGCGGACCTGCGACGTGCGCTGGTGGGCGACCGACTCCGCCGTGGTCGATTGCGCCGCCGCTCCGGACGCGGCGCGCGTCGCCCATGTCTCCGAACGGCTCGCGGTGATTCTCTCGGCCTACACGGTCTATCTCGATCTGTGGCTGTGCGATCCCAGCGGCAAGGTGATCGCCAACGGCCGCGCCGACCGCTTCAACGTCGTCGGCCAGAGCGTGGCCGAGACCAGATGGTTTCGCGAGGCGCGTGGATTGCGCTCGGGCGACGACTACGTCGCCGGCGACGTTGAGTGCCAGCCGCTGCTCGGCAACGCCCAGGTCGCGACCTATTGCGCCTCGGTCCGAGAGGACGGCAAGGCGCATGGCAAGCCGCTCGGCGTGCTCGCCATTCATTTCGACTGGGAGGCGCAGGCGCGCGCGATCGTCCAGGGCGTGCGCGTCAGCGAGAGCGACAGGGCGCGCGCACTGCTGGTGGATTCCAGCCATCGCGTGATCGCATCCTCGGACGGTCAGGGCATTCTCAGCGAGCGCGTGTCGCTGAAGCTCGATGGCAAGCGCAGCGGCTTCTATCAGGATGCGTCCGGACGATTGGTCGCGTTCCACGCCACGCCCGGCTACGAGACCTACAAGGGGCTCGGCTGGTACGGCGTGATCGTGTCGGGCGCGTGAGGCGGGAGGATCAGCAGCCCAAGCGGTCGGCGATGCCGTTGAAATCATCGGCAACGATGTCCCAGGCCCCGGTGGCGTCGAAGTCGCGGCTCTGCAGCGGGCCGTATTCAGTGGGACGGGCGACGAAGGCGGTCTTCAGGCCGTAACGTTGTGCCGCCTCGAGATCGTTGTTGTGCGCGGCGACCATCATCACCTCGCCGGGCGCAAGACCCAGCAGACGCGCGGCGCCGAGATAGGTCTCGGGGTCGGGCTTGTAGTGCGCGAACAGCTCGGCGGAGAGGATCAGGTCCCATGGAAGGCCTGCGAACTTCGCCATGTTGGTGAGCAGCGCGACGTTGCCGTTGGAGAGCGGCGCGATGATGTATTTGGACTTCAGCCGGGTCAGGCCGGCGACACTGTCGGCCCACGGATGCAGCCGGTGCCAGCCGCGGGTGAGATGATCGAGATCGGCTTCGGTGAGCCCGGTGATGCCGAGCTCGGCGACCAGCGTCTCCAGCGAACGGCGATGCAGGACGTCGAGGATGACGTAGCCGCGCTCGGGGTGCTTGCGGACCTCGTCCATCGAGCCGACATAGAGCCCGCGCCAGCCATCGACCAGCGCGGTCCAGTCGCCCTGGATGCCGCGGGTCTTCGACCACGCGGTGAAGTCGTTGATCAGGCTGGTGCGCCAGTCGACGACGGTGCCGAACACGTCGAACACCAGCGCCTTGACCATGGACAGATCGGACATGCTGAATCGCTCCCCGACTTCGTCATTCCGGGATGCCTGCGAAGCGCGCAGACCCGGAATCTCGATCTGCGAGCTCGGGATTCCGGGTTCACGCTTCCGCCTTCGCTCTACGAGCTTCGGCGGACAAGTCGCGTGCCCCGGAATGACAGGGTTGGATTAGTCGAGGTGGAACTTCGCCAACTGGCGGTGCTCGGCGCGGATGTAGCGCACCGTGCCAGTGACCGAGCGCATCACGACGGTCTCGGTCTCGATGACGCCGTCCTTGCGGAACTTGACGCCGGAGAGCAGCGAGCCGGTGGTGACGCCGGTCGCCGCGAACAGGCAGTCGCCGCGCGCCATGTCCTCGATGCCGTAGATCATCTTGGGATCACCGACGCCCATCTTGTGGGCGCGCTCGCGCTTCTCCTCGGTGTCGAGGATCAGGCGGCACTGCATCTGGCCGCCGATGCAGCGCAGCGCCACCGCGGCCAGCACGCCCTCAGGCGCGCCGCCGGTGCCGAGATACATGTCGACGCCGGTATTGTCCGGGTCGGCGCAGTGGATCACGCCGGCGACGTCGCCGTCGGTGATCAGGCGCACCGCGGCGCCGGTCGAGCGGACGCCCTGGATGATGTCGGCGTGGCGCGCACGGTCGAGCACCAGCACCGTGATCGCGCCGGGCTCGACGCCCTTGGCCTTGGCGAGCCGGCGCACGTTGTCGGCCGGCGTCGCGTCGATGTCGACGACGCCCTTGGCGTAGCCGGGGCCGACCGCGATCTTCTGCATGTACACGTCGGGGGCATGCAGCAAGGTGCCGCCATCGGCCATCGCCATGGTCGCGATCGCGCCCGGCATGTTCTTGGCGCACAAGGTCGTCCCCTCGAGCGGATCGACCGCGATGTCGACCTTGGGGCCGGCATTGAGGCCGACCTTCTCGCCGATGTAGAGCATCGGCGCTTCGTCGCGCTCGCCCTCGCCGATCACGACCGTGCCTTCGATCGGCAGCTTGTTGAGCTCGCGGCGCATCGCATCCACGGCCGCCTGGTCGGCCGGCTTCTCCTGGCCGTGGCCGCGCAGCCGCGCCGCCGACACCGCCGCCCGTTCGGTCACGCGCACCAGCTCCAGCGTCAGGATGCGCTCGAGCAGCAATTGTTGCGGGACAGAAATCTGCGTCGACATCGATCAACTCCTCAAGACGTCAAGGCGGACATCCGCCATCAAAATCTACCGCTCGCACGCCGCCCCCCTGGGCGGCATCCGGGTCAGGCGGTCGGCACGAACGGCCGCTCCCCGCCTGTCTACTCTCCCGCTTTGAGCATGAACCTATACCAAACGCCACGCGTTTGTTTGAGCAGGGACAAGCGGTTCCCTGGGCATCATGCGCTAGTTCTTCTCGATCCGGATGACCTGGGGCTTGCCGCTGATGACCTTGTCGCGCTGCACCGCCTGGAGCGCGCGATGCACGGCATCCTCGTGTGTCGCATAGGTGATCAGGATGACCGGCACCGGCGCCGACTTGCCGGCCGTCTTCGCCGGCTCGCTGCCGTTGGGATGGCGCTGCACGATCGATTCGATCGAGATCTTCTGCTCGGCCAGCCGGGTGGCGATGGTGGCGGCGGTGCCGGCATGGTCACGCGCCATCAGGCGGATGTAATAGCCACCCTCGTGCCGCTCCATCGGCGCCTTCTCGGTCGCCTGCAGCTTCTCGACCGGGCGGCCGAACGGCGCGGCTCGGATGCCGCGCGCGACATCGGCGATATCGGCCACGACCGCGGAGGCCGTCGCGGCGCCCCCTGCTCCCGGACCGACCAGCGTGATCGGCGGGATACCGTCGCCGTCGATCGTGACCGCGTTGGTGACGCCCATCACCTGGGCGATCGAGGAGGATTTCGGCACCATCGTCGGATGCACCCGCTGCTCGATGCCCTTGGCGGTCCGCACGGCGACGCCGAGCAGCTTGACGCGGTAGCCGAGCTCGGCCGCCGCCTTCAGGTCCTCCGGAGCGATCGAGGAGATGCCTTCCACATAGATGGATTTCTCCGCCACCTGGGTGCCGAAGGCGAGGCTCGCGAGGATCGCGAGCTTCTGCGCGGTGTCGTGGCCATGAATGTCGAACGACGGATCGGCCTCGGCATAGCCGAGGCGCTGGGCGTCCTTCAGGCACTCGTCGAACGACAGCCCTTCCTGCTCCATCCGGGTCAGGATGTAGTTGCAGGTGCCGTTGAGGATGCCATAGACGCGGCTGATGCCGGTGCCGGCGAGACCCTCGCGCAGGGTCTTGATCACCGGAATGGCGGCGCAGACGGCCGCCTCGAAATTCAGCGCGCCGCCATGCTTCTCGGCCGCCTTGGCGAGCTTCAGACCGTGCTTTGCGATCAGCGCCTTGTTGGCGGTCACCACCGACTTGCCGGCCTTCAGCGCGGTGTCGATCGCCGACAGCGCAGGATCGCCGGCGCCGCCCATCAGCTCGACCAGGCAATCGACCTCCGGATCCGAGGCAAGCGCCAGCGCATCCTTGGCCCAGGTGATGCCGGACAGATCGATGCCGCGCTTCTTGGCCTTCGACCGCGCCGTCACGGCGACAACCTTGACCGGGCGCCCCGTCCGCTCGGTCAGCACGCGCGCCTGACGCTCGATGAGACGAACGACCTCGACACCCACGGTGCCGAGGCCCGCGATGCCCACTCTCAGGGGTGCGACCATGGAATCAAAGAACCTGTCGAAAGGAAAGTACGGGAGGGCTCAGCGCCGGTTGGCGATGGGAACGACGTTGTGCAACGTTTCGATCCCGCTTTCAAGGAAGCGGCGGACACCGCGCGCGGCCTGCCGAATGCGCTGCTCGTTCTCGACCATCGCGATGCGGACATAGCCCTCGCCATGCTCGCCGAAGCCGACGCCCGGCGACACCGCGACGCCGGACTTCTCGACCATGAGCGTCGCGAACTGCATGCTGCCGAGGCTCTTGAACTTCTCCGGCAGCGGCGCCCAGGCGAACATCGAGGCCTCCGGCGACGGGATCTCCCAGCCGGCCCGGCCGAACGACTCGACCAGCGTGTCGCGGCGCTTGCGATAGACGTCGCGCATCTCGCGGATGCAGTCGTCGGGGCCGTTGAGCGCAGCGGTGGCCGCCACCTGGACCGGCGTGAACGCGCCGTAGTCGAGGTACGATTTGACGCGCGCGAGCGCCGCGATGATGCGCTCGTTGCCGACGGCAAAGCCCATGCGCCAGCCGGCCATCGAATAGGTCTTAGACATCGAGGTGAATTCGACGGCGACATCCATCGCGCCGGGCACCTGCAGCACCGACGGCGGCGGGTTCTTGTCGTCGAAATACACCTCGGCATAAGCGAGGTCCGAGAGGATCAGGATCTCGTGCTTCTTCGCGAATGCGACGAGGTCGCGATAGAAGTCGAGGCTCGCGACATAGGCGGTCGGGTTGCTCGGATAGCAGACGATCAGCGCCAGCGGCTTCGGAATGGAATGGATGATCGCGCGCTCGGCCGCCTCGAAGAATTGCGGGGTCGGCTCGGACGGCACCGAGCGGATCACGCCGCCCGCCATCAGGAAACCGAAGGCGTGAATCGGATAGCTCGGATTCGGGCAGAGGATGACATCGCCCGGTGCGGTGATCGCCTGCGCGACGTTGGCAAAACCTTCCTTCGAGCCCAAGGTCGCCACGATCTGAGTGTCGGGATTGAGCTTCACCCCGAAACGGCGGTCGTAATAGCCGGCCTGCGCCCGGCGCAGTCCGACGATGCCGCGCGAGGCCGAATAGCGGTCGGTCCGCGGCTTGCCCAGGGTCTCCTTGAGCTTCTCCAGCACGTGCGGCGGCGCCGGGAGATCCGGATTGCCCATGCCGAGATCGATGATGTCGGCCCCGGCATTCCGCGCGGCCGCCTTGGCCCGGTTGACCTGCTCGAACACGTAAGGCGGCAAACGGCGGATGCGGTAAAAATCTTCCATGGGTCTCTCGGCTCCGGCAACCGGGGGCGGATTCGCCAGCAGGGCTGGCGCTGCGGCGGCGCGCGCCATGCCTTGAAACCGGTGCTGGATCAGGAGTTTAGCACGGGCTCGCGGCTTGGCTGGCAACGACACGCGGAGGTGTTGATTCCGGTTGTTTTATCATGGCCGCCGCGCCGCGCCAGACAATTACGCCGCGCCACGCGGCCGATCGCCCAGCCTTTGTCCCGGGCCGGTCATTTGGGCCTGACGCTGGTACCCGCCGAAGCCTGGCGGTCGCGCGCCGCGAGCAGCTCCTTTTCGATCTTGTCGCGCTCCTGCGGCGAGATGATCGGCGCATCGCGGTCGCGCGGCACGTCGTTGACGGGCAGATACCCACCCGGCTCCTTGGGTCGGGCGACGGCATCCGCGTCGAGCGAAGGCATGTCCGCGATTGGACTGGAGCACCCGGCAAACGCGAGCGCGCCGAACACGACGAGTCCCGCAACAAGGGCGCGCCGTCCCGACCTCCAACCTCGCCCCTGCGTCCCCACGCGCACGTCCCTCAGCCCCCAACTTCCAGTCGACGGTCCCCGGCCCGACCGCAGCGCGGCGCATTTTGCCGCAGCACAACCAATTGTCACTCGAAACGTGACCGGCTTGAACAGGAATTTCATCCAGCTACGTGATCATGATGTCGGAAGCGAGAGATTTTTTCGCAGCGCAACAATCAGAAATCGAATTTGCCGCAAACTCGCGGATTATTGATCTCGCGCGGTGACGAAACGATCCCGACGCGATAGTGTGATCGAGCCATGACCGACGTTCAGAACAGCAGCAATCCAGAAAAAACATTCGATGCGGAAGCGTTCGCGATGAACATCGCGAAGGCCATGGAAAGCAGCGGCAAGGCGCTGTCCGCCTATCTGAAGCCGCGCGAGACCGGCGAGGTTCAGGACCGGCCACCGACCGAATTGACCGAGGTCGTCAAATCCTTCACCGCGGTCGCCGACTACTGGCTGTCGGACAAGGATCGCGCCAGCGACGTCCAGACCAAGATCGCCAAGGGCTATCTCGATTTGTGGGGCTCGGCCGCGCGCCGTCTCGCCGGCGAAGACGCGCCCCCGGCCATTTCGCCCTCGCCGCGCGACAAGCGCTTCGCCGATCCGGAATGGAAGTCGAACCAGTTCTTCGATTTCGTGATGCAGGCCTATCTGCTGACGACGCAATGGGCGCAGGACCTCGTCCACAATGCCGAAGGCCTCGATCCGCACACGCGCAAGAAGGCCGAGTTTTACGTCAACCAGATCACCAATGCGCTGGCGCCCTCGAATTTCGTTCTGACCAATCCCGAGGTGCTGCGGCAGACGGTGGCGTCGAGCGGCGATAACCTGGTGCGTGGCATGCAGATGCTCGCGGAGGACATCGAGGCCGGCAAGGGCTCGCTCAAGATTCGCCAGTCCGACCCGGCCAATCTCGAGGTCGGCGTCAACATGGCGACGACGCCGGGCAAGGTCATCTTCCAGAACGACATGATGCAACTGATCCAGTACGCGCCGTCGACGGAGAACGTGCTGCGCACGCCGCTGCTGATCGTGCCGCCCTGGATCAACAAGTTCTACATCCTCGATCTGCGCCCCGAGAAATCCTTCATCAAATGGTGCGTCGATCAGGGCCTCACGGTGTTCGTGATCTCCTGGGTCAATCCCGACAAGAAGCTCGGGACCAAGACCTGGGAGGACTACATGAAGGAAGGTCCGCTCACCGCGATGGACGTCATCGAGAAGGTGACGGGCGAGATGAAGGTGCACACGATGGGCTATTGCGTCGGCGGCACCATGCTGGCGACGACGCTGGCCTGGCTCGCCGACAAGCGCCGCCAGCGCGTGACCTCCGCGACCTTCCTGGCCGCACAGGTCGACTTCACCCATGCCGGCGATCTCCTGGTGTTCGTCGACGAGACCCAGATCTCGGCGCTGGAACGCGACATGCAGGCCTCGGGCGTGCTCGAAGGCAGCAAGATGGCGATGGCCTTCAACATGCTGCGCTCGAACGACCTGATCTGGTCCTACGTCGTCAACAATTACCTGAAGGGCCAGGCGCCGCAGGCGTTTGACCTGCTGCACTGGAATTCGGACGCCACGCGGATGTCGGCGGCGAACCATTCCTACTATCTGCGCAACTGCTATCTGGAGAACCGGCTGACGCAGGGCACCATGGTGCTCGACAACACGCTGCTCGACCTCTCCAAGGTGAAGGTGCCGGTCTACAATCTCGCCACCCGCGAGGACCACATCGCGCCGGCCGACTCCGTGCTGTACGGATCGCAATTCTTCGGCGGTCCGGTAAAGTACGTGCTGTCGGGCTCGGGCCACATCGCCGGCGTCGTCAACCCGCCCTCCTCCGGCAAGTATCAGTACTGGACCAATGACCAGATCCACGACATCTCGCTGAAGGACTGGATGAAGGGCGCGCAGGAGCACAAGGGCTCGTGGTGGCCGGACTGGCGCGAATGGCTGAGCCAGCTGGATCCGGAAGAAGTTCCCGCACGCGACGTCGGCAGCGAGGCCTATCCACCGCTCGAGGATGCGCCGGGCTCCTATGTCCGCGTCCGCGCATAGCGTGATCCGCCGCGATTGACTATAACCGCTCCGTCCCGCCGGGACGGGACGGGAATCAGTTGAGGGGATCTCGATGACGCGCGAACTGTTCTGGCTGACGCTCACGGTCATTCTGACCGGCCTGCTGTGGGTTCCCTACATCCTGAACCGCTGCCAGGTCCGCGGCCTCACGGGCGCCATGGCCAATCCCTCCCGCAACGACAAGCCGCACGCACCGTGGGCCACGCGGCTGATGTTCGCGCACGACAATGCGGTCGAGAACCTCGTGATCTTCGCGCCGCTGGTGCTGATCCTCAATGCGATCGACTACTCGACCAAATGGACCGTGCTCGCCTGCGCCGTCTATTTCTGGTCGCGCGTCGCTCACGTCATCGTCTACGCGATCGGCCTGCCGGTGTTCCGGACGCTGGCGTTCGTGGTCGGCTTCGCGGCACAGGCTGTGCTCGCGGTCGCGATCTTCGGCTGGCTCTAGCGATCCGCTAGGGCAGATTGTCCCGCAGGAAGATATCGATGCGGATGCGCTCCTGATCGGGACTGATCGGCTCCCCCGAGCAGTGCGCGAGCAGGACGCGCGCCGCCGAGCGCGCCTCGTGGCCGGGATCCTGGTTGATGATGGCGTCGCACGTGCCGCGGACCAGGAACCTCCTGGTGTGCTGGGTCAGCTCATGCGTGATCCACACCACCTCGCGAGCCCGCCCTGAGGCCTCCAGGGCATCGGCGATGCCGCGATTGCCGGCGCCGCAGCAATAGATGCCGAGCAGATCCGCATGGCGCGCGAGCAGCGCCGCGGTCAGCTCCCGCGTGCGCTCGCTGTCGTCGCGGCCCTCGATCACGGGCAGCGCCCGCAGGTTCGGATATTCGCTGGAGAGGATCTGGTTGAAGCCGAACTGCCGCTCGGCATGATCGCGCAGCGACAGAGATCCCGCGATCACCGCGACCGTTCCCTCGCGACCGCCGAGATAGCGTCCCATCAGGGTGGCGGCGGTTCGCCCCGCGGCCGGATTGTCGATCCCGACATAATGCAGGCGGCGCGAGCTGGGCGCGTCCGAGACCAGGGTCACCACCGCGACGCCGCGCGCGGTGAGCTCGTCGATGGCGGCGCGCACTCTGGGGTGATCGAGCGCGATGACCGCAACGCCCTGATAGGCCGGCGACAGGTTCTCCAGCGCACCGGCCAGCACGTCAGGATCGAACACGTCGACGTGGAGGATATCGATGAAGCCGCGCTGGCCGGCCAGCCACTCCGCCGTGCGCTGGACCTGCTCGGTCAGGACGGTCATGAAGCTGTTGCCACCGGTCGGCAGCACGAAGGCAAAGCGGAAGCTCTGGCCGCGCGCGAGCCGTGCCGCGGCGACGTCGGCGCGATAACCCAGCTTGGCAACAGCGGCCTCCACCCGGGCAACGGTCTTGGCACGCACGCCCTCGCGCCGGTTGATGACGCGGTCGACGGTGGCGAGCGACACGCCCGCCGTCCGCGCGACGTCCTCCAGCGTGGCCCGGACCGGCAACGGGTTCGCGTCAGCCGTCACTCGCGCGCCGCCCATAACATGCCGCGGGTCATCAACGTCCGGATCTCCGGCACGTCGAGCTCGTAAGCGCGGTGGCCGAGCGAGGAATAGAACACCCTGCCCGCGCCGTAGCGCTTCTTCCAGACCACCGGCATCACCACCCCCTCGATCCACGGGGCGTGCTCTCCGGTGAAGGTCGTGGTCGCCAACACCTCGTTGGCCGGGTCGACGTGCATGTAATACTGCTCGGAACGGTGCTCGAAACTTGTCAGGCCCTTCATGATGGGATCGTCCGGCCGGGTCAAGTCGACCCGGTAGTCGATGATATTGCCGGGATGGGCGACCCATTGCCCGCCGCACAGGAACTGGTAGTCGACCGAATCGCGGAAGGCATCGCACATGCCGCCATGATGGCCGGCGAGCCCAACGCCGCTGCGCACCGCCGCGCAGAGATTGAGCGCTTCCGCCTTCTCGATCTTGGACATCGTGTAGATCGGGATGATCAGCGACAGATCGTGGATCGCAGGATCTGCGAATGCAGCCGTCGTGGTCTCGATCCGCACCTCGAAGCCTTCCGCCTTGAGCCAGCCGCGGATCATCGAGGCACAGAGATCGGGGTCATGTCCCGGCCAGCCGCCCCACACAATCATTGCCTTGCGCATGTCTCTGTCCTCAGTCGATCTGTCCGGTGTCGCGTCCAACCGGCAACATCGCCGGCCGCTCCACGCGGCTCTCGATCTTGACCCGCCGGCCTTCGTTTGCGGAGGTCTGGAACGCTTCCATGACCTCCAGCACGTGGAACGCGAGCGCGCCGCTGGCGCGATGCGGCCGGTCGTTCAGGATCGCGGTCGCCATGTCAGCGACGCCGATGGAGCGGAACTCGCCGTCGATGTGACCATGCGTCAACGGCATCGTCTGCCAGTCGCCGCCGGTCCTGGCGACCTGGACCTCGCCGCCGAAGCGGTTGGGGTCCGGCACCAGCATGCTGCCCTCGTCGCCATAGATCTCGATGGGGGCGTGCCGGTGCTTCGGGACGTCGAAGCTCATCGTGACCGAGACCACCGCACCGCTTTCGAATTCGAGCGTGCCTGCGACGTGCGTCTGCACCTCGACCGGGATCAGCGTGCCGCTCATCGGCTGGCTGGTGACGAGGCGCTCCGCTCGCGGGCGCGCGGTCGAGCCCATGACGCTCGCCACCGGGCCGAGCAGTTGCACGAGATCGGTGATGTAGTACGGCCCCATGTCGAGCATCGGCCCGCCGCCGCGCAGATAATAGAAGCCCGGCGCGGGATGCCAGCGCTCATGGCCGGGGCAGCCGAAGAAGGCGCTACCGGCCACGGGTGTGCCGATCGCGCCGTCGTCGATCAGCTTGCGTGCGGTCTGGTGTCCGCCGCCCAGGAAGGTGTCGGGCGCGCAGCCGACGCGGAGATTCTTCTGCGCGGCAAGCTCGATCACCTTGCGGGCCTCGGCGACGTCGATGCCCAGCGGCTTCTCGGAATGCACGTGCTTGCCGGCGTTCAGCACGGCGAGACTGACGTCGGTATGGGCGAGCGGCACGGTGAGATTGATGACGATCTCGACGTCATCGCGCTTCAGCAATTGATCGACCCGCATCGCCGGCAGGCCGAAGGCCGCGCCCTGCCGCTCGGCGGCGTCGCTGCGCATGTCGGCGAGCGCCTTGATGTCCAGAACGGGAAAGCGCTGCGCGGCCTTCAGATACGCCGTGCTGATGTTGCCGCAGCCGATGATGCCGATGCCGACTTTTCTCATTGGGGTCTCCGTGAGGTCTCGTTCATCCCTTGACCGCGCCCGATGTCAGGCCGGCAACGATGTGCTTCTGCGCCAGGAGGAAAAGGACGATCGTGGGCAGGATGGTCAGGGTGATGAAGGCGAGGATCAGGTGCCACTCGGAGGAATATTCGCCCTGATAAACCATGATGCCGAGCGGCCAGGGATACAGCGCGTCGGTGTTGAGCATCACGAGCGGCAACAGATAGGCGTTCCAGCTGTTCACGAAAGTGATGGTGCCCACGGTCGCCAGGATCGGGCGCGACAATGGCAGCGTCACATAGCGGAAGAATTTGACGTAGCTGCAGCCGTCGACCAGCGCGGCCTCGAGCAGCTCGTAGGGGATGTCCTTGAAGAAGCGGCGCAGCAGCAGCACGCTCATCGCAAGGCTGAAGGCGACCTGCGGCAGCGCGACGCCGAAATAGGTGTCCAGCAGCCCGAGATCGCGCACCTTGATGAACAGCGGCAACACCGCGGTCGCCGCCGGAAACAGCAGGCCGAGCGTCAGATAGCTCAACAGCATCGAGCTGCCGTAGAATCGGACATGAGCAAAGGTGAAGGCCGCCATCGACGCGACGATGAGAGTCAGGACCACCGTCAGCGTGGAGATGATCAGCGAGTTGCGCAGCAGCTGCCAGTAGCGCCCGGAGAACAGGATGTCGGCATAATTCTGCCACTCCCAGCGCTGCGGCAGGCCAAACGGATTGACGCGCAGTTCCCCGAGCGACTTGAAGCCGCCCAGCAGCGTCGCGAGCAGCGGCACCAGCACGAAGATGGCGACGATCGCGAGGAACACCGCCTTGAACAGCACGGCGGGATCGAACGGCGCTTGGCTCGTCTCGGCACTATTCATCGCGCATGAACCATCGCTTGTAGGTGAAGGCAAATGTCACACAGATCACGAACAGGATGACACCGATGGCGCTGCCATAGCCGACCCGCATGCGGGAGATGCCGTTGTTGTAGAGGAAGCTCACCATCGTGTTCGAGGAGTCGGCGGGGCCACCGCGGGTCAGCGGCATCACGAGATCGAACAGCTGCAGCGAGCCGACGATGGCGAAGAACACCGACAGCCGGATCGTCGGATAGAGCAAGGGGATGACGACATGGCGCAGGCTCTGCGTCCGGGTGGCTCCGTCGATCCGTGCCGCCTCGATCAGGCTCTTGTCGATGCTTTGCAGCGCCGCGATGAACAGCATCATGTGGAAGCCGAAATACTTCCAGACGATCACGATCAGCACCGCCAGCATCGCCGTGTCGGTCGAGGCCAGCAGATGCGGCGGCTCGGCGCCGAAGCTGCGCCAGATCGACGCGACCAGGCCGTAATCGCCGTCATAGACGAAGCTGAAGATCAGCCCGGTCGCGATCTCGGCGAGGATATAGGGCATGAAGAACAGCATGCGCAGCGCGACCGCGCCGCGAAACCGCTCCGCGAGCATCAGGGCCAGTGTCAACGCCAGCGGCAGCTGGACGCAGAGCGAGACCGCAATGATCAGGCCGTTGTTGCGCAGCGCGAGCCAGAAGGCGCGCGTCTCCAGCACGAAGCGGTAGTTGTCGAAGCCGATCCAATGGGTCGGCCGTCCGAATCCGTTCCAGTTGAAGCCGGAGTACCAGGCGGCCTCGCCGATCGGCAGCACCACGAACAGCGTGAACAGCAGCAGCGCCGGCGGCAGGAACAGGACCAGGACGGTGAAGCGGCCGTCCCAGCTCGGGCCGCGCACCGCGCGCGCGGAGAGCGATGCCGGCGACACCATCGCCGGCGAGCCCGCGATCGGCCGCGCCACGTCAGTTGCCCTGCTTCCGCGCCGCCTCGATCGCCTGGGCGGCGTCCTGCGGGGTCATGCTGCCGCCGGCAATCTCCGCGGAGACGTCATTGACGACACGGCCGACGGAGGGACCCAGGCTCTGGTCATAGAAGTTCTGGTGATAGTTCGATTTCGCCAGATTGGACGCGATCAGCTTCATGAAGGAATTGTTGAGGCCGGCGTCGGCGCCCTGCACCACCGGGATGATGAAATTCCCTGCCGCCAGCCGGGTCTGGACGTCCCTGGAGATGAAGTACTTCAGGAAATCGACCGCTTCCTTGGGCGAGCCCTTGGTGACCAGCCAGCCGGTGATGCCGCCGAGCGTATCCGTCGGTGCGCCCTTGCCGCCTTGCACGACCGGAAAATCGAACCAGCAGATCTTGTCTTCGCTGAGGCCCACCTTGTCGGCGGCGAGCGCCCGCTGCAGGTTGTAGACGGAGCTGATCGCGAGCGTCATGGCCGCCTTGCCGTCGCCGAAATAGCCGACCGCCTGCGGATTCTTGAAGCCAAGAAAGCCGTTCTGGAACGGCTGGAGATCGACGAGCTGCTTGAACAGCTCGCCGGACTTGACGAAGGTGTCGCCAGCAAAGCCGCCATTCTCGCCGCGCAACGCCGCGTCGAATGCCGGCTTGCCGCCGATGCGCACCGCCAGATGCGTCCAGTAGAAATGCAGCGGCCATTTGTCGGCGCCACCGACGACGATCGGGGTCACCCCCGCGGCCTTCAATGCCTTCACGGCGGCCAGCAGATCATCCCAGCTCTTGATGGCAGCCGGATCGACCTTCGCCTTGGCCATCAGCTCCTTGTTGCAGACGAAGCCGACCTGCGACAGCGAGATCGGCAGGCCGTAGACATGGCCGTTGTCGGTGAAGGCCGCGAGTGCTGCCGGCGTCACGCTGTCGCTGTAACCCTTCACCTGGTCGGTGATGTCCTCGAGGACGCCGGCCTCGATCTGCGCCTTCAGCACGCCGCCGGCCCAGCTGTAGATGATGTTCGGCCGGTCCTTGGATTGCAGGATGGTCGGCAGCTTGGCCTTGTATGCCTCGTTTTCGAGGAACTGCATCTCGATCTTGGTGCCGGGATGCGACGCCTCGTAGGCGCGCGCCACCTCCTCCCAGATCTTCACCTGGGCCGGATTGACCTCGATATGCAGCCATTTCACCGTGGTATCGGCGCTTGCGGCGGTCGCGCCAAGCAGACATGCGGCAGCGGCGAGTCCCAGCTTCGCGAGCAGTCTCATCACAACCCTCCCAACCGTCATTTTTTGTTGCGGTAATCCTGTCCTCATTTTTTGAGGTACGCAACTGAAATTCTGACAGTGAGAACCTCAAGGATGAGGTGTTCGCATTTGCGATACGTATTGCAGGCGGGAGAGACGGCTAGCTGAGCTGGGAAGGCGCGGGCCGACCGGCGCGAGCTGGCGCCGGCTGCGCAAGAGAATATGCCGTGGACCGTATGACGCTCAGGTGCACCGTGCCTTGAAATCGGCGGCGACGAGTTTTGCCATCACGTCGTTGAGGTGGGCCTGGTCGCGCGTCTCGATCACCAGCTCCAGCAGGGTCGCCTTCGCCGGCAGGTCCGAGAAGGTGCGCTGGTGCGAGACCTCGATGATGTTGGCGCCCGCATCCGCAAGCAGGGTGGAGACGGCCGCGAGCTGTCCCGGGCGGTCGACGATGTCGATCGACAACTGCGTCAGCCGCCCCTCACGCGCCAGCTCGCGGGTCAGGACCGAGGCGATCAACCGGGTATCGATGTTGCCGCCGCTCAGCACCAGGCCGACATTGCGTCCGGCAAACTGCGCAGGATGCGCGAGCACGGCGGCGAGACCGACGGCGCCGGCGCCTTCGACCACTGTCTTCTCGATCGAGATCAAGGTCGCCAGCGCACGCTCGATCTGCGGCTCGGTGACCAGCAATATGTCATCGACGAGCTGTCGGATGATCTCGGTCGTGATCCGGCCCGGCGACTTCACCGCGATGCCCTCGGCCAGCGTATCACCGCGCATCGGCAGCTGGCTGTTGCGGACGGCGTTGTACATGGAGGGATAGAGTTCGGCCTGCACGCCGACGATGCGCAGGCCCGGCTTGATGGCGCGCGCCGCGACCGCCATGCCAGAGATCAGCCCGCCGCCCCCGATCGGCACCACGAGCGTATCGAGCTCGGGGACCACCGCGAGCATCTCCAGCGCCACCGTGCCCTGCCCGGCGATGATCAGCGGATCGTCGTACGGGTGGATCATGGTCATGCCCTTGGCCGCACCGTGCTCTCGGGCAAATGCCCCCGCCTCTTCCAGGGTGGCGCCGGAAATCACGACCTCGGCGCCGTGCCGCTTGGTGTTCTCCACCTTCACCATCGGCGTGCCCACCGGCATCACGATGGTCGCGGGAATGCCGAGACGCCGCGCATTGTAGGCGACGCCCTGCGCGTGGTTGCCGGCCGACATCGCGATCACGCCGCGTTCGCGCTGCCCGGCGGACAGCGCATTCAGCCGGTTCAGCGCGCCGCGCTCCTTGAACGAGGAGGTGAACTGCAGGTTCTCGAATTTGAGCCAGACGTTGCAGCCGCAGATCTCGCCGAGCGTCCTGCTCTGGTTGCAGGCCGTCGCGAGCACGGCGCCGCCGATGGTTTCCGCGGCGGCGCGCACGTCGTTGACGGTGACGGGCAGCGCGTTCAAATCGGTGGCGGTCATGGGTCTGCCC
Source organism: Bradyrhizobium sp. HKCCYLRH2015 (assembly GCF_051168215.1). NCBI lineage: Bacteria > Pseudomonadati > Pseudomonadota > Alphaproteobacteria > Hyphomicrobiales > Nitrobacteraceae > Bradyrhizobium > Bradyrhizobium sp. HKCCYLRH2015. The sequence goes on along the minus strand of NZ_JBNPUO010000004.1, from coordinate 175,756 downwards.
ATTCCTCAGCGTGCGTCATTGCACAGCGCGGCCGGCGGAACGCAGGCCGTCGCATGATGTTGCCGATCGTGCCCGGCGCTTCCGCGACCGGATGATCCAGATCGATCTCAGCTCACGAGATCGGGCAGTCCGAGCATCAGCCGCATGTTCTGCACGGCCGCGCCCGATGCGCCCTTGCCGAGATTGTCGAGCCGCGCCACCAGCACCGCCTGATGATGCTTGTCGCTGGCGAAGACGTAGAGCTCGAGCTCGTTGGTCTCGTTCAGCGCCTCCGGCTCGAGCCGGCCGCTCTTGGCCGCCGCGCCGTCGAGCGGCATCACCGAGACGTATTGGCTGCCGGCATAGTGCTTCGCCAGGGCCGCCTGCAGGTCCGAGCCCGACGGCCTGCCCGGCAGGGTGTCGAGCTGCAGCGGCACGGAGACCAGCATGCCTTGCCGGTAGTTGCCGACCGAGGGAATGAAGATCGGCCGCCGGGTCAGCCGCGAATAGAGCTGCAGTTCGGGCAGATGCTTGTGCTCGAGGCCGAGGCCGTATAGCTCGAAGCTCGGCGCGGTGCCGTTCTCGAAGGCCGCGATCATGGTCTTGCCGCCGCCGGAATAGCCGCTGACGGCATTCACCGTCACCGGATAGTCCTGCGGCAGCAGGCCGGCATCGACCAATGGCCGCAACAGCGCGATGCCCCCGGTGGGATAGCAGCCGGGGTTGGAGACCTTGCGTGCATTGCGGATCTTGTCGGCCTGATCGGCGGCGAGCTCGGGAAAGCCATAGGCCCAGTCCGGCGCGACGCGATAGGCGGTCGACGCGTCCAGCACCTTCGGCGCAGAGCTGCCCATGCCGTCGATCAGCGCCACCGTCTCCTTGGCGGCGTCATCGGGCAGGCAAAGGATGACGAGATCGACCTCGGCCATCAGCGCCCGCTTGGCTGCCGGATCCTTGCGCTTGTCCTCGGCGATCGTCTTCACGACGATATCCGGCTGGTGCCGGAGCCGCTCGGCGATTCCCAGGCCGGTCGTGCCCGAGCCGCCGTCGACGAACACGGCGCGTGTCGCAGTCCCGGAGGTGATGTGAGCTTTCGGCAAATTGCTGTCGATCACGGTCATGGCACGCTCCTTAGGTCTGGGTTTCGCCGGCAAAGGCCTGGGGCCGCGCCTGCCGCATGAGAGACGATATCTGTTGCGAGCCGATGTCGGGCCGCTCGCCGAGCCGGGTCGCGACCGCCGCATAATCGGCTTCCGACTTATGCTGGTTGAGCTTGAAGCTGCCCTCGACCTCGTCGATCGTCATCACGATGCCGACGATCGCCTTGCGCATCGCCTCGAGCCGGCCAGCGCTCATCTTGCCCGAGGTCCACGGCGCCTTCGGCAACAGCCATTGCTCGAACTTGGCGCTGACCGCATCCACCTGCTCTGCAAGCTCCGCCTCCGACAGGATGCGCGCCGGGCCGGTCAGATGCACCGCCTGATAAAGCCAGGTCGGCACCTGATCGGGCGAGACGTACCAGTCGGCCGACACATAGGCATCGGCGCCGTTGACGGCGAGCAGCCACCGCGTCGCGCCGTCGGCGAGCTTCGCCAGCGGATTGCCGCGGGCGACGTGGAAGAACGCCTGCGGCGTGCCGTCGTTCAGCGCCCCCAGGTGAAACGGCACGGAGGACGCAATCGGCCTAGTGCCGTCCCACGCGCAGACCGTGCCGAAGCCGCGCGCCTCCGCAAAGCCGAGGCTCGCGGCGCGATCGGGCTTGAAGGGCGGTGGCGTGTACATCGGAAAACTCCTGCTGGACGAAGGAGCCGCCTGATCGATCGCGCTGCAAGGAGAAAGTTTGCCGCGGGACGGATCCGGCGGCAGGGGCTGTGATCTAGACGCAGATCATCGCCCGTACCGCGGAGGTACGACGGCGCATTTCGGCGATCATGTTGGTCGCTGCGTTGATCATGGGGGCAGGCCTATAGGGCCGCAGGGTTCCTGCGTCAAGCTCGCACGTCGGCCCGGCCCGTTCGGGGCTGGCGTCAGACCGCATGCCACAGCCATTCCATGGTGCGCCCGATGATGTCGCCGAACAACAGCAGCACCGCCGACCACACCAGCGCCGACACGAAGTTGGCGATCTGGAACACCATGTAGGGCATCTCGAAAATGCCCGCCGCCAGCGGCACCGACGCGCGCAACGGGCCGAAGAACCGGCCGATGAAGATGCTCGGCACGCCCCAATCGCGCACGAAGGCCTCGCCGCGCGGCAGCAGCTCCGGGTATCGCGACAGCGGCCACATCTGGGCGACGCGGTCCTTGTAGCGGTAGCCGAACCAGTAGGAGACCCAGTCGCCGAGCGCGGCGCCGATTCCACCGGCCAACCATATCGGCCAGAAGCTGATCCCGGTGGCGCCGATCAAGGCGCCGATCGCGACCAGGGCGCCCCAGGCGGGAATCAGGAGCGAGACGAAGGCCAGGGACTCGCCAAAGGCAAGCAGCAGGACGATCGGAGCAGCCCAGGCCTGATGGTCGCGCACGAAGTCGGCAACCGCGCGGCCAAAATCTTCCATCTGCTCGACGCCTTTCTGCTCCGCGGCGCTTAAGTGCTTGAAGGCCTTCGCGGTTCCATGGCGCAGACTGGTACGCCACCGAACCCGCCCACTTCAAGTCACAACAACCGGCTGAACCGCGTGAACAGCGGCGATCCGGCGATCGGAACCGGCCAAAACGTGGCGGGCTGGTGAACGTCGTTGTTTCCCGGGGTCATTGTTTTATGCCGGTCCATGGCATAGTCAGGCCCAACGATTCGTTCCATCTTGCGCACACGCAACATCCAATTCCATGGGTAAACCGTTGAAATCAGCTGCAAAAGCCAAGGCCAAGGGCGTCACGGACCCGTTGGCGGCGTTCGCCGCCAAGGGCAAGGCTCCGGCCAAGCCAGCCGCCCGCGCAGGCAGCGCCGAGGGCGATTACACCGCCCGTGACATCGAGGTCCTCGAGGGCCTGGAGCCGGTGCGGCGCCGCCCCGGCATGTATATCGGCGGCACCGACGAAAAGGCGCTGCACCACCTGTTCGCCGAGGTCATCGACAACTCGATGGACGAGGCGCTGGCCGGCCACGCCACCTTCATCGAGGTCGAGCTCGATGCCGAAGGCTTCCTCACCGTGACCGACAACGGCCGCGGCATTCCGATCGATCCACATCCGAAGTTTCCCAAGAAGTCGGCGCTCGAGATCATCATGTGCACCCTGCACGCGGGCGGCAAGTTCGACTCCAAGGTCTACGAGACCTCGGGCGGTCTGCACGGCGTCGGCATCTCCGTGGTGAACGCGCTGTCGACCCGGCTCGAGGTCGAGGTCGCACGCAACCAGAAGCTCTACCGCATGATCTTCGAGCGCGGCCACCCGAAGGGCAAGCTCGAGGAGGTCGGCAAGGTCGCCAACCGGCGCGGCACACGGGTACGTTTCCAACCCGACCCGACCATCTTCGGCGCCAAGGCGACGTTCAAGCCGCAGCGCCTGTTCAAGATGGCGCGCTCGAAAGCCTATCTGTTCGGCGGCGTCGAGATCCGCTGGAAATGCGATCCGTCGCTGCTGAAGGGCATCGAGGACGTCCAGCCCGAGGCGACGTTCCACTTCCCCGGCGGCCTGAAGGACTATCTGGCCGCAGCGATCCATGCCGACACGCTGGTCCATCCGGATATCTTCGCCGGCAAGTCGGGCCGCACCGGCGGCCATGGCGGCTGCGAATGGGCGGTCGCCTGGACCGCTGATGCCGACGGCTTCCTGTCGTCCTACTGCAACACGATTCCGACGCCCGACGGCGGCACGCACGAATCCGGCATCCGCAGCGCGCTGCTGCGCGGCCTGAAGGACCACGCCGAGCGCGTCGGCCAAGGCAAGCGCTCGGCCAACATCACCTCCGAGGACATCATGGCGGGCGCCGCCATCATGCTCTCGGTGTTCGTGCGCGAGCCCGAATTCCAGGGCCAGACCAAGGATCGCCTCGCGACCGCCGAGGCCCAGCGCATCGTCGAGCAAGCCGTCAAGGATCCGTTCGATCACTGGTTGTCGGGCAATCCGGTGCAGGCCAACCGGCTGCTCGATTTCGTCATCGAGCGCGCCGAGGAGCGCATCCGCCGTCGCCAGGAGAAGGAGACGGCGCGCAAGACCGCGACCAAGAAGCTGCGCCTGCCGGGCAAGCTTGCCGATTGCACGGATGCCGGCACCGAGGGCTCCGAGCTGTTCATCGTCGAGGGCGATTCGGCCGGCGGCAGCGCCAAGCAGGCGCGCGACCGCAAGAAGCAGGCGGTGCTGCCGCTGCGCGGCAAGATCCTCAACGTGGCCTCCGCCGGCAAGGACAAGCTGACGGCGAATGCCCAGCTCGCCGACCTCGTGATGGCGATCGGCGCTGGCACGGGCACGTCGTATCGCGAAGAGGATCTGCGCTACCAGCGTATCATCATCATGACCGATGCCGACGTGGACGGCGCCCACATCGCCTCGCTGCTGATCACGTTCTTCTACAGGCAGATGAGACCGCTGATCGACGAGGGCCACCTCTACCTCGCCGTGCCGCCGCTCTACCGACTGACCCATGGCAGCAAGACGTTCTACGCGCGCGACGATGCCCACCGGGACGAGCTCCTCAAGCGCGAGTTCAACGCCAACGCCAAGGTCGAGATCGGCCGCTTCAAAGGTCTCGGCGAGATGATGCCGGCGCAATTGAAGGAAACCACCATGGATCCGGCCAAGCGCACCCTGCTGCGCGTGATGCTGCTCGCCGAAGATCGCGACGGCACCGCCGACTCGGTCGAGCGGCTGATGGGGACCAAGGCGGAGGCCCGCTTTGCCTTCATTTCGGAAAAGGCCGAATTCGCCAGCGACGAGCTGCTCGACGTCTAGCTTTTGACCCGATTTCACGCCTCGATTGCAGGTTCCATTCACTCGCGCGAACCTGCAATCACCTAGTTTGATCAGAGACTTACGAGGGCCGCGCGCATCCCGCAGCGCACTTTCCCCTCCGGTGTGCTCAACCTGCAACAGCTTTTGGGCACCAATCGGCTATAGTTCGGGCACATCTGGCGAGGGAATCGCCGCCGCAACCCGGCACCTGCGACACGACGATCTTGGGGAATTGAATATGAAAAAGCTTTTGCTTGCTGCCACTGCGCTGGTTGCGATCACGGGTGCCGCTTCGGCTGCTGATCTGGCGGCTCGCCCCTATGTGAAGGCGCCGATGATGCCGGTGGCGCCGAGCTGGACCGGTTTCTACATCTTCGGTGGCGCCGGCGGCGGCCTCTGGGATGCCGACTCGCACACCAACTTCAACGGCGTGCCGGTGACGATCGATCAGCGCGTCGGCGGCGACGGCTTCCTCGGCACGGTCGGCGCGGGCTATGACTGGCAGGTCAACCCGACCTGGGTCTTCGGCGTGTTCGCCGATGGTCAGTTCGGTAGCCTGCGCGGTACCCTGCAGGATCAGTTCGCTGCCCTGACCGGCCGCATCAAGATGGAGACCGCCTGGGCCGCGGGCGCCCGCGTCGGCTACCTGGTTGCGCCGAACGTGCTGTCCTACGTCAACGCCGGCTACTCCGGTTCGCACTGGTCGGGCACTGGCCTGACCACCCTCACGGGCGCGGCGTCCGGCTTCCACACCGACTCGTTCAACCGCAACGGCTGGTTCGTTGGCGGCGGCGTCGAGAACAACCTGAACATCTTCGGCATCTCGGCGCCGGGCTGGTTCATGAAGACCGAATATCGCGCGGCCTATTACGACCGGAAGGACATCGCGGTCCGTACCGACGCTGGCAACCTCGTGACGACCGACTCGGTCAGCTTCAAGCCGTGGGTGCAGACCATCAGCACCTCGCTGGTCTACCGCTTCAACTGGACCGGCCCGGCCGTCAAGTACTGAGCAGACCGCACTCGGTCGTTCGATCATTCTGCGAAAAGCCCCGGTTGATCCGGGGCTTTTTGTTTTCGGCTCGGATATTGGCGGCTGGAGCCGCTGGTCATCTGCCGCGGCGGCCGCTAGCCTCCTCGTCATAAAACTTCACAAAAAAGACGGCAGCAGCGTCTCCGATGCTGTGACGCGGTCGATGAGGGAGGAAGTGGCCATGCGGAGATTCCTGATGATCGGCGGCCTGCTTCTGCTCGCCGTCGGCCTGCTCTGGGTCGGCCAGGGCACCGGGGTGGTGGCATGGCCGCGGACGAGCTTCATGATCAACCAGCTGCAATGGGCCGGCTACGGCGTCGGCATGGGTGCACTCGGCCTGGTGATGATCTGGCAGGGCACCTGCTGACGTCTGACAACAACATGGAGACACGACATGGCGGGCCGCTTCGACCTGAGTGGCAAGGTTGCGATCGTGACAGGAGGCAACGGCGGAATCGGCCTGGGGATGGCGCGCGGGCTTGCCGATGCCGGCGCCGACATTGCCGTGGTCGGCCGCAACGAAGCCAAGTCACAGGCGGCGGTGGCTGATCTCGCCGGTCGCGGCGGCCGTGCCATCGCCGTCACAGCCGACGTCAGCGACAAGGACGACGTCGCCGCCATGGTCGCGCGCGTGGCCAGCGAGCTCGGTCGCATCGACATCCTCATCAACAATGCCGGCATGAGCATTCGCAAGCCGCCGCACGTGCTCGAGCTGGAGGAGTGGCAGCAGGTGATCGACACCAATCTCACCAGCGCGTTCCTGTGCTCGAAGGCCGCCTACCCGGCCCTCAAGGCGAGCGGCGGCGGCAAAATCATCAACATCGGCTCGATGCTGTCGATCTTCGGCGCCAGCTTCGCGCCGGCCTACGCGGCCAGCAAAGGCGGCATCGTGCAGTACACGCGCGCCTGTGCCTGCGCCTGGGCGCCCGACAACATCCAGGTCAACGCGATTCTGCCGGGCTGGATCGACACCGACCTGACGCGCGCGGCGCGTAGCCAGATCGACGGCCTGCACGACCGCGTGCTGGCGCGCACGCCCGCGGCACGGTGGGGCGACATCGACGACTTCGCCGGCATCGCGACGTTCCTGAGCTCGCCGGCCTCCGACTTCGTCACCGGTACCGCGATTCCCGTCGATGGTGGCTATTCGATCATGGCGTAGCCGACGCCTCAGCGTCGAAAGCTCTTGATCTCGGAGACGCTGCCGTCGCGATAGGTCAACTCCACCGAGACGAACTTCGTCGCCGGCGGCAGCTTCAAATAGGGCGTGGCGTTGGAGGGAATCGCAATGGGATCGCGCATGTCGCAGCCGGGCATGTTGAGGACCTTGTCCGGCACCGCCGTGTCGATGCCGATGCGGACCTCGCGGATGGCGCAGCGATACGACATCAGGTGCGTGTAGTAGACTAGGAGGCCGTTGAACTCGCGGAACGACAGCCAGCTCGTCGCGGTCATGTCGAGGATCTTGCGCTGGTCGTGCACCAGCGCGGCCTCCGGCTCGAAGCGGATCGGGAACGGTCCCTGCATCTCGCCGGATGCATCGACATAGCGGACCTGGATGGTTCCCGCGGGCGCATCCGCCGGCAGCTGGATCGAGGGATTGGGCATGCGCTTGCGCGTGCGCGGATCGAGCACGTCCATGAAGCCGGTCTCGCGAAACTCCCCCGCCTCACCCATGCGCCAGGAAATGCCGAGCGTCGGATCGGCGATCGAGAACGTGACGGTCCAGCCGCCATTGTGGCGCGAGAACATCGCGATCGGTGCGTTCAGGCTCTCGTTCGCCGGCGGAATGCGCGGCGCGGAGACGGGAGGCAGCGCCGCGAGCTTCTGCTGCGGCTCGGCCGGCTTGTCGGCTGCAGCCGCTCCCTTCGCCATGCCGTTGAGAAAGACATCGTCGACCATCTGGTCGAAATAGACCGGGATCTGCTTGTGCCGCACGGTCTCGGCGAGCTCGCTGACCACGCGGCGGGTACGCTGCGCCACCTGCACCAGATTGACGCCGGGCTGCGTCAGCTCCTTGGCGAAGGTGCGCGTGAACACCGAGTTCGGATTGGCGTCATCGTTGGAGAGCCGGTCGAGCGCGGTCTGGCGCGGGCCGGCCGAGAACACCGAGAACACGCCTTCGGGCAACTGCGTCATCGGCGCCAGGCCGCCCCCACCCGCCACCGCGCGCGTGCCCGAGCGCTCGAACGGATTGTTGCGGCAGGCATCGAACACCAGGATCGAGGTGCGCGCCTTCTTGTTCTGCAGCCGCTCGATGACGCGGTCCGCAAGGATCGAGGCGTCGCGCACCAGCTCTTCCTGGCCTTCGGTGGCCGCGGGCACGTCGGTCGGCAACAGGAAGTTCTGGCCCGCGATCTCGAAGCCATGACCGGCATAGAAGAAGAACGCGGTGTCGCCCGGCTCGACGGCGTTGTCGAACGCCAGCAGCGTCTGGCTGAACTGCTGGCGATTGAGATTCTCCGCGACCATGACGTTGAAGCCGAGCTGCTTCAGCGTGTCGCCCATCGTCCGCGCGTCGTTGACGGCCTTCTGCAGCTTCGGCACGAACCGGTAGTCGTTATTGCCGATCACGAGCGCGACGCGCTTCTCGGCATGCGCGGCCGGCGCCAGAACCACCGCCAGCATCGCCAGCCCGCACGCCAGCCACATCCGCATCGATCTCATCGTCCGTCCCTGCACTCATCGCGTGGGCTGCCGCCCTCGGATAGTCGACGGCACGCCGCCACCGGTTCATCCCCGGGGCACACGCGGCTGCTCCCCCTGCCGAACACACGCCGCAATTCCGTCGACAATTCGACCGGAGCGCTTTCCGCGACCGGCCGCCAAGTGGTTCGGGTCCCCCGAATGCGACAGCTCGACGACAGGTTGCCTGCAAAAAAATGCAAAAACATTAAGCTTTTTCGGTACTTCGCTCCCCTCTTCCATTGACTTTGCAGGATTCGCCCCTATCTTCCGCAGCAGCGCGGCCGGATCGCATCCGATTCCTGAGAGATTGACCGCGGGTCGGCGTTAGTCAGAAAACCCCCAGCTTCGTTAGAGCATGCCGTTTCGGGGTTGAGCGCGACCACAGCCTTTTACCCTCGATTCCTAACGGCGGCGTCGAATAGAGGCCCCGTCGCCTATCGGCGCGTGACATAGAGGCTCGATGTCTTTTTCCAATCTCGGCTTGTCCGACAAGGTGTTGGCTGCAGTAGCGGCCACCGGTTACACCACTCCGACCCCCATTCAGGAACAGGCGATTCCCCATGTGCTGGCGCGCCGCGACGTGCTCGGCATCGCCCAGACCGGCACCGGCAAGACCGCCGCTTTCGTCCTGCCGATGCTCACCATCCTCGAAAAGGGCCGCGCCCGCGCCCGAATGCCGCGCACCCTGATCCTGGAGCCGACCCGCGAGCTCGCGGCCCAGGTCAAGGAGAATTTCGATCGCTACGGCGCCGGACAGAAGCTCAACGTCGCCCTGCTGATCGGCGGCGTCTCCTTCGGCGACCAGGACGCCAAGCTGACCCGCGGGGTCGACGTGCTGATCGCCACGCCAGGCCGACTGCTCGATCATACCGAGCGCGGCGGCCTTCTGCTCACGGGCGTCGAGTTGCTGGTCATCGACGAAGCCGACCGCATGCTCGACATGGGTTTCATTCCGGACATCGAGCGCATCTGCAAGCTCGTTCCCTTCACCCGCCAGACCCTGTTCTTCACCGCGACCATGCCGCCGGAAATCCGGCGCATCACCGAAGCCTTCCTGCACAATCCGCAGAAGGTCGAGGTCTCCAAGCCGGCGACGACAGCCGTCACGGTGACCCAGTTGCAGGTGCCCTCGGGACGCGAGGCGCATCAGAAGCGCGAGGTGCTGCGCAGGCTGTTGCGGGACGCCAAGGATCTCAACAACGCGATCATCTTCTGCAACCGCAAGCGCGACGTCGCCATCGTTCACAAGTCGCTGCAGAAGCACGGCTTCAGTGTTGGCGCCCTGCACGGCGACATGGACCAGTCGGCCCGCACGGCCGCGCTCGATCAATTCCGCAAGGGCGAACTGCCATTGCTCGTCGCCTCGGACGTCGCCGCACGCGGCCTCGACATTCCCGAAGTCAGCCACGTCTTCAATTTCGACGTGCCGCATCATTCGGACGACTACGTTCACCGCATCGGCCGTACCGGCCGCGCCGGACGGACCGGCACTGCAATCTCGATCGTGGCTCCGGCCGACCAGAAGTCGATGGTCGCGATCGAGAAGCTGATCGGACAAGGCATTCCCACCATCGAAGGCGACTACGAGGTGCAGGAATCCTCGGGCGACGAGGACAGCCGTGAGCGGCGTCCGCGCGACGCCGCGCGTCGCGGCAGCCGCGGCAAGGCGCGGGAGCGCGATGCGGGATCGCGTGATCGTGATGCAGCTCCGCGCGAGCGCGATCGTGAGCCGCGGCCAGCAGCGCCGCGCGCCGCCCAGGCAGCTTCTCCCCGGCCTGCTGCGCCGAGCGCCCGCAAGGAACAACCGCGTAACGAACAGCCTCGCAATGAAGCGCGGCGGCCGCGGCGCGACCACGACAACGAGCCTGCCGATCATTCACATCTGCCGGCGTTCCTGCTTCGCCCGGTGCGGGCCCCGCTTCCCTGAGCGAGTACAAGATTCCGGGCTGCGCGACATGCGGCCGCCCGGACTGTCGCGTCCGCGATGATCCGTTGCTGCATTCGTCGTACTTGACTGGAGTCGACATCGCCGAGCCCTCGGCGAATACGCGCGCGCGCGAATAGTTCCAGCTCGCGTCAGCAAGTTCCCGCAGCATCCTATGCAGCTCATTGAACATATGCGGTGCCGGTCCCAGATGAACGGCTCGTGCGCACATCCGGGACTCTACGGCCGTATTTACCCCTGGTTCACAAACGTCCTTTAGCTTGGCCGGCATTGTTTATTTCATTGCTGTGACGACGACGGCGACGCGGGCGATTGGGGGAGAACCTGTGGTGGTCAATGCGCTTGACGAACACGAACGCACGATAGGCTTCGCCGAAGTCGCGCTCAGCCAAATCAGAACGCTTCGCCATTCGGCAAATCCGCGCAACTACGAGATCTGGTACGTCTACGCGACGGGCTACAACGCACCGCTGAACGAGATCATCAACGAGACGCTGTCGCGCAACGGCAGGCTGTCGCAATCCGATCTGGATCAGCTCTACGACTCCTACCTCGCGCATCTCAAGACCTCGGATCGCATCGACAAGGTCGGCGCGCGCGTGGTCGGCGAGATCGACGACCTGATGAACATGCTCAGCGATGCCCTCGGCAGAACCGCGAGCTACGATGCGACCCTCGCGGGCGCCGATCAACGGCTCGCATCGGCCACCAGCCGCGAGCAACTGGTCGACATCATCGAGGCGCTAGCCCATTCGACCAAGCAGATGCGCGAAACCAACCGCATCCTCGAAGAGCGGCTGACGCTGTCGAAGGACGAGATCAGCGGGCTGCAACACAGCCTGGAGGTGATCCGGGCCGAGAGCCTGACCGATCCGCTCACAGGGCTCGGCAACCGCAAATATTTCGACCGGATGCTCGAGACGACGGTGCAGTCGGGGCTCGCGACCCAGCAGCCGCTGTCGCTGCTGATGTTCGACATCGACCATTTCAAGTCCTTCAACGACTCCTACGGACATCTCACCGGAGACCAGGTGCTGCGGCTGGTCGGGATGACCCTGAAGCATGCCATCAAGGGCCAGGACATCGCCGCGCGCTACGGCGGCGAGGAGTTCGCTGTCGTGCTGCCGAACACCACGCTGCAGCACGCACTGACAGTGGCCGATCACATCCGCCGCGCCGTCACGGCAAAGGAGCTGAAGAAGAAGTCGACCGGGGAGATCCTCGGACGTGTGACGATCTCGGTCGGCCTGTCGCTGCTGCGGGCCGGCGACGACACCGATACGCTGATCGAACGCGCCGACGCCTGCCTCTATGCCGCCAAGCGCAGCGGGCGCAACAAGGTGGTCTGCGAGAACGATCCCGAATATGCGGCTGCCACCCGCGGCCAGGTTGCCTGAGGGCCAGGTGGCCAGCCGAGCGTCGAGAGCATCAGCGCGTCCGCGATGATGCTGTGCGCGACGTCCGGCCCCGCACCGCCGTCGCGCTGCGAGCCTTGCGGCCGGCGGGCGCCGTTTCCGCGCCCTTGCCAACGCTCTTGGCAACGTTCTTGGCCACCTTCCCCGTCTTGACCGACTTGGTCTTTTTCGCTGCTGTCTTGGTCGCTCCGGACTTGCTCCGACCACGCGCCGGTACCGCCTCGCTGCGCGGCGCAGCCCGTTTCTTGCTGGTCCGCTTGCTCAAGGCGGCCCTCTGCGCCGCCGCAAACGCATCTCTCGCCCATGCCGCGAACTCATCGGTGTCGTCGAACAGATGCGCCGGCACCTGCCAATACGAGCGCACCGTCATGGTCCGCGCGCGCGTCTCGTAGGAGAACGGCTTGGATCCGGCCTCCTCAAACCTGGCAAAGCTGGCCTCATCGGCGCGCAGGTAGAGACCGCTGCGCAGCGCGAGCGCAAAGTTGATGCCGTCGGCAGAGATGCCGAAGCCGGAGAACATCCGCCGGATCGTGACCGGACCGAAGCCGGCGAACAGATCGGTCAGGAATTCGCGGTCCATCGCACCAGCTCCCGCCAACACCCAGTTGCTCGCCTGGAGTTTTCGGTCGGGAGGGTGGCGTGTGTCAATGTCCGGAACGCGACAGGGTCCGGTGCCGTCCCGGCGGAAAGCCGACGATCAGACCTCGGCCGGCTTGAGCTGAACCGACTCGCCGCAGCCGCAGGCGCTGATCTGGTTCGGGTTGTTGAACACGAACTGCGCCTGCATCTTGTCGGCCTGATAGTCCATCTCGGTCCCGAGCAGAAACAGCACGGCCTTGGGATCGACCAGGATCTTCACGCCCTTATCCTCGACCACCTCGTCGGTCGGCCGGATATCGTGGGCATATTCGACCGTGTAGGACTGTCCGGCACAGCCGCCGTTCTTGACACCGACGCGCAATCCAATGATCTCGGACTCTGCGCGATCGGTCAGCTCGCGGATGCGCGTGGCCGCGGCATCGGTCAGCCGCAGCACCTGCGGACGGGGCCGCGGCTTCGGCTTGCTGGCAACTGGCGTGTTGGTCATATCGGTCATCTGGTCAATCCCGGCGTTCGATCAATCCCGACCGCCATTCAAACGTCGTGCCTCACCACATGTTGAGGACGAGGCGGGCCTCGTCGCTCATCCGGTCCGGCGTCCATTGCGGCTCCCAGACAATGCTCACATTGACCACGCCGACCCCCGGAACGCTGGCGATCGCGTTCTCGACCATGGTCGGCAGCTCGCCGGCCGCCGGACAGTTCGGCGTCGTCAAGGTCATCATCACGTCGACGCTGCGGTCGTCCTTGATGTCGACCTTGTAGATCAGGCCGAGCTCATAGATGTCGGCCGGGATCTCCGGGTCGAACACCGTCTTCAGCGCTGCGATGATCTCGGTGGAAAGCCGCTCGGTCTCCTCCGGCGGCAGCGCCGAATGGGTTTCGACAGTCTGAGTTTTGACGTCGGCCGTGTCGGTCATGCAAACAATTCCCGCGCCTTGATCAATGCCTGTGCAAGCTGATCGACCTCTTCCCTCGTATTGTACATGCCAAACGAGGCCCTGCAGGTCGCCGTGACGTTGAATCTCTCCAAAAGCGGCATCACGCAGTGCGTGCCCGCACGCACCGCGACGCCCTGGCGGTCGATCACGGTCGCGATGTCATGAGCATGCGCCCCCTTCATCTCGAACGAGATCACCGGCCCCTTGCCCTTGGCGGTGCCGATCAGCCGCAGCGAGTTGATCTCGCGCAGCCGATCCTGGGCATAGGTGAGCAGGTCGTGCTCATGCGCGGCGATGCGCTCCTTGCCGACCGAGTTGACGTAATCGATCGCGGCGCCCAGCCCGACCGCCTCGACGATCATCGGGGTGCCCGCCTCGAACTTGTGCGGCGGATCGCCATAAGTGACCCAGTCGCGCGCAACCTCGCGGATCATCTCGCCGCCGCCATTGTAGGGGCGCATGGCAACGAGGTGGTCGTATTTGGCGTAGAGCACGCCGATCCCGGTCGGCCCGTACAGCTTATGGCCGGTGAAGACGTAGAAGTCGCAGTCGATGTCCTGGACGTCGATGGCGAGGTGCACGGCGGCCTGGCTGCCGTCGACCAGCACCGGGATGCCGCGCGCATGCGCAATCCGAACGACCTCCTTCACCGGCACGAGCGTGCCCAGCATGTTCGACATCTGCGTGATCGCGACCAGCTTGGTCCTGGGCGTCAGCAGCTTCTCGAACTCGTCGATCAGGAAGTTGCCCTCATCGTCGACCGGGGCCCACTTGATCACCGCGCCCTGCCGCTCCCTGAGGAAATGCCAGGGGACGATGTTGGAATGGTGCTCCATGATCGAGAGCACGATCTCGTCGCCCTCGCCGATGTTCGGCCCGCCCCACGATGACGCGACCAGATTGATCGCCTCGGTCGCGTTGCGGGTGAAGATGATCTCCTCGCTGCGGCGCGCATTGAGGAAGCGCGTGACCCGCTCCCGGCCGCCCTCATAGGCTTCCGTGGCGGCATTGGCGAGATAATGCAGGCCGCGATGCACGTTGGCATATTCGCTGGTATAGGCCTGCGTCATGCGGTCGAGCACCGCGCGCGGCTTCTGTGCCGAGGCGGCATTGTCGAGATAGACGAGCTTCTTGCCGTAGACCTGCAGCGCCAGCGCCGGAAAGTCCTCGCGGATGCGGGCGACGTCGTAGGATCCGTTGGAGACGGCGGGATGCGTGCTCATGCGCGCGCCTCCATCCAGTCCTGGGCGGCAGCGATGACGCGCTCGCGCAAGGAATCGTCCTCGATCGCCTCGATGGCTTCGCCGACGAAGGCCTGGATCAGCAGCGCCTGGGCCTGCTTCTCCGGCAGGCCGCGGGCCTGCAGATAGAACAACAGGCTGTCGTCGAGCGCGCCGGCGGTGGCGCCATGGCCGCAGGAGACGTCGTCGGCGAAGATCTCGAGTTCGGGCTTGCTGTCGGCCTCGGCCTCGTCGGACAACAGCAGCGCCCGCGTCATCATCTTCCCGTCGGTCTGCTGCGCGTCGGGGCGGACGATGATGCGGCCCTGGAATACCGAGTGGGCGCGATCGTCGAGCACCGCGCGAAAGTTCTCGCGGCTGGTGCAGCCGGGCACCGCGTGATCGACCACCAGCGTCAGGTCGCCATGCTGCCTGTCGCGCAGCAGGTTGACGCCGTTGATGATCAGCTCGCTGCCTTCGCCCTTGAGAGTGATGAAGCCCTGCAGACGACTGACGGCGCCGCCGGTCGTCATGTTGAAGAGATTGAGTTTCGACCGCGCACCGACCTCGTACTTGGCTGACGTGATGTTAACGGCATCCCTGGCATCGCGCATCAGGCGAATGGTGGACAACGCAGCGTCGTCACCGAGGGAGACGACCACGGCGTCATTGGCCTGATAGCCCGAGGCGCCATCGGCGGCGATCGCGCTTTCGATCAAGGTGGCCTGCGCGCCGTTCCCCACCGAAAGATGCGAGCGACTGGCACGCGATGCCTGCGATGCCGTCGCGATGTGAATGATCTGCAGCGGATGCGAGAGCTTTGCACCATCCGCCACGGAGATCAGGACTCCGTCGGTCGCGAGCGCACCGTTCAACAGGACCATCGCATCGTTGACGGTCGTCTCCAGCAGCCGCTCGCTGCCGGCGCTCTGCAGCGCCTCGCGCAGCGTGTGAACCTTGACACCATCTTCGGAGGCCGAGATGTCCGAGAGCTCCGCCACGAACACGCCGTCGACCAGCACCAGCTTCCGAGCACCGTCGACGGCAACAGAAGCCAGCACGGTTTTTGCCCGCGCCAGCGCCGCCGCGTCCGGCGCGCCTGCCAGCGGCAGCACCTCGCGCATCAGCGCACGCAGATCGGTGTACTTCCATTCCTCGATACGACGGTGCGGCAGGCCGGTGCGCTCGAAGGCCGAGAAGGCTTCGCGCCGGATATCGACCACCTTGCCGGTGCCGGGCAGACGGCCCAGAGCGGCAGAGAGCAAGCTGCTCGCCGCCGGACCGCTGTCGTTCTTGACCAAAGCTACGTTCATCACAGATCCATTCGCGAGCTCAGGCCGCGTCTTCGAACTGGGCGTAGCCGGACGCCTCCAGCTCGAGCGCGAGGTCCTTGCCTCCGCTCTTCACGACGCGGCCCTTCGACATCACATGAACGACGTCGGGCACGATGTAGTTCAGCAGCCGCTGATAGTGGGTGATCACGATCATCGAGCGCTCGGGTGAACGCAGCGCGTTGACGCCGTCGGCGGCGATGCGCAGCGCGTCGATGTCGAGGCCGGAATCCATCTCGTCGAGGATGCAGAGCGACGGCTGGAACAGCGCCATCTGCAGCACCTCGTTGCGCTTCTTCTCGCCGCCGGAAAAGCCGACATTGACGCCGCGCTTGAGCATGTCCTGCGGAATGCTGAGCGATTTCGAGATCTCGCGCACCTTCCTGAGGAAGTCCGGCGTCGAATACTCCTCCTCGCCGCGCGCCTTGCGCTGCGCGTTCAGCGCTGTCCGCAGGAAGGTCATGGTCGCGACGCCGGGGATCTCCACCGGGTACTGGAACGCCAGGAACACGCCCTTGGCGGCACGCTCGTCCGGTGCCATGGCGAGCAGATCCTCGCCCTTGAACAGGATCTCGCCGCCGGTCACCTCATAGCCCGGCTTGCCGGCGATGACGTGGGACAGCGTCGACTTGCCGGAGCCGTTCGGCCCCATGATCGCATGCACCTTGCCGGCGTCGATCGACAGCGTCAGGCCGTGGAGAATCTCGCGCTCCTCGACGCGGACCTGCAGGTTGTTGATTTCGAGTAGTGCCATGATCTGTTTCCGCTCAACACTTGCCCTGGCGCCACCGATCCATCGGGCCCAAAGGACGTATGATATCGATATCAGCACGAGCGGGCCGCGCCGCGGCCCCGCTGCAATATGGCCTTAGCCGACCGAGCCTTCGAGGCTGATCGAGATCAGCTTCTGGGCCTCGACCGCGAACTCCATCGGCAGCTGCTGCAGCACGTCCTTGACGAAACCGTTGACGACGAGCCCGACCGCCTCCTCCTGCGAAAGACCGCGCTGGATGCAGTAGAACAGCACATCCTCGGAGATCTTCGACGTCGTGGCTTCGTGCTCGAAGGTGGCCGAGGAGTTCTTGGCCTCGATGTAGGGCACGGTGTGCGCGCCGCATTTGTCGCCGATCAGCAGCGAATCGCAGGCGGTGAAGTTGCGCGCGCCGGTCGCTTTCCGGTGTGCCGTCACGAGGCCGCGATAGGTGTTCTGCGAGCGGCCCGCGGCAATGCCCTTGGAGATGATCCGGCTCGTCGTGTTCTTGCCGAGATGGATCATCTTGGTGCCCGAGTCGACCTGCTGGAAGCCATTCGAGATCGCGATCGAGTAGAACTCGCCACGCGAATTATCGCCGCGCAGGATGCAGCTCGGATACTTCCAGGTGATCGCAGATCCCGTCTCGACCTGGGTCCAGGAGATCTTGGAGTTGGCGCCGCGGCAGTCGCCACGCTTGGTGACGAAATTGTAGATGCCGCCCTTGCCTTCCGAATTGCCCGGATACCAGTTCTGCACCGTCGAGTACTTGATCTCGGCATCATCCAGCGCGACCAGCTCGACCACCGCCGCGTGCAACTGGTTCTCGTCGCGCTGCGGCGCGGTGCAGCCCTCGAGATAGGACACGTAGGCGCCCTTGTCGGCGATGATCAGCGTGCGCTCGAACTGGCCGGTGTTGCGCTCGTTGATGCGGAAATAGGTCGACAGCTCCATCGGGCAGCGCACGCCCGGCGGGATATAGACGAACGAGCCGTCGGAGAAGACGGCCGAGTTCAAGGTCGCGTAGAAATTGTCGGAGGTCGGCACCACGCTGCCGAGATATTTCTGCACCAGCTCGGGATGCTCGCGGATCGCTTCCGAGATCGGCATGAAGATCACGCCCGCCTTCTTCAGCTCCTCCTTGAACGTCGTCGCCACCGACACCGAATCGAACACGGCGTCGACCGCGATCTTGCGGCTCTCGGGGCTGCCAGCGCCGGGCACCGGCTCGACGCCCTCGAGGATCGCGACCTCGCGGAGCGGAATGCCGAGCTTCTCGTAGGTCTTCAGAATCTCCGGGTCGATCTCGTCGATCGAGGAGAGCTGCTTCTTCGGCTTGGGCGCGGCGTAATAATACAGATCCTGGAAGTCGATCTTGGGGTAGTCGACGCGCGCCCAGGTCGGCTCCTGCATGGTCAACCAGCGGCGATACGCCTCCAGCCGCCATTCGAGCATCCAGGCGGGCTCGTTCTTCTTGCCCGAGATGAAGCGGATCGTGTCTTCGGAAAGCCCCTTGGGAGCCTTCTCGGATTCGATGAGTGTCTCGAACCCATAACGATATTGGTCGACGTCGATCCGCCTGACGCGGTCGACCGTCTCTTGTACGGCTGGCATTCCATCCTCCGCTCGCGGTTTCAAGGACCGCGGTGGACACGTTCTGGAACCGTCTTACGACGTTTCGCGGACGAAATCACGCCCTTAGAATCGCTCAAGCACGGTTTCGTCGCCACCTTTAAGTAGGGTCAATGACAGCTTTCGCCAAGCCTGCAGGCACCGGTCGACATCCGCCTCGGTCGTGGACCAGCCCAGACTGAGGCGCACCGCTCCCTGCGCCGCCGCGGAACCAACGCCCATGGCCTCCAGGACGTGCGACGGCTGGACCTTGCCAGACGAGCAGGCCGAGCCGGAAGACACCGCGATCCCTTCAAGATCGAACCCGATCACGGCCGTCTCGGCCTTGAGCCCCGGCGCCGTGAACAGCGTCGTATTCGGAAGCCGCGCCGCTTCGGAGGAAAATACCGTCACGCCGGCGGTCTGACGAAGGCCCGTTTCCAGCCGGTCGCGCAGCGCCGTGATCCGGGGCAGGTCGACCTCGAGCTCAGCCAGGGCAGCGCCGGCTGCGGCGCCAAATCCGGCAATTCCGGCCATGTTTTCGGTTCCAGCCCGGCGACCGCGCTCCTGGCCGCCACCGCGGAGAACCGGAATCGGCTCCTCCACGCCGGCGCCCAGAACCAGCGCGCCGACGCCCTTCGGTCCGCCGATCTTGTGCGCAGAGATGGTCACAAGGTCCGCGCCCATCTGTTTGATATCGAGGGGTATTTTCCCAAATGCCTGGACCGCGTCGACATGCAGCAGGCCGCCCGCCTGGTACACGATCTCAGCAACTTTCGAAACCGGTTGAAGCACCCCGGTCTCGTTGTTGGCGGCCATGACGGACACAAGCGCCAGCGGTCCCCCGGCCAGCAGGGCTTCCAGGCGGCCGGGATCGACCACGCCCGAGGCATCGACCGGGATCGTCTGCACCGCCGATGGCGCGAAGCGGCCGCCGGCCAGCACCGAGGCATGCTCGACGGCCGACACCAGCAGCCGCTCGACTGGGCCGGTCGGCGCGCGCAGACCCGGGCTCAAAGCGAGCACATTGGCCTCGGTTCCGCCGGAGGTGAACATCACGCGGCGCGCGACGGTGCCGAGCCCGCGGGCGATGACCTCGCGGGCCTCCTCCATCAGCCGCCGTGCCTTGCGGCCTTCGGCGTGAACCGACGAGGGATTGCCGACCAGATCCATGGCAGCGAGAATCGCCGCGCGCGCTTGCGGCCGCAGCGGGGTCGTCGCATTCCAGTCGAGATAGATCCTGTCGGCCATCGGTCCGTTCATATCAACTCGGGCCACGAACGACCATGGCTCGTCGGCACCATGATGATGCGCGACGGCCAGCGTGGTATCGTCGGGCGCGAGATTGAGATAGCGGGTCCGGTGCCATGAACAAGCTTGTCGGCTCGATGCTGCGTCCGAATGATCGGAGCTTCTACGCCATCATGGCCGGGCTCTCGCTCGGCATCGGCGTCGTCAACGCCCTCTCGGCCGCCCACGATGCCGTCAGGCGGGGAGCCGCCTATGATCTGGAAAAGCAGCTGCTGTGGGAGATGACGAGCATCATCGTCATCATCCTGCTGGCGCCGTTGCTGGTCGTCACCGTTCGATTGATCCGGCGGGGCCCGGCCGCCCCTGTCCGTCTCGTCGCGCTCGCCGTTGCCGCCGTCATCGTCTTCTCCCTGCTCCACATCACCGGCATGGTGATGCTGCGCAAGCTGCTGATGTGGGGCGCTGGCGGCGCCTACGACTTCCAGTTCTCGCTCGCCACCATCGTGTACGAGTTCCGCAAGGACGTCATGACGGCGCTGCTCATCGGTGCCACTCTCTGGCTGTACGACGGCTATCGCGCGAGCGCTCTCCAACAGCCGACACGGCGATCCGAGCCTCCTGCCCCTGCCACGCTCTGGCTGCGCGACGGCGCGAGCCGCATCCGCGTCGCGCCGGCCGACATCCTGTGGGTCGCTGCGGCCGGCAACTACGTGGAATACGCCATGGCCGACGGCAGGCGACATCTGATCCGCGGCACCCTGTCGGTCGCCGAGGCCGAACTCGCCCGCTTCGCGCTGGTGCGCATCCACCGCGGCCGGCTGGTCAACATGACCAGGGTCACCGCGCTTTCGGTTCTGCCATCAGGCGAGTTCGACCTGACCTTCGACGGCGGCCAATCCGTCCAGGGCAGCCGCCGCTATCGCAGCGCGGTTGCGCCATTGGAGCAGACGGTGGTGGCGGCGCGCTGAAGCGGCCGCGGCTGCCGACGAAAACGCCTGTATTTTCATCGAATTGCAGGCGCATTCGGGGCACGCTCCGCGGCCGCCTCAGCCCGCAGCCGCTTCGATGGCACGCTCGGCATCCCTGCTGCCGCCGCCTTGCCGGGCGTTGAAAATCCTTGCTTTTTGCCCTGCGCTCCATGCTAGAAGGCCAACTTCCAGTCACGCCAGCGCCGCTCCGTCCAAGCGAACGGATGGCGCTCGGTCACCACTTTTCCTGCTGATGTCCCCTGCTGAACTCTTCGGCGAGGCGCCAGATGAAGCATGGACGAAGTCGGTCGACGCTCTGCCAAGGATTCTCTGATGCCTGAAGTCATCTTCAACGGTCCGGCCGGCCGCCTCGAAGGCCGTTACCATCCGGCGAAGCAGAAGAACGCGCCGATCGCGATGATCCTGCATCCGCATCCGCAGTTCCACGGCACGATGAACCATCAGATCGTGTACCAGTGCTACTACGCCTTCGCGCATCGCGGCTTCTCGGTGCTGCGCTTCAATTTCCGCGGCGTCGGCCGCAGCCAAGGCTCGTTCGACCACGGCACCGGCGAGCTGTCCGATGCGGCCTCCGCGCTCGATTGGGCGCAGACCATCAACCCCGAGGCTCGCGCCTGCTGGGTCGCCGGCTTCTCGTTCGGCGCCTGGATCGGCATGCAGCTCCTGATGCGCCGCCCGGAGGTCGAGGGCTTCATCTCGATCGCGCCGCCCGCCAACCTCTACGACTTCTCGTTCCTGGCGCCCTGCCCGTCCTCCGGCCTGATCGTGCACGGCGAGCGCGATGCGGTGGTGCCGCCCAAGGACGTCAACACGCTGGTCGAGAAGCTGAAGACGCAGAAGGGCATCGTGATCGACCAGCAGGTCATCCCCGGTGCCAACCACTTCTTCGACGGCAAGCTCGAGCCGCTCATGGAGACGATCACGGCCTATCTGGACATGCGCCTCGCCAATGTGAGGTGAGGCCGGGCGATGTTCTGTAGGGTGGGCAAAGGCGAGTCCAACGCGCCGTGCCCACCGACTTCATGTGTGCATGCTGAGCCAATGGTGGGCACGCGATCAGATCAGCGCTTTGCACCGATCTGATCGCTTGGCCTACCCTACGCCTCGCGTACTTTCTCAAGCAGCCTGCTTCAACAAATAAGCGTCGTGCCTCACAAGGAACGCGCGCAGCAGCGTCGGACAATCGGCGCCGACCGCCGTCCTCACACTCGGCCGCTGCGCCAACTGATCACGCCAGGCCCGAACCTTCGGCGTTGAAGCAAAGATGCCGAGATCGGCATAGCCATCGAACACATCGAAATAGCGGAAGACCGGCGCAAACACCGCGTCGACCAGGCTGAAACGCGCACCATTGAAATACGGCCCCTCGCCCAGCGCGTCCTCGACGCGCGCGAACTTCGCCGTCAGCGCCTCACGCTTGGCCGCGAAGACGGCGGCATCCTGCGTCGTCTCCAGGCCCCAGAGATCACCGAGGATCGCCGAGCCGAACTCCATCCAGGCGCGATGCTGCGCGCGGGCCAGCGCGTCCTCGGGATGCAGCCTCACAGCCGGCTGCGCGTCCTCGATGTACTCGCAGATCACGTTGCTCTCGAACACCGCCACCTCGCCCTGCGCCGTCGGCACCACCAGCACCGGCACCTTGCCGAGCGGCGAGATCTTCAGGAACCAGTCGGGCTTGTCGGCAAGATCGATGTCGATCCGCTCGAACGCGACACCCTTCTCGGTGAGCGCGATGACGGCGCGTTGCACATAGGGGCAGAGCTTGTGGCTGATCAGCTTCAGGGAGGGCGACATGACATCCTCGGCAGTTTGATGCAGATGCATCAAACTAGATGCACACGCATGGAACTGTCAAGATTCATGCAATTGCATGGATCACGGACGCGCGATCACTCCGCCGGTCATCGGAAACGGCACCCCGGTGGTGGTGGGATAGCTCAGCGGCAGGCCCTTCATGCCGCGCACCGCCAGGAAGCCGAATGCCTGGGCCTCGATCGCGTCAGCCGACCAGCCCAGCGCATCGGCCGATTCGACGCTCGCCGGCGCGACGCGCTCCCGCAGCATCCGCATCATGGTATGGTTGCGGGCCCCGCCGCCGCACACGATCCAGCTCGCCGGCGGCTTCGGCAGCAGCGGAACGACGCGGGCGATCGCAGCCGCCGTGAACGCCGTCAGGGTCGCGGCCCCGTCCGCCGGCGTCACATCGCCGAGCTTCAGCGCGGCGAAATCGTTGCGGTCGAGCGATTTCGGCGGCGGCAGCGCGAAGAAGGGCATGTCGAGCGCGCTCGTGATCCAGGCCTCGTCCGGCCTGCCCTGCTCCGCCACGCGGCCATCCTGATCGAACGCCTGGCCGGTCGTGCGGTGCATGAAGTCGTCGAGCAGCGCATTGCCCGGACCGGTGTCGCAGGCGATCAGCACGTCGTCGCCATCGATATAGGTGATGTTGGAGACGCCGCCGATATTGACCACGGCGATCGGCCCGGGGCGTGACAGCGATTGCGCCAGGGCACGGTGATAGACCGGCACGAACGGCGCGCCCTGCCCGCCGAAATCGACGTCGGCGGCGCGGAAATCGTGCATCACCGGGATATGGACGGACTTGGCGAGCGCGGCGGCATCGCCGATCTGCACCGTCAGGCGGCGTTCCGGGCGGTGCAGCACGGTCTGCCCATGGAAGCCGATGATGTCGATGTCCTCAGGCTTGAGCCGGTGCTGCGCCAGGAACGCGGCGATCGCCTCGGCGTGCGCCACCGTCACGGCGCGCTCGGCATCGCGTACCCGCCCGGGACGCGCCTCGCGCCGCTCGATCTGCACCGCATCGGCGAGCGCCTCGCGCAGCAGGCTGCGCTCGGCGGCGCCATAGGCCCGGTAGCCCGTGGGGCCGAGCCTCTTGATCTGCCGCCCGTCGGTCTCGATCAGGGCCACGTCCACCCCGTCGAGCGAGGTGCCACTCATGAGGCCAAGTGCGGTCAGAATCATTGCAGTCGAACCCGAAAACCCTGCCCTGCTTGCCAAGTACGGCCGATTTGAGGTCCCGCCCGGGCCGCGCCCATGCTTGTACAAGCCCGGCGCATCTTATAATGCCACAACGCCCGTATCCGCGGCATGTGCCCTACCGCACCCCGCCGCGACAAGCGGTCAATACCGTAAACAAATGCTCAGAGTCGCCGACAATGACTGGCTTCAAGTCTGATTTCCTGAACGTGCTGCAGAGCCGCGGATTCATCCATCAGTGCTCGGATTTCGAGGGCCTGGATGCGCTCGCCGCCAAGGGTCAGGCGACCGCCTATGTCGGCTATGACTGCACCGCACGCTCGCTGCACATCGGCAACTTCCTGACCATGATGATGCTGTACTGGCTGCAGCAGACCGGGAACAAGCCGATCACCCTGATGGGCGGCGGCACCACCATGGTCGGCGATCCCTCCGGCAAGGACGAGACCCGCGCGATGCGCACCGTCGAGGAGATCGAGGCCAACAAGGCCTCGATCCGCGGCGTGTTCGCCAAGGTGCTGCGCTACGGCGACGGCGCGACAGATGCCATCATGCTCGACAACGCCGAATGGCTGACCCAGCTCAAGTGGATCGAGATGCTGCGCGACATCGGCCGGCACTTCTCGGTCAACCGCATGCTGACCATGGACTCGGTGAAGCTGCGGCTCGAGCGCGAGCAGGAGATGAGCTTCATCGAGTTCAACTACATGGTCTGCCAGGCCTACGACTTCGTCGAGCTGGCGCGCCGCACCGGCTGCCGGCTCCAGATGGGCGGCTCGGACCAGTGGGGCAACATCGTCAACGGTGTCGAGCTCGGCCGCCGCATGGGCACCGAACAGCTCTTCGCGCTGACGACACCGCTGCTGACCACCGCCTCGGGCGCCAAGATGGGCAAGACCGCGCAGGGTGCGATCTGGCTCAACGCCGACCAGTGCAGCCCGTATGATTTCTGGCAGTACTGGCGCAACACCGAGGACGCCGACGTCGTCAAGTTCCTCAAGCTGTTCACGACGCTGCCGCTGTCGGAGATCGAAAAGCTCGGCGCGCTCCAGGGAGCCGAGATCAACGAGGCCAAGAAGGCGCTGGCGGATGCGGCGACCGCCTTGCTGCACGGCAAAGAAGCGGCGCGCACCGCGGCCGAGACCGCGCGCCGCACCTTCGAGGAAGGCGCGATCGCCGAGAACCTGCCGACGGTCGAGGTCGCCAGGAGCGAGCTCGATGCCGGGCTCGGCGTGCTCAGCGCCTTCGTCAAGGCCGGGCTCGTCGCTTCCAATGGCGAGGCGCGGCGGCAGATCAAGGGCGGCGGCCTGCGCGTCAACGACGTCGCGGTCACCGACGAGAAGATGGCGCTGACACAGGCGGAGCTGACCAGCGAGGGCGTGATCAAGCTGTCGTTGGGCAAGAAGCGCCATGTGCTGGTGAAGCCTGCATAGCCGCATTCGCTTTTGCCTGCTTGTCAGGGAACGCCGAAAGGCGCTCCCATGACGGCATGACGATCAGCGCGCCGCAAGAGCCTGCGCAAGCCGAGGAAAGCCCGACAGCTCGACCACGAACGCACTTGGCGTTCGTGGTGCTGGGCCTGTGCTTCGCGCTGTCGGTGCTCGGCCGCGGGCTGGGAGAAAGCTTTACCGTCTTCCTCAAGCCGATCTCCGACGGCTTTGGCTGGGACCGCTCCGAGGTGGTCTCGATCTATTCGCTGACGGCGCTCGCCGGCGGCCTCGCCGCGCCGCTGATCGGACGGCTGTTCGACCACACCGGGCCGCGCGCCGTCTATGCGCTCGGCCTCCTGCTGCTCGGCACAGCCTTCACGGCCGCGGCGCACGCGCGGGCGCTGTGGCAGTTCCAGATCAGCATCGGCCTGTGCGTCGGCATCGGCATCGCGCTGATCGGCAACGTCCCCAACTCGATCCTGCTCGGCCGCTGGTTCGGCAAGAAGCTGCCGACCGCGATGGCGGTGATCTATTCGGCGACCGGCGCCGGCGTGCTGATCCTGCTGCCGGGCTCGCAACTGCTGATCGACGCCATCGGCTGGCGCAGCACCTATCAGGCGTTCGGCGCTGCAGCCTTCAGTCTGCTGGTGCCGCTGGCGTTGCTACCGTGGCGGCTGTTCGCCGCCGGCGCGCCTCACATCACCAGGCCGATCAGCGACGAGCTCGCTGATGACGCCTGGACGTTGTCGCGCGCGCTGCGCCACCACGCCTTCTGGGCGCTGTTCTCGACCTTCTTCTTCACCGCCATCGGCATGTATGCGATCGCGCCGCAGGTCGTCGCCTATCTGATCGATGCCGGCTTTGCGCCGCTGCAGGCCGCCACCGCCTGGGGCTTCTCGGGCGTGGTGCTGCTGTTCGGCATGCTCGGCGTCTCCGCCCTCGACGGGCTGATCGGCCGGCGGCCGTCGGTGCTGTTCTCCTACGCCGTATCGATCGCAGGAATCCTGATGCTGTGGGCGCTGCAATTTGCGCCGAACATCTTCCTGCTCACCGGCTTCGTCGTCTGCTTCGGCAGCATGATCGGCTCGCGCGGGCCGCTGTTGTCGGCCACCGCGATGAAGATCTTCCGCGGCAGGCGGCTCGGCACCATCTACGGCACGATCACGATCGGCAGCGGGCTCGGCTCGGCGCTGGGATCGTGGAGCGGCGGCGTCATCCACGATCTCACTCACGGCTATGATGCCGTCATTCTGCTGGCGCTCGTGAGCGTCGTCATCGGGATGATCCCGTTCCTGGTCGTTCCCGCCCTTCGCACGTAGTTGGCGTGCGCCCGATTAAGACGTGCTCACGAGCGGCGAGCGCTGCTCGTCCACATAGTGGACGGCGCGCAACAACCACGCGTTCATGATTAGTAAGCAGCTTGGTGATAGTTGTTTCGGCAACAAGAACGAAGAGGACGCCGTGACACTGCTCAGCCGCATGAAGTTCCGCACCAAGCTCGCAAGCATGGTGATCCTTGCGATCGCGACGGTGATCGCGATCGTGGCCGTCTCCGGCTGGCTCAGCCGCGCGCGGATGCTGGAAGACCGCATCACCCAGATGCATACCGCGGTGGACCTCGTCTACGGTCTCGCAGAGACGCTGCAGACGGAGGTCGCGGCAGGAAAGATGTCGGTGGACGAGGCCAAGAACAAGTTCCGCTATCTTGCGCGACGAATGACGTTCAACAACGGCCAGGGCTATCCGATCGCCTACAACGCGGCAGATTCGGCGCTTCTGCTGAATGCCGCCAACGAGAAACTGGAGGGCAAGATCCTCGGCACCAAGGACGCCAACGGCGTCATGATCGCCGATGCACAGATCAAGGCCGCCCAGCAGAAACCCGAAGGCAGCACGACCTCCTACCTCTATCCGCGGCCCGGCCAGACCGAGCCGCTGCGGAAGGTCGTCTTCGTCCGCGCCTTCGCGCCGTGGAACATCGTCATGAGCTACGGGCTCTATGTCGACGACATCGAGGCGGACGTCTATGCGCTGCTGATGCGGCTCGCCGGCATCGGCGCGGCGCTGCTCGTGCTGCTCGGCATCCTGTCCTTCCTGATCTCGCACAACGTGGTCGGCGGGCTGCATCGGCTGAAGGATCGCATGCAGGACATCGCCGGCGGGCGGC
The DNA here is from genome assembly GCF_051168215.1 of Bradyrhizobium sp. HKCCYLRH2015. Classification (NCBI taxonomy): domain Bacteria; kingdom Pseudomonadati; phylum Pseudomonadota; class Alphaproteobacteria; order Hyphomicrobiales; family Nitrobacteraceae; genus Bradyrhizobium; species Bradyrhizobium sp. HKCCYLRH2015. The sequence continues at coordinate 148,518 of NZ_JBNPUO010000004.1, read as the reverse complement.
TCGAGCAGCCGGTCGCCGAGACCGAACGCGGCGACGAGATCGGCCGCATGGCCGAGACCCTGGAGGTACTGCGCAAGACCGCGATCACCGCCCGCATGCTGGAGCATGAGCAGGCCGCATCCAAGCAGCGCAGCGAAGCGGACAAGCGCGACGCGCTGATCGCGATGGCCGACCGCTTCGATGCCTCCGTCGGCCAGCTCGTGGCCCTGATGGCGTCCGGCGCCGGAGAGCTCGAGGCCACGGCGAAATCGATGACCGGCACCGCCGAGAGCACCAATGCGCGCGCGACCGCCGTCAGCTCCGCCGCGAATGAAGCGAGCTCGCGCGTCCAGACGGTCGCCACCGCCGCCGAGGAATTGACCTCGTCGATCACCGAGATCAGCCGTCAGGTCGCCCAATCGGCCGAGGTTACCGGACGCGCCGTCGAAAGCGCGCGCCATACCGACGGGATCGTCCGCGCCCTGGCCGACGGCGCCAAGCAGATCGAGCACGTCGCCGAGCTGATCTCCAGCATCGCGGGCCAGACCAACCTGCTGGCGCTCAACGCCACGATCGAGGCCGCGCGCGCCGGCGAAGCCGGGCGCGGCTTCGCGGTGGTCGCAGCGGAGGTGAAGAGCCTGGCCAGCCAGACCGCACAGGCCACGCAGGAGATCGGCGACCGCATCGCCCAGATCCAGAACGCGACGCGGGAAGCGGTCGGCGCGCTCGACGGCATCACCCTGACCATCGAGGAAGTGTCCGCGATCGCGGCCACGATCGGATCGGCGATCGAGGAACAGGGAACGGCCACCGCGGAGATCGCGCGCAACGTCACCCAGACCGCGCAGGCCACCCGTGAGGTCACCGCTAATATCGGCGGCGTCTCGACCGCAGCCAACGAGACCGGCAGCGCCGCGAGCCACGTGCTGATCGCCGCCGGCAACCTCTCCAAGCAGGCCGAGCAGCTCTCCCGCGAGGTCGACACCTTCCTTGCTGGCGTCAGAGCGGCCTGACCGCATCGATCCGCTCTGTTGACGTCGCCGACGCCGACGGCCGGCAGCATCAATTGTTCGGCGGCAGCTCCGCCGGCGGGTATTGCTGCTTGCCGGTGTTGAAATCCATGATCTTGCGCGTCACGCCCGGCAGCATGGCCGAGATCGGATTGATGCGCACCACCGGCTGGCTCGGCGTGCCGACGACCTCGTAGGTCACGCCGAACAGACCTTCATTGCTGCCGCCGAGGAACAGGCCGACGATCGGGATCTGGTTGAACATGTTGTTCAGCCCGTACAGCGGCACGATCGTGCCGGAGGCGCGGACCTGGTTGACGTTGTAGTCGATGCTGCCCTCGATGGTCAGGCCGAGCGTCGGCCCCTTGACCACGCCGTCGCGGATCGAGAGCAGCCCGTTCTGCCGCGTGAACTCTGCGCGCAGCATCGTGAAGGCGATGCCCTGTGACGCGCCCTGGGCCGCACCGGAAGCGGCGCGGTCCAGCGCCTGCTCACCCCTGACGGTGAAGTTGCGAACGATCGCGAGGCCTTCCTTGGGGCTGGAATCGGCCGTCGGCGGCTCCATCGCCAGCTCCAGCTCGCCGCCGGCCATCTTGGAATAGGTGTCGGCGAAGCGCAGCAGCGCGCCTGCATCGTTGGTCACGAGATAGATCACCTCGCGGCCCTGGCGGCGCGCGCGCGGATCGGAGCTGGGCGCCTCGCGGCCGACGCGGATGTCGGCCGTGACCGGCGTGTCGCGGCCGACCTTGCCGGTCAGGTTGAAGCTCTTGAAGGCGCCGCCGCGCCGGGAGAGCTTGACGTCGACGCTGCGCAGCGCCTCGCCGTTGAAGCCGGCGACGGCGCCGAGCTTGACCTCGGCGTCGAAGTCGAGGTTCGAGCGCGCCTTGTTCTTGTCGGCGTCCTTGTTGGTGCCCGAGATCGCCGACTTCAGGAAGCCGCGGCCGTCGAACACGTCGCCACGCATCGACAGCTTCAGCACGCCGTCCTGGCCGCGCTCGGCCTTGAGCTGCGTCTTGTCGCCTTCCGACGGCGAATAGGTCGGGAAGTTCGCGTTCATCAGGTCGCCGTTCTGGTCGACTTCCAGCGAGCCCTTGATGGAGACGCCACCGCCTTCGATGTTGATGTCCTCGAAGCGGGTCGACTGCTGCTTGGCGACCACGTTGAAGGTGGCCTTGCTCGCCTTGCCCGGATTCTTCACCCAGCCCGGCAGCAAATTGTCGAGCTTGAGCTGGGTCAGATCGGCCTCGACACCGAGCCGGCTGTCACGATCGGCGGAGCCCGCGATCTTGCCGTTGAGCTTGAGCGGCACGTTGCCGGTGATCGCGGTGCCCAGATCCATGCCGAGCCGGGCGCGGCTCGCATCATCGAGGATCGCCTGCATCTTGATGTCGGCGTCGCCCTCGGTCGGCTTGCGATAGTCGAGCGTGGCCGGCTGGCCGTTGATCTTGACGTCGCCCTTGACCTGATAGCCGGCGGTGTTGGCCACGATCTTGAGCGTGTTGGCCTCCAGCTTCTGGTTCATCACCAGCTTGTCGGCGGCAAAGCCGTTGAGATCGGCCGTGACCGCGTAGCTGGTGTCGGCCTTGGTCAGTTCGCCCTTGACCGGCATCGCGAGATTCACGCTGGCCTGGAACGTTCCCTTGGTCTGGTTGGGATCGATCGGCATCGACGACAGATCGTTGAGCCGGTCAGAGGCGAGGATCTCGGCGGCCGCGGCGACCTGGCCCTCGACGCGCATGCGCACCCGCGACGGCGACGGCTTCGGCGCCATGTCCGGCACTTCGAACACGACGTCGGAGAAGTTGAGCTTGCGCCCGGCCGGCGTATCCGCGACGCCCTGCCCGATCGTCACCGTCGCGGTGCGGCCGGTAACATGCGCCTTCACGTCGGCATCGCGCACCGACGGCAGGCCGTCGACCGGATGCACGGTGACATTGGTGGCGACGATGTTGACGTCGAGACCATCGTCGGGAATCGGCGGTCCCTTGCGCGGCAGGTTGCGCGTCGGCGAATTGACGGCGACGTCGATCCGCTGCACCGAGCCGCGCTCGATGCGCTCGATGATCCAGGCCCGCACCTCCGGCACGATCAGCGCCGGCCAGATCCGTTTCATCGCCAGCGCAGGCATCGGCGTCGCGGCGAAGCCGAGCTTCAGCCGCGGCTCTCCGGCATACTCGACGCTGCCAGTGCCGGCGACGCCGATTTCACCGTTGGACACCTCGGCCTGCGTCAGCAGCACGCGCTTGCCCTCGGTGTCGAAGCGGAAGTTGATCGAGATGCGGTTGAAGATGAGCGGTGGCTCGTTTTCGATGGCGCCGAGCAGAATGGTGCCGCCGTTGAGACCCAGCCGCCAGTCGTTCGCGGTGTCGTTCGGCGGCTCGAGATTGGCGTTGAGCGTGATGCGGTTGGCGCCAGAGATCACCTTCAACGGCGCGATCAGCACGCGGCGTCCGGCGTCCCATTCCATGCTGATCTCGGCGGAATCGATCGCCATCGGATAGTCGGGCGTATCGGTGTCGATGATCTTGCCCGCGCCGATGTTGATCTTGCCGCGCAGATAGGTCGGCAGCCCGTCGCGCGCGAGCTCGCCCTTGATCTCGCCGGTCATGGGCAGGTCCGCCATGTAGGTGAGATCCTTGAGTCGCATCGCCAGCAGGATGTTGCTGGTGGAAACCTTGTCAGCCTTGATGTCCACCGTGCGCACGCCGTTGGCCTGGGGCCCGACCAGAATGCGCAGCGACCACGGCCTGGCGCCCTCTTCGCCGAGGCTCAGCGCCACGCCGCCGCCGGACGGCCGGCGCAGGCTGAGGCTGATGTTCTCGAACGTCCATTTGTTGCCGCGCTGCTGGTCGTCGACGACCAGCACGCCGTTCTTCAACCCGATCTCGTTCAGGTTCTGGCCATCGAGCCCGGTCAGGCTGAGGCTGTCGAGCCAGTCCAGGCCGGCGAGCAGGCCGTTCGGCGCCGCGGTCGCCGGCAAAGTCGAAGTGGCCGGCGCCGACGGCTGCGGGCCGGCCTGCGGTCCCGGTGCACCAGGCGATGGCGCGGCCTGTCCCGGCCGCGGGAATGTCGGCGGCAGGCCGGCGTCGCGCTTGGAGGCGACGCCCGTCGCCAGCGGCTTGTTGGTCTCACCCGTCGACACCGTGACGGTGCCGTCCGGCGTGATGCGAATCGCGAGCTCGGCGTCGACCAGCTTGAGGCTTTCGGCGCGCAGCTGGCCCATCAGCAGCGCGGCGCCGGACAGCCGCACCTCGGCCTTGGGCGCGCTGGCGACGATGGCGTGATCCTGGTCGCGCACGATGATGTCGCGGATCCGGACCGCGATCCTGATCCGGCCGGCGCGCTCGATCTGGGTGCCGCCGACCTCGACGGTATTGCCGTGGCCGATATTGTCCTCGATCGCCGCCGCGAGCCATGGCGTCGCTATGTCGAGGCTGATCGGGCCCGCACCGAGCCGCAGCCACAGGCCGGCGAAGCCGAGCCCGACGAGCAGCATGAGCGATGCCAGCGTGATGACGACCCGCTTGGCCACGCGGCCGCCCGGCAGACGCGGTCGCGCCCCGCCGAATCGACCGGTGCTCCCGCCCGAATCGGGCCGCGACAACAGGCTCCGGGCGCGCTGCCCGACCATCTCGTCGTGCTCGGCGGCAGCCTCATACTGGTCGGCCACATCCCAGTCGGCCTCATCCCACTGCTGGCCCTGGGTGTCCGCTTGCAGATGGGGCCGCTGGGGTGATGTCTGTCTTGCCATTGCCTCTCGGTGCCGGCCCCTCGTGTCCGAAATAGTCGTGCCAATCTGGCCTCGGCCAGGTTGGTCGCCGGTGTGGCCCCGCCCGTTCACGCAGCGCGCGTGCTCACTGCCGGCAGGAGTCGATGCCCCAATGATCCCGTCACGCTTCGGCGGGTGCTGTCAACACGCCCGCTGGCGCTTCGCCGGCGGCGCGGACGACGCGCGGAATCCTCGTCACTATACCCCGCCGCCGTCAGGTTTGCCCACCTGCTCGCGCCAGCGGACCGGCGCCTCTCCACCGCCGGACGAAATTTGTGGCGGGGACGTCTGATCCGGAGACGGTACGAGAGTCGTCATTGCACTGTGCTCAACTGCGCTGGTGCTCACGCCTGCTGGTAGCCATGATCTTCGCTTCATCGCAAGAGGCGCAATCCCCTGCGCGCCGCGAAGCACGGATGCCAGATCGATCCCGGGACACCGGACAAGAACCGAGATACTTTCATTTTTGAGCCGCCGAAAGCGACGAAAGGAAGGCGTATGTCGAAGGAATCACGAAAGAAATCCTCCAACCCGGCGTCCTACGGGACGATTGACGGGAACCGGCTCGCCACCGCGGCCAAGAAGGCCACCAAGAAGACGGCCAAACCGGCCGTGACGAAAGCCGCCAAGACGACCTCCGCCAAGACGACCTACGCCAAGACGCCGACCACGAAGGCCGCCGCTGCGAAGGCCAAGCCCGCGGCGCCGGCTGCCAGCGGAACGGGCCTTGCCGAGGGCGCCAAGGCACCCGCGTTCAAGCTGCCGCGCGATGGCGGCGGAACCGTCTCGCTCGCCGACTACAGCGGCCAGAAGCTCGTGCTGTTCTTCTATCCCAAGGCCAATACGCCCGGCTGCACCAAGGAGGCGATCGACTTCACCCGCCTGTCGAAGGACTTCGCCGCTGCCGGCGCCGCAGTGCTCGGCGTCTCCGCCGATTCGGTCAAGGCGCAGGACAATTTCCGCGACAAGCACGATCTCGCGGTACCCCTGATCTCGGACGAGAAGCATGAGATGCTGGAGGCCTACGGCGCCTGGGGCGAGAAGTCGCTCTATGGCCGCAAGTTTCTCGGCATCATCCGAAGCACCGTCTTGATCGGCGCCGACGGCCGCGTCGCCAAGGTGTGGCGCAACGTCAAGGTCGACGGCCACGCCGACGCGGTGCTGGCGGCGGCGCGCGCGCTCTGAGAATGCGCCGGAGAGCGTTGGGGGAAAATTAACCATGCAGGGGTCAAATCGCTCCCGTAAATGACGCCGCTGGAACGACGATCTCCAGCCGGCGCGGGAGTGCCGATGTCGTATCGTTCCGGCCATCACGCCGAATATCCCCAGCACCATCCTCATGACCGCGGGCACGCCCACCATCATCGGCGCGCACCCGCCAGCCATCCGGCGCCGGTCGCGGCCGCATCGCAGAGCGACTACACGCTGGTGCATGCCGGCAAGCAGGTGCGCATCGGCCCGGTGGTGTTCTGGATCGTGGTCGGCACCGTCAGCCTGCTCGGGCTGTGGTCGGCGGCGACTGCGACCTATTTCGCGTTCCGCGACGACGTGTTGACGCGGCTGATCGCGCGCCAGGCCGAGATGCAATACGCCTATGAGGACCGCATCGCCGAGCTGCGCGCCAAGGTCGACCGCGCCACCAGCCGGCAACTGCTCGACCAGGAGCAGTTCGACCAGAAGCTCGACCAGATCCTCAAGCGCCAGACCGCGCTCGAGGGACGTGCCACCGCGCTCGGCAGCATGCCCGACATCACCGGCTCGATCCGCGCCCCGGCGCGTGCGCCGGTCGCGATCGAGCCGCCATCGGCGACAGCCGCGCCAAAACCGTCGCCGATCAGCGACACCGTGATCTTCACCGCGCCGCCGGACCGCGAGGCCCGGCTCGAATCGCGCAGCCCCGTGATGGCGAATGCGCAGCCCAACCCATCGACCAAGCTCGCCGGTGTCGACAACGTGCTGACGCGGCTGACGCGCTCGCTCGACCAGGTCGAGGCGCGGCAGGTCGCGATGCTGTCCTCGGCCGAGGAGACGCTGGAATCGAAGCTGCGCCGGATGCGCGGCGTCATCACCGATCTCGGCCTGGACATGGGCCAGCTCGAAGCGGCCGCGCCAAAGGGCGGCATGGGCGGCCCGTTCGTTCCGGTCAAGCTCGGCGCCGAATCCGGTCCGTTCGAACGCCAGCTCTACCGCATCAACATCACCCGCGCGCAGGTCGAGAAGATGAACCGCACGCTGTCGCTGGTGCCCTATCGCAAGCCGGTGATCGGCGAGGTCGAGTTCACCTCCGGCTTCGGCGTGCGCTCCGATCCATTCCTCGGCCGCCCCGCGATGCACACCGGCCTCGACTTCCGTGCTGCCACCGGCGATCCGGTCCGCGTCACCGCCAACGGCAAGGTGGTGAATGCCGGCTGGGCCGGCGGCTACGGCCGCATGGTCGAGGTCGATCACGGCAACGGCCTCTCCACCCGCTACGGCCATCTCTCCGAAATCAACGTCAAGGTCGGCCAGCAGGTGAAGATCGGCGACATCATCGGCGAGGTCGGCTCGACCGGCCGTTCGACCGGCCCGCATCTGCACTACGAGACCCGCATCGACGGCGAAGCCGTCGACCCGCAGAAATTCCTGCGCGCCGGCGTGCGGCTGAGCGCCGGGTAAGATCGCTCATCCGGCAAGCCGACGCGCGACCAACGCGCAACGGCATTGCGCGATCGCAATTGGTGCTGTTCCGCAGACATGCTAAGCATGCTGCGGGGATTTCAGGGCCGTGCGTCGCATTTCATCACACAGCAAACATCTGACGGGCGCCGTCGCCTGTGCGATGGCCTATGTGCTGGCGCTGCAGGTCACGCTGGCGGTGAGCCTGAACGCCTGGCTGCCGCCGAGCTTCGCCTTCGTATTCGGTGAGATCTGTCACGAGCGAATCGACAACGCTCGAGGGGGCGCCGACAGCTCGGAAGCGCCGGCTGCGGCGTCAGCGGCGCATTGTCCGCTCTGCGTCACCCCGGCTTTCGCACTGCTGCCGCCGCCCGACGCACCCACGGTCAGCCTCCGGCGCGTCCTTGGCGTTGCGTTCGAACCGATCGCGCCCTTGTGGCGCGCGACTGCCGAGGTCGACGCCGGGCACCGGGCGCGCGCGCCACCTCGGCTCGCCTGAGCGGCGGTCGCCGCATCTTCAGACACATCGCTGCGCCACATGCCGCCTCCGCTCTCACGGAGCCGCAGCGTGATGGCACGCACATCTTGGCATCATCAGCCGGGCGCCGTTGGCGCGTGCCCAGCTCCCGATCTCATCCGCAGATATCTGCGCAGCATCCTCCAGAGTTCTCCATGTCGAACGTCCTTTCAGGCTCAAAGCCGCCCACTGCCTCTTTACCTCCGCGACCGATGTCGTCGGCGCTGCTCGCGGCGACAGCCTTGCTGTGCTCCGCCGCTGAACCCGCCAGCGCGCGCCCCGCGGCGTCGCTGCCGACCGTCACCGTCGACCCCGCGCGTCAGCGCACGGCCAAGCCTCGTCCCCGGCCTGCGGCAAGCCGCGAGACTCACGCACCGGCCCCACACGCCACGGAAGCCGCCACGCAGCAGAAAGACACCGGCCCAACAGCTGCAAGCCGCACGCTGCCGCCGCAGGCCGGCTTCGAGCGCGGTCTCTCCTCGAGCGATTCGGCAGGCCTCGTCACCGACCTGCCGGGCGGCGCAGCCTGGGGCGCCGGCGGCGTCTCCAGCCTGCCCGCGATCAACGGCATGGGCGCCGACCGGCTCCAGGTCGCGATCAACTCGATGCTGATCTCGCCGGCCTGCCCGAACGAGATGAATCCGCCGCTGTCCTTCGTCAATCCGGCGATGATCGCAAAGATGCGCGCCTATCTCGGCATCGGCCCGGTCTCGGTCGGCGGCGACTACATCGGCAGCCGCATCGATGTCACCACCGCACCGCCCGCCTTCGCGGCGACCGACGGCTGGATCGCCAGCACCCGAATCGCCAGCTTCTTCCGCAGCAACGGCAACGACTATGGCGTCGATGCGACGGCCACGGCCGCCAACCGCGACACCAGCGTCACCTACACCGGCGGCTGGGTCAGGTCCGGCAACTACAAGGCCGGCGACGGCACCACCGTGAAGTCGACGCTGTACGAGACGCAGAACCACGCCATCAGCATCTCCAAGCGCAGCTTCGGCAACCTGTTCACGTTCCAGGTGGGCGGCCAGTTCATCCCCTACCAGGGCTATGTGAACCAGTACATGGACATGGTCTACAACCGCGGCCTGTTCGCCAACGGCCGCTACGAAGGCACGTTCGACTGGGGCCTGATCGAGGCGTCCGCCTTCGTGCATCAGATCCGGCACACGATGGGCTTCATCGCGCCCGACAAGGTCGCCTCGATGCCGATGGACACCAAGGGCCTCGACGGCGGCTACGCGATCAAGGCGACGCTGCCGGTGTCGGGCCAGGACCTCCTGCGCGTCGGCAACGAGCTTGCGCTCAACCGGCTCGACGACTGGTGGAGCCCGGTTGCCGGGTCGATGATGATGGGGCCGAACAGCTTCATCAACATCAACGGCGGACAGCGCGACCGCATCGGCACCTTCGTCGAATGGGAGCGGCACTGGGATCGGCAGTGGACGTCGATCGTCGGCCTGCGCAACGACATCGTGCGGATGAACACCGGCAACGTCTCGGGCTACAACGCGATGATGTACGGCGCCGATGCCGCGGCGTTCAACGCCGCCGACCATGCCCGGACCGACGTGCATCTCGACGGCTCCGCGCTCGTCCGCTACGAGCCCGACGCGATCAGCCAGTTCGAGCTCGGCTTCGCGCGCAAGACGCGCTCGCCGAACCTGTATGAGCGCTACGCCTGGTCGACCAATGCGATGGCGATGCAGATGATCGGCTGGTTCGGCGACGGCAACGGCTATGTCGGCAACCTCGACCTCAAGCCGGAGAAGGCGCACACCGTGAGCTTCACCGCCGGCTGGCACGATCCGGCGCAGAAGCTGTGGGACGTCAAAGTGACGCCCTATGCCAGCTACGTGCAGGACTACATCGACGTCGACCGCTGCAAAACGGCGAGCTGCCTCGCCAGCAACCCCGCCAACCTGACGACAAATACCGGCTTCGTCTATCTGCAGTTCGCCAACCACGACGCCACGCTGGTCGGCGTCAATGTCGAAGGGCGCCTGACGGTCTGGGACGACCTGACCTACGGCCACGGCCAGATCCGTGGCCTGATCGGCTACGTCAGGGGCTACCGCACCGACGGCGTCGACCTCTACCACATGATGCCGGTCAACGCGAAGCTCGCGCTCGATCATCATCTCGGCGGCTGGACCAATTCGGTCGAGCTGCAGCTCGTCGGCTCCAAGAATGTCGTGAGCCAGGTCCGCAACGAGCTGACCACGCCGTCCTACGCGCTGGTCAACCTGCGCACCGGCTACCAGTGGCAGCACGTGCGGCTCGATCTCGGCGTCGACAACCTGTTCAACCGGACCTATGACCTGCCGCTCGGCGGCGCCGATCTGGTCGACTATCAAGTGGTGTCGATGATGGGCTCATCCGCGGCCTACGGCTACGCCGTCAAGGGCCCTGGCCGGTCGCTGAATGCGCGGCTTAGCGTGAACTTCTGACGACGGGCCGGCCCGCGGCGCGAACACCGCGGGCCGGCATGTCTCAGGAGGTTTCGAGCGCGTCGAGGAATCGCGACAGGTCCTCCCACAGATCGCCCGGCTCCTCCAGCCCGATGCTCAGCCGCACCAATCCCTCCGCGGCATTCCATGCGCGCACCGTGCGATCGGCCGTGACATCCATCGGCGCAATCAGGCTGTGGGTGCCGCCCCAGGAGGCGCCGATGGCGAACAGACTGAGATGTCCGAGCGCCGGATAGATCCGCGCGGTAAACTCCGGCCTGATGACGACGCTGAACACCGTGCTCGCAGCCTTGAAGTCGCGCGCGAAGATTTCGTGGCCGGGACAGGACGGCAACGCCGGATGCAGCACGCGCGCGACCGCCGGCGACTGTTGCAGCAGCTCGGCAAACTCACGCGCGACGCGACCCGAATGCGCCATGCGGACTCCCATGGTCTCGATGCCGCGCAGCGCCAGCGCCGCCTCATCCGGCGACACGCCGATACCGAGCACGCCCAGCACGTCCTTGAGCGCCTTGCGCAAGCTCAGGTCCTTGACGGTGATCGAGCCGAGCAGCAGGTCGGAATGACCGCCGACATATTTGGTCAGCGCCTCCACCGCGAAATCGACGCCATGCGCCAGCGGCTTGAACAACAGCGGGCTCGCCCAGGTGTTGTCGCAGCCGGTGAGCACGCCGCGCACCTTTGCGGCCCGCGCGATGGCCGGAACGTCCTGCACCTCCATCGTTCCCGAGCCCGGCGATTCCAGCCAGATCAGCTTCGTGCTGGCATCGATGAGATCGCTGATGCCGCCGCCGATCAGCGGGTCGTAGACCTCATGCGAAATCCCGCGCGCGGCGAGATAGTTCGCGCACAGATGACGCACCGGCGGATAGACGTGATCGGGGATCAGCACCTTGTCGCCGGGCTTGAGCACGGCGAGCATCGTGATCGCGACCGCGGCCTGTCCAGACGGGACCAGCACGGTGCGCTCGCCACCATGCAGCGCGCTGATCTGCGCCTCCAGGGTCCGCGTCGTCGGCGTGCCATGCAGGCCATAAGTGTAACCGTCGAGACCACGCTCGGCGCGCCGCGCAAAGTCCTGCGGCTCGTCATAGACGATCGTCGAGGCGCGATGGGTCGGAACCGCCAGCGACTTGAAGCCGTCGTGCGACACGGCGGGGTGCTGAACGCAGCGGGTGAGATCGTGCATGGAAACCTCGTGAGACAATGCTGACGGCCATCTTAGCGCAACGGCGCGAGCAGCGCGCTCAGGTGCAAGCACGTACAGAAGTCAAAATCCTTTGTGCTGCGCAGCTAGCGCTTCGCCGGCAGCACGAACACCTGGCCCGGATAGATCAGATCCGGCCGGCGGATCTGCTCGCGATTGGCGCGGTAGATGACTGCGTAGCGCGTGCCCTCGCCGAGGAGACGGCGGCTGATGTGCCACAGGCTGTCGCCGCGCGACACGGTGATCGTCCTCGCGCCACTGCGCGCGGGTGAAGCGGCAACGTCCTTCAGGTCGGCCGGCGACGCGGACGCAAGCTGCGTGCGCGCGCCGGGAGCACCGCCGCTTCCCTGCCCCTGCCCCTGGCCCGCGGCCGCTGGCAGCGAGGCCGTGGTCAGCGCCTCCGGCACCTTCAACGGCACCTCGGCCCGCGCCTGCACGGCGCCGGTCTTGGCATCCACCTCGTCGAGCCGCAGCCGGTCCTTGCCGGCCCAGGCGGCATCCTTGATGGTCGTCGCGACGCGGCCATCTGCACCGGCCGTCGCGGTGTCGACCAGCCGGTCGTTGAGATAGATCCGGACGGTGGCCCCGGGCCGTGCGCGGCCGCCGACGCGCAGATTGCCGTTCGGCTCGAAGTCGACGGCCTCGACCGCGACCGCCAGCGGCACCGATGCGGCCGGCTTCGACAGCACGCGTGTCGGCTGGTCCGGCGCGATCACCGCGACGGTGGCCGGGCGCTTGCCGGCCTCGACCACCACCGCGACGCTCTGCTTGGACGAGATCTCGCGGCCGTCCGGCTGCTTGGCCCGCAACGTCAACTCGAACGTCCCGGCGGGCAGCGGCGGCGGCACCATGGAAAATTGCCCCGAGCGATCGGCCACCACTCGCGCATGCGGCTCGCCGTTGCGCAGCAACTCGACAGTGGCGCCGGGCGCCGCACGGCCGGCAACGACGGTGTCGCCCGACGGCTCCACGCTGACGACGTCGAACGACGGCCCATCGCTCTCGGCCGCCGGCGGCGCCACCGGCGCCAGCAGCGAAGCCAGTCCGCTGGCCTGTTGCTGCGCGCTGGCGAGCGCTGCCGCGGCTTGGCTCGCGCCGCCCTTGTCTGCCGCACCCGGCTCAGCCGCCGCAGCGCGCTGCGGAGCAGCGGGCGGACCGTCTGTCGGAGCGCTCGGCGCGGTCGCGCCAGTCCGGCTCGCAGACGTCCCCTCACGCTTGAAGATCGGGAGGTCGAGACCGAAGCCCTGCGCGAACGCAATGGCCAGGCCCGCGATCGCGAGCGCCGCAACGGCGCCGCCACCCCAGATCAATCGTCCGCCGTTTCCGATGCTCATGCGGTGATCCGTCCTGTGCAAACGAGGCGCGGAGACGACGGCTCCGTCAGCGGGAATCTTGCTTTGCACATAGCATCATACAGGGCGGAATGCCATTGCCCCCGCGGCTGGGGGCAGCGATAGAGCCGCCCAACTTCCCAGTCAACTTGCGAGGTGTGACTTCCCCGCGCATCGGCAAAGCGCCAATCAGCCGCGAGCCCGCAGTGTCGAACCAGGCCCCCGTTGCAGAGCATGTCTGAGAATGCGGCAGAGCCCGACAATCACAAACTTTCCTATTTCTTTTTTCCAGAAGTCGTGTATGATCCGCGCATCCCGCCTCGTTGCGAGGGGCGTACGCGTCGTCACGGACGTTGGGGCGGGATGCGGTGGACGTGGGCTGCGATGCACGACGGGCATGGCGGCCGCGAACGATGAAGTCGCGTGGTCCTGACCTCCCGATGCTGAGGCCAAGTTCGTGCCGGTGCAGATGCGCTGGTGCGGATGACGGGGGCAAGAAAGCCCGGTCCCCGGGGAGATCGCGTATAAATCGTTAAAACCATCGCGCAGGGAATGCCGGTTACGGCTTTGCCTGTGGTACCTGCCGCCTGCATTTTTTTCGCAGGCGGGCCATGGGTGAGGCCTTCACCCGGCATTCCCTGCGCCCTCGTCTCGAGGGCTCGCTGCCGAAAGCTCGGACGCCCGTGCGTCACGAGGGATTTCGCATGCTCTATTGCTGATTGTTTGAGACGGTATCCGGCTCTCGAACCATCGCAATGCACAACGCGTAGTCCTACGGTGCCCATCTTTTACGCAACATTTAACGATCGGACCGCCTTCTCGCGTTCGTCCGAAGTTCAAATTCCGAATCCGATTCAATGGGCAGGTGGAGTTCATATCCGTGCGCAAGAATCTACCGGTCACGACCCATGAATACCCGATCACCGACGAGACGCTCATCGTCTCGCGCACCGATCTGAAGGGCAAGCTGACCTATTTCAACGAGCAGTTCGTCGATGCCGCCGGCTTCACTCCCGACGAGCTGATGGGCCAGCCGCACAACATCATCCGCCATCCCGACATGCCGGAGGCGGCTTTCGCCAACCTCTGGGACACGCTGAAGCAAGGAAAGCCGTGGGCCGGCGCCGTCAAGAACCGCCGCAAGAACGGTGACTTCTACTGGGTGCAGGCGACCGCGTCGGCCATCCGCGAGAATGGCGAGATCACCGGCTACACCTCGATCCGCACCAAGCTGCCGGCTGAGCAGCGCGCCGAGGCCGAGAAGGTGTACGGGCTTCTCAACCAGAACAAGGCGCAGGACTACACCATCAGCGCGGGCATCATCCGCCGCCGCTCGGTGTTCGACCGCCTGTCGCTGTTCACGGGTACGCTCAAAGCGCGCCTGACGACCTTGGCCGCGGTGCTGGGCGTGTTCATGTTGATCATCGGCGCAGCCGGCCTGATTTCGACCCGCTCCACCAATGTCGCCATGAAGTCGCTGTACGAGGATCGCACGATTCCGCTGGCGCAATTGTTCGAGATCAACGATCGCACCTTGCAGAACATGTCGTCGCAACAGTCCGCGGCGGCGAACGGCAAGGCCGGAAAGCCGATTGACGGCATCAGGGCGCTGGTGGACGGAAACAGCGCCAGGATCACCAAGGTCTGGGCCGACTACATGGCGAGCTACCTGACCCCGGAGGAGAAGATTGTCGCCGATGCCTTCGCGATCAGGCGCAAGGCCTATCTGGAGGAAGGCATCAGGCCAGGCCTGGCTCTGCTCGAGCAGGGCAAGTTCGACGAAGCGAGCCAGCATATCGCCACCAAGGGGCATGATCTGTTCGAGGCCGCCAAGCACGAGCTCGACAAGCTCGTCGAGATCCAGGTGAAGGAAGGCAAGGCGCTCTACGAGGAGGCCGAGAGTCAATATCTGGTGGTGCTCGCGATCATTTCGGTGATGATCCTGGCGGGCATCGGAATCGGCGCCACGTTCAGCCTGCAGAGCATCCGCGCGGTGCTGCGGCCGCTCAAGGTGCTCAACGACGCGATGCAGAACATCAGCCAGGGCAAGCTCGACAACCGCATTCCGGTAGAGCGCGACGACGAGATCGGCGAGGCGCTGCGCAACCTGCAGACCGTGCAGGCCATCGTCCGCTTCAACAGCGAGGAAGTGAAGGCTGTGCAGCACTCGGCCGAGGTCAAGCGCAAGGCCGGAATGAACAAGCTCGCCAGCGAATTCGAAAGCGCGATCGGCGGCATCGTGCAGACGGTGTCCTCGGCCTCGTCCCAGCTCGAGACGTCCGCCGGCACGCTGACCTCGAACGCGACGCGCTCGCAGGAGCTCGCCACCACCGTGGCCGCCGCGTCCGAGCAGGCCGCGACGAACGTGCAGTCGGTCGCCTCGGCCACCGAGGAGCTGACCTCGTCGGTGACCGAGATCAGCCGGCAAGTCCAGGAATCGGCGCGCATCGCCAACGGCGCCGTCGATCAGGCGCGCACCACCAACGACCGCGTCAACGAGCTGTCGAAGGCGGCCGCGCGGATCGGCGACGTGGTCGAGCTGATCAACACCATCGCCGGCCAGACCAACCTGCTGGCGCTGAACGCCACCATCGAGGCGGCGCGCGCCGGGGATGCCGGCCGCGGCTTCGCGGTGGTTGCGTCCGAGGTCAAGGCGCTCGCCGAGCAGACCTCGAAGGCGACCGGCGAGATCGCCCAGCAGATCTCGGGCATCCAGGCGGCGACGCAGGAATCGGTGTCGGCGATCCGGGAGATCAGCACGACCATCGAGCGGCTGTCGGAAATCTCCTCGACCATCGCCGCCGCCGTCGAGCAGCAGGGCGCGGCGACGCAGGAGATCTCGCGCAACATCCAGGAGGCGTCGCGGGGCACCACCGAGGTCAACACCAACATCGTCGACGTCCAGCGCGGCGCCTCGCAGACCGGCTCCGCGTCGGGAAGCGTGCTGTCGGCGGCGCAGTCGCTGTCGCAGGAGAGCGACCGGCTGCGGCAGGAGGTCGACAGATTCCTCGACAACGTGCGGGCGGCCTGAGCCGCCCCGCTCTCATCGCCCGGTCAGCCGGATCGGGCGCCCCTGACTGATGAAGGCGTAGTGGCCGGCGCCGATGCCGCCGACCATCAGCGCCTCGACGACGGGCTCGGCGATCTCACCGGTCGCGGCCCAGTCGACGACGAAATTGGCGCCGGTGCCGCCGCGGGTGTCCTTGACGGGCACGAAGATCTCGACGGTCGCGAACGGCCTCAAGGCGACGGGCTCGCGCAGATGCGCCTCCACCAGCGTGCCGGCCGTGTCGTAATAGTTGATGCGCCGGACGATCAGAGGCCGCTGCTCGGAGGCGTTGTGGATGCTCAGCGTCACCGAGAAATCGGCCTGGACCCGGCCCGGGGTCATCGCGACGCTGGAATAGACGGGGACGTAGACGGCGCCCGTGACCGTGACGGGCTGCGCCGGAACTGGCGTCAGCGAGCTCGCGAAAGTCGTGGTCACGTCGTCGGCCGCCTGCGCCGCGCCGGCCGCAACAGCTGCGATGAGCAGCAGCGCGAATGCGCCGGTCCGGATGTGACAGATTGCGGGTTTCCTTGCGCGGCGGCCCGACATAAGTTGCCGCCCCGGGGGTTGCTTCATGCATGAACTGATCGGCGACATCACGCTCTGCATCCTGTTTGCGTGGGTGCTTGGACTGGCGGCGCACAGATGGCGCCAGCCCTCGATTCTCGCTTATCTGGTCGCGGGCTTCGCCATTGGCCCCTTCGGCACCGGCTGGGTCAAGTCCCAGGAGTCGATTTCCGTGATCTCGGAACTCGGCCTGATCTTCATGCTGTTCATGATCGGGCTCGAGATCGACCTCAAGAAGATCATCCGCGCCGGCCCGGTGATTCTGATTGCCGGCGGCGTCCAGCTGCTCGGCGGTGCCGCGCTCGGCATCCTGTTCTTCGTCGCGATCGGCATGCGGATGGGTGCCGAAAGCTACGACGCGCTCTATCTCTGCGTCGCCTGCGCGCTGTCCTCGACCGTCATCATCGTCAAGGTGCTGTACGAGAAGCGCGAGCTCGACACCCTGCCCGGCCGCATCACGCTCGGCGTGCTAGTTCTGCAGGACGTGTTCGCGATCCTGTTTCTGGCGGTGCAGCCGAGCCTCGACGACCTCCATGTCAGCGTGATCCTGCTGTCTTTCGCCCGCGCCGGCACGCTGGTCGCGATCGCCCTGTTGCTCAGCCGCTACGTCTTGCCGCCGGTGTTCCACCGCATCGCGCGCACCCCCGAGCTGATCCTGCTCGGCGCGCTGGCCTGGTGCTTCCTGATCGGCGAGATCGCAGAAAGGCTGCACCTGTCGCGCGAGATGGGCTCACTGGTTGCGGGCGTCTCGCTCTCGACCTTCCCCTATGCGCTCGACGTCACCGCCAAGGTCACGACCCTGCGCGATTTCTTCATCACGCTGTTCTTCGTCGCGCTCGGCATGACCATCCCGATCCCGACGCTGTCCGTGGTCGGGCTGGCGCTGGTGATCGCACTGTTCACGGTGGCGAGCCGGCTGCTGACGACGTTCACGCCGCTCTACATGATGCGGCAGGGCCTGCGCGCCGGCCTGCTGCCGGCGCTCAACCTTGCCCAGATCAGCGAATTCTCGCTGGTGGTGATCCAGACCGGCGCCGCCGCCGGCCACCTCAAGAACGGCACGTCGAGCGCGGCCTCCTTCGCCTTCGTGCTGCTCGCGGTGCTCTCGACCTTCGTCATCGTGCGCTCCGACCCGATCGCGCGGCGAAGCATCCCGCTGCTCAAGCGGCTCGGGCTGCGCGACCTCGATTCGAGCAAGGACGGCGAGGCCGGCCATGAGGGCGGGCACGGCGCCGGACGGCCGATCGTTCTCCTCGGTTTCTTCCGCACGGCCAGCGCCCTCCTCAGCGAGATCGAGCGCAACGAGCCGGCGCTGCTGGAACAGATCGGCGTGGTCGATTTCAACCCGGTCGTCTTCCGCACCCTGTCCGATCGTGGCATCCAGGTGACCTATGGCGACATCAGCAATGTCGACACGCTGATCCACGCGGGGGTCGGCCAGGCCGAGCTGATCATCCTGAGCATCCCGGACTCGCTGCTCAAGGGCGCCAACAACGAGAAGCTGGTGCGACACGTGCGCAGCATCAATGCAACGGCCAAGATCGTCGCGACCGCCGACCTGCTCGCCGACGTCAACGACCTCTACGATGCCGGCGCCGACTATGTGACCGTGCCGCGGCTCAGCGATGCGCAGGTGCTGCTCAACCTGATCCAGGACGCCAGCGCCGGGCTCCTCTCCGAGCGCCGCAGCCAGGCCGAGGCGATGCTCGCCGACCGCCGCGAGGTGCTGCCATGAGCCGGGCGCGTATCCATCTCCGACACAATCTCCGATCCCGCTGGACTTGAATCATGGCAAACACGAGCGTTCACGTCGTCGATCACCCGCTGGTCCAGCACAAGCTCTCCTTGATGCGCGAGCGTGACCGCTCGACCAAGGGCTTCCGTGAACTCCTGAACGAGATCGGCATGCTGCTGGCCTATGAGGTCACGCGCGACCTGCCGCTCGAGCTCGTCGACATCGAAACGCCGATCGCGCCGATGAAGGCGCCGAAGATCGCCGGCAAGAAGCTCACCCTGGCGCCGATCCTGCGCGCCGGCGTCGGCTTCCTCGACGGCATGCTGGCGCTGATGCCGTCCGCGCGCATCGCCCATATCGGGCTCTACCGCGATCCCAACACGCTCCAGGCCGTCGAGTACTATTTCAAGGCGCCGCAAGACCTGAGCGACCGCACGGTGATCCTGATGGACCCGATGCTCGCGACCGGCAACTCCGCCTGCGCGGCTGCCGAGCTGCTCAAGACGCGCGGCGCCCGCGACATCCGTTTCGTCTGCCTGCTGGCGGCACCAGAAGGCATCGCCAAGTTCGAGAAGGAGCATCCGGACATCCCGATCTGGACAGCGGCGATCGACGAGAAGCTGAATGACCACGCCTACATCGTGCCCGGTCTCGGCGATGCCGGCGATCGGATGTTCGGCACGAAGTGATCGTGAACGGTTCAGCAGGACGGTCGCGGTGAAAGGCGAATGACACTGAAGATGCGACCATCGATCACCAGCAGCGCACTCCCGATCACCAGCGCACCGCTGATCTCCCGCAACGAGATGCTTTCGCCGAGCACCAGCGACCCGAGCAGGATCGTCGTCAACGGAATCAACAAGGTCACCAGCATCACGTTGGTCGCCCCGGAGCGGCGCAGGATCTGGAAGAACACGATATAGGCGAATGCCGTCGACAGCGCCGCAAGGCCGATGACCGCGACCCACGTCTGCAGCCCGGGAAGCGGGAGACGCCAGGGCTGGTCGACCATGCCGGCGATGACCAGCATCATCACGCTCGAAGCCGAGAGCTGGAAGGTGGCGGTCGCGAGCGGCGGCGATTGGGCGAGATGGCGGCGCACCAGCAGTGCGGCGATGCCGTAGCTGAGCGATGCGCCAAGACCGAACAGAATGCCGTAGCCGCCGGCCGAGCCGCCGAGCCCCGATCCGCCTCGCAGGATCACGACGCCGACGAGGCCCACGATCAGGCCCGCAGCCCGCCGGACCGACAGCCTTTCCTCCCCCGCGGCAGCCATTACCACGATGGTGAACAGCGGCGTGGTCGCGTTGAGCACCGCGGCAAGACCGGAGGTGATGAACGTCTGGCCGATCACGATCAAGCAGAACGGCACGACATTGTTGAACAGCGCCACGGCGAGGAACGGCAGCCAACCGACAATCCCCCTGGGAAAACCGAGCCCGCGCAGGCGCGCCACCGGCAGCAGAATCGCAGCCGCCAGCACGATGCGCAGCAGCACCAGCGTCAGCGGCGGCAATTCCTTCAAGGCGAGGCCGTTGAAGATGAACGACCCGCTCCACAGCAGCGAGAGCAGGCCGAGCAGCGACCAGTCCCGCGCGTCCATGCTCTCGTTCTGGGATGTCATCACGGCAACCGTGGTTCAATGTCGGCGTGAACGTTGCAAATAGGGCCGAGCGTGATCCACCCGCTTTCCGTCAGCGTCGCGCTCTACGGCGGGTCTTTCGGCCGCGAGATCAGCTCGATCATGCGGCCTTCGTCCTCATCCGGCATCGCCGCCTTCGCCCGCGCATAGGCGTCGACGGCCGCCTGGGCCATGACTGGGCGCTCACCGAGCAGTTCCTCGGCGAGCTGCAGCGCATAGGCTGCATCCTTGTGACGGAGTGCTGCGGTGAAGCTCGCGTCGGCGAAGTTGCGCGCGACCATGCGCGGGGCGTGGCGCAGCACCTGCGGGCTCGCCGCGACGCCGCCCTGGATCGCCTCGAGCACGAGATTCATGTCGAGCCCGGCCTGCTCGGCGATCGCGAGCCCCTCGGCGAGACCCGCGATCTGCATCGCGCCAAGCAGGTTGTTGATCAGCTTGTAGACGGTCCCGGTGCCCACCGGTCCGAAATGGCGAATGGTCGAGCCGATCGGCGCCAGATAGGGCCGCGCGCGGTCGAGATCGGCGGCGTCGGCGCCGATCAGCAGGGTCAGCTTGCCGCTTGCGGCCGCGTCGGGCAGCCCGGTCACCGGACAGTCGAGATATGTCACGCCGCGCGCATTCAGCTCGCGCGACAGGCGCAGCGTATGATCACGCGATACGGTCGAACATTCGATCGCAATCGTGCCGACCCGCATGGTGGCGGCGGCGCCATCCGGCCCGAGCCACACCGCGCGCGAGGCGTCGTCATCCGCAACCATGGTGACGACGGCGACGGCATCGATCGCCGCATCGGCCGGCGAGGTCGACCAGCGCGCGCCGCGCGCGATCATATCCTCGGCCTTTGCCTTGTTGCGATTCCAGACCGCCACGGAATAGCCGGCATCGAGATAGCGACCGGCCATGCCGTGGCCCATCCGCCCGAGCCCGATGAAGGCAACGCGCGCCGCGCTCAATCCACGTCCTCGATTGCGGCGCCCGGCGTCGTGCCGAACGCGCGCTGTGCCAGCGTCGCGGCCATGAACTCGTCGAGATCGCCGTCGAGCACGCCTGCGGTGTCCGACGTCTGCACGCCGGTGCGCAGATCCTTCACCATCTGATAGGGCTGCAGCACGTAGGAGCGGATTTGGTGGCCCCAGCCGATCTCGGTCTTGGCCGCCTGATCCGCCGCCGCCTTCTCCTCGCGCTTCTTCAGCTCGATCTCGTAGAGCCGCGCGCGCAACATGTCCCAGGCCTGGGCCCGGTTCTTGTGCTGTGAGCGGCCGGCCTGGCAGACCACCGCGACACCGGTCGGGATGTGCGTCAGCCGCACCGCCGATTCGGTCTTGTTGACGTGCTGGCCGCCGGCGCCGCCCGACCGCATCGTGTCGACACGGACGTCGGACTCCTTGATGTCGATCTTGATGCTGTCGTCGATAACCGGGAAGATCTGCACCGAAGAGAACGAGGTGTGGCGCCGCGCATTCGAATCGAACGGCGAGATCCGGACCAGGCGATGCACGCCGGCTTCCGTCTTCAGCCAGCCATAGGCGTTGTGCCCGGAAATCTGGATGGTCGCCGACTTGATACCGGCCTCTTCACCCAGCGATTCCTCGAGATACTCGACCTTGAAGCCGTGGGTCTCGGCCCAGCGCGTGTACATGCGCAACAGCATCTGCGCCCAGTCCTGGCTCTCGGTGCCGCCGGCGCCGGCATGGACCTCGAGATAGGTGTCGAACTTGTCGGCCTCGCCGGACAGGAGCGCCTCGAGTTCGCGCCGCGCGACCTCCTTCTTCAGCTCCTTCAGCGCATTCTCGGCTTCAGTGACGACGCCGGGATCGTTCTCGGCCTCGCCAAGCTCGATCATCTCGATGTTGTCGCTGAGCTCTCGCTCGACCTTGCCAATGCCTGTGAGCGAGTCCTCCAGCGAGGTCCGCTCCTGCATCAGCCGCTGAGCTTTTTGGGGGTCGTTCCAGAGATTGGGGTCTTCGGCGAGCTTGTTCAGCTCGGCCAGCCTTGCCGTCGATGTCTCGACGTCAAAGATGCCTCCTCAGCAGCCCGACCGACTGCTTGATCTCTTCTACGATTTTCTCGATTTCCGCGCGCATGTCGCTCTCTTCAGGCCGCGGCTCGAAGCGCCGCAGCATCGTCTCTCACAGGGGGATGTAACGGCGCTCGGCGCAAAGCGCAATCGCTCTGCACCGCACCGGCGTCAGTTTCAGCCGGCGCAATGCCTAATAGAGGCTTCCCGTACCTGGACGGATGATGAAGCTGCCTGCATCAGGCTGGCCGCCGCTCTGCGACGGCATCACGCGTCCATCGGCGTCGGCGACACCGATGACGGAGTAGTTGTCCGGGGGCGCCGTACCCGGTTTGAACGCTTCCATGATCGTGCGGCCGCCGTCGCCAGGGCTCGCGCGCATGCCCGTCTTGGCATCGACACGGACCAGCTTGATGCCGGCCGGGATCTTGAAGGGCGTGGCCGGCTTGTCGGCCAGCGCGAGCTTCATGAAGTCTTTTGCGATCGGCGCGGCCAGATGACCGCCGGTCGCAGCATTACCCCTACCGAGCGGCCGGGGCTTGTCGTAACCCATGTAGATCGCGACGGCGAGGTCCGGCGAGAAGCCGACGAACCATGCGTCCTTGGCCTCGTTGGTGGTGCCCGTCTTGCCGGCGATCGGCTTGCCGACCTCCTTCAGCACGGTCGCCGTGCCCGCCTGCACCACGCCCTCGAGCATCGAGGTGATCTGGTAGGCCGTCATCGTATCCAGAACCTGCTCCCGGCGGTCGACCAGCTGCGGCTCGCTCTGGTTCTTCCAGCCGTCCGGGGCGTCGCAGCCGCGGCACTCCCGGGCATCATGCTTGAAGATGGTGTGGCCGTAGCGGTCCTGGATGCGGTCGATCAAGGTCGGCTTCACCCGACGGCCGCCATTGGCGATCATTGAATAGGCGGTGACCATGCGCATGGCCGTGGTTTCGCCGGCGCCGAGGGCGTAGGACAAGTAATTCGGCAGCTCGTCATAGACTCCGAACCGCTTGGCGTATTCGGAAATCAGCGGCATGCCGACGTCCTGCGCCAGACGCACGGTCACCGTGTTCAGCGACAGACGCAGCGCGTTGCGCAAGGTCGTGGGCCCGAGATATTTCCCGTTGGAGAAGTTGTCGGGGCGCCAGACCTGCCCGCCCTGCCCCTGGTCGATCTCGATCGGTGCGTCGACGACCTGGGTCGACGGCGTATAGCCGTTGTCGAGCGCCGAAGAATAGACGATCGGCTTGAATGACGATCCGGGCTGCCGGTAGGCCTGCGTTGCGCGGTTGAACTGGCTCTGGTCGAAGGAGAAGCCGCCGACCATCGCGAGCACACGGCCGGTGTTCGGGTCCATGGCAACCATCGCGCCGGACACTTCGGGCAGTTGCTCGAGGCGATACTGGCCTTCGACCGGATTGCCTTCCTTGTACAGCGGATCGGCATAGATCACGTCGCCCGGCTGCAGCACCTGGGCGACCGACGTCGGCACCTTGCCGCGGCCGTTGGCCGTCGCAGCCCGCGCCCATTTCACGCCGTCAAGCGTGATCAGGCCGGTCTGGCGTTCCTTGCTGACGGCGCCGCCGAGTTCGCGCGGCGGCTGGAAGCCGATGCGGGCGGACTGGTCACTGGTCTCGAGCACTACGGCCATCCGCCAGGGCGAGATGTCGGAGAGCGACTTGATATCGGCGAGCTTCACACCCCAATCACCCGACGTGTCGAGCTTGGAGACGGCTCCGCGATAGCCCTGCTCCTGGTCGTACCTCACGAGTCCGGCGACCATGGCCTTGCGCGCCATGACCTGGATCTTCGGATCGAGCGTCGTCCGGACCGACAGGCCGCCCTCGTAGAGCTTCTTCTCGCCATAGCGCTCGAAGATGTCACGGCGCACTTCCTCGGCGAAATATTCACCCGCGAAGATGTGGGCGCCGGTGTTGCGGCTCGCGATCGTCAGCGGATCCTTGCGCGCCTTGTCGGCGTCGGCCTGCTTGATCCAGCCGTTCTCGAGCAGACGATCGACGACGTAGTTGCGGCGCTCGATGGCACGGTCGCGGTTCCGGATCGGATGCAGGCTGCCCGGCATCTTCGGCAGAGCCGCCAGATAGGCGGCCTCGGCCACCGTCAGTTCGTTGACCGACTTGTCGAAATAGACCAGCGACGCCGCGGCGATGCCGTAGGCGCCGGAGCCGAGATAGATCTCGTTGAGATAGAGCTCGAGAATCTTGTCCTTCGAGTAGGTGCGCTCGATGCGCATCGCCAGCAGCGCTTCCTTGATCTTGCGGGCGAACGACACCTCGTTGGTCAACAGGAAGTTCTTGGCGACCTGCTGGGTGATGGTGGAGGCGCCCTGCGGCCGGCGGTTCGAACCGAAGTTCTGGGCGTAGACCACGGCAGCGCGCGCCATGCCGGTGAAATCGATGCCGCCATGCTCATAGAAGTTCTTGTCCTCGGCGGCGAGGAAGGCGTTGATCACGAGCTTGGGAACCGCCTGGATCGGCAGGTACAGCCGGCGCTCCCGGGCATATTCACCGACCAGCGAGCCGTCGACCGCGTGCACGCGCGTCATCACCGGCGGCTCATAATCCTGCAGCTGGGAGTAGTCAGGCAGATCCTTGGAAAAATGCCAGATCAGGCCGGCCGCTGCTGCCACACCGACCAGGAACAAGACGGTACCGGCCGCGAACAGGAAGCCCAAAAACCGCACCAGAAAGCGCATCGGCGAATATCCGTTCCAACTCTTGTTTCGTCTCTCGGCTCGGACGCGGCGCACCCACGGGCGCTACCGCCAAAAATCACACGGTCGGCTGCAATGCCGCGTGACCCATGCCAGAGAAACGCATGGTCAAGCCTATCAGCGGTCAAGCCTATCACAAGTCTGCCGAGAAGGAATCCTCACTGATTCCGGGTGCCTCGCAGCACGTTTATACGGATGTTGCTGTGGCCAAACTAGGGCTTTGCGCGGACCGCCACCGGCTTGTCCGGCCTCTCGGGGCCCGCATTGGCAATGCGCTTGGCCAGAAAGGCATCGATCGCCCGCGCCATTGCGTCCGCCGTGCGCGACCGCCATGCGTCGGAGACCAGGTTCCCCATATCGCCCTTATTGGAGACATAGCCGAGTTCGACCAGCACGGATGGCACGTCGGGCGCCTTGAGGACGCGGAAACCGGCCGATTTCAGCGGGCGCTTATGCATATGCACCGCCGTCTTCATGTCGTTCATCAGCACACGGGCGAACCTGTTGGAAAACGTGCGTGTTTCCCGGCGGGCCAGATCGATCAGGATGTCGGCGACGTCGGCCGGCTCCTCTGTCAGATTGACCCCGCCGATCTGGTCGGCGCGGTTCTCGGTCTCGGCCAGCCGTTCCGCCTCGACGTCGGACGCCTTGTCCGACAGCGTGTAGATGGTCGCGCCCTGCGCAGTGCCCTCACCCCGCGGCAGCGCGTCGGCGTGGATGGAGACGAACAGAGCCGCCGATTGCTTCTGGGCGATGCGGACCCGGTCTCCGAGCGGGATGAAGGTGTCGTCGTCGCGGGTCATGACCACGCGGAACTTGCCCGACCGTTCCAGCCGGTCGCGCAGCGCCTGGCCGAAGGCGAGCACCAGATTCTTCTCCGGCACCTCGCCGCCCTGCGTGCCGTAGTCGATACCTCCATGACCGGGGTCGATCACGACCACGGGCCGGGTGTCCGGCGGGCCATCCGTCGGAGGGGTGGCGATGGCGACCGTCGTCGGCGGCGGCCGGACTGCCGGCGCGGGGTTCCCTGCGACCGCGACGGACGCCGTCGCGGAACCCGAATCGGCAGGCCTGGCCCGGCTGTCGCTGCCGATGGCGCGGGCGAAAGTCGCCTCGTCGACCTCCTCCAGTTCGAGCACCAGCCGCGGCGGCTGGCCGTTGGCGGCATCCAGCACCGTGGAGTTGGCGATTCGGGCCGGGCCGGTGAGATCGAAGACGATGCGGGACCCACCAGGCATCACCATCCCATAGCGGAACGCCTTCACCAGACCACGGCCGCTGGTCCCGGCTCCCGTGGGCAGATGAAAGCTGACCTGGGGCAGGTCGACGACGACGCGATAGGGTTCGCTGAGCAGGAAGGCTCGAAACGGCACCGTCCGGTCGAGATCGAGCACGAATCGGGTCTGTCGGGAATCGCCGGCGACCCGTGCATCGGTGGCGATCGGGAACCCGGGCCCGACTACGGCAGGCGGAACCTGGCCGACCGGCCCGCTCTGGGCGCGGGCCGGAATGGCGGCCGCGCATAACATTTGCGTGACGCACAGTGACGCGCATCCCAGCAAGGAAAGGTAATTCGCCCGGCCAACTGCCAAATCGATGCCTCCGCGGGATCGTCTTACCGCAACCAATCCCAGGGGTTAATCGCCAAATTTTGTCATTTTCGTTAAAGGCCACCGATTGTTGCGGTTCCGCGACGCTTCGCTTGCGCGACCTGACCATTCCTCGTATGTACGAAGGGCTGAAGGCTAATCCTTACTGCCGGTTGTGTCGCGTTCAACCTCCGGTGAAACGCCGGAAGCTTCGTGATCGGGGTGCTCGGTATCGAGTCCTTGATCGTGGCGGAGATTCCAGCGCCTTTCCGACGCTCCACCAAAGCCTGCGCGATCCCGCGCGGCCGCAACGGAGAGCCGGTCACGAGCCGAGTGGCGCCTGTCAGGGCGCCTCCTCGCAGAGACCGCCCGGGCACCAGGTCAGACACGGTATAGCCTGATACCGCGCCCGTGACAGGGTGGGTATTCGATCCAGGCAAGCGTTTCGGCGCAATCTGGCCTTCGGCAACAGAGAAGGCGGCACCCGCTGCCGCCCACATATTCCAGACGGGCCGACGCTTGATGCGCCAGACTGAGTTGCCAACCATGACCAGCGGACGATCCGCGCCGATGCGGGGCCAGACCCCCGCCCGGCCAATCGCCCCGCCGGCATCAGGGTTGGCGCGGCGCGACCAGCTGCGTTTAGGCCTTCCCCTCACCCCCGAATCAGGTGGACCGTCGCGTCATCCGACAGCGCGCCACGCGCTCGCGGCCAATCGCGCCCGTCGCCTCCAAGAGTTCCAATATGCCCAACAAGATGTTGATCGATGCTACCCACCCGGAAGAGACCCGGGTCGTTGTCGTCCGCGGCAACCGCGTCGAGGAATTTGATTTCGAAACGGCCCAACGCAAGCAGCTCCGCGGCAACATCTACCTCGCCAAGGTTACCCGCGTTGAGCCCTCGCTGCAGGCCGCCTTCGTCGAGTATGGCGGCAACCGCCACGGCTTCCTCGCCTTCAGCGAAATCCATCCGGACTACTATCAGATCCCAGTCGCCGACCGGCAGGCTCTGATCGAAGCCGAGGAGCGCGCGCACCGCGAAGCCGAAGAGGAAAGCGAGAACCGCTCCAATCGCCGCCGCAACCGGCACCGCAGTTCACGGCGCCGCGGCAGCGGCGAACGCGTCCAGAGCGAGATCGTCGAGGCCGCCGAGGCGGGCCTCCCTGCCCAGACCGAGGGGCATGAGGCCGACCACGAGGCGCCTGAGCACCACGCCTATGCGCAGGACGATCAGCCGCACGCCGACGCGACCGAGGCGCAAGGCTTCTCCGAGGGCCCGGTCGAGACCCACGACCAGGACGCGCCGGGCGAAGCTCAACAAGGCGCAGCCGACGAATCGCACGGCCATGCCGAAGAACCGCATGATGCCGTCGCCGCGCAGGCCCACGACGCCGCCGAGCAGCCCACTGGCGAAGTCGCGCAGACCGGCGACGCGCCCGCCACCGAGGCAGCCAGCCCCGTCCTCGGAGCGGACGAGCACGCCGACGAGCATGACCATGAGAGCCACGGTCATGACGAGCATCATGATGGCGAGCACGAGCATGATGAGCTCGATCATCACGAGCACGACCATCACGAGCATGATCACGATGAGCACGATCACGACGATGACGTCGCTCCCATGGCCGAGCACGCGGATCACGGCGTCACCATCGTGCCCGGCGACGAGAACGGCTCTGAGGCCGTGTCCGGCGACCACGAGGACGACGAGGACGACGGCGAGGAGATCGAGGAAGAGCTCGTCGAATCCGTCGGCGGCGACGACGTGCTGGAAGAAGTGCCGGAGCGCACCTTCCGTCCGCGCCGGCAGTACAAGATCCAGGAGGTCATCAAGCGCCGCCAGGTGATGCTGGTGCAGGTCGTGAAGGAGGAGCGCGGCAACAAGGGCGCCGCGCTGACGACCTATCTGTCGCTCGCCGGCCGCTACGCCGTGCTGATGCCCAACACCGCCCGCGGCGGCGGCATAAGCCGCAAGATCACCTCCGCGCAGGACCGCTCGCGCTTGAAGGAAGTGGTGCAGGACCTCGACGTGCCCGAGGGCATGGGCGTGATCCTGCGCACCGCCGGCGCCAACCGCACCAAGCCCGAGATCAAGCGCGACTTCGAATATCTGCTGCGGCTGTGGGAAACGGTCCGCGACATGACCTTGAAGTCGCAGGCGCCGACGCTGGTCTACGAGGAAGGCTCGCTGATCAAGCGCTCGCTGCGCGACCTCTACAACAAGGAGATCGACGAGATCCTGGTGGCCGGTGAAGACGGCTACCGCGAGGCGCACGACTTCATGAAGATGCTGATGCCGACCAACGTCCGGGCGGTGAAACAGTATCGCGACGGCCAGCCGCTGTTCTCGCGGATGGGCGTCGAGAGCCAGCTCGACGCGATGTTCTCTCCGACCGTGCAGCTGCGCTCCGGCGGCTATATCGTGCTCAACCAGACCGAGGCGCTGGTCTCGATCGACGTGAACTCCGGCCGCGCCACGCGCGAGCATCACATCGAGGACACCGCTCTCAAGACCAATATGGAGGCGGCCGAGGAAGTGGCGCGGCAGCTCCGTTTGCGCGACCTCGCCGGGCTGATCGTCATCGACTTCATCGACATGGACGAGAAGCGCAACAACCGCTCCGTCGAGCGCAAGCTGTCGGACTGCCTGCGGCAGGATCGCGCGCGCATCCAGGTCGGCCGGATCTCGCACTTCGGCCTGTTGGAGATGTCGCGCCAGCGCATCCGTGCCAGCGTGCTGGAAAGCTCGACCGAGCCGTGCGCGCATTGCGGCGGCACCGGCCATGTGCGCTCGGTATCCTCGGTGGCGCTGCAACTGCTGCGCAGCCTCGAAGAAACGCTGATGAAGGGCGCGACCCACAACCTCGTGGTCCGCACCCGCACCGAGGTGGCGCTCTACGTGCTGAACCACAAGCGCGGCCATCTGCGCGACCTCGAGAACAGCTTCAAGGTCTCGCTCGCCGTCATCGCCGACCCGAGCGTGAGCGGCCAGCAATCCTTCATCATCGATCGCGGCGAGCAGGTGCATACGCTCGAGGCCGCCAAGGCGCTGCTCGCGGCGCAGGCCTCCGCCCCGCCGCTGGTGGCCGAGGACATCTACGACGAGGAAGAACCGTTCGACATCGAGACGGAATCCGAGGTCGAGACCGAGGAGACCGAAGGCCTGTCCGAGGACACGGCCGACGGCAGCGCTGTCGAAGGCGAGCGGGACGGCGCGCGTCGCAAGCGGCGCCGGCGCCGGCGCGGCCGCGGCGGCGAGACCCGCGAGGGCGCGCTGCCTGAAGGAACGGCCGGACTGCAGCCCGCGGAGCCGGGCCCTGCCGCCGACCAGTCAGCCGAGGACTCCGACGGCGAAGACGACGAGTCGGAGGAACAGCCTGCGTTCGCCCAAGGCGAGCAGACGGATCAGCCTGGCGGCGAGCGGCGTCCGCGCCGGCGTGGACGTCGCGGCGGTCGCCGTCGGCGCGGTGGCGCGGAAGAAGGTCTCGCCGCGTCGATCGGCGACGAGCTCGCGCCAGCTTCGGCATCGGAGGCAGAAGCCGCCGTGGCCGATTTCGACGGCAACGGCGCTTCCCACCACGACGAGGAAGAGCCGGCAGAACCCGCGGCGCCGGTCCAGGCGTCGGCCGCAACCGAGGCCGATGAGCCCCTCGCTGGCGCCTCCGCGCCAATGCCCCAGGCTGCTCCCGGTCAACCCGAAGTGCAGCAGACCGAGGCTCCGAAGACGGAATCCGAGAAGACCCCGCGGCGTTCGACGGTTCGCGAGAAGGTCAGCTTCCTCACCGAGCCCAGGCCGGAGAGCGCGGTTTCGGCCGTCAACGTCGCCGAGAGCAGCACGCCCGCTCCGGCTGCCGACGTCGCGGCGTCCGAATCGGTTGCCACCGAGCCGGCGGCCACCGATTCCTCGTCCCCTGCGGCCCCGCGCCGGGCCGGCTGGTGGTCCCGCCGTTTCGGTGGCGGGCAGTAGCCCCCGCTCTCCGACGCTTCAATGCAAAACGCCCGGCCAGATGGCCGGGCGTTTTTCATATGGCGTATGGCGATCGTTCCTGGCCGTGACGACCGGAGGCCGCTCAAGCCACGTCACGGCCGTCTCGACATCCGACGGATCGATCTGCTGATTGAGCCGTCTCTGCAGGAGATCATGGTCGCGTTCGTCTTCCCGCCACGAGACGAACACGGCGGCCGTGCCGTTGCCGGTGATGTTGGTCGGCGCACGCGGCTCGCGCATGAACTCGTCGGTCGAGCACACGATCGCCATGCCCGGAACCAGGGCCGGCTTCACGACCGACAGCGTTGCGGCCAAGGTGACGAAGACGGCAACGTCAACGCCGCTCGTGCCCTTCAATGACGAAGGGTGCACAACCGACCTCACCCGCGCCCTAGCCTAGCCAGCGCGCGATCCGGGCCACCGCCTCGCGCATGTCCTCGGCCGAACGCGCATAGGAAAAGCGCACGAAGCTGCGGCCGTGGATCGGATCGAAGTCGACGCCCGGCGTGGCGGCCACATGGGTCTCCTCCAGCATCCGCTTGGCGAAGTCGAAACTGTCGGAGGTGAAGTCGGACACGTCGGCATAGAGGTAGAAGGCGCCGTCGGCCGGCAGGAACCGGGTCAGGCCGGCCTTCGGGAAACCCTCGATCAGGATGCGGCGGTTCTCCTGGTAACCGTGCTTGATGGCCTCCATCTCGGCCCGGCCGTCGAACGCCGCTTCCGCCGCGATCTGCGACAGGGTCGGAACCGAGATCGCGAGGTTCTGCTGCAGACGCTCGATCGGCCGCACCAGCGCATCCGGCACCACCATCCAGCCGATGCGCCAGCCCGTCATGCAGAAGTACTTCGAGAACGAGTTGATGATCAGGGCCTCGCTCGACAGCTCCGCCGCCGTCACCGCCGGAAACGCGTAGTCCAGACCGTGATAGATCTCGTCGGAGATGAAGCGGATGCCGGCATCGCGTGCGGCTGCAATGACGCCGCCCAGCGCCTCGCGCGACATCATGGTGCCGGTCGGATTGGCAGGGCTTGCCACCAGCACGCC
Organism: Bradyrhizobium sp. HKCCYLRH2015; assembly: GCF_051168215.1. NCBI lineage: Bacteria > Pseudomonadati > Pseudomonadota > Alphaproteobacteria > Hyphomicrobiales > Nitrobacteraceae > Bradyrhizobium > Bradyrhizobium sp. HKCCYLRH2015. The sequence continues at coordinate 117,225 of NZ_JBNPUO010000004.1, read as the reverse complement.
CTTCAGCGGCGTCTTGCGGTGCGCGGCGAGCAGCGCCTCGCCGGTCAAAGCGTGACGGTTCTCCGCCGTGGTCTCGATCAGCACCGGCTCGCAGCCCAGCGCCGTCAGGATGTGGCGATAGGGCGGATAGCCCGGCACGGTCACGGCCACGCGGTCACCGGGCTCGAACATCGCCAGGAACGCCAGGATGAATCCGGCGGAGGATCCCGTCGTGATCACGATCCGCGCCGGATCGATCTCGCAAGCATGCGTCTCGCGATAGTGCCGTGCGATTCGCTGCCGCAGCGACAGCAAACCCAGCGCCGAGGTGTAGTCGATGCGGGCCTGATCGAGCGCGGCATGCGCGGCCGCGATGGCCGCTCGTGGCGCAGCCGCCGCCGGTTGGCCGACCTCCATGTGGATGACATGTCCGCCGCCCGACTCGATCCGCTCGGCCGCAGCCATCACGTCCATCACCATGAACGGTGGAACATTGCTGCGCGCGGACGGCGCCGTCAGGTTGGCGATCCGCTGTTCCAATGTCGGTATCACTGTCGCATCCACCATCGATATCTGCTATTGACCCCGGCTGTCCGGACCCGCTCCGTGAACCGGTCGAGGTCAGCCCATGGGCCTCGTTCGCCGCAGATGAGCCGCATTCCGCCGTTTGGTGGGCAATAGCCCGTCTCGCGCCTCGCGCCAATTGCAAAGATCGCCTGATGTCGCTCCGTATCGTTCTTCGCAAGAAACTGTCCGGCGGGCTTGCCGCGGTCGTCGCGGCGGCCGTGACGCTGGCGCCGCTCGCGCCTGCGTCGGCGCAGCAGGGCAAGGGACCGCCGATCCTGCGCGACACCGAGACCGAGGTGCTGCTGCGCGAATATACGCGGCCGATCCTGCGCGTCGCCGGGCTCGAAAAGCAGAACATCCAGATGGTCATCATCAACGATGCGTCCTTCAACGCGTTCGTTGCCGACGGCCGCCGCATCTTCGTCAATTACGGCGCGATCCTGCAGTCGGAAAATCCGAATCAGCTGATCGGCGTGCTCGCGCACGAGACGGGCCATCTCGCCGGCGGTCATCTCGCCAAGCTGCGCCAGCAGCTCGCCACCGCGCAGACCCAGATGATCATCGCCACCATTCTCGGGGCCGGCGCCCTCGCCGTTGGCGCGCGCGGCGGCGGCAGCGGCCTGGCCAATGCCGGCGCCGCGACGCTGTCGGCCCCGGGCGAGGTCATCCGCCGATCGCTGTTGTCGTATCAGCGCCAGCAGGAGGAGAACGCCGACCGTGCGGGGGTGAAATTCCTCACCGCGACAGCGCAATCGCCGAAGGGCATGTACGAGACGTTCAAGCGCTTCACCAATGAGAGCCTGTTCGCCGCGCGCGGCGCCGACCCCTATCTGCAATCACATCCGATGCCGGCCGATCGCGTCGAGGCGCTCGAGGGCCTCGCGCGCCAAAGCCCCTATTGGGACAAGAAGGACGACCCCGCACTGCAGCTGCGCCACGACATGGTCCGTGCCAAGATCTCGGCCTTCATGGAACGGCCGGACACGGTGGCACGGCGCTATCCATTGTCGGACACCGGCCTGCCCGCCCGCTACGCCAGGGCAATCTCCACCTACCTGCATGGCGACCTGCGCAGCGCCCTGAGCCAGATCGATGGCCTGATCCAGGTGCAGCCCAACAACCCCTATTTCTACGAGGTCCGCGGCCAGGCCCTGCTGGAGGGCGGCCGCCCCACCGAGGCGATCGCCCCGCTGCGCAAGGCGGTGCACCTGTCCAATAACGCCCCGCTCATCGAGATGTTACTTGGTCAGGCCTTGGTGGCATCCGAGAACAAAGCCTACACTGACGAAGCGATCTCGATCTTGCGCGCGGCGGTCGCGCGCGAATCCGAGGCGCCGCTCGGCTATTCCCAGCTCGCGATGGCCTACGGTCGCAAGGGCGATTATGCGGAGGCGGATCTGGCCTCGGCGCAGGCCGCCTTCCTGCGTGGCGACAACAAGACGGCGCGCGAGCTTGCCTCGCGTGCAAAAACCCGCTTCGCGGTCGGCTCGCCGGGCTGGGTCAGGGCCGACGACATCGTCACGGCAAAGCCGCTTTCCGGCCAGTAGGGTGTCGGACAGCGGGGGTTGGCGCCCGCTGAAGTTTTGAACTACTGCTATCATCCGATCCAGAATATCAGAATACCGTCACGACCATCGACAAGGACCCGATCATTTGACCCAGAGGACCTCCTTCATGCCGTCAGTCCGCACGCTCATTCCCGCGATGTTGCTCGCGCTTTCGCTCTGCGGCGTGCCTCAGCTCGCGTCGGCGGAGAGCTTCTCCGACAGCCAGCGGGGCGAGATCGAGACCATCGTCCGAAACTACCTGATCGCGCATCCCGAGGTGCTCGAAGAGGCGATGGCCGAGCTGCAGAAGCGTCAGACGGCGGCCGAGGCGGCCAAGCACGAGGCCAGCGTCAGCAAGAACGCCGAGACCATCTTCAACTCGCCGCGCGGCGTCGTGCTCGGCAACAAGGATGGCGACGTCACCTTCGTCGAGTTCTTCGATTACAATTGCGGCTACTGCAAGCGCGCGATGGCCGACATGATGGAGCTGATGAAGAGCGACCCGAAGCTGAAGGTCGTGCTCAAGGAATTTCCCGTGCTGAGCCAGGGCTCCGTCGAGGCCGCACAGGTCGCGGTTGCCGTTCGCATGCAGGCCCCGCAGAAATATCTCGACTTCCACCAGAAGCTGCTGGGCGGCCGCGGCCAAGCCGACAAGGCCCATGCGCTCGCCGTCGCCAAGGATCTCGGGCTCGACATGGCGCGCGTCGAGAAGGACATGGCGAGCCCCGAGGCCAAGGCGACGATCGAGGAAAACTTCAAGCTCGCCGAGGAGATGGGCATGAACGGGACGCCGAGCTACGTGATCGGCAAGCAGGTCGTGATCGGCGCCGTCGGCGTCGAGGGCCTGCGCGAGAAGATCAGCACGGCCCGCTGCGGCAAGGCGAGCTGCTGAGCATATCTGCCAAAGCGTCTCGCCATCATGGGATCAATCGAAGGCCGGCTGTCTCAGCCGGCCTTCTTCTTTGCCGTGAGCCGGTGAAGAAGCGACAGACCGGTGGCGGCAGCGCCCTCGCCTATCCCTTCAGCCTCATGCCGAGCCGGGTTCGAAGTGCCTCGCGGATGTGCCCGCGTGCAATCGCCTCGGCCCGATCGGGATCGCGGATCGCGATCGCCTCGATCAGCTTACCATGCTCGGCCGCGGCTGTTGCCGCACGTCCTTCGGCCGCAAACGTCGTGGTTCCCAGCAGCGCCGTCGCGACATGCATGTCCTCGAGGGCGGCGTCGAGATAGCGGTTGCGCGCGGCGCGCTGGATCGCACCGTGCATCAGCCGGTTCAGCCGCGCCAGCTCGGCGGCGTCCCCCGCGCTGACAAAGCTCGCATGAATGTCGCGGAGCGCCGCGACCTCGGCCGGCACGGCATATTGCGCGGCGAGCCGGGCCGCGGCGCCTTCGAGAATTTCCCGCATCGCGTACAGCTCGAGGACTTCGTTCTCGTCGAGACTGCGCACGATCAGGCCGCGTCCACCGGCCGGCTGCACCCACCCCTTGGCCACCAGCTTGCCGAAGGCCTCACGGACCGGCGTCCGGCTGACTTCCAGCTTCTGCGCCACCTCGTCCTCGCGCAGCCGGTCGCCGGAGCGGTAGACGCCATTCTCCAAGGCCCGGCACAGCGCGCGAAACACCGCCTCGCCGAGAGAGACATTGTCGCGATCGATGGTGAGCGTAGGGCTTCCTGAGGACATGGCTGCAATGTCTCGCATGCGCGCGTGTGACGACACCATCTCTTGCATATTTTTGTATACAATAGTATACGAAATCATGTGCTGTTCGAACGGGTTTAAGCCCGGTTTCCATCCATCGACCGAGCCATTGCCGAGGGGGCGCGAGAACGTCCGCTCGCGGTATGACAGGACGAGCCGGATATGACGGCCGAGCATGCCATCGCTGAGCATCCGCGGGCCTATGATGTCGTGGTCGTCGGCGGCGGCAACGCGGCCCTCTGCGCCGCCATTGCGGCCCGGCGTGCCGGCGCATCGGTCATCGTGCTCGAAGCGGCCTCGAAGTTCTATCGCGGCGGCAATACGCGCCACACCCGCAACATGCGCTGCGCCCATGACGCGGCGACCGCGACGTTGAGCGGCCCCTACACCGAGGACGAGTTCTGGGACGATCTCCTGCGCGTCACCGAAGGCCAGACCAACGAGCAGCTGGCGCGCCTGATGATGCGCGAGTCCAAGGACATGCTCGACTGGATCGTCGAACAGGGCGTGCGTTTCCAGCCCTCGCTCGGCGGAACGCTGAGCCTGGGGCGGACCAACTCGTTCTTCCTGGGCGGCGGCCGGGCGATGCTCAATGCGCTGTATCTGACCGCCGAGCGGCTCGGCGTCGACGTGCGCTACGAGGCCGAGGTGGTGGGGCTGGAGATCGACGGCAACCGCTTCCGCGCGGCGATCGTTCAACACGGCAACGGCCGGATGCGCATCGGCGGCAAGGCGCTGGTGGCGGCCGCAGGCGGCTTCGAAGCCAATATCGACAAGCTGGTCGAGGGCTGGGGCGAGATCGCGCGCAACTTCCTGATCCGCGGCACGCCCAACAATCGCGGCACGGTGCTCGACATGCTGCTCGGCGCCGGCGTCGACAGCATCGGCGATCCGACCCAGTGCCACGCGGTGGCGATCGATGCGCGCGCCCCCAAATATGACGGCGGCATCATCACGCGGCTCGACTGCGTCGTGTTCGGCATCGTCGTCAACAACAACGCCGAGCGCTTCTACGACGAAGGCGAGGACGTCTGGCCGAAGCGCTACGCGATCTGGGGACGCCTGGTGGCTGCGCAGCCGGACCAGATCGCCTACATCATCTTCGACACGAAATCGGCGAACCTGTTCATGCCGTCGCTCTACCCCGCGATCGAGGCGGCCAGCATCGCCGAGCTCGCTGGCAAGCTCGGCCTCGATCCGGACAGGCTGACCGCCACCGTCGCGCATTTCAACGCGGCGGTGCGCGACGGACAATTCAATCCCGACATCCTCGACGATTGCCGCACCGAGAACCTGATGCCCCCGAAATCGCATTGGGCGCGCCGCATCGACAGCGGCCCCTACTACGCCTATCCGGTTCGGCCCGGCATTACCTTCACCTATCTCGGCGTGCGGGTCGATCACGCCGCAAAAATGATGATGAAGTCCGGCGGTCCCGCCGACAACATGTATGCCGCAGGCGAGATCATGGCGGGCAACGTGCTCGGCCGCGGCTACGCCGCAGGAATCGGCATGACGATCGGCAGCGTGTTCGGGCGCATCGCCGGCCGGGGAGCAGCGACACATGCAGCGCAGTGAGGCGTTGACCGAGGCGGATCGGCTGATGACGATCTGCAATTCCTGCCGCTATTGCGAGGGACTCTGCGCCGTGTTTCCGGCGATGGAGATGCGCCGCGCCTTCACGGGCGGCGACCTCAACTATCTCGCCAATCTCTGCCATGCCTGCGGCGCCTGCTACGTCGACTGCCAGTTCGCGCCACCGCACGAGTTCGATGTTCGCGTCCCCTCCGTCTTGGCCCGGGTGCGGCACGAGAGCTATGCCGACTATGCCTGGCCGCGCGCGCTGGCGCCGCTGTTCAGGCGCAACGGCCTCGCGGTGTCGCTCATCGCGGTGATCAGCATGGCCGCGTCCATCCTCGGCATCGTGGCCTTCAACGATCCGGCCGCGGTGTTTGCAGGCCGGCACGGCCCCGGCTCGTTCTACGCGCTCATGCCCCACAACGCGATGGCACTGTTGTTCGGCGCGGCCTTCCTGTGGGCCATCATCGCCTTCATCATGGGCGCCCGGGCCTTCTGGAATGACATCGGCGAGCCGAGCTCGACCCTGACGCGGCCACGTCCACTGCTGCGCGCCGTCCGCGACGCAGCCAGCCTGCGCTATCTCGATGGCGGCGGCGTCGGCTGCTACAACGAGGACGAGCGGCCGCGCGACACCAGGCGGTTCTATCACCAGCTGACGTTCTGGGGCTTCATGCTCTGCGTCGCATCGACCAGCGTTGCGACGCTCTATCACTATCTTCTGCACCGTGAGGCGCCGTATCCATTGTGGGATCTGCCGGTCGTGCTCGGCACGCTCGGCGGATTGGGCATCGTGCTCGGCCCGCTCGGACTCTACACCGCCAAGCGCAGGCGTGAGCCTGCGATGATGGATGCGGGCAGTCTCGCCATGGACGTCGCGTTCCTGGCGATGCTCGTGCTCACCGGCGCAACCGGTCTCGCCCTCCTCTTGCTACGCGAGACCAGCACGATGGGCCTGCTGCTCGCGCTCCATCTCGGTGCGGTATTCGCGCTCTTCATCACGATGCCCTACGGCAAGTTCGTGCACGGCCTCTATCGATTCTTGGCTCTCGTCCGCTACGCGCGCGAACGTCACGGCGCGTAGCTCATGCGAGCGCGACTGATCGCCACGATGGTCATGCGGCGTTCATGACCCTGAGCATCCGTTCATAAGGTTGCGATCTGCGACATTTTTCCGGAACGATCGGAGACGCACGGAACGACTCCTACTTCCTGCCGTTGTCGGCGCGGGCAGTGCCAATACGAGGAGGATAGAGGATGACCAATCGCTTGATGGTATCAGTTGCTGCAATCGCGCTCCTGGCGGGTGCAGGTTTTGCTCATGCGGAAGGTGCCGGCGGTGCGGGCGGCGCAGCTGGACAGTCCGGCGGCGCAGCCATGCAGGGCGGCGCGACCGGCGGTGCTGCCGGCGGAGCATCGAGCGGCGGCATGAACGCGCCCGGCGGCGCGATGCATCGCGACAGCGCCTCGCCTGCGGCCGGCGGCGCGTCCGACATGCGCTCCAGTCAATCGGAACAGAAGCCCGGTGCGACCAAGAGCCAGCACGCCGAGGACGGCATGAAGGGCCCGGCCACCAAGGGCGCGAGCACCGAGAGCGACAGCAAGGGCGGCGCCAAGAACATGAAGGCCGAAGGTCGCGAGGGTCGCGACAACAACATGAAGGCCGAGGGTCGCGACAGCAAGACCGGCACCAGCACCAATGCCGAAACCAAGACCGGCACCGAGCGTTCGCAGACCACCACCGGACAGGCCGGCGCCGCTGCCAAGCTCACCACCGAGCAGCGCACCAAGATCACCACGGTGATCCGCAGCCAGCGCGTCGAGCCGGTGACCAACGTCAACTTCAACATTTCCGTCGGCACAAGGGTGCCGCGCGAGGTTCACTTCCACCCGCTCCCGACCGAAGTCGTGACGATCTATCCGGAGTGGCGCGGATATGACTTCATCCTGGTTCGCGAGCAGATCGTCGTGATCGATCCTCACACCTACGAGATCGTCGCGGTTCTCAACGTCTGATCCCGACCAGGCAGGCGACGAGAACGAGGGGCGGGCAGCAATGCCCGCCCCAACCTATTGCGCAAAGCGCGCGCGGGAGCCATCACACGCAACGCGTGCAGTCCCGTGGACAAAGCCGGTTGTTCAGCAATTTCGTACTCTTAAGACGGTTTTTCGTGTGACGGACCAAGCCTCGGTCAGCCTACCCGGCTGCCGAAAGGCTTCCCCTTGGCGGCTTTGTTACCTATAACGCCGCCCACTGCCGCCACACCGCCGGGATGGGAATGGCCGACGCCGCGCACAACACGATCTATGTCCTCAACGGACCCAACCTCAACCTGTTGGGCACCCGCGAGCCGGAGACCTACGGCCATGCCACCCTGGCAGACGTGGAACGGCTGTGCGTCGAGACGGCCGCCCGCTTCGGCCTGACGGCGGAATGCCGGCAGTCGAACCATGAGGGTGTGCTCGTCGATCACATCCATGAGGCCCGCAGCCGCGGTGTGGTCGGAATCATCCTCAATGCCGGCGCCTACTCTCATACCTCCATTGCCCTGCACGACGCGCTGATGGGGGTGAAGATTCCCACCGTCGAAGTGCACATCAGCAACATCCACGCCCGCGAGAGCTTCCGGCACCATTCTTTCACCGCGAAGGCCGCGTTTGCCTCGATCTGCGGCTTCGGCATCGACGGCTACCGGCTGGCGATCACCGGCCTCGCCGCCAAGATCGGCGCCAAAGCCGTCACGCAGACCGACATCTAGCGCAAGCCTGACGTCACAGTCCTCACGCATCCCAACGTTCCGGATCAGATCATGGCGCCCCAGCCCGACGACAAGACCATCGCGAAATCCGAAGACAGCCAGCTCATTCGCGAGCTCGCAGCGCTGCTGGATGAGACCAGCCTGACCGAGATCGAGCTGGAGCGTGCCGGCCTTCGCATCCGCGTTGCCCGCAACGTGACCGTTGCGGCGGCCGTCCATTCGGCCATCGGAGCCGCCACCGCTGGCGTTCCCGTGGTCGCGGCCGCCACCGCGGCAGCCGCCGGCGCGGACTTGTCAAAACATCCCGGCGTGGTGCCCTCGCCCATGGTCGGCACCGCCTACTGGGCGCCCGAGCCCGGCGCCAAGCCGTTCGTCGAGGTCGGCTCCAAGGTCTCGGTCGGCCAGACCCTGATGATCATCGAGGCCATGAAGACGATGAACCAGATCCCGTCGCCGCGCGCCGGCACGGTGACGCAGATCCTGGTCGAGGACGGCCAGCCCGTGGAGTTCGGCGAGCCGCTCGTCATCATCGAATAAGCGCGACTAGCGGACGGCGACGAGCGAATGGTCCGCCATTCCACGTCCGCCGCTCACTACTCGCCACTCGCGCCCGAGGCACAATGTTCGACAAGATCCTCATCGCCAATCGCGGCGAAATCGCCCTTCGCATCCTCAGGGCCTGCAAGGAGCTCGGCATCTCCACCGTCGCGGTGCATTCCACCGCCGACGCCGATGCGATGCATGTCCGTCTCGCCGATGAAAGCGTCTGCATCGGGCCGCCGCCGTCGAAGGACAGCTATCTCAACATCCCCGCCCTGCTCGCCGCCTGTGAAATCACCGGCGCCGACGCCGTGCATCCCGGCTACGGCTTCCTGTCGGAGAACGCGCGCTTCGCCGAGATTCTTGCGGACCACAATCTGCATTTCATCGGGCCGAAGGCGGAGCACATCCGCCTGATGGGCGACAAGATCGAGGCCAAGAAGACGGCCAAGCGGTTGGGTATTCCGGTGGTGCCCGGCTCCGACGGTGCGGTGACGCCCGACCAGGACGCGATGGCGATCGCCAAGGAGATCGGCTTCCCGGTGCTGGTCAAGGCCGCCGCCGGCGGCGGCGGCCGCGGCATGAAGGTCGCCCACACCGAGGCCGATCTGCAGCTGGCGCTGACCACAGCGGCCAACGAGGCGAGATCGGCGTTCGGCGACGCCTCGGTCTATCTGGAGAAGTATCTGCAGAAGCCGCGCCACATCGAGATCCAGGTGCTCGGCGACGGCCGCGGCGGCGCCATCCATCTCGGCGAGCGCGACTGCTCGCTGCAGCGCCGCCACCAGAAGGTCTGGGAGGAAGGCCCCTCCCCGGTGCTCGATGCGGCCGCGCGCGCCAAGATCGGCAATACCGTCGCCAAGGCGATGCAGGAGCTGAAATATATCGGCGTCGGCACCATCGAATTCCTCTACGAGGACGGCGAGTTCTATTTCATCGAAATGAACACGCGCATCCAGGTCGAGCATCCCGTCACCGAGATGATCACCGGGATCGACCTCGTGCTGGAGCAGATCCGCATCGCCGCCGGCGGCGACCTGCCGATGAGCCAGGACCAGGTCGTCATCAACGGCCACTCGATCGAGTGCCGCGTCAACGCAGAGAACCCGGTCAGCTTCCGGCCCTCGCCCGGCAAGATCCAGCAGTACCATCCGCCCGGCGGCCTCGGGGTCCGCATCGATTCCGCCGTCTACCAGGGCTATGTGATCCCGCCCTATTACGACTCGCTGGTCGGCAAGCTCATCGTCCACGGCAAGAGCCGGGTCGAGTGCCTGATGCGGCTGCGGCGCGCGCTGGACGAGATGGTGGTCGACGGCATCGAGACCACGCTGCCGCTGTTCCGCGCCCTGGTCCGCGAGCCCGCGATCATCGACGGCGACTATCACATCCACTGGCTCGAGCAGTATCTGGCCGGCCAGAAGACCGACTGAGCGGCCGCATTCAGAAAACTGTCATCCGAAGCGGAACCATCCGGCCGCAGCCGCGTTCTGGTGGGTCGGATCAGTTCCGCCAGGGGGCAGTGATTTTCAACGACGTGCGAGTATGCGGTGGCGCCTGAGGTGAGACGAAGGCGCACGCTGGGACAGGTCCTGCTGCTGTCAGCGGGCTTCCTCGTGCTTGTCGCGGTCAGCACGGCGTCGGTTCTGCTGGTCAACAAGGCCCGCAGCGACAGCGCCTGGGTGGTGCACACCGTCGAGGCCGAGAACCAGATCAACGCCCTGCTGCTCGAGGTGCGGCGCGCCGAGAGCGCGGCGCGGGCCTACCTTCTCACCCAGGGACAGGAGTTCCTCAACGACCACGAGGCGGCCGTCGCGGCGATCGGGCCGGTGCTCGAGAAGCTCCATGGGCTGGTCGCGGACAACCCCGCCCAGGTTGAAAATCTCGCCACGCTGCGCAGCGTGATCGAGACCCGGCTGTCGCAATTCGACCGCGAAAAGCTGCTGGTCGCGCGCGGCGACCTCGCCGCCGCGATCGCCCTGGTCCGCGACGCGGGCTCGACCAGCAGCAGCAAGACCATGCGCGACACCGCCGAGGCGATGCGTCTCGAGGAGGAGCGGCTGCTGGCGCTGCGGACCGCCAATGCCGATGCCAGCCAGCAGCTCGCCGCCATCGTCACCATCACCGGCTCGGCGCTGGTCGTCGTGCTCGCCATCATCTCGGTGCTGCTGGTGCGCCGCTCGACCCGCGCGCGCGACGATGCCGAGGCACAGCTGCGCGAGAGCAATCTCAATCTGGAAGCCACCGTCGACGAGCGCACCGCCGATCTGCGCGAGGCCAATGAGGAGATCCAGCGCTTCGCCTATATCGTGAGCCACGACCTGCGCTCGCCGCTGGTCAACATCATGGGCTTCACCAGCGAGCTCGACGAACTGCGCAACGATATCTTCCGGCGCATCGCGACGCTGGCGCGGGCGGCCTCCGACGCGCCGCCGCCGGCGGAAGGCACCGAGCCCGAGCTCGAAGGCGCCGACCAGCAGCTGTCGGAGGATTTCACCGAGGCGCTCGGCTTCATCAAATCCTCGATCGCCAAGATGGACCGGCTGATCTCGGCCATCCTCAACCTGACCCGCGAGGGCCGCCGCGAGTTCGTGCCGGTGCGGGTCGATACGCGCGAGCTGATCGAGGGCATCGTCTCGACCCTGGCGCATCAGGCGGCCGAAACCGACACCACCATCCGCGTGGAACCGCTGCCGGCCATCGTCAGCGACCGCCTGGCGCTGGAGCAGATCTTCTCCAACCTGATCGACAACGCCATCAAATATCTCAAGCCGGGCGTTCCCGGCGACATCGCCATTCGCGCCCGCACCAAGCTCGGTTTCGCCATCTTCGAGATCACGGACAACGGCCGGGGGATTGATCCCCGGGATCATCAACGTATCTTTGATCTGTTCCGCCGCGCCGGGACCCAGGACCGTCCGGGTCAGGGGATTGGATTGGCGCATGTCCGCGCGCTGGTGCGCCGGCTCGGCGGAACCATGTCGGTCGCGTCGGAGCTCGACCAGGGCAGCACGTTCACCGTCACGCTCCCGATCAACTGGAACGCCTCAAACCGGAATTCAGACCGATGACCATGCCCGTGACGATCATCATGATCGAGGACGACGAAGGCCACGCCCGCCTGATCGAGCGCAACATCCGCCGGTCCGGCGTCAACAACGAGATCAAGCCGTTCACCAATGGTACAGATGCCGTGAAGTATCTGCTGGGTGCTGACGGCACCGGCCTCGATCACAAGGGGCACGCATTGCTGATCCTGCTCGACCTGAACCTGCCGGACATGACCGGCATCGACATCCTGAAGATGGTCAAGCAGAACAGCTTCCTGAAGAGCGCGCCCGTGGTCATCCTCACCACGACCGACGACTCGCAGGAGATCAAGCGGTGCTACGAACTCGGCTGCAACGTCTACATCACCAAGCCGGTCAACTACGAAAGCTTCGCCAACGCCATTCGCCAACTCGGCCTGTTCTTCTCCGTCATCCAGGTTCCGCCCGCCGCATGAGCTCCGCCGCCCCCACGCTGCTCTACATTGACGACGACGCGGCGCTGGCGCGGCTGGTGGAGCGCGGGCTCAAGCGCCTGGGCTTCACGGTGGAACACGCGAGCGACGGCAGCGCGGGCTTGCAGCGGCTGGAGCGCGGCGGCATCGACGTCGTGGCGCTCGACCAGTACATGCCAGGCTTCGACGGGCTCGAGACGCTGGAGCGCATCATGGCGCTGCCCGAACCACCGCCGGTGGTGTTCGTCACCGCCTCACAGGATTCCAAGATCGCGGTCACGGCCCTGAAGGCGGGCGCGGCCGACTACCTCGTCAAGGACGTGCAGGGCGAGTTCATCCCGCTGCTGCAGGTCGCAGCCGAAGGCGCGGTGCGGCAGGCACGGCTGCAGAAGGCGCGCGACGAGGCCGAGGCCGAGGTGCGGGCGTCACGCGACCGCTACGCGGCGCTGGCCGCCGAGCGCGAGGTCCTGCTGCGCGAGGTCAATCACCGCGTCGGCAATTCGCTCCAGATCATCGCCTCGCTGCTGCATCTTCAGGCCAACTCCAGCAATCAGGACGACGTCAAGGCGGCGCTGACCAACGCCATGGGCCGCGTCGCCGCCGTGGCACAGGTGCATCGCCGCCTCTACACGTCCCAGGACCTCAAGAGCGTGCTGCTCAACCAGTACCTGGATTCGCTGCTCGACGACCTCCGCCGCTCGGCCGAGGGCAACCGGATGTCGCGGCTGACCCTGAAGGCGGAGCCGGTCGAGATCGACCCGGATCGCGCGGTCGCGATCGGCATCGTCGTCAACGAGCTGGTCATGAACGCGGTCAAATACGCCTATCCCGACGGCCCTGGCCCGATCCATGTCGAGCTGAAGCTCGCGGGTGAGGACATCATGCTGTCGATCGCCGACAACGGGGTCGGCCTCAACGCGACCAGCGACCCGCGCTCGACCGGCATGGGCCAGCGCATCGTCAGCGCCATGGCGACCAAGCTCGATGCCAGCGTCGGCCCGGACCCGAACCATGCCGGCACCAAGATCGTCGTCCGATTCCGCTTCGAAAAGCATGCTCCCAAGCCCGCTTCTGCCGCGGTCGGTTGAGCTGGCGCGGACGGAACGCGACCATCGCGCGGCCGACGTCGGCCTGCTATGCTGATCTCATGAATACGCGCGACTCCGCAGCGTCAGAGATCACGCCCGAGGTCCTGCTGCGTGCCTATGCCTGCGGCATCTTCCCGATGGCCGAAAGCGCCGACGACCCGACCTTGTTCTGGGTCGAGCCGGAGCTGCGCGGCGTCATTCCGCTCGACGGCTTTCGCGTCGCCTCGCGCCTGGCGCGCACGGTCCGGTCGGATGCCTTCACCGTGACCGTGAACCAGGCCTTCAAGGCGGTGATGGATGGCTGCGCCGCGCCGCAGCCCGGCCGCGAGGACACCTGGATCAACAAGCGCATCCGCGAGCTCTATAGCGGCCTCCACGCGCTCGGCCATTGCCACAGCGTCGAATGCTGGCAGGATGGCGAGCTGGTCGGCGGCCTCTACGGCGTCAGCCTGGGCCGCGCCTTCTTCGGCGAGAGCATGTTTCACCGCACCCGCGACGCCTCGAAGGTCGCGCTGGTGCATCTCGTCGCGCGGCTGATCGCCGGCGGCTTCGAGCTGCTCGACACCCAATACGTCACCGAGCACCTCAAGACCTTCGGCGCCCTCGAGATCCCGCGCCGGCGCTACACCGTGCTGCTCGAAAAGGCCCTGAGGGGGCCGGCCGCCAATTTCGCCAGGCTGGCGGTTGATCGGCCGATCTCAGGCGCCGAGGCACTCGCGATCATCGCCGCGCGCGGCTGAGCGCCGGTTATCTGAACACTCCGCCGAACGGTCCGCCCGCCTGGGGCGGCGGCGGTGGTGGCGGCACCTGCTGGGTCTGATACTGCTGCGGCGGCGGTGGCGACCTGGGCGCCGCCTGCCGCTGCTGCGGCGGACGCTTTTGCGCAGGCTGCGGCGCCGCGGCCGGCTTCTGATCCGGCGCGGCGCTGACGACCGTGGTCTGCGGCTCTTTGCAGTCGACCAGCCAGATGTCGTAGATCGGGTGCTCGACGCCGTGCAGGCCGGGGCTGGCCGCGAACATCCAGCCCGAGAAGATGCGCTTCACCTCGCCCTGCAAGGTGATCTCGTCGACCTCCACGAACGCGTCGGTGTTGGCGGCCTCGGTGGCCGGCCGCGTGTAGCAGGCATCGGTTTTCACCCGCAGGGCGCCGAACTGCACGGTCTCGCCGATTTCCTCGTCGAAATTGATGATGCGGCCGGTGATCTTGTCGAGCCCGGAGAAGCTCGCCTTCTTGTTGACGATCTTCTGCGCCGGCGGTTCGGTCACGACCTCGTCGCCCGGCTGGATGGTGGCCGGGGTTTGCGGTACCGCGCCGTTCGGCGGGATCGCCGCATTCTGGGGTACGCCGCGTGGCGGCGCCTGCCGCTGACCGGGCGCAGCCCCCGGCTGGCCGGGCGGCGGCACGGCCGCGACCGGAGGATTGTTCTGTGGCAGGATCGTCGTTCCCGGCGGCGGCGCCAGCGGCTGGGATTGGACCGGACCCGGCAGGGCGGCGCCCTGCCCTGGCGGCGGCCGGGTCGGCGCCGGCAGCACCCGGCCCTGCGGCAGCTCGGGGATCTCCTCCTCTTCCTCGGGAGGCGGAATCGGCTCGCCACGGCGCGGAATGTTGCCCGGCGGGCGCGGAACCGGATCGGAGAAAATGGTACCGATCTGCGCGCGCGCCGGCACGGACAGCGTGAGGGATGTGGCGGCCAGCAATGCCGCGATACCGGTCAGGACGATTGTTCGGTGCATCTCGCGCGGCTTTATCAGGCGAATCGGGGTTCGGGACAATCAAATCGCGTCATGACCCATCCGCCGCTCTCGATCAGCCCTCCCGTTAACATGCCGAATACGGCGGGGAAAGGGCGAGCTGCCAGCACGCCGCGTGCTGGTCAGCCGGTTCATCCAATGAGATAGTCGTGATCAAGAGCCGGACGGAACCGGCGTCAAAGGGAAGGAAACCGATGTCTGATTCGATCCGTCTCGACTGCCGGGTGGCCGTCGTTACCGGCGCGGCCGGCGTCATCGGCGCCGCGACCATGCGGCTGCTGGCCGCGCGGGGCGCCCGCATCGTCGCCGTCGACCGGCGCGAGGCCGATCTCGCCGCCGCGACGGCCGGCCTGCCCGCAAGCGCCGAGACCTTCGCCGTGGCCGCCGACGTCACCGACGAGGACCAGGTCGCGGCCTATGTCCGACAGGCCTGCAATCGGTTCGGCACCATCGACGTGTTCTTCAACAATGCCGGCATCGAAGGCGAGATCAAGCCGATCACGGCGTATCCGCTGGAGGCGTTCCGCCGCGTGCTCGACGTCAACGTGATCGGGGTCTTTCTCGGCCTCAAGCACGTGCTGCCGGTGATGCTGAAGCAGAACCGCGGCTCGATCATCAACACCGCCTCGATCGCCGGCCTGATCGGCTCGCCACAGATCGCGGTCTACAGCGCCAGCAAGCACGCGGTGATCGGCCTGACCAAGAGCGCATCGTGGGAATGCACCGGCACCAATGTGCGCGTGAACTGCATCTGCCCCGGGCTGATCGAGAGCCGCATGCTGAGCGCGATCATCGAAGGGCGCAGCGGCGCACCCGTGCCGGCCGACAAGGTCGTCGACCGCGTCCCCGCGCGCCGGCTCGGCCAGGGCGCGGAGGTCGCCGCGATCGTCGCCTTCCTCGCCTCCGATGATGCGAGCTACGTCTCCGGCGCAGCCTACACCGTCGATGGCGGCCGCACCGCCGCCTGACGTCCCTTCCACTCGACCGTCTTTTCAACCCGACAGGTTTTTGCAATGCCCGTGCAACTCGATGCCGATGCCGCTGCCGTCTACAAGGCATTTCAGGAGGCCGGTCGGCCGGCCTATGAGACGCTGACACCGCAGGAAGCGCGGGACTACTACCTGGCCGCGCGCGTCGTCAGCAATCCCGAGCCGCCCGAGCTTGCGGAGGTCAAGGACCTCGCCATCCCTGCCCCGCATGGCGCAATCCCGGCCCGGCTCTATCGGCCAAAAACGGTGCGGCAGACCAACGGTCTTGCGCCGGGATTGGTGTTCTATCACGGCGGCGGCTGGGTGATCGGCAATCTGGACTCGCACGACGTGGTCTGCCGCGCGCTGGCGCACGAAGGCGAACTGATCGTGATCTCTGTCGATTACCGCCTCGCGCCCGAGCACAAGTTTCCGGCCGCGGTCGACGACGCCGCCGCGGCCATACGATGGATCGCCGACAATGCCGCCGCGCTCGGCATCGATGCAGCCAGGCTCAGCGTCGGCGGCGATTCCGCCGGCGGCAATCTCGCCGCCGTCGTCGCGCTCTCGGCGCGTGACGGCAAGGGCCCGAAGCTCTCAGGCCAGGTGCTGATCTATCCGGCCACCGACTTTTCGATGAGCCATCCCTCGCACAGCGAGCCCGAGACCAGCGTGCTGCTGACGCATTCGGTGATCCGCTGGTTTCGCGACCACTATCTCAACAGTGCCGCCGACATCCATGATTGGCGGGCCTCGCCGGCAAAGGCGGAAACCCTGGTCGGGCTCCCGCCGGCTTATGTGCTCACCGCAGGCGCCGATCCGCTGCGCGACGAAGGCGACGATTACGCGCGGCGCTTGCGCGAGGCCGGCGTGCCGGTGACCTATCGGACGCATCCCGGCCAGTTCCACGGCTTCTTCACCATGGGCAAGCTGCTCGACCAGGCCAATGTCGCGGCGCGCGACATCGGCGTCTGGCTGAAACAGCTCGATCGGCCCGGCGGCATCTGAGCCGTTACCGCGCTGAGCTCAGAACACAACGACCCGCGAGTTCGCGGGTCGCGCTCACATGCGGTCGAAGTCGTCTCGTGTGAGATCGGCTTGCTCGCGCTCGAGCAACAGCTACATCCCGTGCAAACCAGCCGGGACGACTGGACAGCCACATCTCATTCCTCGCAGCAGGAGACTCGCGCATGAAGACCGTGAACCTCGCCGACAAGCTGAGCCAATTCTCAGGCCATTGGGACCCGCACGTGGTCGCGGACTACAACGACAATGACGTGATGGTCGTGAAGTTCATGGGAGAATTCCCGTTCCACAAGCATGACACGACGGATGACTTCTTCCTCGTCCTGGAAGGCGAGATGGAAATGGATATCGAAGGTCAGCCCTCGCGAACGGTGAAGGCCGGCGAGTTGTTCGTTGTTCCCAGAGGCGTCGTCCATCGGCCGCGCGCGGCCAAAGAGGTCAAGGTGCTCCTGATCGAACCCAAGGGCGAACCGAACTCAGGCGACTCCGACCGGGTGCCCGCGCCCAAGCCGCGCATCTGACTCGCCGAAAGACGTCAGAGCTTCGGGACTCCGCGAGTTTGAGATATCATTCGGAGCGGACAGGTGAGCAGGATGAACATGGAGCCAACTCTGGAGATTGCGCTGGCTTGGTTCAAGCCCGAGGAGTGGGATGATATCAGGCGTATCTGCCCAGATCTGCACGATACCTACGAAGAATGGCTGACCAGCGTTCAGGAGGTCATCGACACGATCGGCGATCGTCCAGACCAGCGTGTCGTGAAGGTGATCCTGACCGCCGCCGAGCTTCGGACATGGCAGCGTGCGGCCGGACGCAAAGTCGATGGCAGGGTTCGCTCCCAGCTTGCCGCCAAGCGCGCGAGCAGGATCCGCAACGAGTCCCCACAGCCGTCCCCCGAGCCTCGTTCTGGCTCAGACGGCAGTCGCTGACGCTTGTCGCTCAGTACGCTCAGGCAGGCCAGGGCCAGTTCTGAGGGCGCAACGGCCGCCCATGCAGCTGACGAAGCGGAGCATCGCCGAAATGTCCGCTGTTTTTGCGCTGCAACCAAGATAGTGTCCCGTCGCCCGCAAGAACGGCCCATGGCCGTCTGGCGAGACCATCCTCCAATAGGATCGCCCCGATGTTCGACCGCTTGACCCACCAACCCGATGACCCCCTGCTCGCTCTGATCGGCATCTTCAAGGCTGATCCGAGAGCGGACAAGGTCGATCTGGGCGTCGGCGTGTATCGTGACGAGGCCGGCCATTCGCCGATCTTCCGCGCTGTGAAAGCTGCCGAGCGTATCATCTGGGAGAGCCAGGACAGCAAGAGCTATGTGGCGCCGGAAGGCGACCAGGCATTCCTCGACCTGCTGTGGTCGATGGTCGGCGGCACGGCCTTGCCGGTCCACGCCGCCGGCGTGCAGACGCCGGGCGGCTCCGGCGCCTTGCGCCTCGCAGCCGATCTGGTTCGCCAGGCCGGCACCGGCAAGATCTGGCTCGGCCTGCCGAGCTGGCCCAACCATGCCGGCATCTTCGCCGCGGCCGGGCTCGAGATCGAGACCTATCCCTACTTCGACGTGCCCTCGCAGACGCTGCAGCTCGACCGCATGCTGGAGGCACTGCAGCGCGCCGCGCCCGGCGACGCCGTCCTGATCCACGCCTCCTGCCACAATCCCACCGGTGCCCCGCTGCGCGCGGAGGATTGGGCGCGCATCACCGCCGTGATCGCCGCGCGCGGGCTCGTGCCGCTGATCGATTCCGCCTACCAGGGATTCGGCGCCGGGCTCGAAGGTGACGCCGCCGGCCTGCGGACGATGATCGCGGCCGTCCCCGAGGCGCTCGTGGCCGTGTCGTGCTCGAAGTCCTTCGGGCTCTATCGTGAGCGCACCGGCGCGCTCTATGCCGTCGCGACGTCGCAGGCAGCCGCCGACACCGCGCGCTCCAATCTCGTCGCGATCGCGCGCACCAGCTACTCGATGCCGCCGGACCATGGTTCGGCGATCGTGAAGACCATTCTCGACAGCTCCGATCTGCGACGCGACTGGAGCGAGGAGCTCGAGTCGATGCGGCTCCGCCTGGCGAGCCTGCGGCGCGGCTTTGCCGAGGCGCTCGGCGGGCGCTGGTCCAACACGATCGCGATCGGCGTCCAGGAAGGCATGTTCTCGCTGCTGCCGGTGACGCCGGCCGAGGTCATGGCTTTGCGCGAAAAGCACGGCGTGTACATGCCGACCTCGGGCCGCATCAACATCGCAGGCCTGAAGCTCGCCGACGTCGCGCGCGTCGCCGGCCTGTTCAAGTCGCTTTGAGCCATCGCCTGCAAGGACCAAGGCCGTGACCGAGATCGTCGCTCAGGAGCGGCACAAGCTCTACGAGGACGCGATGGCGCTGACGCTGGGCACGCTGTTCGTGTCGCTCGGCATGCTCATCTACAGCAAGACGGTACTGCTGGTCGGCAGCACCGCCGGCCTGTCGCTGCTGTTGAGCTACGTCAGCGGCTATGGCTTCGGCGTCAGCTTCTTCCTGATCAATCTGCCGTTCTATGCGTTGGCCGTCCGGCGCATGGGCTGGCCATTCACGATCCGGACCTTCGTCGCGGTCGGGCTCGTCGCGCTGTTCTCACGGCTGACGACGTCATGGATCGACATCAGCCATATCGATCCGATCTATGCCACGGTGATCGGCGCCGGCCTGACCGGGACCGGCCTGCTGATGCTGTTCCGGCATCGCACCGGGCTCGGCGGGATCAACATCCTGGCGCTGTATCTGCAGGAGCACTGGAAGATCCGCGCCGGCTATTTCCAGCTCGCCGTCGACTTCCTCATCATGATCGCCGCGTTCTTCGTCATCCCGGTCAACCGTCTGGCGCTGTCGATCCTGGGCATCGTGATCGTCAACGTCATCATCGCGATCAACCACAAGCCCGGGCGCTATATGGCGCTGAGCTGAGCCGCCGGATTTCCAAGCGCAAGGTCGATCGCGCCTGGCCGGCTCGGCCGCGACACGCGCCGGGTGCCGCCTGGGTGCGCTGCACCTTGCCAGACGGCGCATTCCATGGGATGAAAGCTCTGGTATGCCAGCAACCGAGGCAATGGGTTACCGCCTCCGTCCGCCCCTGCGGGGCGCCTGACGGACTCTTCGGTCCGGCTGGATCACCAATAAGAAACGCGAACGCGAAATCTCGAACCGATCTCTGGGGACGACCAAGGCATGGCACGCAACATCCTGATTCTCGGGGCCTCCTACGGCTCCCTCCTCGGCACCAAGCTGCTGATGGCCGGTCACAACGTGACGCTGGTCTGCCGCAAGAAAACGGCGGAGCTGATCAACCGCGATGGCACCGAAGTCCGCATCAAGCTGCGCGACGAGCCGACGCACCGCTCGATCTTCTCGCGCGACCTGCCGGGCAAGCTCGACGCCGCCACGCCGGACAGTGTCGACCTGTCGCGCTACGACCTGGTCGGCCTGGCGATGCAGGAGCCGCAATACACCAACCACACCATTCGCGTGCTGATGGTGAAGATCGCCGAGGCCAGGCTGCCGTGCCTCTCGATCATGAACATGCCGCCGCTGCCCTATCTCAAGCGCATCCCGGCGCTCGCCAATGTCGACCTCGACGAGGCCTACACCAATCCCGCGGTCTGGGAACGCTTCACGCCCGGGCTGGTGACGCTGTGCTCGCCGGATCCGCAGGCCTTCCGTCCGCCGGAGGAAGGCGCGAACGTGCTGCATGTCGGCCTGCCGACCAACTTCAAGGCCGCTGCGTTCGAGGACGAAACGCACAACGCGCTGCTGCGCGAGCTCGAGCGCGACATCGACGCGGTCAGGCTCGACGGCCAGGACGTGCCCGTGAAGCTGAAGGTGTTCGACTCGCTGTTCGTGCCGCTGGCGAAGTGGTCGATGCTGCTGACCGGCAACTACCGCTGCATCACCCGCGGCGAGCCGCAGGCGATCCGCGACGCCGTGCACGGCAACCTCGCCCAGTCGAAATCGATCTACGAGCACGTCGACGCCATCGCGCGCAAGCTCGGCGCCGATCCAAGCGACCAGGTGCCGTTCGAGAAATACGCCAAGGCGGCCGAGAGCCTGCTCAAGCCGTCGTCGGCCGCGCGCGCCGTCGCCGCCGGCGCGCCCTTCATCGAGCGCGTCGACCTTCTGGTGAAGCTGATCTCGCAGCAGCTCGGCATGCCCAACCCCGAGATCGATCAGACAGTGCAGACGGTCGACTTCAAGCTCAACGAGAAGATCGTGGTCGGCGGCTCCAGCGCGCAATGACGCGCGGGCGCCGACATCGTCCGTAACCAGATGTGACTTTGCATGAACGCGCGGCCAACGCATGGTTCGCGCGTTCATTGATTCCCATCGTTCGGAATGAAGATGCCGTCCCTCGGGCCTCTCGCTTTTCCTCTGCAGGCCCTGAGCTGGCTCGGCAATCAGGGCACCCGCGCCATCGTCGCGGTGCTGATCGTGGCAATCGCAGTGCCGCCGCTCGGCGAGCTCACGCGCCCCTACGTCACGCATGCGATCTTCCTGCTGCTCTGCATCTCGTTCATGCGCGTCGACGTCGCGATGCTGCGCGCGCATCTGCGCCGGCCTCTGCTGGTGGTGGCCGCGACGGCCTGGACCACGGTCGCCGTGCCGGCACTGGTCGGCACGATCGCGCGCGCCACGGGCGTCGATGCCGCCGCGCCCGACCTCCATCTCGCGCTGATGCTGCAGGCGACGGCTTCGCCGATGATGGCCTCGCCCGCGCTCGCCGCGCTGATGGGGCTGGATGCGACGCTCGTACTCATCACCTTGGTGACCTCGACCGCGCTGGTGCCGCTGACGGCGCCGCTGTTCGCCTATGTGTTTTTGGGCGAGACATTGTCACTGTCTCCGGCCGCGCTCGGGCTGAAGCTCGCCGCCATCCTTGCGGGCGCGCTGGCTACGGCGGCCGCGATCCGCCTTGCCTTCGGCAGCGACGCGATCCGCCGCTACCGCGCGCCGATCGACGGCTTCAACATCCTCATCCTGTTCGTGTTCGCTTCCGCCATCATGGCGCATTTTCTGGCCGACCTGGCGGCGAGCCCGTTCCGCATGCTGGGACTGGCGCTGCTCGCCTTCGCGGTGTTCTTCCTGCTGCTTGGTACCACGATGCTGCTGTTTCGCGGTGCGGGGCGCGAACGCGCGATGGCGCTCGGCATGATGGTGTCGCTGCGCAACATGGGGCTGATGCTCGCGGCGACCGAGGGCGCGATCCCCGGCACGACCTGGCTGTATTTCGCGATGAGCCAGTTCCCGATTCACCTGGCCCCACAATTGTTGCGGCCGGTCGCCGAGCGCCTGCGCCCGAGGCCGCTTCCATCTGGCGGGACCGATCACGGCTTGATCAGTCCTGCATCGGAATGAGGCAGACCAGCAGCGGCATGCGGCCGCTCCGGCATGACGACGGCCGGCCGCTTACTATCAAGGCCGACATGGTTGTTGCTGGCGTGAAAGGCCGGCGCTACGCTCCGCGCCTGTTGGTGCAGGAGGATTATGTGACCCCATCAGACGATCAGACAATTTCCGAAGACCGCCGCGAGGCGCTGCGCTACGCGCTCGCGATCGGCTCCGGTGCCGCGCTCGCGTCCGCCATGACGACGACGCCGGCTTCGGCGCAGGCGGCCGCCGACAACACGCTCGACCGCGTCCGCGCCAACAAGGTGCTGCGCATCGCCGTGCTGCCGGGCGAGCTGCCCTATTTCAACAAGGATCTCGCCTCCGGCACGTGGTCGGGCTTCTCGATCGAGATGGCCAACGACATCGCCAAGCTGCTCGACGTGAAGCTCGAATATGTCGAGTCGACCTACGGCAATTCGGTGCTCGACCTGCAGGCCGGCAAGATCGATCTCGGCTTCGCGCTCAACCCGACGCCGCAGCGCGCGCTGGTGATCGACTTCTGCGGCACGGTGTTTCCGCATCCGTTCGGCGCGATGCTGAAGAAGGGCATGGAGGCCAAGACCTGGGCCGACATCAACAAGCCGGAAGTGAAGATCGCCGTCGACGTCGGCTCGGCCAACGAGGCGGTGGCCCGGCGCTTTGCGCCGAACGCGACCATCAAGTCGCTGAAGTCGCGCGACGAGGTGATGCTGGAGATGGCATCGGGCCGCGTCGACGTCGTCGTCAACGCACTGATCCTCGGCCTCACCGCGATCGCCAAGAACCCCAACCTCGGCACCTACAAGATCCTGCAGTCGCCGTCGGTCGCGATCCCCTCCAGCATGGGCGTGCGCCGCGAGGCCGACAAGCGCTGGCGCGACTTCCTCGCGGTGTGGATCGACTACAATCGCGGCATCGGCCAGATGCGCGAATGGTTCGTCAAGGGCCTCGGGCTGGCCGGCGTCAAGGCCGAGGACGTGCCGGTCGAGGTGAATATCTAAGCGAAGCTGCGCTCTCTCCGCCGTCATTGCGAGGAGCGCAGCGACGAAGCAATCCAGGCCTACGCGTGCCGCCCTGGATTGCTTCCACCGTCGCCCTTCAGGCTATGGCGGACAAGTCGCTACGCTCGCAATGACGGCGAGGATGTTGCTACGCCGAGCCTCTCACGCCTTGTCGTAGCTCATGCCGCGCTCGAACCGGCGGCCCAGCAGGGTGGCCGGAAACAGGATCGCGAAATAGATCAGCGCGATGATGGTGTAGACCTCGAGCGGCCGGTAGGTGTCGGCGTTGATCAAGGTCGCGTTGTAGACGAGATCCGGCACGGCGATCACCGACACCAGCGAGGTGTTCTTCAACTGCGTCACCGACTGGTTGACGTAGGGCGCGAGCATCGGCTTCAAGGCCTGCGGCAGGATCACGAGCCGCATCATCCGCCACGGACGCAGACCGAGCGCGCGCGCCGCATCCCACTGCCCGCGCGGCACGCTCTCGATGCTGCCGCGCACGATCTCGGCATAGAACGCCCCGGCATAGAGCGACAGCACGGTGACCGCGGCGACATGCGCCGGAATGTTGACGCCGATCACGACCGGGAAGGCGTAGTAGAACCAGATGATCTGCACCAGCAGCGGGGTGCAGCGGAACAGCTCGATATAGCCGATCAGCAGCCAGTCGATGACGACCGGGCGGCGCAGCCTGACGATGCCGACGAGGAGCCCGATCACCGAGCCGAGCAGGATGGTGCCGAGCGTGTAGGCCATGGTCCAGCCGAGCCCCACCCAGAACAGATGGCTGTACTTGGCGAGGATGGCGAAATCCCAGGTGTAGTTCATCGCAGCTCCGGCGTGACGCGGTCGCGGCCCCTCACAGATACCGGCTCGGAGCAAAGGCGGAGGCGTCGAACGGCGGCGCCTCGCCCGCGATCATCGCGGCGATCGCCGCGCCCGTGGCCGGCCCCGTGGTGAAGCCGATATGCTGGTTGCCGAATGCAAGCCACAGGCCGGAATGTCGCGGCGCCGGCCCGATCATCGGCAGCGAATCCGGCAAGGTCGGCCGCGCGCCGCGCCAGGGCTGGGCCACGGCCTCGCCGAACTCGACCACGCCGCGCGCCAGCGGCACCACCTGCTCGAGCTGGGCGAAATTCGAGCGTGCATCGCGGTCGGTCAGCTCGACGCCGCTCGTGACCCGCACGCCGTTCTCCATCGGCGTCATCAGGAAGCTGCCCTCGGCGTCGTGGATCGGACGGTGCAGCATGCGCGCTGGATTGGGCGTGAACTCCTGGTGATAGCCGCGCTCGAACGCCATCGGCACCCGGTAGCCCAGCGACCTGAGAATGTCCGGCGACCACGGGCCGAGCGCAACCACGACATGGCGGGCGCGGATCTCGCCGTCGCCGAGCACGATTCGCCAGCCGTCGCCGTCCGACAGCAGGGCCCTGATCTCGGACTGCCGCAGCACACCGCCCGCGCCCTCGAACATCCGCGCATAGGCCTTGGTCACGTTGCCGGGCGAGTCGACCGACGCCGTCTGGCTGTGCAGCAGGCCGACCTTGTAGACCGGCAGCATGTTCGGCTCGAGCGCGGAAATGCCCTGGCGGTCGAGCAGCTCGCTCTCGATGCCGTATTCGGCCAGGAAAGCCTGCTCCGCCTTGGCCGCTCCGACGGCGTCGCTGCGCCAGGCCTTGAGCCAGCCGGTCTCGCGGATGCGCTGCGGCTCGCCCGACCTGACGATCCAGTCGCGATGCAGCTTCAGCGACGCGCCAATCAGGCCATGCAGGGCGGTGGCACGCGGCCTGACGCGGGACTCCACGGCATTGGCGAGGAAGCGCAGCACCCATTCGACGTTACGTAGAGTCCATGCCGGATCCCAGCGCAGGGCTGCACTCCGGTTGCCGATATAGGACGGCAGCGCTGAGAACAGCGAGGGTTTATTGAGCGGCAGGATCGAGCCGGAGGACAGAATGCCGGCATTGCCGTACGATGTCTCCTCGCCCGGCGCCTTGCGGTCGACCAGCACCACCGAAAGCCCGCGCTCCCGAATGGCGTAGGCGGAGGAGACGCCGACGATCCCCGCTCCCAGCACGACCACGTCGGCTGTCTGCTGCACGCTCTCCATCGTCACTCGATCCATCTGCTGCTTACATCAGGGTCAGGCCGCCATCGACCGGCAGCAACGCGCCGGTGACGTGGCCGGCGTCTTTCGCCAGCAGGAAGGTCACGGCCGCGGCGATGTCATCGGGCTCGGCGAGGCGCTGTTGCGGATTGGCCGCCGCCGCCGTCTGCCACGCGGCCGGGTCGAGCGAGCCGAGCCGCCCCGCATCCTTGCGCGTGTAGCCGGGCACGACGATATTCGCCGTGCCGCCGCACGCAGCCAGCTCGATGGCGAGGCATTTCACCAGCGCCTCCAGCGCCGCCTTGGCGGCGGCCGAGGCGGGAAAGGTGCCGCCCGGCACGAAGCGATGCGCGACGAAGCTGGAGATCGCGACGACGCGCGCATCCGCGCTTTGCATGAGGTCGGGGAGTGCGGCGCTGGCGAGCTCATGAAAAGCCGCCGGCATCACGGCGAGCGAGCGGTCGAGCCCGTCGCGCGGCAGATCGCGAAAGCTGCGGCGGTCGGCAAAGCCGGCGGCATGCACCACCGCGTCGATCCGGCCGAACCGCGTTCGGGCCGCAGCCGCCAGCTCGGTGGCAACGCCCTGTCTGGCCAAGTCGCCGCAGTGAAATTCGACTTCGGCACCGGCCTCTCGGCACGCCGCGGCGACGTCCCGCAGACGCGCCAGACCCGCTTCGTTGGCCCCCTGCCCGTGCAGCATCACGGCCTGTCCCGGCGCGGAGAGGCGGCGCGCCACGGCCGCGCCGATGCCGGCTCCGCTGCCGGTGATGATGGTGACACGCATCGTGCCTCGTCTACCCCTCGGTTTCGCGGGGCGGACTATAGGTCTCACACCTGCCGATGCCAACACGCGGACGGACATGCACCGATGTCCGCCGCGCGGGTCTGCGTGTCACAGACGTTCGGAAACGTCTAGCTGATCAGCTGTTCAGCATTTGGCGCCGACACTGCACTTGTTGGTCGACTGGGAAATCGTGCCGCCCTTGCCGCTGCAGGTGGCCGCATAGGCATTCACGCAGGCGACCTTCGCGGATGTGCAGCCCGCATGATCGTTCTTCACGCAGATCGTCTCGCTATAGGTCTCGATCGTGCTGCCGCCTTTCTTGCAGACGCACATTCCGGTGACTTCAGCTTTTGCCGCAAAGGCGCTGTCGACACCGCCGACCGCGGCAGCAGCAAACAAAATCAGGGACAGAAATACGCGCATCGTATCCTCCATGAACAATGGCAATACATTCAGTATGCGCACTCTACGCGCGAGACACAACTTTAAATTGTTTCAATTGCCATCGACGATCGACGCCCGCGCCTCCAATCCACCGACGCAGGTCAAGCGGTGAGGCGTGCCGCGCGCCGCAGGGCCTGCGGCGGCTGGCCGAAGGCGCGAATGAAGGCGCGACGCATCCGCTCAGGATCGCGAAAGCCGGTCGCCTCGGCCACCAGCTCGATCGGCTGATGCGAGGCCTGCACCCGATCGCGCGCCACTTCCAGCCGCAGACGCTCGATCGCCTTCGACGGCGTCGTGCCGGTCTCGGCCACGAAGGCGCGGGTGAAATGCCGCGTGCTCATGCCGGCACGCTCGGCAAGGTCGTCGACCGTCAGCGGCGCATCGAGATGCTCGCGCGCCCAGGTCAGGAGTTCGGCGAAGCGGCCGCTCGGCGCCTTCAGCTCCAGCAGCGAGGAGAACTGCGACTGCCCGCCGCTGCGGCGATGGTACAGCACGAGCTGACGTGCGGTCTTCTGCGCGATCTCCTCGCCGTGATCGTCGGCGACCATGGCGAGTGCGAGATCGATGCCGGCAGTGATCCCAGCCGAGCTCCAGACGTTGCCGTCGCGGACATAGATGCTGTCAGGCTCGAGCTTCACATGGGGGTAGGCGCGCAGGAACTGCCGCGTGCGCTGCCAATGTGTGGTCGCGCGCCGCCCGTCCAGCAGGCCCGCTTCGGCCAGCACGAAGGCGCCGGAACAGATGCTGGCAAGCCGGGTGCCGCGCTGCGCGACCTTGCGAACGAAGTTCAGCGTGCATGTGTTGCGGCTCGCGGCTTCCACACCCTCGCCGCCGGCGATCAGCAGCGTGGTCAGCGCCGACACCGGACCGAATTTGCGCGCCAGCATCTCAGCCCCCGATGACGACCGCACGGGTCCGGGCGTGGCGGCGATGACCCTGATCGATGGCGTGACGCGCGCATAGCGCGCGGCGATCTCGAACACCGAGATCGGCCCGGCGGCGTCGAGCAACTGAAAATCGGGATAAATGAGCACGCCGATCATGGGGATGGCTCCGTGGCCCGCGCTGTCCGGAAACGAGGGAACTTTGGCATATGAGCCATCCAGCGGACCATGCAGAATGACCGCCGTCAAGCACCAGACCTGCGAGCACCGCCATGCCCCGACCGATTTCGATCGCTCTCGTTCTGTTTCCCCAGGTGACCCAGCTCGATCTCACCGGACCGGTACAGGTGTTCTCGAGCGTGCCCGGTGCAACGCTGCACCTGGTCTGGAAGAAGATCGAGCCGATCCCGACCGACTCAGTTCTCACGCTGCTGCCGACGACGACCTTTGCCGACTGTCCGCAGGCGGACGTGATCTGCATTCCCGGCGGCTTCGGCGTCGACGCCATCCTCGGCGACGCCGAGGTCATCGGCTTCATCCGCCGCCAGGCCGAAGGGGCCAGATACGTCACCTCGGTGTGCACGGGCTCGCTGGCGCTCGGCGCCGCCGGCCTGCTGGATGGCTATCGCGCCGCGACCCATTGGAGCGCGCGCGAGTGCCTGCCGCTGTTCGGCGCCACCGTCAGCACCGAGCGCGTGTGCATCGACCGTAACCGGATAACCGGCGGCGGTGTCACGGCCGGCATCGACTTCGCGCTGACCCTGGTGGCGCAGCTGGTCGATCGCCAGACGGCCGAGGCCATCCAGCTCAGGCTCGAATACAATCCGGCGCCCCCTTTCACCGCTGGTTCCCCCGACACGGCGCCGCCCGAGGTGGTGTCACGCATGCTGGAGCGGATCGCACCGTCCCGGAAGCGGCGAATCGAGGCGGCGGAGCATGCGGCGGCCGCCCTCCGGACCAACCCGTCGTAGCGCAGGTTTGCCAGGCTCCCGAAAGCAAAGCGGCCGCCCGGAGTTCGGGCGGCCTCTTCCGATCGGGTCATCTCGCGCGAAATCGAATCAGCCGCCAGGAGTCCAGGGCTGATAATCACCGGTGGCCTTTGGCCTGCGACCGCTGCCCAAGGTCGAGCCGGCCGGGCGATACGCCAGCGCGGTCCCCGTCAGGTTCGGCTGATGCGGCTTTTCCCACTCGCGCGGCTTGTAGCCGTCCTGAGTCGGCGGCACGTCGACCATGTGATGCATCCAGCCGTGCCATTCGGGCGGAATACGGCTCGCTTCGGCCAGGCCGTTATAGATCACCCAGCGCCGCTCGAAATGCAGCACCGGATCGATCTTGCCGCCGGCGGTCCGATAATAGCGGTTGCCCTGTGCATCCTGCCCTACGAGCTCGCCGAAGCGCCAGGTCCACAATTGGGTGCCGAAAGTCTGGCCGTTCCACCACGTGAAGAGCTTGAGAAAGAACTGTTTCATGGGCTTGGGGCCGGTTCTGTGAAGGTCCCGGTTCTGATGCCACCCCGCCCGCATCTTGTCCAGTGTTGCACCGCCTCCGCCCGCGACGATGTATCGGTTCACGGCGGGGAACGACATCCGCGGCCTGCGGTTAGGTCATTTTCCCCCTGATGGAGCGATAACGATGACCAGACTGAAGACGTGGAGCACGGCGGCGGCAGTGGCGCTGATTCTGCCGCTGGCGGCAGCGACGACGAGCTTTGCCCAGGGTCCGGGCGGCGGCGGTCGTGGTCCGGGCGGCGGCGGTGGTGCCGCCATCGGCGGGGGCGGTGGCGGTGCGATCGGCGGCGGCGGACGCGGCGGCTTTGCGGCCGGTCCGGGTGGCGGCGGCATGAGCGGCGGCAGCTTTGCCGGACGCGCAGCCGTTGGCGGCGCAGCGCTGGCGGGTCGCGGTCCGGCGGCCGGCGCCAACGTCGCCGTCAACACCGGTGGCGGCCGCGGCAACTGGAGCGGCGGCAATTGGGGTGGCGGCGGCTGGCAGGGCGGCCACCGTGGCGGCTGGCATCACCGCGGCGGCGGCTTCTGGCCGGGTGTCGGCGTTGGCGTCGGAATCGGGTTGGGCAGCAGCTATGCCTACTACAATGATCCGTATTATTACGGGCCCGACTATTACTCCGACTACTCGTACTATGACGACTCCGCGCCTGTTGCCGTCGTCGGAACCGAAGGCGTCGACCCGAGCTACTGCGCACGCAGGTACCGCTCGTATGATCCGGCTTCGGGAACTTATCTCGGCTATGATGGCATTCGCCATCCATGCCCGTAAGAGTCTGACATCGTAGCTGCGACAACAGCAGGCGGCGAGGGCTACGCTCGCCGCCTTTTTCGTGCCGTATTGTTGTTTGTTCTGTGTCTAATGCGCCACGTTGCAGGCTGATTTTCGCCCATATTTCAAAATGTGCCTCGCGACGTGCAGATGATCGGCCCGTTCCGGTCCAATATTGTTTGAGCTCGTGATTCTGCCCGTTTGGGCGCTTCGCAGGCTTGGTTGATATCAGTCGATGGACACATGGATTTTCGCGGGACTCGCGCAGTGCAAACGCCGCGGGTGAGCGGCTTGGGCCTGCCGCCCGCGAACGCGCCAAGAACTTCGAACAAGGAGGCGCGCCTTGCCGACATATCTTCACTGCTTGGACGCAGCTGCATCGAAGCTCGGAGCATGTGGCTGGCCGCGATTGTCCCCGGCCCGGCTGGCGGACATGTCGATGATTGAGAAACGCAGATGACCTATCAGCGCCTCGCATTGGGGCTCGGTCTTGGAACGCTGCTGGCGATCGGCGCCGCGTCCACGGCGCTCGACATCAAGTCGCGCCACGACGCGGCCTGGGTGAATTCATCGCTCGACATCCTGCAGAAGACCTCCGATCTGCGCCTGCTGCTACGCGAAGCGGAAGCGGCCTCTCGCGGCTACGCACTCGTCGGTGAAGATCAATTCAGGACGGAGTTTGCCGATGTCAGCACGAAAATTCCGGTCGCCATGGCCGAGCTGCGGCGCGCCGTGGCCGACAATCCCGAACCGCTGAAGCTTCTGACCGAGACCGAAGCCCTGGTTGCCCGCAGGGTCGAGCTCGCCGCGGAGCTGATCCGGTTGCGCGCCGCCTCCGATCGTGCGGGGCTCGAAGCGCTCAGAAGCCGCGCCGAAGGCCCGGCGACCATGAGCGAGATCACGGCCCATCTCGACCGTTTCGTTGCCGATCAGCGCGAGCTGCTGACGCAGCGTTCGATGACGTCGAAGGCCACCGGATCGCTGTTGCTCACGATCGACCTGTGCGGCCTCGCGCTGCTGCTGATCATCGCCTTCTACCTCATCCGGCGGACCTATCTCCACGATCGTGCGCTGCGCGCGTCGCTGGTCCGGTCCGAAGCCGAGGCCATCTCGCTGGCGGAAAAGGCCGAGCAGCAGCATCTCGACCTGATCGCCGCCCATGAGAAGCTGCGCCATTCCGCCGAGATCCTGCAGAACACGTTCAACAGCATGGCAGAGGGCGTGCTCGTCATCGATGCCGCGGACACCGTGGTATTCTCGAACCCCGCGGTCGAACATCTGCTTGGCTACAGCCCGGAAAAGAATCTGGCCGACGTCCGCGCGCGCCTCCGCGTCTACGAAAGCGACGGCGTGACGCCTGTCGCAGCCCACGACCTGCCGACGCCGCGAGCCTTGCGGGGCGAGAGCTTCGACCGCCGCGAGCTGATCGTCTACCGGCCCGACCGGGACGAGACGCTGCGACTGATGATCTCCGGCCGCCCGCTGCGCGACGCCGCGGGCGGCATTACCGGCGCGGCGATGGTCTATCACGACATCACCACGGCGCACGAGACCGAGCGGCTGCTGCAGCAGGCGCAGAAGCTGGATGCGATCGGCAAGCTCACCGGCGGCGTCGCACACGACTTCAACAACATGCTGACGATCATTACCGGCACCATCGAGACGCTGGCCGACGAGGTGAAAGACCGCCCCGCCGCCGCGGCGACCGCAGCGCTGATCGGACAGGCGGCAGACCGCTGCACCGAGCTGATCCGGCATCTGCTCGCCTTTGCCCGCAAGCAGCCGCTGCATCCGCGCGACAGCGACGTCAACAGCACGATTCTCGACATCGCAAAGCTGCTGCGTCCGACGCTCGGCGAGCAGATCGAGATCAACTCGATCCTCGAAGACGAGACGCTGATCACGCACATCGATTCGGCGCAGCTCGCCAACTCGCTGGTCAACATGGCGATCAACGCCCGCGACGCGATGCCCAATGGCGGCAAGCTGCTGCTGGAATCGCGCCGGGTGGTGCTCGATGAGGCCTATGCCTCGGCCAACGCCGGCGTGACGCCCGGGCCCTATGTCATGGTCGCCGTCAGCGACACGGGCACTGGCATGTTGCCGGAGGTCCGCGACCGCGCCTTCGAGCCGTTCTTCACGACCAAGGAAGCCGGCAAGGGCTCCGGCCTCGGCCTCAGCATGGTCTACGGCTTCGTCAAGCAATCCGGCGGCCACATCAAGATCTACAGCGAGGAAGGACGGGGCACCACGATCCGGCTCTACATCCCCGTGCCCAAGGGACAGGCGACGAGCCCTGCTCCGCCCGAGCCGCCGCCGCCGCGCGGCGAGGAGACGATCTTTATCGTCGAGGACGATCCCCTGGTGCAGGATTTCGTCGTGTCACAGTTGCAGAGCCTCGGCTACAAGACCATCACCGCATCGACCGGGGTCGAGGCGCTGGCCAAGATCGACTCCGGCCAAAGCTTCGATCTCCTGTTCACCGACGTCATCATGCCCGGCGGCGTCAACGGCAAGGAGCTCGCCGAGGAGGCGCTGCGGCAGCGGCCCGGCACCAAGGTGCTGTACACGTCCGGCTATACCGACAACGCGATGGTCGAGCACGGCCGCCTCGACCAGGCGGCGCTCCTGCTCACCAAGCCCTATCGCAAGTCGGAGCTCGCCAAGATGGTGCGGCTCGCGCTGGCAGACCCCGCCGATGACGCCCTGGCCGATGATGCGTTGGCCGAGAATGCCTTTTCCGAGGACGTGCCGACGCGCGCTCACTTCTCCTGACTCGACCATCGCGCGGATCGGAACTGCGATCGTCCCGGAGCTCGGCGCCAAAAAATTCCGATGGAAACCTTCCCATGCAGTTGGCAGGACACGACGGCATCCCGCGCCATTGGAGGCCACCGATGATCCGCCGGCGCGTGGTGCTGGGGCTCGGCCTTGGAACTCTGCTCGCGATCGGCGCTGCGTCGACGGCACTGGACATCAAGGCGCGCAACGATACCGCCCTCGTCGAGCACACGATGGAGGTGCTGGAGAAATCCTCCGAGCTCCGCGTCCTGCTGCGTCAGTCAGAAGCGGCCTCGCGCGGCTTCGCCTTGTCCGGAGCCGACCGTTTCATCGCAGAGTTTCAGGAGACAAGCGGACTCATCCCTGCGGCCTGGGCCGACCTGCGAGGGCTCGTCCGGGACAATTCCTCGCAGAGCGAGCGGCTGCGAGCAATTTATGGCATCGTGCAGCGGCGCATCCAGCTTGCCGGCGAGCTGATCCGTCGCCACGCGGCGAACGATCGCGACGGCCTGCAGGCGCTGGCGGCGAGCGCGGCCGGTCCGGCGGCGATGACGACGATCAACCAGGCGCTCGACGCCTTTACCGACGACGAGCGCCGGCTGCTGGCGGACCGCGCCACGATCTCGCGACGAACCGGGTCCTGGCTGCTGGCGATCGACCTCGCCGGCGTCGGCCTGCTGCTCCTGATGTCGGGCTATCTCGTCCGGCGCGCTCATCTTTCCGACCGGGCGCTGCGCTCGTCCCTCACCCTGTCACGGAAGACCGCGACCTCGCTGGAAGCCCAGGCCGTGCAGCAGCGCAGCGATCTCGCCGCGGCCTATGACGAGCTGCGCCGCTTCTCCGCCATTCTCACGAACACCTTCAACAGCATGGCCGAGGGCGTCCTCGTCGTCGATCCCGAAGGGACCATCATGCTGTCGAACCAGGCGATGGGACGTTTCCTGGGAACGAATGTGGGCAAGACTTTCGCCGAGATGCTGGCCGCAAACCAGTTCTACGAGAGCGACGCCGCCACCCGCATTGTCGACGAGGAGCTCCCGATCGCGCGCGCCTTGTGCGGGCGGTCGTTCGACCGCCGCGAGGTCGTGGTCAAGCCGACTGACGGCCGGCCGCAGTTTCGCCTGATGGTCAGCGGCCGGCCGCTGCGCAATTCCGCAGGCGCGATCAGCGGCGCCGCGCTGGTGTATCACGACGTCACCGACGTGCACGAGACCGAGCGCCTGCTGCAGCAGGCGCAGAAGCTCGATGCCATCGGCAAGCTCACCGGCGGCGTCGCGCACGACTTCAACAACATGCTGACGATCATCACCGGGTCGATCGAGGTCCTGATCGACGCGGTGCAGGACCGGCCGGCGGCGGCCGAGTTCGCGGCCCTGATCGGCAGGGCCACCGATCGCTGCACCGAGCTGATCCGTCATCTGCTCGCCTTCGCCCGCAAGCAGCCGCTGCGTCCGCGCAACATCGACGTCAACGGCACGGTGGAGGACATCGCCAAGCTGCTGCGGCCGACGCTCGGCGAGCAGGTCGAGATCAGGACCGTTCTCGCCGACGAGGATCTCATCGCCCATGTCGATTCCGCGCAGCTCGCCAACGCGCTGGTCAACATGGCGATCAACGCGCGCGATGCGATGCCCGACGGCGGCAGGCTGCTCCTGGAGACGGCGAAGACCACGCTCGACGCGGCCTATGCAGCGGCCAATCCCGGCATCGTCCCGGGCTCCTACGTCATGGTCGCGGTCAGCGACACCGGCAGCGGCATGCCGGCCGAGGTGAAGGATCGCGCCTTCGAGCCGTTCTTCACCACCAAGGACGCCGGCAAGGGCTCCGGTCTCGGCCTCAGCATGGTCTATGGCTTCGTCAGGCAGTCCGGCGGCCACGTCAAGCTTCAGAGCGAGCAGAACCGCGGCACGACGATCCGGCTCTATCTGCCGGCGGCGCAGGCGGCGCAACAGACCGAGCCAGAGCACGAGCAGGCGCTGCCGCATGGCCGTGAGACGATCCTGGTGGTCGAGGACGATCCGCTGGTGCGCGACTTCGTGCTCGCCCAGTTGCAGGGCCTCGGCTACACCACCCTCGTCGCCTCGCAGGCCTCGGAGGCGCTGGCGATCGCCGCGCAGAACCAGCCCTTCGACCTCTTGTTCACCGACGTCATCATGCCCGGCGGCATCAGCGGCCGGCAGCTCGCCGAAACCATCATGACGACGCGCCCCGCGCTCCCCGTGCTCTACACCTCCGGCTATACCGGCGATGAGATGGTCGAGAACCAGCAGCTCGTGCCGGACGCGCTGCTGCTGACCAAGCCCTATCGCCGCGCCGAGCTTGCGCAGATGGTGCGACGCGCGCTGGACGGCAAGCCGGCTGGCGCTAGCCGCGGGTCGCCATCGCCACCGCGGCCAGCGTGAACGCCAGCGCGGCCACCTGCCCTGCCCCGAGCGGCTCGCGCAGCGCGATCGCGGAGGCCAGGACGCCGATCACCGGCACCGCCATCGTGCCGATCGCCGCCACGGACGCCGGCAGCCGCGACAGCGCCGCGAACCAGGCGACATAGGCGACGCAGAACTGGATCACGGTGGAATAGAACATCAGCGCCCAGTCGAGCCGATCGAGCTTCGTCCAGTCGGAATGCTCGACCGCGAAGCCCACGATCACGATCGGCACGCAGCCGATGCCGATCTGCCAGGCCGCGGCCGACAAAGGCGGCAGCCTGATCGGGAGCTTCTTGGCCATCACCGTGCCGAGCGCGAAGCCGAACGCGCCGCCGAGCACCATCAGGATGCCCGGCAGCTTGTCGCGACTGGCGTTGAGTCCGTTGCTGCCCATGATCGCGGCCAGCCCCGCGAACGCCAGCACCAGCGCCAGCACGCGCAGGAGCGTCGGCCGCTCGCCGAGGATCGGCCAGGCCAGCAGCGAGGCCCACACCGGCATGGTGTAGGCGATCAGCGCCGCCTCGCCCGCCGGCAGCCACAGCAGCGCCAGCCCCATCAGCACCATCCAGGCGGTGACGTTGAGCATCCCGGCCAGGATCAGCCGCGGCCAGACCTCGCGCGGCACGTAAAGACTCTGGCTGCGGATGACGGCCAGCAGAGCCAGGAGAAGCGCGCCGACCACCCCGGTGGTGCCGCGCAGGGTCAAGGGCGGCAGCACGCCCACCAGGTGCTTGGTGACCGGCCAGTTGAAGCCCCAGCCGAGCGAGGTGATGGCGAGGAACATCAGCCCGGCGGGCGTGATCCGCCCGCTGGCCACTGGCTTGTCTGTCATGGAATCACCGGCGCCGTCCGTGGGAGGACGACCTTGCCGGCGTTTTCCCGGCCACACCAGGGATTGTGGGGCATGCCTGCCCCGCGAACGCTCCGTAGGCGCCCGTGAGTCCCGCTGATGCAAGCAAAACACGCCGTTTGCACGCGAATAAATCTGCCCCTGTGAACAGCGGGACGAAGCCCTGTGGACAGCGCTCCGAACAAATTTTTCCGGTTTCGAATCCGCGAGGACTCGCCGATAGTTACGGCCATCACGATACCGGCACACGCCCTGGTTATCCCGTACTTTCCCCCATATTTAGTGTTTGGTTAGGGAACCCCCACTAGTCCTTGACGGGGGAAGCGGAGTCGTCCTAGCTTCCGGCCCGGTTCGGCGCACAGTCATGTTTCGGGTCTGGCCGGCCGCTTCCCTCGAGAGGGTTCGAAGACGACCACGCCGCCGTCCGTACGGCTGCGGGCGTGGGTCGCCGTCTGCCCTGTGTACCATCGCTGCGCCGCCGCGCTCCGGCGGGGAACCCACTAGATGTGGGGTCTCCCCTGCAGGGACGACGGAGCAGAGCGGCGGAAGTGACGCGTTGAGAACAGGCGGCGCAGGCAGCGGACGGGCTGCACGCGCCGCGCAGGAAGACGGGGCGAGACGCCGGACAACGGCGCAAGGCCTTCGGCTTCGAGGCTGAACAGATGCGGACCGGGCAACCGGTTGAACTGCGGCGGCAGACGAGTTTCCCGGCAGCGTCCGGGGACTTCCAGCCGCCGCCCTTGGATGCAATGATCCGGCCGCAGCGAACGCGGTCCGGCAAGAACAATTGGGGCTCGCGATGCGGATTGAACGGCGCAACACCACCGAAGGACAGTCACCCTATCAGGGGATCGACTTCCGCCTGACCACGTCCGAGATCAAGAATCCGGATGGCTCCGTGGTGTTCCGGCTCGAGAATGTCGAGGTGCCCGAGTTCTGGTCGCAGGTCGCCTCCGACGTGCTGGCGCAGAAGTATTTCCGCAAGGCGGGCGTCGCCGCGCGCCTGAAGAAGGTCGAGGAAGAGACCGTGCCGTCCTGGCTGTGGCGCTCGGTGCCGGACACCGAGGCGCTGGCCGCTCTCCCTGAGAATGAGCGCTATGGCAGCGAGCGCTCCGCCAAGCAGGTGTTCGACCGCCTCGCCGGCTGCTGGACCTATTGGGGCTGGAAGGGCAACTACTTCTCGAGCGAAGAGGACGCGGTCGCGTTCTACGACGAGCTGCGCTTCATGCTCGCCAAGCAGATGGTCGCACCGAACTCGCCGCAATGGTTCAACACCGGTCTGCACTGGGCCTATGGCATCGACGGCCCCGGCCAGGGCCACTATTACGTCGACTACAAGACCGGCAAGCTGACCAAGTCGAAGTCCTCCTACGAGCACCCGCAGCCGCACGCCTGCTTCATCCAGGGCGTCGAGGACGACCTCGTCAATGACGGCGGCATCATGGACCTGTGGGTGCGCGAGGCGCGCCTGTTCAAATACGGCTCCGGCACCGGCTCCAACTTCTCGCGGCTGCGCGGCGAAGGCGAGCGGCTGTCGGGCGGCGGCCGCTCGTCCGGCCTGATGAGCTTCCTCAAGATCGGCGACCGCGCCGCCGGCGCGATCAAGTCGGGCGGCACCACCCGCCGCGCCGCCAAGATGGTGGTGGTCGACGCCGACCATCCGGACATCGAGGCCTATATCGACTGGAAGGTGAAGGAGGAGCAGAAGGTCGCGGCGCTGGTCACCGGCTCCAAGATCAACCAGAAGCACCTCAAGGCCGTGATGAAGGCCTGCGTCAATTGCGAGGGCTCCGGCGACGACTGCTTCGATCCGGAGAAGAACCCGGCGCTGCGCCGCGAGATCAAGCTCGCGCGCCGCGCGCTGGTGCCCGACAACTACATCAAGCGGGTCATCCAGTTCGCCAAGCAGGGCTACAAGGACATCGACTTCCCGATCTACGACACCGATTGGGATTCGGAAGCGTACCTGACCGTGTCCGGCCAGAACTCCAACAACTCGGTGTCGCTGAAGGACGACTTCCTCCGCGCCGTCGAGACCGACGGCGACTGGAACCTGATCGGCCGCACCAACAAGAAGGTCGTCAAGACGCTGAAGGCGCGCGACCTCTGGGAAAAAATCGGTCACGCCGCCTGGGCCTCGGCCGATCCCGGCCTGCACTTCAACACCACGATGAACGACTGGCACACTTGCAAGGCGTCCGGCGACATCCGCGCGTCCAATCCGTGCTCGGAATACATGTTCCTGGACGACACCGCGTGCAACCTGGCCTCGGCCAACCTGCTGACGTTCTACAACACGCAGACCAAGCACTTCGACGTCGGCGCCTACGAGCATCTGTGCCGGCTCTGGACGGTCGTGCTCGAGATCTCCGTGCTGATGGCGCAGTTCCCGTCGAAGGCGATCGCCGAGCTGTCCTACGAGTTCCGCACGCTCGGCCTCGGCTATGCCAATATCGGCGGCCTCTTGATGACCATGGGCCTGTCCTACGACTCGAAGGAAGGCCGCGCGCTGTGCGGCGCGCTCTCGGCGATCATGACCGGCATCGCCTACAAGACCTCGGCCGAGATGGCCGGCGAGCTCGGCTCCTTCCCCGGCTACAAGAAGAACGCCGCGCACATGCTGCGCGTCATCCGCAATCATCGCCGCGCCGCGCGGGGCGAAGCGACCGGCTATGAGGCGCTATCGGTCGCCCCGGTGCCGCTCGACCACGCCCACTGCCCGCAGGTCTCGCTCGTCAGCCACGCCATCCAGGCCTGGGACGACGCGCTCGCGCTCGGCGAGACCAACGGCTATCGCAACGCCCAGGTCACCGTGGTCGCCCCCACCGGCACCATCGGCCTCGTGATGGATTGCGACACCACCGGCATCGAGCCGGATTTCGCGCTGGTGAAGTTCAAGAAGCTGGCCGGCGGCGGCTACTTCAAGATCATCAACCGCGCCGTGCCGGAGGCGCTGCGCGCCCTCGGCTATCGCGAGAGCGAGATCGCCGAGATCGAGGCCTATGCCGTCGGTCACGGCTCGCTGTCCAACGCGCCGGGCATCAACGCCTCGACCCTGAAGGCCAAGGGCTTCACCGACGAGGCCATCGCCAAGGTCGAGAAGGCGCTGCCGACCGCCTTCGACATCAAGTTCGTGTTCAACAAGTGGACGCTGGGCGAGGACTTCATCGTCAAGCAACTCGGCGTCTCGGCGGACGCGCTGGCCTCGCCGACCTTCGAGCTGCTCGCCGCCATCGGCTTCACCAAGCGCGAGATCGAGGCCGCCAACGTGCACATCTGCGGCGCGATGACGGTCGAGGGTGCCCCGCATTTGAAGGCCGAGCACTATGCGGTGTTCGATTGCGCCAATCCCTGCGGCAAGATCGGCAAGCGCTATCTCTCGGTCGAGAGCCACATCCGCATGATGGCGGCGGCGCAGCCGTTCATCTCGGGCGCGATCTCAAAAACCATCAACATGCCGAACGACGCCACGGTCGAGGACTGCAAGGCGGCGTATCTGTTGTCCTGGAAGCTCGCGCTGAAGGCCAACGCGTTGTATCGCGACGGCTCAAAACTGTCGCAGCCGCTCAACTCGCAGCTCATCTCCGACGATGAGGACGAGGACGATGCGGTCGATTCCTTCTACGAGAAGCCGATGGCCGCGCGTGCGGCGCAAGTCTCGGAGAAGATCGTCGAGAAGCTAGTCGAGCGCATCGTCGTGATGCGCGAGCGCGAGAAGATGCCGGATCGCCGCAAGGGCTACACCCAGAAGGCGGTCGTCGGCGGCCACAAGGTGTACTTGCGCACCGGCGAGTATGATGACGGCCGTCTCGGCGAGATCTTTATCGACATGCACAAGGAGGGCGCGGCGCTGCGCTCCTTCATCAACAACTTCGCCATCGCGGTGTCGCTCGGCCTCCAGTACGGCGTGCCGCTGGAGGAGTATGTCGACGCCTTCACCTTCACCCGCTTCGAGCCGGCCGGCCCCGTGCAGGGCAACGACTCGATCAAATACGCGACGTCGATCCTCGACTACGTGTTCCGCGAGCTCGCCGTCAGCTACATGTCGCGCTTCGACCTCGCCCATGTCGACCCCTCGGAGAGCAACTTCGACGCGCTCGGCCGCGGCGTCGACGAAGGCAAGCCGTCGGAGGACGGCCCGAGCCAGCAGGCCGCGAAATACGTGTCGCGCGGCCTGACCCGCTCCCGCACCGACAACCTCGTCGTGATGCGCGGCGGCTCGTCATCGAGCACGGCGGCGGTCTCCACCCCGCATGACGCCGGCCCCTCCGGCCGCGTCACCGCCCTCTCCGGCTCCCGCGTCGGCGACGCCATCGAAGGCGCCGTCGCCCTGAAGCAGGAGGCGCAGCACGACCTCTCGCCCACCGAGAAGCTCGAAGCCCTGCAATGGAGCAAGGCCGGCACGGCCAACGCGCAAGTCGCCTCCAAGGCCGAACGCCGCGCCGAAGCCAAGGCCAAGGGCTACGAAGGCGAGATGTGCTCGGAGTGCGGGAACTTCACGCTGGTCCGGAACGGCACCTGCATGAAATGCGACACGTGCGGCAGCACGACGGGGTGTTCGTAATCTTAGAAAGAAAGACGACACAGCTATCTCTCGGAGAGGAACAGACGGGCGGCCGAAAGGTCGCCCTTCTTTTGGGGATCGCACCGGTGGACATTGTAGTAGCGGAAAAGAAACTTACAGGCCTTTCGAAGATCAATGTGCTTCTTGGAAAGAACGGCACCGGAAAAAGTACTCTGCTACGTACGTTTGAACAACACAGGGACGCACTGCCCAATGTTGGCTCGGCGCGATACATAACACCTGAACGTGGCGGTCAGCTTGCATACGATGGGGGCATTGAGACGACCCTTGCAAACAACCCGGGATGGGCGGACAATGTTCGCCGCACAAATCGCTATGAAAATTTCAGAGGTTTAAGCGTCACAGAATATCGCAGATTAGAGACATTAGTTCTCAGAAAGATCGAAAAAGACCTTAAATCGCGTCAAGACCTCACGTTTTCGTTTGATTCTACGCTTGCGCTTATCAATAAGCTGCTAGACCACGTCGAGCTTTCTCGCGGAACGAATGCTGGATTTGAAATCAAGTCCAAGAATACCGACCAACCGCTCCCCGCACAACTAATAAGCAGCGGAGAAGCCGAATTAATCAGCCTCGCGATTGAGATACTTGCGTTTTCTTACGGAGCTGAGGATCTTCAGGGAAAAACCTCATACTTATTTCTGGACGAACCTGACG
This sequence comes from Bradyrhizobium sp. HKCCYLRH2015, assembly GCF_051168215.1. Classification (NCBI taxonomy): domain Bacteria; kingdom Pseudomonadati; phylum Pseudomonadota; class Alphaproteobacteria; order Hyphomicrobiales; family Nitrobacteraceae; genus Bradyrhizobium; species Bradyrhizobium sp. HKCCYLRH2015. The sequence goes on along the minus strand of NZ_JBNPUO010000004.1, from coordinate 76,045 downwards.
TTCACCTTCACCCTGATCTTCAAGAACGTTTAATGACACTGCTGGTGGACGCTGTAAGATCGCGAGATATCGTCGTTCTAGTCGCGACTCACAGCACAGCTGTCCTAGGAGCTCTTAGCGCTTACACTGAGGCCCACGTTGGATTTATCTCGTCCGGACAAAACGAAGTAGGATTTGTTCCGATCAACGAACCCTTACAGAGGGTCTTACCAATTTTTGGCGCCCATCCACTATCAAACGTCTTCAATAAGATGCCTATACTCCTCGTTGAGGGTGAAGACGATGAGCGCATTTGGCAGCAAGCAGCTCGGACCTCTGAGCGCAGACTTTTGGTTTGGCCCTGTGCGGCCGGAGATATTCAGAGCCTCGACAAGTATGAAGATCAGGTCGAAGAGATTGCCGGCGCAATCTACGACAGTGCAACGGCGTTTTCGCTGAGAGATCGAGATGAACACCCCTACGAAATCAACGATAAAAAGATAGTAAAGCGAATGCGACTGTTCTGCAGGGCGGCAGAAAATCTGATACTGTCAGATGATGTACTGGCGTCACTTGACACGAACTGGGCTAAGATGATCGAGGCCATAGACTATTGGCTCACGCAGTACCCTGAGCATCCGCAGTTCAAGGAGATGAACAAATTCAAATTATCGGGCTATGATAGACAGCTTGGGAACGTGAAGTCGCTTCGCAATATTTTCATGATGCTAGCGGGCTCACAAAAACCTTGGGAAGTGGCGGTTGGCCAAGCCATTGGACGCCTCATGTCATCCAGTCCTGAAGCTACTGATCATAGCCTCACAACTTATCTTGGGCCCAAGCTCATCGACGCCTTGGCCTTGCGCCCCCCAAAGTTTAGTCGGTTGCAGTTCTTAATTAAACGATCGTCGTCGGAAGCATAGGGCGGACAAGATCAAATCTCGCCGCTTGACCGGATCGGCGCGTTACGCTTCGCTAACATGCCCCACGCGGCGAGCCTTAGGCTCCGCCTTCCCCATGCACCTCCACATCTTCTCCGATCTCCACGCCGACATGGCCGACATCAAGCCGATCGCGGCGTTGCCCGGGGTCGATGTGGTGGTCGTCGCCGGCGATGTTGGCGAGAGGGCGGTGAACGGTTTTGCCCGGTTGCGCGAGATCGTGGCCGACGACGTGCCGATCGTCATGGTGATGGGCAACCATGAGTTCTATCACCGCACCTATCCGGAGGAGCTGACGCAGGCGCGCGCCGAGGCGGCGCGGTTCGGGGTGCATCTGCTGGAGAACGAGGCGGTCGTGCTCGCGGGCGTGCGCTTTGCAGGCTGCACGCTGTGGACCGACTATGCGATCTTCGGCCCCGGCTCCGAGGTCCACACCATGGCGGTGTGCCGCGACCGCATGAACGACCATCGCCGCATCACCTGGCGCAAGCAGCCCTGGCTGCGCTTCCGGCCGCAGGAGGCGCTCGGCCTGCACCGGACCTCCCGCACCTGGCTCACCGGCCTCCTCGAGACGCCGTTCGACGGCCCGACCGTCGTCGTCACCCACCACGCCCCCGGCTGGGGCTCGGTCGCCGAGCGCTATCGCAACGACCGCGTCACTGCCGCCTACGCCTCGGACCTCTCGGCGCTGATCCTGGCGACGCAGCCGGCGCTCTGGATCCACGGCCACATCCACACGCAATCGGACTATCAGATCGGCGCCACCCGCGTGATCTGCAACCCGCACGGCTATGGGAAAGAGAACCCGGATTTCGATCCGGCCCTGGTCGTCGAGGTCCCGTAGCCCGGATGAGCGAAGCGACATCCGGGTTCATCGCAGGTGACGTGTGAGGCCCCGGATGTCGCTATCGCTCATCCGGGCTACGCGCGCTATCCGAATTGGCCGACGCTGCCTGCCGGCGCATTCAACTGGCTCGCTTGTGCTGGATCGAAGGTCGTTGCGTCCGCCACGACCTAGCGCTTCCCCCGCGCTTTGGTTGACTTGCATCAACAGCGCCGACGTGAATCCGCACCAAGCTGTCGTCGTCAGAGAAGCGGAGGCAGCATCATGGCCGATACGCAAGCGTCTCTCGTCCCATCCCACGACACACCCGATCCGCATCGTCAAATCGATTCAGCCGCCTGGGCCGTCTTCTTCATCTGGCTCGGCGTGGTCATGCTCGCCGGGCTTCCCTGGGGCTGGTTCCTGGTGGGCGTCGGGGTCCTCATCCTGGGCGCACAGATGGTGCGGACGCAACGGAGCCTCAAGGTCGACCGGTTCGGCGTAGTCATCGGGGTCATCATTCTTGCGGCCGGCCTGTGGGATCTTCTTGCCTTGCCGTTGCCGCTCATGCCGATGATCCTGATCGTGCTGGGCGGATATCTGCTCTGGAAGACGCTTTCGACGACGGCATCCCCCTAAGACGGCGCAGGACACATCAGGAGGCTCGCGGCAACGCCGCGTCGCATCGCGCCCGCTGCGGCGCGGGTGATGGAATGTGCGACGCCGACATTGACCCCAGCGGCGCCCCCGCCGGGAACACCGGGATAGTACGGGAGGCCGGAACGATCGCCAGGAACTCCATGTTGCTCCGATCTCAACACGGAGGAGGTTCGTTCATGAGGATGGCAGTCGTTCTGGCCGCGGCGCTGTTCGCGGCTTCACCAGCGTTCGCCGCAGAGACCGCAGGGAGTTTGCACGGCGTGTCGAAGACGGCGCCCGGCCATCGCATGCAGACCAGCAGGACCTCGACGGCGCCCGGCGCGTCCGAGTATGCGCCTGGTCATCAGCGCAACACGGCCGCCGGCCCGGGGCATTCCGAGAGCGCTCCCGGCCAGCGCATGACGACGACCGGCTCCAGCACGACCAGGAAGTAGTTCGCGCGCGGGGGGTGCGAGATCGACGAGCTCGGCCCCCCCCTTCGCTTGACGACACAGACAAGCCGCAAAGCCGCTCCATCCATCATTTCATTGTCCAAACATCCGAGGAGTCCCATGCGCAAAGCGCTCTTCATCCTGGCTGCATCGATCTCGACCGCACTGATCACACCTGTCAGCGCCATGCCGCTCGCGCCCATCCAGGTCGATCACGCCGATCGCGGCGCGTCTGATGTCATCGCGGTCAGAGGCGGGCATGGCCACGGCGGCCATGGTCACGGCTGGGGCCGCGGCGGTGGTCATCGGGCCTTCGGCTGGAGCCGCGGCCGCAAGGTGGGCTGGCGCGGCCATCACTGCCCGCCCGGTCACTGGAAGAAGGGGTGGTGCTAACCGGACCGCGTCCCCTCCCGCAAGGCGAGACGAAGCTTCGCCATGATGGGAGGGGGGCGCATTCGTCGTACGTCGCTCAGTTCGCCACATCCAAACACTGCAGTAACGAGCGACCGAGCTGCTTCAGCAGCTACTTGAAACACACCGACTTGTCGGTCGGGTGAAACGAATTCCCCGGCATCGGCTTCAACGGAGTCAGCTTGGGGTTGGCGTTCAGCAGCCGCTTCGAGTACGCGCCGAGCGCGGCGTTCATCGTGTTCAGCCGGTCCTGCGCATCGGTGCGTTGCAGCGGAAAGGTGATGACGCCGGAGTTGTAGACCTCCGCGCGGGACCATTGCTGCCCCGAGACGATGCGGCCGACGAGGCGCGATTTCAAATCGGCGGCGCTGTCGCCGGCCGCGCTCTTGCGCCCGACGACATCAGGCGGCAGCAGGCTGGGGTTGACGATCCAGCCGCGCGGCTTGGCGACGTTGTTACCGAACAGGATCAGCTCGTCCACCGTGTTGTTCAGCGCCACATAGTCGCGCAGCGGCAGGCTGGTGTCGCCGGTGCCCGTCTCCTGGACGTGGCTCGCCAGATGCGGCCCCGTCGCGCAATAGGTGCCGAAGCTGAGCTTGATGCTGCCCGAGCTCATGAACATGTAGCTGCCGACATCCGAGCCGCCCGGGGGCGACGGCGCGTCGTCGCCGCAGAAGGTGCCGTGCGAGGAGGCATCCTGCAGGGAGTGCAGATAGAGCCCGATCCGGGCGATCTGCACCGGCACCGGCGGCTTCCGGGGATCGTCGAACAGCACGCCGGTGGTCCTGCTCTTGTCGTCCAGCCAGGACTTCAGCTGGGTGTAGTCGACATTGCCGTTGCTGTTGTCGAGAATCTTCGGCCCGGAGGTCACGTTGATCGCCGGCCCGATCGCGTAGTTCTCCAGGAGCGGCACGTTGCCGCTGATCGGGACGTTCGACAGACATTTCGGGCCGCTGAAGTTCGACGAGCCGTTCGGCACGGTGTATCCGGCGGTGCACAGCAGGCCGGGCGCCTCGTCGCCCTTCATCGCCCATTGCCGGAGGTCGTACAGCGTGCCCTGATAGACGCTGTCGATGGTGATGGGATAGCCGGGCGGCGGATAGTGGAACGGATACACCGCCTGCACGCCGCTGGCGCCGTGCACATCGGTGCCCTGCCCGTTCGGCGAGAAGTTGAGCAGGTAGTGATACAGCGGCCCGTCGGTGGTGTTGTTGGTGCGCTGGAAGCCGTTGAACTTGGCGGTGATGTAGCTGGCGCCGGAATTGGTCGAGGTCGCCTGCCCGCCGCACTGGTCGATCGGCGCATATTGCGCGTAGTCGGAATTCTCGTTGTAGGCGGCGATCCAATAGGCGACGTCGGCGCGGTAGCCGAGCGCCTGGGCGATGAAATAGGTCGAGTCCGCATGGATCATGCTGCGGCCGGGCGGAATGACGGCGAACTGCACCGCCTCGAGCAGGCAGCCGCGGTTCAGCGCCTCCGCCGGATCCTTGCAGGCGCTGGCCGGCGCGAGACAATTCTTCAGCCCGTCCTTCACGCGCGGGATACAGATGTCCTCCAGGAACGCGTGCGCGGGGCGCGGCGCGGTCAGGCCCCAACCGAGGGCCACCGATGCGGCGACGACAGACATGGTCGACAATGCAAAACCGATGCGCATGAGAAACTCCTTTGGTGATTTGAAATTCAGCCGGCCAGGACTGCGCCATGGCAAAACGCCATGCGCCCGACCGGTGGATTGAAACGCAGCTCGTCCGCGATGCGCGCATCACGGATTCGGCAAGCCCGATTTGATCCTATATAGGACGATTCATCAACCTATAGTTGCCAAAAATCACCGTTGCCGCGTAGCCCGGATGAGCGAAGCGACATCCGGGTTCATCGCTGGCGCTGCGGCAGACCCCGGATATCGCTTCGCTCATCCGGGCTACGGTCACCGCCACTTCGGATCGTCGATATGGTTGATGTCGTGATCGTCGGCGGTCCACTCGCGGATATGGACCGAGCCGTCGCGCGCGACTTCGATGAGCTTGTTCACGAGATCGGCGTTGCGGACGGAATAGAGATCGAGCGCCTTCTGAAACAGACTCATCTGCTCATCCCGCGTGCCCTTCGGGATCAGGATCACCAGCCCGGCATGTACGTCGAGCTTGGCATATTCCTTCAGGAAATCTCTGCGATTGTCGGTGACGATGATGTAGTCGTTCGCGCTTGCGAACCGCACCAGATTCCAGTCCTGCCAGCCGCTCTTGCCCAGATGGGTGACGTAGTCCGCCTGATAGCCGCGCGCCTTTGCCACTCCCACCAAGGCGCCGCTCAGGCACTCGTCGATCAGGAATCGTTCGCTCAACGGGTGGCTGCCGCGTTCTCCGCCGATCGCCAATCGGCACCATAGGTGACCTCGGCCCAGCGGATCACCGCGTCGATGCCATCGATCGGCAGGCTCGGATAGTCGGCGAAGATCTCCTGCGCCGGATAGCCGGCGCGCAGGTAGGCCAGGATGGTTTCGGCGGGCACCCGTGTCCCGCGAACCACCGGATCGCCGCTCATGACCGTCGGATCACGAACGACCTCTGACCTGACGGCGACCTTGATGGTCATGGCTGCCTTCCTTTCCCGCGGCTGTCATCATAGCGCGATAGGCGCCGGGGGGCGAGACGGGAATTTGGCTTCGTCCAAACACCGGAACGGTGGGCACGCGCCGCCTTGCGGCGGCGCTTTGCCCACCCTACGCTTCACCGCTCGCGACTGCGACCGAAGTGACGTGATCGCTCAGCGCAGCCCGCCGGTCACGTGCAGCGTCTCGCCGGTCACGTAGGACGCATCGTCCGAGGCGAAGAATGCCACCGCGGCGGCGATCTCCTCGGCCTTGCCGACGCGCGCGAGCGGCGTGGCCGTTTCGATCCAGTTGCGCATGTCGCCCTCGTGCAGGCCGGCGGCGACGACGCCCTCGGTGACGATCATGCCGGGATTGATGGTGTTGACGCGGATCTTGCGCGGCGCCAGTTCCTTCGACAGCACCGAGGAGATGGCGTCGACGGCGGCCTTGGTCGCGGTGTAGACGGCGGTGTTCGGCGGCGTCAGGGTGGACACGCCGGAGGAGATGTTGACGATGCTGCCGCCGGCCGGATTGAAATGCCGCGCGGCCTCCTGCGACACCAGGAGCAGGCCGAGCACGTTGACGTCGAACTGGCTGTGGAAGTGCTCCGGCGTGATGCCGTCGAGCGGCGCGAAGGCGTAGACGCCGGCGTTGTTGACGAGGATGTCGATCGGGCCGAGCGCCTTCACCGTCTCGGCGACGATGGTCTTGACGTCGCCGGGATTGGCGAGGTTGCCGCGCACAGCCACCGCCTTGCCGCCCTTGCCGGTGATCCCCGCCACGACGCGGTCGGCGCCCTCCCGGCTGGAGCTGTAGTTGACGGCGACAGCGGCGCCTTCCTCGGCCAGCCGGGCCGCGATCGCGGCGCCGATCCCCTTGGACGCGCCGGTCACCAGCGCCACCTTGCCCTCAAGTCGCTTGCTCATCTTGCTCTCCACACTGCGCCGCCTGCGGCGTTCGGTTCAATCGTTCAGAACTAGTGAACTATTGAACGCGCGCAAGGCCGTCGCTATATGTTTTTCATGGCGCAGCTGTTTCACCCGTCGCGCGAGGACATCACATTAGCGGGAGTGCTGGCCGCACTCGCCGATCCCTTGCGGCTGCGCATCGTCAAGAGCCTGATGGAACGGAAGGACTGCATGTCCTGCACCGAGGCCGCGCCCTGCCCCGGCATCGCCAAATCGACGCTGTCGAACCATTTCCGGGTGTTGCGCGAGGCTGGCCTGATCCACACCACCAAGCAGGGCGTCGAGCATCGCAACGTCGTGCGCGAGGCCGACCTCAATGCCCGGTTCCCGAAATTGTTGAAGACGATTCTGGGCTACGCGGAGTAGCCGAAACGTAGGGCGGGCAAAGGCGCGCCAGCGTCGGTTTTGCCGGGCACCATTTTGCACGCGCCGTGCCCACCGCCCGCACCCGCCAGCGTCGATGGTGGGCACGCGCCGCCTGACGGCGCCGCTTTGCCCACCCTACGGTTCACTGTCATGCGAGCGCAGCCGTTAGGTCAGATTGGATAGCGCCATTTCAGCGCGCGACGGGCGAAGAAGGCGGCCACCGCGACGATGGCCAAAGCGATCAAATCGGCCTTGAGCGCAGCGGACGGAAAGCGGACGAACATGGGCGTGAAGATCAGCGCGAACAGCGCCAGCAGAAGGCCGTTATAGGTGTAGTACAAGGGCGACTTGAAGATGCCGGTGGGCGCCAGCTCGGCGTGGGACATCGGTTGCGGCAGCAGGAACGCAATCAGCAAGCCGATAAGGTCTGCACCGTCCATGACGTCGACGTTCGTCCATTCTGTGCGTTCGCGCTGATGTGCTCCGCAGGGAGTAGCTGTCTCGCCTGGCCATCACAAGTTCCGCGTGGTCACGCGTCGATCACATCTTCATGTGTCGTCGGCATCCGATGATTGGTTCGACGCAACCGCGCAATGACAAGCTTTGGAGCAAATGCACACGCCACCGTGCCTACCGTCGATGGTGGGCACGCGCCGCCTGACGGCGCCACTTTGCCCACCTTACAAGTCACGGGACGGTCGCGTAGGAGAGCAAAGGCGCATCACTGCGGACGTAGCGACGGAGACAGGAGGATCCCCGCTCCTACTTCTCCTCCTCCATCGTCACCGCGACGGCGCCGATGGCCGACAGCCGCACCTTGTCGCCTTCGACGCCGGCGACGAGGCCCTTGTCGATGAAGTGATGATGCCCCTTGTGGCTGCCCTCGCCGCTGTCCTTTTTGGTCAGCTTGATGCGGTTGCCGTCGACGCGGTCGACGGTGCCGACATGCGCGCCGTCGGCGCCGATGACTTCCATGTGTTCCCTGATGTCCTGCATGGCGCGGGTGCTCCGTGGCTGATGTGGAAGCAGCTTCAACCGGCGGATGGGAGATGTGTTCCGCGATGCGCCTTCCCGCAGACGCAGCCGCAGGGTGGGCAAAGGCCCGCCCGGCTCGATCTCGTCGGCACGCCCCGCCAGCCCACCCTCCGACAGCGTCATGCGCGGCGAAATCCTGCTGCGCCTCGCGGCTGATTTCGCCAACGCCATCAGGCTGATCGACCGTGTCCAGACCTTCCGCGAAAAATAAATCGCTTTCGTTTTTTCAAAAATCATGATTGTCTACGCCCATCCCGGCCCGCCGAGAGGGGCGTATCGCGATCGTCACGAGACGTGGGCCGGAGATGCGGTGGCCGCAGGCGTGCCGCAGCGGGTCTTCTGGCTCGCCGACGAACGGTATGCTTGCGGACGTGAAGACGCGTGGTCCTGGCGCCCCGAAGCTGGCGCCAAGTGCGGCGGTGATGATGATCCCGCCGTGCGACGGTGGCTACAAGCCGGACACCGGGGAGATCGCGTTATAAGCGTGAAAACCATCGCGCGGGGAATGCCGGGATGCCTCGGCTGAACCTGTGGTGACTGCCGCCTGCTTATCTTCTGCAGGCGGGCCATGGGTGCGGCCAGCGCCCGGCATTCCCCGCGCCCTCTCCCTTCAGAGGGCCGACGACCGGCAAGGCTCGGGCGCCATCGGCGCCGCGGGATCGCGTCCGCTTGGCCGATGCTAGGCCTTGCGCACGGTGCCGAGGAAGCCCTCCACCGCCACGCGGAAACGATCGGCATCGGTGGACATGCGGCGGACGGAGTCGACCATTGCCGCGCCCGCATTGCCGGTCTGGCGGTTGAGCGCTGCGACCGAGCCGATCGTGTCGGTCACGGCGCGGGTGCCCTGGGCGGCATGCTGGAAGTTGCGCGAGATCTCGGTGGTGGCGGCGCGCTGCTCTTCGACCGCCGCGGCGATCGCCGTCATCTTCTCGTCGATGCTGGAGATGTTGTGGCTGATGGCGCGGATCGCCTCGACCGACTCGCCGGTGGCGGCCTGGATCTCGGCGATCTGGCGGGTGATATCGTCGGTCGCGGTCGCGGTCTGCGCCGCGAGGTTCTTGACCTCGCCGGCGACCACGGCGAAGCCGCGGCCGGCCTCGCCGGCGCGCGCCGCCTCGATGGTGGCGTTGAGCGCCAGCAGGTTGGTCTGCGCGGCGATCGCGGTGATCATCTTGACCACCTCGCCGATGCGGTTGGCGGCGCGGTCGAGCATCTCGACGGTGGCGTTGGTCTGCGCCGCCTTCTCCACCGCCTGGCGCGCATCGGCCGCGGAGGCCTGCACTTGCGCGGCGATCTCGGAGACCGACGCGGTCAGCTCCTCGGTGGCGGCGGCGATGGTCTCGAGATTGCTGGTCGCGGTCTCCGCGGCGCTGGCGACCGCGGCCGTCTGCTCGGTGGATTCGTCGACCAGCTTGCGGACCTCGCCGGCGCTGGAATCGAGCTGGCCGGTCGAGTTGCCCATGCTGACGATGACCGCCTGCACGGTGTCGTCGAAGCTCTTGCAGGCGCTGTCGATCGCCTGCGAGCGCTCCAGCCGGCGGCCCTGGTCGAGCTCGCGCTCGCGCGACAGCCGGTCGGCGGTGGCGGCGCTCTCGCGCAGGCCCTCGAGGGCGGCAGCCATGGCGCCGAACTCGTCGGCATGAGCGAATTGCGGCACCGGGGTCTGGTAGTCGCGCTGGCCGATGCGCTGGATCGCCTGCATCAGGACGCCGACCGGGCGCATCAGGCGGACGCGCACCGCGCGCAGCGCCAGGCCGGCCACCACGAGCGCGGCCAGGAAGGCGAGCGACTGGACGACCAGGCTGCTCAGCGCGGCGGTCCTGATCTCCTCGGCGCGCGCGATCGCGCCGTCGAGCGCGGTCATGCCGACGGCGATGATGCCGGCGAACGGGCCCTGGCAGAACGCGTTCCATTCCGGCGCCGGCATCGCCGGCTTGCCGCTGCCGTCAAACCCCTTGGTGAGCTGGTCCATGCGCTGATGGGCGGCCTCGACCTCGGTGCGCGAGGTCTTCACGGCCCCGGCGAGCGCGGTGCTGCCGCCCCCCGCCAGGAGGTCGTCGAGCCCGGACCAGCCGGCCGCGACGGTGCCGCGCCATTGCGCGACCGCGCCCTTCTGGGTGTCGTCGAGCGGCTTGGAGGCGTTGATGTTGGGACGCAGCGCCGAGCATTGCAGGCCGTAGCGGTCGCGGACCTGCCAGGCCAGCCGCCGCGCCTGCACCATCTTGGCGATCGCCGGATCGGTCATCCAGGCGCGGTTCGAGACGGCGAGCGAGGCGGCGTTGGCGACGTCCAGCGTCTTGGTCATTGCCTGGTACCAGGCCTGCGTGCGCGCCAGCACGCGTTCGGCGCGCGGCTTCGCGGCTTCGTCGAACAGCAGCTTGAACTGCGGGACCGTGGCGTCCCAGCTCGATTTCAACCCGGCCAGGAGGTCGTCGCGCTCGGGCATGTCGACGCCGGCGAGCGCGGCGACGATGCCGTCATAGCCCTTGGCCTCGATGCCCTGATATTCGGTGAGCTTGGCGCGCGGATCGTCCTCGCTCAGCAGCACGCTCTGGATGTCGCCGCGGTGGGCGCGCATGACCAGGACGTTCTGGAAGATCGCCTTGTCGGCCGCGGTCAAATGCTCGGTCGCGACGCTCTCGCGATAGCGGCCCGCGGCGCCGCTCATCAGGATCGCCGTGGACACCAGGATGCCCGCCGCCAGCACCGACAACAGCACCATCAGCAGAGTACTGACCGATTTCTTCATCACGCGCCGCCCCACACCAGAAAGTGGCAGGATGACGCGATTGCACAAATTCTTCCTTAACCATGGACCGGCACACCGGCGCCCGAGGTAATCAGTTGCCGAAATCCCCTGCTCCACGCCAACAAAAAATGCGCAAGCCGCAACGCGGCAGACGTTGGCGCGCGCTGCGGCGCGATGCGAAGCGAATCGCAGGGCGCGGTGCGCAGTGGCTGGGCCGGACGGTGGGCACGGCGCCGCGGTGGATCAAGATCACCTGCGGCGCCTTGGTGCTGCTCCTGACCTTCGCGCTGGTCAATCTGGCCTATCACGTCCTGCGCAAGCCGACCGAGCTGTTCGTGGTGACCGGTCATTCGCTCGACAAGGAGCCGGAGGAGACGTGGCGCCAATATGGCGCGCTGTTCCGTGAGAGCTCGACAGGATCGATCACGCCGGAGTTGCTCGCCGCCCTGGCGCAGACCGAGAGCTCGGGCAATCCGGTGGCGCGCACCTATTGGCGCTGGCGCCTCGCGTGGAATCCGTTCGCGCTGTATCAGCCGGCTTCCAGCGCCGTCGGCTTGTTCCAGATGACCGACGGCGCCTTTGCCGACGCCGCACGGTTCTGCATCCGGGATCACGAGGTGGTCAGCGACGGCTGCGGGTCGCCGAGCCTGTACGTCCGCGCATGGCCGGCGCATGCGGTGGCGCTGACGGTGATCTCGCTCGACCGCCAGGTCGCCGCCGTGCTCGCACGGCAGCCTGGCGCCAAGCCGAGCGCGCAGCAGCGGCAGGATCTCGCAGCCGTCATTCATCTGTGCGGCGCCGGGCCGGCGGCCGGATTCGCGCGGCGCGGCTTCAAGCCGGCGGATGGCGAGCGCTGCGGCGACCATTCGGTCGCGGGCTATCTCGGCCGCGTCAATGCGATGAAGAAGCAGTTTCAGAAGCTCTCGGCGGCGGAGCGGAGCTAGCGCATGGCGCCCGCTCGGCGACATCGAGAGCCCGCCCGGTTCCGCGTTAAGCACGTCGGATTCACTGATGTGGGCAAAGCGCGCCCGTTAAGACATTGGCAACGAACTGCCGCGCATTTTCTCCGTCCCATTAGTACAGGAGTCACCATGTCAGAGATCGGCATTCCCGGCGCGCGCATCCGGTCCTTCATCGAGCGGATCGAGCACCTCGACGGCGAATTGGCGGAGCTGAACGAGCAGAAGAAGGAAGTGTTCGCCGAGGCCAAGGGCGAAGGCTTCGACGTCAAGATCCTGAAGGAGATCATCAAGCTCAGGAAGCAGGACCAGGACGAGCGCGACGAGCACGAGACGCTGCTCGACACCTATCTCCGGGCGATGGAAGCGGCCGAGACCGGGCCGGCCAGCAAAACCCCCGAGCGCAAGGCGGCGTGACGCTGCCGACCGACGATGGCGGCGCGCAGCCGATCCGTGCCGCGCGCTGCCCTCCCCCGGGATTTTTCTTGCCCGGTTCCATCCGAGCCTCTAACGCTGCGCCATGCTTCTGCCGCGCCCGAGGATGAGATGACCGACGCAATGACCTGCCCGCAATGCCGCTCCGAGCACGCCTATCAGGACGGCGCGCTGTGGGTCTGTCCCGAATGCGGCCATGAATGGAGCGGCGACGCCGCCCTTGCGGCGGCGGCCGGCGACGACGCCAGCATCCGCGACGCCAACGGCAACGTTCTGACCGACGGTGACAGCGTCATCGTCATCAAGGACTTGAAAGTGAAGGGATCGTCGTCCGTCGTGAAGGGCGGCACCAAGGTGCGCAACATCCGCCTGCAGGAGGCGAGCGACGGCCACAACATCGCCTGCAAGATCGACGGCATCGGCCAGATGAACCTGAAGTCGGAGTTCGTGCGCAAGGCGTAGGGCCTCGTGCTCCCGGAACATTCGCGACGCCATGGCGTTCGGATCAACAACGGGAGGATGGCCATGCTGACGGACGACCAGATCGCGACGCTTTCGGATATCGGCCAGGCAATCGCCTTCTCACCCGACCGGCAGGACGAACTCGATGGACTGATCCGCGAGGGTTATGTCGCCAAGGACGGCGACATCTACGAGCTGACGGCGAAGGGGCAGAAGATCCTGACCGATCGAGGTGCCGGATTGAACGAGGCCTGACGACGCGGAGGCTCCCAGCACCGGGCGTCGGGGCGTCTATATCAGCGCCACCGGAAGTCTGGCATCAGGCCGGATATCATCCTGGGGATCGACGGTTCGTCTGCGGACGCCCGTGCGAACCGAACTCTGATTCAGGCAATGAACGGCGATACTCCGCCCGAAGCCCCCGAAGCCAATGTCCGCGAGCGCCGCAGGACTGCGCAGGCGCTGCCTGTTATTTGACGCAATAGGCCCGGCTCAGCCTCGGCACTCAGGCCGAACCACGCAACACGAGCAAATCGCCAAATGATCGAGCAGCAAACACGGGCCAGTTGCCGAACGCTGCGTGATCCAAGCAGTGAATCCATCACGCTTCTGTCGCCATGAAGTGACACCCGTAGCAATCCGTCCCGTAGCAGCACGACCTGGATTCATAACTTGGCATGAACTCTGCTTTCTCGATCCTGACCGGGTCCCACTCTTTGGAGGCAGAATCAACGTGCTCGTCACTCTCGTCGCAATGCTATGCAACGGCCAGCTCTGCATGGAGAAGGTCGTCACCAACAGCGAGATGTCCGGCATCACGATGACATCCTGCGCCGTCAGCGCGCAGATCGGAATCGCAGACTGGATGTCCAAGGGTCCCTATCACGAGTGGCATCTGCAGAGTTACAAGTGTGTCGCCGGCAAGTACGTGCCGAAAACCAGCGCCTGATCCGCTTTGTCCGTCCGGCCGGCGACCGGATATCCGGGGCCGGCCGGACGGAGGAGCTCTGCACGGCTGTCGAATGTTCGACCCCAGCCGCGTCGCATTCGGGACACCGCAGCAAAAAACTGCTGCCGTTCGCATGCAAACGAGCCCTGAATCGGCGAATTCGATGCGCAATGGAGCTGGCCCGCTTCGTGCAGCGCCCCTCAGCGACAATGAGGGGATGACGTCATGCCGTTCTATAGCTTCCATTGCGCGGCCTGCGCAGAGGATGTCGAGTTGCTGATCGGGATTTCTGAAAGGCCTGTCTGTCCGACCTGCGGCAGTCGCAAGCTGACCCGCCTTCCCTCGCTGCCGGCGCCGCCGGCGCGCAGCCCCGGCCTGATCAAGGCCGCTCGCAGCCAGGCCGCACGCGAGGGGCACTTCAGCAACTACAGCCGCGCCGAACGGAAGAAACGCTGACCCGGTCGGGGGGCCGGCGCTCAGCCTCAATCCGATGTGATCTGCACCTCCGGCACGTCATCCTCGGGATCGTCGATGTCGAGGCCGTCCTCCTCGTCCAGATCGATCCCGGAGAGGCAGATGTCACCGTCGTCGATCACAAGCTCGACCACAGACAACGTCCGGCCCTGACAGGGCCCAATGAAGCATTGTCCGGTATCGAGGTCGAACTGGGCACCATGCTCGCCACAAACGAGGAAATTACCTTCCTCGTCCATGAACTCGCCCGGATGCTTGTCGAGGCGGGCGCCCTGATGCGGGCAGGCATTCTCGAAGCCGTAGAAGTTGTTGCCCTTGCGCGTGACCAGGATCGGCCAAGGCTTGGCGCTGCCGTCGGGCTCGCGGCGCTGGAGAACAAAGCCACGCGCCGCGCCATCGTCCACCTCATAGGTCGCGCAGATCGCAAACAGCGTGCTCATCGTCCGCCTCTTCTCGCCTCGCTTGGCGTTTTGGCGCATCCGCGACATCGCAGGCGCGCTGAAGAGGCTCGCAGCAAGCAGCATGCCAGCCAGTGCCTGACAGGCAGATCGTGGGCCTCAGGCCGGTGGCATGCCGAGGCGGCCGATCCCGGGAAATTTCAGCGCCGGCCGGCGCAGATCGACGCCGAGAACTCCCCCGAAGAAGTTCAGCTCGACGCCCTCGATCCAGCCGACGGTGACACCGAGATAGCCACCGAGCGATACGAACAGACCGGTCCCGGAGGCCGTGCGCCCCCACCAGCCGTCAAAAGGGAAGTCCTTGCCGATTGCGGTCGGCGGCAGCACGGCGTTCAGCTCAGGAACCGCGTGCAGCGCCGCCTGCACGAAGGTGTTCGAATTCGGTCCCGGCCAGGCATTGTAGTCGCCATAGGCGCGGAAGCGGTAGTTCTCCATCACGCTGCGGATCCTCGGAATCACCCGCTCGGCTTCTTCGCCGTCGACGGCCAGCACTGTCTCCGGCAACGCACCGAACCAGCGACCATCGGGCGCGAAGCCATCGACCCGGATCGGCTCACCCCACGCGGTGTAGTCGTAGCGGGTGTAGCGCGGGCCGCCCTTCTCCTTCACGACGATCCAAGTGTGGACGGCGAAGATGCCACGCCAACGCACCGTGCGCGCAGCGAATACGCGAACCACCGCGTCGGCATGCTGCGCCGGCGATGGCAGCAGACCCGCGCTCGAACGGTCCGCGGTCTGCCAGCTGCCGCGGCGATCGCCGCGCAGATAGTTCGCGGCCGACAGCGATATGGGCACGAAGATGAGCAGCAGGAAAGCGAGCACGGGCTTTTTCACGATAGGCGAGAACAATGGAGGCGCCGAGGAATGACATCCATGTAGTCGTCGCGCCCGCCGTCGCCAGCGCCGGCCGGCACGCCGCCTTCACAATCCGGACACCACGCCAGTGCTGAAGACTCAGTGCCGGCGGAAACCACCGCCCGGGCCGGAACGCCCGCCGCCGCGAGGGCCGCTGACGCCCACACGCGCAGCACCCATGGCGGGGCCGCCCCCGATATGCGCCAAACCGATTTGCGGCGAAGTCCCGATCATGCGCATGCCGCCCATCTGCGCGCGGGCGCTCTGCGGCGCACCGCTGCTTCGGCTCATCAACGGCTGCACCATGGGTGGCGTTGCAACTCGCGCGGGACCACCAGCCACGACCGGAGGTGCGGCGGGGCCGGCGGCCGTCGCGGGCGGCACACGACCTTGCATGCCCGAAGGCGGTCCGGATCGTTGGCCTGTGCCGGCGACC
The DNA here is from genome assembly GCF_051168215.1 of Bradyrhizobium sp. HKCCYLRH2015. Taxonomy (NCBI): domain Bacteria; kingdom Pseudomonadati; phylum Pseudomonadota; class Alphaproteobacteria; order Hyphomicrobiales; family Nitrobacteraceae; genus Bradyrhizobium; species Bradyrhizobium sp. HKCCYLRH2015. The sequence continues at coordinate 60,061 of NZ_JBNPUO010000004.1, read as the reverse complement.
GCGCCCGGCTGGATCACCCCGCCGGGACCGCGCCCCGGCATCCCCGGGGTCATGCCAGGCTGAGGCGGATTTTGCGCCATGACCGGCGGATGGCGATGCCAGTAGCGATTCCAGAACGCATGCCGATGATACCAAGGCCGGCCGAAATAGAAGCTGCTCCAATAGGTGGTCAGCGTGAAGCCGACAGTCGGCACGTACTCGACATATTCGGGCAGCTCAACGTACTGCTCACGATACAGATAGGCGAGCGTCCGCGCCGCGACCCAGCCGCGTTCGCCTCCGAAGCTGACATCGCACCACGCGCCGCCTTGAATGCAGCCATGGATGGTGATCCTGGCACCGGCCGGAATGCGCTCGACGACGGGAAAACCTGGGCCCGGTCCTGCGCGCATGGTGGCCGCGGTGCGCACCAGGCCCGGCGCGGCCACGGCCAGCGAGGCGGACGTGGCAATCAACAGCGCAGCAATGAGACACGTTCTGAGTTTCACCACGGGCACCCTCCTGTCTGTTTGCCGGAGCGAGCTCGGGCGCGAGACTCTCGTGCCCGCATGCGCGGCTCAGGCATCCACTTTACAGGGATGGTCGCAGGCTATCGCGGCAACCTCACGGCGTTCCGTTGTCGGAGAGAATCTGCGCTGCCCCACCGAGCGCGCGGCGAAATGCCTCGTCGAACGTCACGCCACGGAATTGCCACCGATATTGCCGGCCGGCGCGATCGAGGCGCCATTGCGTGACCCAGCCCAGTTCGGCATCGTCCCAGGTGAGATCGCCAAAGAGCATGACCTCGGCTCCGGGAAACCACGACGCAACCGCCGCGGGCTGGACATCGTTCAACTTGGTGCGCTCAATAGCGGCCTTCGAGACCTCGGAGGCGCTTGGCAGAGCGATCTCGAGCCCACGCTTGACGGCCGCCGCGCGCAGCGCGTCGCGCTGCAGATCGGACCTCCGGTCGTCGGATGCAACGAAGAAAGTACGACCGCCCGACGTCATCGTCACAATCACGCCAATCGACGGGCGCGGCCCCAGCCACGGCTTGATGTTCAAGCTCGCAAGCAACTCATCGATCCGCGCGCGATCGAATGAGACAGTCAGGTCATATGGACGGTCGCGCGTGCCCTGCTCGTCATGCTTCGGCTTGCCCGACATCTGATCGTGATAATCGAAGCCGGTGACGAACTCCGCGGCCCGCGCCTCGAGTGGTGCGAGCCTTGCATCGTTTCTGAGCTGAAATGCACCGGACACCTTGATCAGCACGTCTTCCAGACATGCTGCAAAGGCCGCCCGGCGATTGTCCTCGCCCTGGCCGGTCACGACCGTCTGCGCCTGGTACAAGTCGGTCGGGGCCGCAGTCGCAACAGTCCAGTTCCCGACGACCATCATCATCCAGAGCCCGAGACGCCATACGCCCCGTCCGCGGAGAGCACCGCACTGTCTCATCGCGCCCCTCGATCCGGCTATGTCGGCTATTTCTGCCGATCGAGCTTGACGATCGTCGGTGTGGCGGCGTCGGACGTCGAGAACGTCACGCGATCGCCGGCGTGGATGTTCTCGATCATGGCGTTGTCCTTGATCTTGAACTCCTGGGCTGCCCCGGCCGTGTTGGCGCCGACGGTTCCATCGGGAATGCGCTTGATCGCGATCGTGCCGTTGAGACGGTTGATCCCCGTGACCGTGCCCGCCGTACCCTGCTCAGCTGCCAGAGCGGGCAGAGTTCCCACAAACATGGCGACCGTCGTCAGAATGATGCCAACTGCTCTCATCGCTGTTCTCCTGCCTTGCTTTTCGCGGCAAACAAAACACCACGAATTCTTTGGTTCCCCGAAAGGCCGCAACCCGAGCCACACTCGGTGAATCGCCGCTGCAGATCCTTATGTCGGCCGATGCGGCCTACACGAGCTCGAGCAAGGCGCAACCGCATAGCCTCGTCGACCGGCTGCCCTCATGTAATGATTTGCACGGGTTTGTCATCACTCCCAGGCGAACCACAGTCTCTCCGCGCGCGCAGGATCGACCGGACCTGTCACGTCGAATTCATCAATGCGTCATGTTGCGCCTTGACAGCGCCGGCCGCCGGGAGGACGATCGCTGCCGTCGTCCATTGCGGTAGCCGCTCATGGTGCCGATGATGTTGGAACGACGACGATCCATCTGATTGCAGGGAGGTTCAATGACTCCACCTCCGTACCAGGCCCGCTGAGTGCGACGGTAATCGCTCGGACAATCGCATAGCGGCAAATCACGAACGGCACGCCGGGTCGCGGCTTTGTGGGCTGCATCAGCGAGGCATGGCCCCTTGCCCACCCGGCGCTGTGCCGTGAATCTGGATCATCGGATCAGTGCGAACTCGGCAGCTCTCATTTGGGGAGCTGTGGTTCTGTGGTCCTCCCACGCGCCTCGAAACGCAATCCATCGTCAACGCAATCCGTCGTCAGCCAATCCGTCGTCCGCCAATCCGTCGTCCGAGTAGTCGATCGTCAACCGAGGCACGGCGGGCGCATGGGACACCCGCCGCTCGCGTCGCACAATGCCGTAGCTACTTGGCTGTAGCTACTTGGCCGCAGCTACTTGCCGTAGTCGTAGAAGCCCTTGCCGGTCTTGCGGCCGAGCTGGCCTGCGGCCACCATTTCCTTCAGCAACGGCGCCGGCCGATACTTCGGATCGTTGAAGCCGTTGTAGAACACCTCCATCACCGACAGCATCGTGTCGAGGCCGATCAGATCGGCCAGCGCCAGCGGACCGATGGGATGATTGCAGCCGAGCTTCATGCCCTCGTCGATGTCCGCCGCGGTCGCAATGCCTTCCGAATACGCGAAGATCGCCTCGTTGATCATCGGGCACAGGATGCGGTTGACGGCAAAGCCCGGGCTGTTCTTCGCGGTGATCGCGACCTTGCCGATCCGCTTGGCGAAATCGACGGCCGCCGCATGGGTCGCATCCGAGGTCTGCAGGCCGCGGATCAGCTCGAGCAGCGCCATCATCGGCACCGGATTGAAGAAGTGCATGCCGATGAACCGGTCGGGCCGATCGGTGGCGGTGGCCAGCTTGGTGATCGAGATCGAGGAGGTGTTGGTCGCGATCAGCGCCTCGGGCTTCAGGCCGGCACAGAGGTCCTTGAGGATCTTGAGCTTCAGCTCCTCGTTCTCCGTGGCGGCCTCGATGACGAGGTCGCAGCTCGACAGCTTCGCCTTGTCGGCAGTGCCTGTGATCAGCGACAGCGCCTTGTCCTTGTCGGCGGCCGTCATTTTCTCCTTCTTGACCAGGCGATCGAGGCTGGAGCCCACCGTGGCGAGCCCGCGCGCCACCGCCTGCTCGGAGATGTCGACCATGACGACCGGCACGCCCGCGGCCGCGCAAACCTGCGCGATGCCGTTGCCCATGGTGCCTGCTCCGATGATGCCGACCGTCTGAATCATTGCCGTTTCCTCTCAGTCTCTTCCGCGGGGACCGCCCCGTCCTGCGCCGTTGCTTAACAGGCTATCGGCCCGCGGGGTAGACCCAACGCAAGGGCTGAGAACGGGCCGGCTGCCCCGCGGTTCGCCGGCATCGGGAAGCGGGCGCATCCGGCCAGGGTTGGTCCGCATGCGCAGGAACGGATGCAACCTGCTCTGGTTGGTCTCGTGCCCGCCGAGACGAGCCGCGCCCGCGGCACGGCATCGGGCGTCCCCGAGCGTTTCGACCCAATGACGCGAAGAATGGAGGAGGACATGGGACTGGCTCAATACGCCATCGTCGCGGTCGACGATCATTGGAGCGTTCTGCATGACGGCAACGCCCATGGCGACTACGCGACCAAGGAGGCTGCGTTCGAATCCGCTGCATCAGCCGCGACGCTGGCCATCAAGCAAGGCCACGAGGTGCATCTCAGCGTTCCGGGCAATGACCCAGATCGATCGAACAACTAATCAGCACCGTGACGCTGTCGTCTTGTTCCAACAGGACCTCCAGGGATAGTGAACTGCACGCTAACGTGTGTTAGCGACACAAGGCCGGCAGGCTCGCAGACTCCTGTTCGAAGCAACAGGAGTTCGCCATGAGCGTCACCCGGAACCGGCGTAAGCAGACAGTGTCGTTCGGCCAGCGGCTGCAGCAGGCTGCAACAGCTGCCCGCGAAGCGGCAGCACGTCTTCCCGTAGGCCCCGAGCGCGACATCATGCTGAAGAAGGCGATGCAGGCGGAGACGGCGGCGCATATCAACGAGCTGTTGAGCGCGCCGGTGCTGCACGCCGCCGAGCGCTAGAGCGCGCGCCGTATCGTCTGCTGCGGCTTTGAAAGGAACCCGAACGCCCTCACGACGCTTTGCTTTCGAGGTCTGGTCTCGGCGAGAGGACGATGATGGCCCGGGTCGTGATCGGCACATCGGGATGGCACTACGGGTCCTGGCGCGGCGCGTTCTTTCCGCCTGGACTGCTGATCAGACATCAGCTGCCCTACTACGCCAGCCAGTTCGAGACCACCGAGCTGAATGGCGTGTTCTACAGGACGCCGACGGAAGCTGCCGTCCGTGGCTGGCGCGATCAGACCGGGCTCGATTTCGTTTTCGCCTGGAAGGCCTCCAAATTCATCACGCATTGGAAGCGCCTGTCTGCGCGCTCGGTCAACAGCATCGCGCTGATGGAGAGCCGGCTGTCGCTGCTCGGCGACAAGGCTGGCCCCGTGCTGTTCCAGCTGCCGCCGCAATTCGAAGCGAATCGAGAACGGCTCGAGTCGTTTCTCCCGCTGCTGCCGACGCACCGGCGCTACAGCTTCGAATTCCGTCACCCGAGCTGGTACACACCGGCGATCGTGCGCCTGCTGAGGGACGCGAACATCTCGCTCTGCCTGTCGGACCATCACGACGCGCCGGCGCCGTGGAGGCGGACGGCCGATTTCGTCTATGTGCGCGGCCATGGCCCGGGCGGCCGCTACAAGGACAACTATCCGGACGCGACACTCGAAGCCTGGGCCAAGCGCATTCGCGCCTGGGCGTCGCACGGCATCGACGTCTACGTCTATTTCGACAACGACCAGAAGAGCGCGGCGCCCGCCGACGCTCTGCGGCTACGCCGGCTGCTCGCGGCATCTTCTCACCAGGCACGCCGCGCCGCGCGCGCCAGTTCGTCGGGACATCGTGCACGTCTCTCGGTTTAGGTCTGCAACCAACGAGAGGAACGACCCATGCGACGCACACGCGTCACGCTCGGCTGCCTGGTGCTGGCCGGCCCTGCCCTCGCTCAATCAGTCGGCGAAAAGACCGGGGTGAATTCGGCGCTCGGCATTGCGCCGAGCACCGAGGACTTCGTCAAGCAGGTCGCCATCAGCGACATGTTCGAACTGCAATCGAGCCGGCTCGGCGAAGGGCAACACGCCGGAGAAGAGCTTCGCCGCGCAGATGGTCAAGGATCACACCAGGACTTCGACCGAGCTGAAGAGCATGGTCGAGAGCGGCAAGGTCAAGGTCCAACTGCCCGCCGCTGTCGACAACGCGCATCAGAGCAAGCTCGACAAGCTGAAGGCAGCGAGCGGCAAGGACTTCAGCTCGGATTTCGACGACATGCAGATCAGCGCCCATAAGGACGCGGTGTCGCTGTTCGAGCGCTATGCGAAGGGCGGCGACAATCCGGCGCTGAAGGACGGGGCCGGCAAGACCCTGCCGGCCCTGCAGCATCATCTCGACATGGCGCAGAACCTCGACAAGGGCAAGTGAGCGAATGATATGAGCGCCGGTCCGAGCCGGCGCTCATGATGTTGGAATGCAGTGCCGTGCAGTCCCGTCGTCACGCGGCGCGCACGGAGCCCAGGAAGCGCGCGACCTCGCGCTTCAGGCGGATGCTTTCGCCCGCCAGCGATTGGGCCGCATTCAGCACCTGCGCCGACGCCTGGCCGGTGGCGCTGGAGCCGCGCTGCACATCCGTGATGTTGGCCGAGACCTCCTGCGTGCCGCGGGCCGCCTGTTGAATGCTGCGCGAGATCTCCTGCGTCGCCGCGCCCTGCTCTTCCACCGCGGATGCGATCGTCGAGGCGATCTCCGACATCTTCTCGATGGTTTCGCCGATGTCGCGGATCGCGTTCACCGACTCCTGCGTGGCCGCCTGGATGCCGTTGATCTGCTGGCTGATCTCGTCGGTCGCCTTCGCGGTCTGCTCGGCCAGCGCCTTCACCTCGGAGGCCACGACGGCGAAGCCGCGCCCCGCCTCGCCAGCGCGTGCCGCCTCGATGGTGGCGTTGAGCGCCAGCAGGTTGGTCTGGCCGGCGATCGAGTTGATGAGCTCCACGACGTCGCCGATGCGGGCCGCGGCCTTGGCAAGCTCGCCGACACGATCGTTGGTGCGCTGCGCCTGCTGCACGGCCTCGTTGGCGACGCGCGCCGAATCCTGAACCTGGCGGCCGATCTCCGTCACCGACGATGACATTTCCTCCGTCGCTGATGCCACCGACTGCACGTTGGTCGAGGCCTCCTCGGACGCCGAAGCGACGGTGGTGGCGAGCCGCTCGGACTGCTCGGCCGTGGTCGTGAGCGTTCCTGCCGAACTCTCCAGCGCCGTCGACGCCGAGGACACGACCTCGACGATCTCGCTGATGACGGCCTCGAACTCGCGGGTGATCGTATCCAACCGCTGTCCACGCTGGATCTTGGCCTCCGCCTCGCTCGCTGCGGCCCGGTCTGCCGCCTTCTTCGCCAGCAGCGCATCCTTGAACACCTGCAGCGAGGCGGCGAGCGTGCCGATCTCGTCCTGCCGATCGCTGGCCGGAACGACAACGTCGTCACGGCCGGCCGCGAGGTCGCCGACCACGCCGGTCAGCGCAGCCAGCGGCGCGATCACGCGACGGCGCAGCATGAAGGTCACGACGCCGAGCATGCCGAGCAGCGCGAGCACCGCGCCGCTGCCGATCCCGAACATCACCAGTGCATCGTCACGCGCCGTCTCGGCGCGCGTCCGTGCCTCTGCCAGCGCATTGTCGCGAACGGTCAGGAATTTTCCGATCGGCGGCACGACGGTGCCGCCCAACTGCTCCGGTGACAGCGTGTAGCCGGCATTGCTGCGCGACGCCGCGATCTCCTTCTCGATCAGTCCCGCAGCGTTGTTGAAATACGCTTCGACCGCCTCCGACATCGCCTGCGCGACTTTCGGAGGATTGCCGAGTTGATCGATGCTCGACTCGATCCGTTCGCGATCGACCTCGATCCGGCCTTGCGCACGATCGATGTTGGAATACTCGGCCGGGGCCAGCGGACGCTTGGCGCCGAGCGCCGGGGCCAGCATCGCGGCGCGGCCGCCGGCCGTGATCCGCAGGTCCTGCGTGATGCGCGCAATCGACAGCAGCGGCGTCAGCGATGCATCGGCGGTCGCGACGCGGTTCTCGAGGCGGTTGAGCAGCGGCTCGACCGATTTCAGCACGTCGGTCAAGCCGGGCAGGAATCCCTTCATCGCTGCCGGGTCGCGCGCATTCAGCGGCAATCTCACGGCGCGGTCGACCATCGTGCGCACGTCGGTGAGCTTTGCCTTGGCGGCGTTCAGTCCGTCGAAGATGGCTTGGCTGTCGGAGAGCGTCTCAACGGCCGCTTTCGCCTTGGCGAAGGCGGCGTCGGCCTGCTGCCCGGCCTTGTCGACGACGTCCAGCTGCACAGGAGTGGCCGGAACGTCCTGGAACATCGGCGTGACGAACGGCGCCCGCAATCCCGCGACGGCCTGGCCTGCAAGGAGCACGGCAGCGAACGCGTCGACTGACTTGATCGCTTCGGTTCTGCTCGCGTAGGCGCGATAGTGAGATACCAGCACCTCGCCCCCGAGAACACAGGCAAGCGCCGTGACCGAGAGCATCGATACCGCAAAGAGCTGACCGACTCGCATCGTGCATTTCCAGTTGATTGTTTCGGTCAACTTAGGAAGCGCAGTCTAAGAGGCTATTAACTTGCGCAGGCACGCCGCCGAGGGCAAATCGTCGCGGCCGCACGTCGATTCCCGTATTTTCACGGGCCTCGACAGTGATTCATCATCGACTTTCATGAGAGTTCGACGACAGAAGCGCGCAGTGCAGGTCGGACTCGCGCGATGTCGCTCATGCTCCGACCATCGCGCGATGGCGAAATCATCACCGAGATTGCGGCAGCAGACCCACGCACATCGACAACGCGTTGGTTCCTTGCGCAGGTGCAGAAAGATCAGCGGTCAACGCGGTATCATGCTAACATAAGTTATTGAAGTCGCGCCGCTTGGAACCCCAATAAACTAATTCGGGGGAACCACTCTTTGAGTCATCTGGTCCGCAAGCTTGAGAATTTCGTCCGCCTTTCTGCGGCCGACCGCCTGATGCTCAACCGCGCTGCGGCTCAACGGGTAAGGACCTTCGCGCCACGCACCGACATCGCGCGCGAAGGCGAGAAGCCCAAGGACGTGCATCTGATCCTGAACGGCTGGGCCTGCCGCTACAAGCAGCTCGAGGACGGCCGCCGCCAGATCGTCTCGTTCTTCCTGCCCGGCGATATCTGTGATCTCAACATCTTCATCCTGCGCGAGATGGACCATTCGATCGGCACCATCACGCCGGTGTCGATCGCCGATCTTCCGCGCGAGTTCTTCGACGAGATCAGCGCCGGCTATCCACGCATTGCGACGGCGTTCTGGTGGGAGACGCTGGTCAACGCCGCTATCCAGCGCGAATGGACCATGAATCTGGGGCAACGCACCGCGTCCGAACGCATGGCTCACCTGTTGTGCGAGCTGTTCTTCCGGCTGCGTCTGGCGGGCCTGGCCGACGACAGCAGCTGCAGCTTCCCGCTCACTCAGGCCGATCTCGCCGAGGCGACAGGCCTGTCGAAGGTCCACGTCAACCGCACGCTGCAGGAACTGCGCGCCAGCAACCTGATCGTGCTCAAGGGCAAGATGCTGGTACTTCCGGACCTCGAGCGCTTGATGAGCGCCGGCCTGTTCAACGCGAATTACTTGCATTTGGACCGCGAAGGCCGTCAGCTCGACGCGAATGAGTGAGAGGTTCGGAGCGCTGGCGCTTGCGCTATGCTGACTGTCTCGGCACTCTGCCGGGGAAACGGCGATGGTCGAACAGCGCATGGTGGACGGACCCTTCGAGCAGGAGATCGTGCAGCGCCTCGGGCTGATGCCCAACCTGTTCAGGTCGGCGCCGTCTGCGCCTGAGGCGACCCGACAGCTCTGGCAGTTCGCCAAATGCGCCTATCTCGACACCCCGCTTCCGGCCCTTTTCAAGGAGCGGCTCGCCGTCCATCTGTCGCGCCTCAACCGTTCGCCTTATTGTCTGACCCGGCATTTCGGATTTCTGGTTGGATCTGGCAAGCCCGCGGGTGACTCGACGTCCCGCCCGGAGCCGATCGATCGGGCCCGTCACCTGCTCGCGCGGCCGCTCGCGGATCCCGCGCGCACCGCGGCGGCGCTCGACCGGCTCGAACTCATCCAGCCCCCGCTCGACATCCCGGAGCCGGACAGCGACGGTGAGGCGGACCTGTTCGAGGCCGCGTCGGTGCTGTTCATGCAGCGTGCTGATTTCGACCGCTCGCGGCGCGCAATCCGACATGCCTTCGGCGACACCAGGTTCGATCTGCTGGCGGCCTTCCTCGCCTATCTGCGCACAGCCCACTTCTGGGCCGATGCACACCTGCTCGCGATCGATTCGGACGTGCTTGCCCTCGCACGGACCGATCCCGAGCTCGCCGTCTGCCTCGGCTGCAGCGAGCTGCCGGAGGCCGGGCCGTCCGCACCGCAGCCGCATTCGAACGGCAGCGATGCCAGCGATCATCGGCTGCGCCGCCTCCTCGAGATCGATTCGGTCGGCGTGCTGTTCTTCGATCATGCAGCCGGCACCCTGGTCGACGCCAACGAGGCCTTCTTGGCTATGACAGGCTATTCGCGTCAGGACATCGACAGCGGCCAGCTGACCTGGAAGAGCCTGACACCCCCGGAATGGATGGGTACATCGAGCGACCAGATCGAGCTGCTGCGGCAGACCGGTCGGATCGGTCCCTATGAGAAGCAGTATTTTCGCAAGGACGGCGAACGCGCCTGGATGATGTTCGCCGGCCGTGACCTCGGCGACGGCACCCTGGTCGAGCTCGCGATGAACATCGACGACCGCAAGCGCACCGAGGCCGCGCTGCGCGACAGCGAGGCGCGTTTCCGCCAGTTCGGCGAAGCATCCTCCGACGTGGTGTGGATCCGCGATGCCGAGACCCTGCACTGGGAATATCTCAGCCCCGCATTCGAGACGATCTATGGCGTGCCGCGCACCGCTGTGCTCCGCGGCGACCATCTCGCATCGTGGACCGAGCTCATGCTGCCGGAGGACCGGCCCCGCGCCGTCGAGAGCCTCGAGCGCGCCCGGCGCGGCCAGCGCGACAGCCTGGATGTCCGTATCGTCACGCAGCCGGACGACGTCGCGCGCTGGCTGCGCATCCGTAGTTTTCCAATGGTCGACGAGCTGGGACGGGTGCAGCGCATCGGCGGCATCACCCAAGACATCACGGCGCTGGTCTCGGCCTCCGAGCACCAGAAGCTGCTGCTCGCCGAGCTGCAGCACCGCGTCCGCAACATGCTCGCCGTGATCCGCTCGATCATCCGCCGCACGGGCGATTCGAGCGACAGTGTCGAGGATTTCGCCAGTCACCTCGAAGGCCGCATCACGGCGCTGTCGCGCATCCAGGCGGTCGTCACGCGCGATCCGCTCGCCGGTTTCGATCTGGCCGAGCTGATCGCCGATGAGCTGCGCGCTGGAGCCGCGCGCGAGGACAGGCAATTCTCGCTGTCGGGCCCCCAGGTGCGACTGAGGCCGAAGGCGGCCGAGAGCATCGGGCTTGCCATGCACGAGCTCGCGACCAATGCGCTGAAATACGGCGCGCTGACCGTGCCGCGGGGCTTCATCAGGATCGAATGGCGGCTCGATGAGCGCGACGCGGCCGACTGGCTGGTCATCGACTGGACCGAGACCGGCATGTCCGGCCGTCCGCTGGCTGCGCAGCGCCAGGGCTTTGGAACCGTACTGCTGGAACAGATGCTGCCGTACGAGGTCGGTGCCCGCGTCGTCCGGCGCTTTGAGCCGAGCGGCCTCTGCTGCGAAATACGGTTGCCCACACGCGACATTCTCAAGCGTTGACGGGCCGATCGAAGCGTCGTTCCGCGGCACCGGTCGGTCACAACGGCCGGGGATCTCGCCGGCACGGCGAACGCCGTCGGCATAGCCTTCGCAGTGCATTCGGGGTATGCTCCGCCTGCGGCCTGAGGTGGAGGTCGCATGGGTCGCGCAACCGCCATGTCTTCGCCTTGGTTCGGGCGGATATGACCAAGTGTCGATGAGATTAGGAATCAGCCGAGCGTCGCGACGGAACGATGATGGGACGTTCCTGAGCATGCGGCTCTGGCCAAGATGGATGACCGTGAACATGCAGATGCGTGGGCACGAGGGACAACCGGTATCCAGGTTCTGTGCTGATGCGGCCGGAGAGGCCGAACGTCCCGTGGCGCAGTCGTCATCCGACGTTGGTGTCACGAGGCGTCAGTACGATGCAGCGTGAGTACGCGAAGCGTTGGTGCACGAGGCGTTGGTAGGACGACGCATCGGAACAGAGCCGAGCGCCGCCTGCGAGGCGGACGACAACGGAGGACGGAGCGTCAATGCTTGCAACGACGACCAAAGACGGCGATCAGCAGCCTCATGCCGTGATCGATCCCGAGATCGTGCTGGCGGCCCGCGCCGATCGCACCGCCGCCGAAGCGGACAGGCGCAGCTCGCAACGGCCACCGGATGTACCCTCGCCGAAGATCGACCCTGACTACAGGACGCAGGCGACGAGCGACTTCGCGGTCACCGGAGAGCGCAGCACGTTCGCCACCTGGGCCGTGCGCACCATTCTGGCGGTGCTGTTCGCGGTCGGCAGCGCGGTCGCCGCAGCCGCCTGGCAGAGCTATGGAGACCAGGCCCAGGAGATGATCGCGCATTGGATGCCGCGGATCTCGCTGGCATCGAACACCGACAAGGATGCCGCGGCACAGCCAGCCGCGACCGCGCCCCAGCAGACGGCCGCAGAAGCGCCGGCTGAGGCGCAGGAGCACGCAACGAGCGCGGTTGGCGCGACCGCGTCGCAGGAGCAGGCGCAGTTGCTGCAATCGATGGCCCACGACCTGGCTGCCTTGAGCCAGCAGATCGGCGAGCTGAAGACGAGCCTCGCACAGTTGAAGGCCGGGCAGGAGCAGATGGTCCGCGACATGGCGCGGGTCGCCGAGGCCAAGTCCAGCGACAGGCCCGCCGAGCGGCCGAGCGAGCGGACCGCGGAAGCACGGTCGTTCGATCCGCGCGCCATCGAGCAGACGATCCGGCCGCGCCCGGCCCCGCGCCCTGCGACGGCCGCCGTGACCCCGGCACAGCCCGGAGCAGCGGTGCCGCACCGGCCGCGCATGCCGCCGCCGGCTGCAGCCAACATGGTACCCCCGCCGCCTGCTCCGATGCCGCTGCCGTCGGCGCCGGTCGATCCGGACCAGCCCGTGGTGCGTCCGCCAATGCCGGTGCGCTGAGGGATCCGCACAGGCGCCCGCGCCGGTCCGCGCCGATTGGCGCGGGGGTGATCGATGCCGTCGATCCACTTGTCGCGACGCGGCTTTCCGAGCTAAGGAGCTGCGCCTGACAATGCGCATCCCGAGGGGTTCATGAGCCTGACCGATCCGACCATCCTGTCCGCCTCCGACCTCGCAGACCGCATCGCGATCCTGCGCGACAACATCCGCCAGATCACCGAGCAGGCCGCCTCGCAGTCGGGTGCCGCCGACGAGGAGCGCAACGCCGACCGCCTCGCGCAGCAGAGCGAGGAGCTCGACGTTCTGCTCAAGGAGCAGGAGCGGCGGCTGAACAAATAGCCGGCGGCCCCTTCGATCAATTCGCGCGTGCTGCACTGCGCTCGTTGTTGCCCGGGCTTCGCCCACAGGCTAGCCTCGCCGAAAACAAGCGGGAGGTAGCCAGAGGATGCGAAACGGTCTGCTTTACACGTCAACCCTTGCGACATTGACCATTGCGGCATTGCTGGCGGCCCTGACACCGGGCAGCGCCGAGCCACGCCACATGTATACGACCATGGTGCTGGAGGCGTTCGCCACCAAGGTCGAATGTCCCGGCGTCGATGTCGTCTATCAGGATCTGGTCCAGAAGGCGCAGGACATGAAGATGCCTGACGGAACGACCGAGAAGGTGCGCAAGGCGATCGCCTATATGCATACCGGCGGCAAGATGGGCGAGAAGCAGGACGATGATCTGATGGCTGAGGTCGCCGTCGCCACGCAGGCCATCGATATGGATCAGCGCCGCCTCGGCATGACGAACTGGTGCGAGGAGCAGAAGAAGACGCTGGCCGGCTTCATCCGTCCCAAGGGCTGAGCCGGGCTCGCGGCGCAGGCATAGCACAGCTCTCGCAGCGGCCAGGAACCAGAATGGCGGCTGGCGCTTGGCCGTAGCGGCTGCTGCGTAGCAGATGTCCAGCCCGGAGCGAGCCATGCGCATCGAAACCGCTTTCCTGTTCGACCTCGACGGCACGCTGGTCGACAGCGTCTACCAGCATGTGCTGGCCTGGAAGACGGCGCTGGATGCCGAGAGCATCGAGCTCTCGGTCTGGCGCATCCACCGCAAGATCGGGATGAGCGGCGGCCTGTTCACCAACCAGCTGCTGCGCGAGACCGGCTATGCCATCGAGCCCGAGCGGATCGAGCGGCTGCGGAAGGCGCATGCGGCGGCCTATCAGAAGCTCGGAGGCCAGGTCCGCCCCCTGCCCGGCGCCCGCGAGCTGCTCGGCTTCCTGACCGATGCCGGCATCCCCTGGGCGATCGCGACCAGCGGCAGAATGGAAACGGCGGCTGTCAATCTCGCCGCGCTCGGCGTCGATCCCAAGACCAGCGCCGTCGTGACCCGCGACGAGGTCCGCTACGCCAAGCCTGATCCCGATCTGTTTCTCGCCGCAGCCGCCCGCCTCGACATGCCGATCGAGCGCGCGGTCGTGGTCGGCGACAGCATCTGGGATATGCTTGCCGCAACCCGCTGCCGGGCGCTCGGCGTCGGCCTGTTGAGCGGCGGCTACGGCTCGGAGGAATTGCGCCAGTCCGGCGCCATCCGAGTCTACGAGGACCCGGCCGACCTGCTCGACCACATCGACGAGGTCGGCGGCCGGCGTTGACTCCAGCCAGTCAGCTCTGCGGGCCCGACAGCGAGATGTCGCGTTCGGCGCGGAACACGTTGGCGTAGAGGTTTGCGATCCACTGGCGTCCGGTCGAGGTCATGTTGAGATAGCGGATCTCGGTCTGGATGTGCGGGGCGACGCTGTTCCAATAGAACTGCGGATAGCGGTTGACGATGTCGGCCGGCGACTCATAGCCGAGCTGCCGGTTGATGCCGACCTCCTCGAACTCGTGATACAGCGCGTTGGCCTTGCGGATGTAGTTGGGGTCGCCGAGCTGTCCGATCAGGTCGGCGGCGCGCACGATCGACTGCTCTTCGTCGAAGTGCTGGCCGGCGAGCGGCGGAAAGCGCGTGCCTTCGATGGCGCGGGCGATGCGGTCCTTGTCCAGCGGCGCCATGCCTTCGATGCGGTTGATCACGTACAGCTTCGAGCGGTCGACGTGATACGGCATCAGGCTGGCATCGGAGGAGCCGCGCGGCAGGCAGATCTTGCGGCCGCCGCGATCGACGACGAAGCCGTTGACATCGTCTTCCCTGAACAGGCCGCGGACATAGCCGATGTCGTGAAGCAGGCAGGCCAGGATGACGTGGACGTAGTCGTCCGCCGTCATGTGGCTGTGCAGCGCACGGCCGCGCAGGATCTCGTGGCCGGCCAGCGTCACCAGCAAGGTGTGCTCGACGTTGTGATACAGCGCATCGCTGTTGCCGATGCATTCCAGTGCAATGCGCGCAGCCGCCGGAAGCATCTCCGTCAACTGGGTATGAGACGATCCGAAACGGCGTCGCATATAGGAGCTGAGGAAACGCTCCAACGCCGCTGCCGCGAGCTCCGGTAAGGTCATCATCGCCGCTGCCCTGCCTCAGACAGCCCTAACACAACGTCAAAAGACATAACGCCCGAAAACACAATCACGATAACGCGGCTCGTGGAACGACTGAGACGTCACGATACGGCTCGGGGCGGCCAGCTTCGCACGGACACGCACGAGATCGGCACCCCCGGGGCGTCGAGCACCTTGGCCGACGAGCATAGCCCAGGTTGCGGATATCGGCCACACCCGGACGAGCGCACACCGGAAAACTGCGGGCCGAGCGGCTGAACCTGAGCAGCTCACGTTCACTCGCCGCGGCCCGTTCCCCTCGCAGGACGAAGCGAGCGGAGATCGTCGTGCGGCCCGCCGGACTAGCGTCCCCGGACCGGCAGCGGCGGCCGCGGCGGTCGCGTCTCACCGCGATAATCCCGTCGCCGCGCAGCAGGACGACGGGCCGGCGCGGCTGCCGGCGCATCGACCGACTGCAGATAGGTGCTCAAGGCCGACGCGGCGTCGTCGCTGCTGGTGTAGTGCTTCTGCAGGAACAAATAGAGCGTCAGGCGGAAGCGTCCCTTGGCGAGCCCACGTGCCGAGCGATGACAGGTGGCGCAGCTGTCCGCAAACAGCCGCGCGCCGGATTTACCGGCATCGAGATTTTCCGCCCGTGCACCGCTGATGACAATCAGCAGCAGCACGGCCGATCCAACAAGCCCCAGCTGCGCTCCGGCGCGCCTGCGCGCAGGGACGCGCTCAGGCGACATCAGCCTGCGGGCTTTCCTCGGCCTGCGCACCCAGCGCATCGAGATCGACCAGCGCCGGATCGTCGGGCATCGGCTCGCTCTGCTGCTGTCCGCCGCCATGGACGTGCATCAGCGTCTGCACCCGGCGCGCGTTGAGATAGTCGACGTGCTGATGCGCCAGCGCCAGCGGCAGCAGGGCCTTGGGCAGCGCGGTCATGGTAAAGGCGGCGACGCGCTTCACCTCCTCGCCCTCACGCCAGGTCAGCGGGCTCAGCGTATAGATCATCTGGCGGTCGGTCTCGGGCGCCGGCAGTTGCCGCATCTCGGGCGGCGCCAGCAGGGCCACGTTGATGTTGCCGGCCCGCGTGCGGCTCGCGGCCGCGCGCAGCTCCCAGCAGATCAGCTCCGCGGCGGACATCACCTCGCGCCGGATGTCGTCGACATCGGACGCGAAGCGGCTGGCCTCGCTCAGCGCCGCGCGGCCGCGCGTGACCGCATCGACGAGCGCCGCCGCACCGATCTCGAAGCGCGGAACCGCCTGCTCGATCGCGGTGGCGACGGCCTCGATGTCGTTGGCGGCGCGGTCGCGGTCGCGCTGCGCCACCGCGTCGGCGAAGGCGCGTTCGGCCAGGATGATCTGCTCATCGCATTCGGCGACTGCTGCGCGCAGCGCCTTGGCCTTCTGCTCGACGGCCTGCATCTTGGATTCGGCACGATCGAGCTGCCCGTTGCTGGCGCCGGCCTTGGCGAGCCGCTCCGCGGCAACCTTCTTCTCGTCCAGCGCCGCCTCGGCCACGCGGAGGCGATCCGTCAGCCGTTGCCGCGCGGCCTGCTTGTCCTTCAGCGCACGCTCGAAGATCTCGACGGGGCTCAGCTCACGCTTGAAGAAGACCATGGCAATAATCCCTGGACGGCGGGCGCGCCGGCAAACGTTGGTCGGCGAATCCACCGCCGAATCATGTTGCCCGATTCTTGCGTGGAAAATGGGTCGGAAACCAGGATGAGATGCGGCACACGTTTCCCTTGACGGAACGTATCCACCGCCGGCTGCTGCGGAGCAGAGTCGGTCGATCCGGCGGACCGCGCGGCAATATTCGGTAAAATGGAATCCGATGTCAGCTCTGGTGCGGGCCGCGCATCATCCGCATCGCATCCGAGATGTGGCGCCATTCGCGGGCCTCCTCGGCCTCGCCGCTGGCTTCGCATTGCTGCGCCTTCTGCGCAGCCTGCGCGACGGCCGAGGCGCCGTGCATCTCGAGCATCTGCCGGGCGATCGCGTGGATCTGGACTTCAGACATCATGTCGAGCTCCTGTCGCCGGATCGAATAACCCAAGTCAACTTTCTCCACACCGATGCGTTCCGTGAGATGGATCACTGCGGGCCCGGTTCCCCAGGCTTAGACTTCTCCCCGTAATTTACCTTACGTGATCAATCCGATTTCGCGTGCGCCGCCACGCTGTTACTCCTGGCTGAGATTCGCCGGATGGCGATTGAGGAGACGGACATGACGCAGGTCTTCTTCCACTGCTCCAATCCCGAGGAGTTTCTCGTCGATCGGCGTGGAACCGCGGTCGTCGATCTCGCCGAGGCCTGCGATCACGCCGAGCGCGTCATGCATTCGCTGATTTCCTCCGAAAGCGACGAGGATTGGCGCGACTGGGTACTCCACATTTCCGATGATCTCGGCGAGGAAATCATCGCCATGCCGTTCACGTCGGTGCTCGGCCCGATGCATTGAACGACGCTGCGCGCCATGCCGCGGCGCTGAGACATTGTGTCCACATTAGGGTTACCGGTTCCCTGACAGGTTCCACTCCCCGCATTCTTCTCGCCACATTTGTCCGCCATTTCGGCGCTGTTGCGACGGAGGGGACATCTCATGACCAGACTGCTGGCGACCGCGGCCTTGGCGCTGACATTGACGGCATCGGCGGCGATGGCCGACGAGCACCGCGGCGGCGATGCCGCGCTGGGCGCCTTGTCGGGCGCCGTCGTGTTCGGACCGGTTGGAGCGGTTGCCGGCGCGGTCGTCGGCTACACGGCAGGTCCCTCGATCGCGCGCTCCTGGGGCTTCCGCCGCTCGCGCGCGGCGCGGTCACAGCAGGTCCGGCGTCCGGTCAGGGACAGCCAGGCTGCGATGACCGAGTCTCAGCAGCAACCGCAGGCCGCGCCGCGCAGCGCACCACCGCCTGCACGGACCATCGCTGTCGCTCCGCCGGCGCCGCGCGGTCCGGTGGCGCCGCCGGTGCAGACACTCGAGTAGCTGACTAATCAGTAGCCGCGGGCGCGATCGAC
Source organism: Bradyrhizobium sp. HKCCYLRH2015 (assembly GCF_051168215.1). NCBI lineage: Bacteria > Pseudomonadati > Pseudomonadota > Alphaproteobacteria > Hyphomicrobiales > Nitrobacteraceae > Bradyrhizobium > Bradyrhizobium sp. HKCCYLRH2015. Next base: position 42,056 of record NZ_JBNPUO010000004.1, on the reverse strand, counting down.
GACGTTCAGCAACGGCTCGCCGCGCAGCAGCCGCCGCGCATTCTCCGCGACCTGCTGCGCGATCACCTCCCAGGATGCGATCGCCGCCATGTGCGGCGTCACCAGCACGCCCGGCTCGCGCCACAGCGCATGGTCCGCGGGCAACGGCTCATGCGCGAAGACGTCGAGCACCGCGCCGCGCAGATGGCCGCTGCGCAGCAGCGCGACCAGATCCTCCGTCACCAGGTGCTCGCCGCGGCTGCACAGGATCAGCGCGGCGCCCTTGGGCAGCCGGCCCAGACGCTCGGCGTCGAGCAGCCCCACGGTCGAGGCCGTCAGCGGCAGCAGCGAGACCAGGATCTCCGTCTCGCCCAGGAAGTCGTCGAGCGCAGCGGCGCCGCAATGGGTCCGCACGCCGGCGAGCGCCTTGGGCGAGCGCGACCACGCGCTCACCGCAAAGCCCAGCTCGACCAGACGGGTCGCGGCCGCGGAGCCGAGCTCGCCGAGCCCGAGAATGCCGACCCGACGGTCCCTGGCGGCACGCTGCTCGTAGCGCCGCCACACGCCGTTCCGCGCGTTGCCGACGGCGCGATCGAAATCGCGGTGGAAATACAGCGTCCCCCACAGCACGAACTCGGTCATGGCCGCCGAGATGTCGGGATCGACGATCCGGCACAGCGGCACATCCGGCACGGTGGAATCGGACAAGATATTGTCGACGCCGGCCGCGATCGAATGGATCAGCTTCAGCTTCGGCATCGCCGCCAGCGCACCGGGCTCCGGCTTCCAGCACACGGCAAGCTCGGCGTCGCGCGCCGCGGCTTCCGGCCATGACGCGACGGTCACGCCCGGCAGCTCGCGCGCGAGCAGCGCCCGCATCGGATCCATCAGCCCGGGACGGCTGAGAAGCGCGACCGTGATCATGCCGGCCGCAGTCCGCACCATTGCGCGACGAACATCGCGATCGACAGCGTGGTCTTGCGCACGCTGTCGAGATCGACGCGCTCGTCGAACGCGTGCGGACCGACGCCGTAGGGCCCGTAGCACAGCGCCGGGATGCCGTAGTCGACCTGATAGTAGCGGGTGTCGTTGACCGCCGTGGACAGCCGCACGTCCAGCGGCTGCTCGAACACGCGCGCATGGACGTCGGCGAGCGCGGCCTCCGCGGCGCTGCCGGGCTCGCACACGGCGGGATCGGCCTGGAAGCCGCTCCACACCAGCTCGACCGGATTCTCCGACAGGAAGCTGTCTGCGGCCTGCGCTATGGCGAGACATTGCTCGATGCCGGCCATGGCCTGCGCCGGCGTTTCGCCGGGCAGCACGCCGAGCCGGCAATCGAGGTCGCACCACGCCGGCGTCGAGCTGGCCCAGTCGCCGCCCTTGATGATGCCGACGTTGAACTTGATCGGATCCTTGACCGCGGCGAACCACGCGTTCGACCTGGCGCGCGCGTTGATCTCCCGGGTGTGCTCCTGGAACGCGCGGATCAGGTGCATCGCCGACAGGATCGCATTGGTGCCGGTCTCGGCGTAGGCGACGTGCACCGGCGTGCCGCGCACGCGCAAGCGAAACCAGATCGCGCCGACCTGGGCGCGGGTCAGCGTGTGGCCGGTCGGCTCCGGGATCAGGCAAGCATCAGCCGTGTAGCCGCGCAAAAGAGTCGAGAGCGCGCCGTTGCCGGTGCTCTCCTCCTCGGTCACCGTCTCCAGGTGAATGCGTCCGTCCGGCACGAAGCCGGCCGCCTTGATCGCATCGAGCGCGAAGATCATCGCGGAGACGCCGGCCTTCATGTCCTGGGCGCCGCGCCCGATCATCCAGCCGTCGCGCACGATCGCCTCATAGGGCGGGTCGTTCCAGAGATCGGTCGGCCCTTCCGGCACGACGTCGACGTGGCCCTGCAGGATCAGGCTGCGGCCCTTGCCCGCTCCGTCGAGCGTCGCCACCACCTGCTGCGAGCCGTCGAGCGCGATGCCGTCCATCGGCGCCGCCTTGGGATGGCGCATCAGGTCGACATCGCCCAGGCTGAAGCGGTCGACCTGATAGCCGCGGCTCGCGAGCTCGCGCGCCAGCCAGTCCTGCACCGGCGCTTCCTCGCCGCGCAGGCTGCGGAACTGCACGAGCTGCTGCAGGAAGGCGACCTGCCTGGCGAAGTTGGCATCGACGGCGGCGGCGAGCCGCTCCATCACGTCATTCGGCACAGCCGCCGCAGCTTCAGTCACGTTGCAAACCTCCAGCCTTCCCGTTCACCTCGGCCGCACGTCATGCGGCCAGGCACTTCTCCAGGATCGCGAGCCCTTCGTCCACGATCTCGTCCGAGGCCGTCAGCGGCACCAGGATGCGAATGGTGCTCGCGGTGACGCCGCACGACAACAGGATCAGGCCGTTCTCGTGCGCCACGCGCGTCACGCGCTTGGTCATTTCCGCATCCGGCTCGTCGCTGCCGCGTTGCTTCAGGATATCGAATGCAACCATTGCGCCAGGACCGCGCGGACCGGAAACCGGAACCAGCGTGTTGGCGCGCGAGAAGCGCGCGATCGCCGCACGCAGCCGCTCGCCGATCGCATTGGCGCGGTCGAGCAGCTTCTCCTGCTCGAACACATCGAGCACGGCAAGCGCCGCGGCGCAGGCCAGCGGATTGCCGCCATAGGTGCCGCCGAGACCGCCCGGCTCGGCGGCGTCCATGATCGCAGCGCGGCCGATCACGCCGGACAGCGGCATGCCGCCGGCGAGACTCTTGGCGACGCAGATCAGGTCCGGCTGCACGTCGTAGTGCTCCATCGCGAACATCTTGCCGGTGCGGCCGAAGCCGGTCTGCACCTCGTCGGCGATCAGCACGATGCCATGGCTGTCGCAGATCCGGCGCAGGCCCCGCATCAGCTCCGGCGGCGCCTGGTGGAAACCGCCCTCGCCCTGCACGGGCTCGATGATGATGGCCGCGACCTGCGAGGCGTCGATGTCGGCCTTGAAGATGAAGTTGATGTAGGACAGCGTGTCCTCGACCGTCACGTTGCTGCCGGCGATCGGAAACGGCGCGTGCCAGACGCCGGGCAGCGGCGGCCCGAAATGCTTCTTGTACGGCATCACCTTGCCGGTCATCGCATTGGCGAGCGCGGTACGGCCGTGGAAGGCACCGGTGAAGGCGATGATGCCGCTGCGGCCGGTGGCGGCGCGTGCGATCTTGATGGCGTTCTCGGTCGCCTCCGCGCCGGTCGTCAGCAGGATCGACTTGGCCGGCCCCGAAATCGGCGCCAGCGCGTTGAGCCGCTCGCTCAGCCGCACATAGGGCTCGTATTGCAGCACCTGGAAGCAGGTGTGGGTGAAGCGGTCGAGCTGTGCCCGGATCGCGGCAACGACATGCGGATGGCAGTGGCCGGTGTTGAGCACCGCGATGCCGCCGGCGAAGTCGACGTAGCGCTTGCCCTCGACGTCCCACACCTCGCTGTTGAGGGCGCGGTCGGCAAACAGCGGCGTCGCATAGCTCACGCCCCGGACGACGGCCTCATGACGTCGCGCCAGCAGTTCTTCGTTCGCAGCCGAATTCGCAACCATGGCTCAACTCCTCGTCGGAAAATCGAGCAGAAGGCTAAGCCGCGAGCCGTCGCGATCAATCAGCTTGTTCCTGACGACAGGTGCCTGCAATGCACCAGACCCAGCAGGATGAGCGCGCAGCTACGCGGCGAGCACATTCTTCAGCCACGCCCGCAGCGCCACGATCGCGGGCTCGTCCCAGCGCTCCCGGAGCGCGACGAGCTGATAGGCTCCCATGTGGAGTGCCGATGGGATCACCTCGACCAGCGCACCGCTGCGCAGATCATCGGCGACCAGCACCTCGTTGGCGAGCGCGACGCCCTGGCCGAAGCGGGCGGCTTCAATGGCGAGATGCGCGTGCCACAGCCGCTGCCCGCGCAACGTGACCGGCTCGCGATACCCCGCAAGCTCGAACCATTGCTCCCATTGCGCGGTGGACTCCTCGTGGATCAGCGAGGCCCTGGCGAGGCCCGGGAGTGTCGCGATCGCCGGAAACCTTGCCAGATAGGCCGGGCTTGCGACCGGGAATACGCGTGGGCACACCAGCTCCTCGGCGACCACGCCGCCGCTCCGGTCGATCGCTTCGGCATAGACGATCTCCGCATCCGCTTCGCCGCGCTGCAGGTCGGGGTGCGCCAGCGTCGGCTGCAGGTTGATGTCCCAGTTGCGTGGCGGGCCGCTCAGCTCGGGCAGCCGCGCCAGCAGGCGGCGATTGGCGAGGCCCGGAATGCACCAGATGTTCAGGGTCGGACGCGCCACGGGCCGCACCGACATCGTCGCGCGGGCGATGATGTCGAAGGCCTGGCTGACCTCGGCATGGAACTGACGTCCGGCATCGGTCAGCGCGAGGCCCCGTCCCTCGGCGCGCACCAGCGCCACGCCCAGGCTGCGCTGCAGATTCTGCAGATGGCGCGAGACCACGGTGTGGCTGACCGCGAGCTCGTCGCCGGCGGCGCGCACGCTGCCCTTGCGGCCGACGGCCTCGAAGGCACGCAGCGCGATCAGGGAGGGCAACCGGGGTCTCGTCATGCTCGCACAGTTCTCAGCCTGCGCGGTCTCCCTCCCCGCCCTGAAGCGGAACCGCCACGATCCGTCGGTCGCGCGGCTGATGTCGGGAGCGCCGGCGGCCATGCCGGCGTCCGTTGACCGAACAGGACGCTCCGGGCGGAGCACCCGCATCGCGGATCACGAGGGCGCTTTCGCGCGTCATGCCGCTCTTACCGTCAGCATGGGCACAACGCCAGCCTTGAGAAAGCCACGCTCGCCGGACCGCGCATTTGCCTTAACGCCGCAGGCGACGTCGCAAGCGATCCTTAAGCGTCCTGCGACGACAGGCGGGATTTGCCTCAAAGTTTCCACAATTCGACTTTGAATCGGGGGTGCTTCGAGCAGGAGAACCCCCAAGATGCGGATCAGCCAAATGATCTACGTCGGTTCGCTGGCAGCCCTCGTCGCGACGGCCGCCCCCGCACTGGCGAAAAGCTCCCAGGCATCCAAGCCGGATGATCAGGCCACGTCGTCCCTGCCGTGCCGCGCCTACCAGCAGGCCCCGGACGGGAGCTGGATGGAGCGGCCCTGTCAGGGGCAGAGCGCAAGCGCCCCGGCGCGTCAGCGCGCGGTCACCAACGGGACCGGCAGCGCGGAACAACGTTAGCGGACTTGGAGCGGACTTGGCGCAAGAGCTGGAGCGCTTGCGCTCCGGCCTGCGCTGATGCCCGCACTCAGTAAGGTGGCGCCCTGCGCGCCCGCTGCTCCCTGCCCGCCTCGACCCACCACAAGAGATCGTCGGCAAAGCGCGGAAACGCGTGCTCGAGCGATTGGCCGGAATCGCCGGTCGGCTTGCCGTCGGCGGACAGCGCCTGACCGATCGGGCCGACGGCAAGCGTGCTCGACACCACCACCATGCCCATCTCCGACAACGTGCCGTGCCACGCCGTGGCGGCCCGTGCCCCGGAGAGGCGGCCGGCGGAATAGCTCGCGATCGCCGCCGGACGCCAGAACCATTCCTCGAGAAAGTGGTCGGTGAGGTTCTTCAGTCCCGGCTGCATGCCCCAGTTGTATTCGCCAGTGACGAACACGAAGCCGTCGGCGGCACGGATCTTGGCCGCAAGCTCGGCCATGGCTGCTGGCGCCTGGCCGGGCGGATATTCCTTGTACATGCGGTCGAGCATCGGCAGGCCGACCGCCTTGGCGTCGATCAGCTCGACGACCTGATCCCTGGCGCGCAACCCGTCCACGACGAATTGCGCGAGCCGGATGCCCATCCGGTCGGAGCGATAGGAGCCGTAGAGGACGAGGATGCGGAAGCTCATGGCGGGTCAACTCCTGGCCGTACAATCCGCGCCAAGCTAACACGCCGTCATGTCATCGAGGTAGTTCTGGTCACGCCGCAGATCGAAGGACCGGCGGCGCGAGGCTGGCGGAAACGAGGCGTGGCACGCTCAGCGCGTCACGGTGGCCGAAGCGGAGCGTTCCGATGGCCGGCCGAACACGCTGCGGCAACCGTCGCTGAGGCTGGCGCGCTGCTTCATCATGCAGGCAATGATGCGGTCGCGATCGGGAATCTCCGACGAGCACAGCCGGAAGACGTCGCCCGTGCACAGCCGCCGCTGGTCGTCCTCCGTGAAGGCATGGCCCGCGCGCGGGCTGGCGACCATCGCCAGCGCAAGCCCCGCCATTGCCACATTCCAATTCCGCATCCTGAACAGATGAGTTCGCATCGCCGTCCCCAATTCGCCCGCTGTTTGTCCGGTTCACCCGCTGCCTTCGCTGATGTCGCGAAGCAGTTGCCGCCGCAGAATCAAATGATGACACGTCGCGGCGCGCCTTCAACAAGCGCTCTCGGTCCTGCACCACAATTTTGCGGCCTGTTGCATCTTCGACTCCCCTTGGCCGGCCGGAACCTGTGAGACGCCGCCAAATTGTCATTAGGCGAACGCAATCCGGCCCAGCCGCGCTCACACTCTCACGGCGTAGTGGCGGCGTCCTGATGGTGCTTCGGACCATCACGTGTCCCGAGTTCAGGTGTGGGAGTCAGGTTCATGGCGTACACGATGGTGGCTGAGCGGGAGCAGCAGACGATCCGCAAGCAGCGCGAAAGCGCCCTCATCGTTCTCGCCAACGCACAGGTGATGGAGGCTGAAGGCTGGCAGGTCGTCATCACCGACGAGGACGGCAACAGCCTGCCGCTCGCCGAGTTCGAAGCCGGCCTGTCGCAGAAATTTTCGTCTTGGTACAAGGCCAAGCAGCGGCCGGTGGTGCCCACCACCATCCCCGCCCCCAACCTGTTCGCGACGCCGGCCAATGACGACGCCGAGCCGGAGGCCGTCGTGGCCGCCGCACTCGCCGCCGAGCAGGTCGAGACGGCCGAGGTCGAGACGGCAGAAGTCCAGGAGGCTGCGGTCCAGGAGATCGCCGAGGACGATTTCGAAACGGCCGAGACCGCCAACGCTCCGGCGGCCGAGAAGGCCGAGCGCGAGGAGATCGCGCTCGACGCCGCCGAGATGGCCAACTGATACGGCCGCCGCGCCGCAACATCGGCGGGCTTCAGTCGCCGCCGTCGTAGAACCCCTCCAGCGGCAGCTCGATCTGGGCCTTGGCCCTGCCGATCCACTCCCGCGCAACGGCGTTGGACGGCCCCACGCGTGCATCGCGGCATGCACGCGAAGACCATCCCCGGTCGCTTCGCGTGGCGCGCATCGAGCGTGCTTCAGCCTGCCTTCGCTTCCTCGCGCGATCAGCGTGCGCCGGGCAACTAACAAACATGTTCACGCCGCGGCTCTCGGCCGAACAACGATCATCGGAACGACGCGAACGCCTGCCCGCCGGGCAAATCAAGGCGCATGTCCATCTGGTGGCGTCACCTCCGGGGCTTGAATCGGCAACAACGGCGGTGCGCGCGGAAACGATTTTCCGCAGGCCCATCAAGCTGATTTGGCCTGTCCAGTCCCTTCGTCGAAAATATTCTGCTTTTCCTAAATCGAATTCAGTGCTTTTGTCGCGCCATCTCCCGCTCGCAGGAGGGGCGGTTCGCGGTCGTCACGGACGTGGAGCGGGAGGAGCGGTGAACGCGATGGCAGCGCAGCGCATCTTTGCGCCGACGAACGCTGGTGTCGCGTACGGTCAAGTCGCGTGGTCCTGGCATCCCGACGCTGATGCCCCCGCGGTGGCGCGCCCAAAGCGCGTCATCGTGCACGGTGACCAGAACGCCCGGCGCACCGGGGAGCGCGCGAAGCAGCCGTTAAGATCATCGCGCGGGGAATGCCGGTTGCCCGGCTGAACCTGTGGTGACTGCCGCCTGCTTTTTTTCTGCAGGCGGGCCATGGGTTGCGGCCAGCATCCCGGCATTCCCCGCGCCCTCTTTTTATGGAGAGGGCAAGACGGACGGATCCCTCGGGCGCGGAGCGTCGCGAGAGCGCGAGCGCATGCGTGAACATCTCGAAGTCTGCGAAAAGGTGAGGTCATGAGCGGAGCAGCGCTTCCACAGACTCACCGTCATTCCTGGGCGCGCGCAGCGCGAGCCTGGCATCCATACTCACAGGCAGGAATGATTGAGCGAGATGGAGCGGCCAACATGCCTCACACGGCCGCTCGTGGTTATGGATGCCGGGCTCGCGCTGCACGCGCCCCTGCATGACGATGAGGCGAGATGGTGCTCCTCCCACCGCTGTCATGCCCCGCCCCCGCGTCTCGCCTTCGGCGAGCCCGAGGACAGGCTCCGGCGGGGCATCCGGTGCGCCGCGGCCGCTCGCGCAATCACGACGGCCTCGGCGTGCTGGATCGCCCGGTCCCGTCTTCGCCTGTCGGCTACGACGCGGCAACGAGCGCCAGGGCGCGCCGCAGCTTTAACGGAGGCGGCAAGCCGGGCGATGACACCAAGTGTGAAGGGGCGGATAGTGACGCGAGCAACACGCGCGGCATGGCCCGACACGGCAGCCGTCTCGGACCAGGTTTCTCACAACAGCTTCGCGCTCACGAACAGCGTGCGCACCGCCGTGGTGGCCTGGACCGTCATGATCGCGTTGTCGGCCGCGGCCTGCAACGCGGCCATGGCCTGGTCGTGCAGCGACTTGAACTCCATCCACTCGACGGCGTTGAGGCTGGTGAGGAACTGATGGGCCTGCCCGACCGTCGAAATCACGACCGGCTTGCCGTTCACCTTGATGTTGAAGGTGGTACGCAGACGCGTTTCCGAGTTTGCGGGATCAATCATGGGGACCTTCCGGAAGATGCGACGGGCGTCACCGCCGAGGTCGCGCCGAGGCCCAGCAACAAAACGTCACTCGGTCTTTTGCGCGGTCCGCGTCGGGGTGCCAGCCTCGAGCCCGACGACGACAACGAGTCGGTTGAACTCGCCGTCATCATACGCCTTCAGGAAGCGATCGTAATTCTTGATCGAGACGCAGCCGTTCGAATCACCCTCCGGCCCCAGCATATAGGGGTGGGTCAGCAATCCGCTCCGGCCGAGGGTCGATCCCTCCACCACGTTCATGCGCAGGGCGCGCACGCCGTGAAACGGCTTTTCGCGCGGCTTCAGGTCGTAGGTGGCGGGCGGGGTCGCGCCGACCATGCGCTGATTGACGTGCTCGGGGTCGTCGCGCAGGCTGCCCATGCCGGAATGGGCCTCGAGCCCGATGCCCGACGGCAGATACACCATCTTGGCCTTGATGTCGTAGACGGCTGTCTTGTCGTAGCCGAGCGCACCGAGATCGATCCCGGAGCGCACGATGCCGCTATCCGGGCCGAGCGAGGCGAACTTGGTCGGGCTCGGCAACAGGTCGGACAGCTTCTGCAGGATGGAGCGATCGTCGACGCGTCCGACGGCTTCAGGCGCACTGGCCGAAACCAGGCTGGTCGGCAGGTTCGCCACGGACGGACGCGGCCGCGGCAACGGCACGCCGGGTGCAGGCATCGTGACGGTATTGCCCTCAGTCAACATCGGCCGCCAATCGCTGTTGCTGGGGTCGCGTGCGCCCGAATCACGCGCTTCCATGCCCTTCATCAGCGCGGCCCGGGCATCGAGCAGCTGGCGGTCGATCGCGCCACGAAGCGCGAAACGGTCGAGCGCGCGGACCGCATCTTTTTCCGAATAGGCCGTGGCCGAGGCGGACGCCGGCGCGAAACGCGTTTCGAAGGTCATGGACGGTGCGGCGGCGGCCGGAATCGCCGCACTCGCAAGCGACGTCTCATCGCTGTTCGCTCCGACCCATGCGGCCGCGCCCGCTGCGACCGCAAGTGCTGCAAGCACGAGTGCGATCGCTTCGGAGCGCCCGAAGCGGCCTTGCGACAACAGAACGTCTACGCTTGCTTCACTGGAAGCCATCACGTCCCCGATATACCCCCCTTTTCGGACCACCCGGGAAAGGTGCCCGACCCCAAGGGGTACGATTCGACCCGTCATGACATAGGATGGCAAGAGTGCGGCATAATCTAGACAAACGCCAGCCCGGAGTGATGGGGAATGGACCGGGATCCAAGCCTCGCAGGGCCGCGCCGCGACCGTCCCAGAAAGCCGATTACATCGATGAATCAGCCGGTTGGAGGAATGGATGAACGCCGAATGGGATGATCTCGGCCGATTTGCCGACGCACAAAGTTCGATTTATTCACGGGTGACCGCCGAACTTGCGGCCGGCGCCAAGCAAAGCCACTGGATGTGGTTCATCTTTCCCCAGGTCGAGGGGCTCGGCAGCTCCGCCATGGCGCAGCGCTACGCGATCCGCTCCCGCGCCGAGGCCGAGGCCTATCTGGCGCATCCCCTGCTCGGCCCGCGACTCGTCGAATGCACCCGACTGGTGCTCGCGGTGCAAGGCAAGTCGCTGCGCGACATTCTGGGTGTGCCGGACGATGCCAAATTCCGCTCATGCATGACGCTGTTCGATTCGATCAGCCCGAATGGGATCTTCGCGCAGGCGCTCGATCGCTATTGCGACGGGGTGCGGGATCGCCAGACGTTGGCGTTTCTGCAGCGCGGCATGGGATGACCACTCGCTGCAAAGCGCGTCGCGTCCGCGTCATCGGTAGCATGCTGATGAGTTCGCCGGCCGACTCGGCCGGATTTCGGGTGATAGGCCGAACAGGAAACTTGATCACGCCAAGATTTGCGGCTCCCATCCGCCGCATTGTTTGTCCCAAGGAGACACACTCATGAAGAAGTTGTTCCTGATTGCCGCGCTCGCGACCTTCGCCGCCGGCTCCGCCTTCGCCGAGGATAGCTGCGAGACCAAGGCCGTCGGCAAGGACGGCAAGGCACTGGCCGGTGCCGCCAAGACCTCGTTCATGAAGAAGTGCATGGCCGAGACGTGTGAAACCAAGGCGGTCGGCTCCGACGGCAAGAAGCTCGCCGGCGCCGCCAAGACCAGCTTCATGAAGAAATGCGAGGCCGGCGGCTGACCGGACGCCGGGCTGGACGACATCTGGGCCCCGCCATGGGTGGGCGGGGCCGCTCGATGATCGTCGGGTTCCATCGGCAGCGGCCTGACGGACGATCGTTGACATGTTATGACGTCAAGCGATCTCCACATCGAGCTGCATAGGCCCTTCAATGTTCTCCGCTTTGCCTGCCCCGCCTCCTCATCTGCGCGAGGCGGCGTGAGTCCCTCAGAGATCGATGCGCTCCGGCAGCGGCTGCGGGAGCTCGAAAGCGAAAATGCCCGTCTTCAGGCCCTGTTCGCCGCCGATGCCGGCAAGCGCGCGCGCGCCGAGACCGCCCTGGCGGAGAGCGAGGAGCGGTACCGGACGCTGTTCAACTCGATCGATGAAGGCTTCTGCATCATCGAGTTCTTCGACGGCCCGCACGGCCCGCTGAGCGACTACGTCCATGTCGAGGCCAACCCGGCCTACGCGCTGCATGCGGGCATTCCGAACGTGGTCGGACAGAAGGTGCGGGAGATGGTGCCGGGCGAGGCCGACGGCTGGGTCGAGCTCTATGGCGGCGTGCTGCGCACCGGCGAGCCGATCCGGTTCGAGCGCGAGCTGGTCGCCACCGGACGTTATCTCGAGCTCGCGGCGTTCCGGGTGGAGCCGGCCGAACGTCGACAGGTCGCGGTGCTGTTCCAGGACATCACCGCGCGCAAGCGCGCCGAGGCTGCACTACAGGAGATCAACGACACGCTGGAGGCCCGCGTGGTCGCCGCGCTCGCCGAGCGCAAGCTGCTCGCCGACATCGTCGAAGGCACCAACGCCTTCGTGCAGGTGGTCGATACGCAATACCGCCTGATCGCGATCAACGGCGCAGCCGTGCAGGAGTTTGGACGTGTCTTCGGCCTCCAGCCCAAGATCGGCGACGACATGCTGGAGCTGTTCAAGGATCTACCGGAGCATCGGGCGGCGGTTCGCGCGGTATGGTCCCGCGCGCTGGCTGGCGAGGAGTTCGTCGCGGTCGAGGAATTCGGCGATCCCGGCCGCGACCGCCGCTTCTACGAAATGCGCTTCTCGGTGCTGCGCGACGCCGCGGGCCGACAGATCGGCGCCTATCAGTTCGCCTATGACGTCACCGACCGGCTGCGCGAACAGACCCGGCTGCACGAGGCCGAGGAGGCGTTGCGGCAGTCGCAGAAGATGGAGGCCGTCGGACAGCTCACCGGCGGCATCGCCCATGATTTCAACAATCTGCTGACCGGCATCCTGGGCTCGCTCGAGATGCTGCAGACCCGCCTGCGCCAGGGCCGCTTTGCCGATGTGGACCGTTACGTCGCGGCCGCCCAGGGCGCCTCGAAGCGCGCCGCCGCGCTGACCCATCGCCTGCTCGCCTTCTCGCGCCGGCAGACGCTCGATCCCAAGCCGACCGATGTCAACCGGCTCGTCATGGGCATGGAGGAGCTGGTTCGCCGCACCGTCGGCCCGCAGATCGCGCTCGAGGTCGTGACGGCCGGAGGGCTCTGGCCGGCACTGATCGATTCGTCGCAGCTCGAAAGCGCACTGCTCAACCTCTGCATCAATGCCCGCGACGCGATGCCCGAGGGCGGCCGGATCACGATCGAGACCGCCAACAAATGGCTGGACGACCGCGCCGCGCGTGAGCGCGACCTGCCGCCCGGCCAATATATCTCGCTGTGCGTGACCGATACCGGCACCGGCATGACGCCCGACGTGATCGAGCACGCCTTCGATCCGTTCTTCACCACCAAGCCAATCGGCCAGGGCACCGGCCTCGGCCTATCGATGGTCTACGGCTTCGTCCGGCAGTCCGGCGGACAGGTGCGGATCTATTCCGAGCTCGGTCAGGGCACCACGATGTGTCTCTATTTCCCGCGGCATTATGCCGGCGCCGTTGAGGCCGCCGATCCCGCGCGCGCCGGCGCGGCGCCGTCTTCCCGCACCGGCCAGACCATCCTCGTTGTCGACGACGAGCCGACGGTGCGCATGGTGGTGATGGAGGTGCTCGACGAGTGCGGCTACGCGGTAGTCGAAGCCAAGGACGGACCGACCGGCCTTGCGGCGCTGCAATCAGACGCGCACATCGATCTCCTGATCACCGATGTCGGTCTGCCCGGCGGCATGAACGGCCGCCAGCTGGCCGATGCGGCGCGCGCGACGCGGCCGGATCTCAAGGTGCTGTTCATCACCGGCTACGCCGAGAACGCGATCCTGAGCAGCGGCCAGCTCGCGCCGGGGATGCAGGTGCTGACCAAGCCGTTCGACGTCGAGGCGCTGGCCGCCCGCGTCGGCGAGATGGTGGAGAGCTGAACGCGTGATCGCCGCCGTCTTGCCCTCGATCAGCCGCGCAGGCCCGGCGCTTCGTGGCCGCTGCGCGCGACATACTCGGTGTAGCCGCCGCCATACTGGTGCAGGCCGTCGGGCGTCAGCTCCAGCACGCGGTTGGAGAGCGCGGCGAGGAAATGACGATCGTGCGAGACGAACAGCATGGTCCCCTCGAAGTTCGACAGGGCCGCGATCAGCATTTCCTTGGTCGCCATGTCCAGATGGTTGGTCGGCTCGTCCAGCACCAGGAAGTTCGGCGGATCGTAGAGCATCTTGGCCATCACGAGCCGTGCCTTCTCGCCCCCCGACAGCACCCGACATCTTTTCTCGACGTCGTCGCCGGAGAAGCCGAAGCAGCCCGCCAGTGCGCGCAACGAGCCTTGACCGGCTTGCGGAAACGAATGCTCGAGCGACTCGAACACCGTCTCGTCGCCGTCGAGCAGGTCCATCGCATGCTGCGCGAAGTAGCCCATCTTGACGCTGCCGCCGATCGTCACCGAGCCGTCATCGGGCTCCGCGCTACCGGCGACGAGCTTCAACAGGGTCGACTTGCCGGCGCCATTGACGCCCATCACGCACCAGCGCTCGCGGCGCCGGATCATGAAGTCCAGCCCGTCGTAGATGCGGCGGCTGCCATAGCTCTTCGACACCTTCTTCAGCGCCACCACGTCCTCGCCCGAGCGCGGCGCCGGCAGGAAGTCGAACGCGACGGTCTGGCGCCGCTTCGGCGGCTCGACCCGCTCGATCTTGTCGAGCTTCTTGACCCGGCTCTGCACCTGCGCCGCATGCGAGGCCCGCGCCTTGAAACGCTCGATGAACTTGATCTCCTTGGCGAGCATCGCCTGCTGGCGCTCATATTGCGCCTGCTGCTGCTTCTCGTTCAGCGCCCGCTGCTGCTCGTAGAAATCGTAGTCGCCGGAATAGGTCGTGAGCTGGCCGGCGTCGATCTCGATCACCTTGTTGATGATGCGGTTGATGAATTCGCGGTCGTGCGAGGTCATCAGCAGCGCGCCCTCGTAACCTTTCAGGAAATGCTCCAGCCAGATCAGGCTCTCGAGATCGAGGTGGTTGGACGGCTCGTCGAGCAGCATCACGTCGGGACGCATCAGGAGGATGCGCGCCAGAGCGACGCGCATCTTCCAGCCGCCGGACAACAGGCCGACATCCTTGTCCATCATCTCCTCGGAGAAGCCGAGGCCGGCCAGTGCCTCGCGGGCCCGGCTGTCGAGCGCATAGCCGTCCAGCTCCTCGAACCGCGCCAGCACCTCGCCATAGCGCGCGATGATGTCGTCCATCTCGTCGGCGCGGTCCGGATCGGCCATCGCGGCCTCGAGCTCCTTGAGCTCGGCGGCGACCGACGACACCGGCCCAGCGCCGTCCATCACCTCCGCCACCGCGCTGCGGCCGGACATCTCGCCGACATCCTGGTTGAAATAGCCGATCGAGACGCCGCGATCGATCGAGACCTGCCCCTCGTCGGGCTGCTCGCGGCCCGAGATCATCCGGAACAGCGTCGTCTTGCCGGCCCCGTTCGGACCGACCAAGCCGATCTTCTCGCCACGCTGGAGGGCGGCGGAGGCTTCGATGAAGAGGATCTGGTGGCCGACTTGCTTGCTGACGTTATCGAGGCGGATCATGAGGTCTCAGGACATGGACAGGTTGCCGCCGCTCTTAGTCGATGCGCGCCGCCGGTGGAAGGCGCAATTTAGGCGCCCTCCGCCGCTCTGTCCGCCCCATCCCGGTCAGCGGCCCTGAGGCCGAAAATCCTGGTTGCCGAACGGCTTGTCGGTCGGAATGCGGATCGCGACGTAGCCGCGATCCATGGTCGCGTGGCAGGCGTTGCATCCCGACGTCAGCTCGGTCACGGCGGAGGCGAAGCGCTTGCCATCCTTGGCGGCGATGGCGTCCGAGATCGACTGAATCGGCTGGCCCAGCGTGGTGACGTTGTCCACCGGCAGTCCCGAATAGAACACCGCGGCGTCGGTCAGGCTCTGCCTCAGTTGCGCGAGCTCATAGGACGCGAGATCCCAGTTCTTGGCCTGTCCCGCGAACCACAGTTTCGCATGCCTGACTTGGATCAGATTCATGATGTCGCCGAGCCGCGGCAGATATTGTTCTGCATTGGACTGCGACTGTGCCGCCGCCAGGGAGATGGCCGAACAGGCGATCAGAACGCCTGAAACCCACTTGCGATAATTCATTCGACGCCCCGCTTCCATAAACCGCTTCCAGAAAGACATACCGCTGCGATCGGAGACGGACTTGCGATTGATCAAGGCGGCGCCTCCGCGATCACGCCAGCCCGCCAAACGAATGATCCGCCGAAGCGGCTGCTCCGGCGGATCATCATGTCAGCCCCGGCCCCGGGGTAATGTGTTCGGCGTCTTAGGCTGCGGCTTTCGCGCCGGTCGGAACCATCGCGATCGTCTTCAGGACCTGAGACGCGATCTGGTAGGGGTCGCCCTGCGAGTTCGGACGGCGGTCTTCCAGATAGCCCTTATAGGCGTTGTTCACGAACGAGTGCGGCACGCGGATCGAGGCGCCACGGTCGGCCACACCCCAGCTGAAGGTGTCGATCGAAGCGGTCTCGTGCTTGCCGGTCAGGCGCATGTGGTTGTCCGGACCATACACGGCGATGTGGTCGGCGCGCGCCTCCTTGAAGGCGTCCATCAGCTTCTCGAAGTACTCCTTGCCGCCGACCTCGCGCATATACTTGGTCGAGAAGTTGCAGTGCATGCCCGAACCGTTCCAATCGGTGTCGCCGAGCGGCTTGCAGTGGAACTCGATGTCGATGCCGTACTTCTCGGTCAGACGCAGCATGAGGTAGCGGGCCATCCACATCTGGTCGGCAGCCGTGCGCGAGCCCTTGCCGAACACCTGGAATTCCCACTGGCCCTTCGCCACCTCGGCGTTGATGCCTTCGTGGTTGATGCCGGCCGCGAGGCAGAGGTCGAGATGCTCTTCGACGATCTTGCGGGCGACGTCGCCGACGTTCTTGAAGCCGACGCCGGTGTAATACGGACCCTGCGGAGCCGGATAGCCGTATTCCGGGAAGCCGAGCGGACGGCCGTCCTTGTAGAAGAAGTACTCCTGCTCGAAACCGAACCACGCGTCCGGATCGTCCAGGATGGTGGCGCGGGCGTTCGACGGATGCGGGGTCTTGCCGTCCGGCATCATCACTTCGCACATCACCAGCACACCATTGGTGCGGGCGGCATCGGGATACACGGCGACCGGCTTCAACACGCAGTCGGAGCTATGGCCTTCGGCCTGCATCGTCGACGAGCCGTCGAAGCCCCAAAGGGGCAGCTGTTCCAGGGTCGGAAACGAGGAAAATTCCTTGATCTGTGTCTTGCCGCGCAAATTCGGCACCGGCTTGTAGCCGTCGAGCCAGATGTACTCGAGCTTGTACTTCGTCATTGAGCCTCTCTGTCTTATCGAAAGGTGGGAGCCCAGCAATCGAAGGCTCCCCGCTTACCCGGCCACGATCGGCCAGCGCACTCTTAAGCATGGAACGTGCCAAGTCCCGCGACGTCCCGTCGCATGGACGAAGGCCAATCAGGGCGGAGCTGGCGCTGGTTTTTGCACGTCAGGGGTGCGGCAAAGCAGCGCGACCGGGATTGCACGGAACGCATGGCGGAAATCAGAAGCTGGTCAAAACCCGCTTGATTCCGTGGCATTTGCGGCGATGCGCAAAAACGTCCGAACAAGCTCTCAGCAAGTCCGGGACATTTTTGAAAAGACCTGAGCCTCTTTCCGCAACCTTTGGTCCAGCCCAAGTGTTGGTCAGCTGCACGTTGCTGCGGAGGAAGCAAAGACAGAAATGCCCGCAAAACGCGCAACATGTGATTTGATTTTGGTCACGTTGCATTCCCTCCGGGCAGAGCCGATATCGAGACCGCTAACCACAAGAGAACGAGTCGGGCGCAGCATGACGTGTGGCCCGATGGAAGGAGACTGAGGAATGGACACTAACGTGCACGAGGGGTCCGCAAGGATCTATCAATTTCCGCGCGGAGGGCGGGCAGGTCTTGCGCCTCGCCAATCCGCGGCATCGCCGGCGCGGCCGATCGCGCCCTCGATCCAGCCGACGATCTACAGCGGCAGCTGGTATCACGACGAGGCGATCCAGGAAGCCAAGCCGGCGTGGGACCGCTGATGTCCGACTGTACCGTGCCGCTCACGCGCCTTTGCTGAAGGGTCGGACCGACAAGGTTCCGGCCCTTTTTCTTGCCCGCTGTCAACCATGTCTACTGCGGGCGGTCACCGACGGGCTCGACGTGGCGGGTGCATACGTTCCGCCGTCCTGAGCCGCTTCATGCTCTCCCCTGCCTTGCCGTCGCGCAGGCGAAACGATGCTTCACATCAAGCCCGCATTCCCTAGAATGCGTTCATGCCCGCCCATCCGCTCCGCCATCTCGGACTTCACGGTGCCAGCAACTTCAGAGATCTCGGCGGATATCCCAGCAGGGATGGCCGGCACGTGCGATGGCGGCAGCTGTTTCGGTCGAACCATCTCGGTCAGTTGACGGAGCCCGACCTCGCGGTCCTGCGGGAGCTCGGCATTCGCGCAGCGTTCGATTTCCGCGGTCGCGACGAGCGCGCGGCCGGCCTCTGCACGATCGCCGAGATCGCCGTGCATTCCGTGCCGATCGAGCCGAGCGTCCTGCCGGCGCTGCGGGCCCTGGCGACAGGAGGACAGCTCACAACCGACCATGCCTTGGAGCTGATGCGCGAGTCCTACCGCAACTACATCCGCAGCTACACGCCGCGCTTCCGCGCGCTGTTCGAACATGTTCTCAACGGGAATGCGCCGTTGGTGATCCATTGTACGGCCGGCAAGGATCGCACCGGTGTCGCCTGTGCACTGGTCCTGCACGCGCTCGACGTTCCGGATGACGTGATCCTGGAAGACTACCTGCTCACGAACCAGCTCTATCGTCGCGAGACTGCAGCTCACGCGGATCTTCCCGCTGATGTGGTCCAGGCGATCGGGACGGTCCAGGCCTCGTTCCTCGCCGCTGCGTTCGACGCCATGCGTGATGATTTCGGCGACGTCGACGCCTACCTGCGCGACGGTCTCGGCATCGACGGCGCAGCACGAAAGACGTTACAGGCGCGCTATCTCACGCTGTGAGCCAGGGCGGCGCGAATACGCTTGAGCCCGATCAGGCCGCTTCGATATCGGCTGTCTCGGCGGCTTCCATCGCGTCGAGATCGGCAATCACCTCCTCGAATGCGGAAATCGCCTGTTGAACCGCCGCGATCTGCATCAATTCCCAGCCCGTCACCGGACCTGCACGGTTCTGCAAGGCGACCACCAGATCCCGCCGCTGCTCCTTCAGTTGCACCAGCGGCAAACCGTGGTCCGGCAGATGTCTCATCATGTCAAAGCTCCAACGCCCCTCAAGCGGCATAGCGACAGGCTAGCGGGCGGCGCTGGCAATCCACTTACGAAAGTCCGACTAATTTTATCGATCAGGCCGGCACGACCGGCACCGTCATGATGGCGCTGGCCATAACGTCGCTGATCTTCGCGGTGGCGGCCTCGCTCACA
Source organism: Bradyrhizobium sp. HKCCYLRH2015 (assembly GCF_051168215.1). NCBI lineage: Bacteria > Pseudomonadati > Pseudomonadota > Alphaproteobacteria > Hyphomicrobiales > Nitrobacteraceae > Bradyrhizobium > Bradyrhizobium sp. HKCCYLRH2015. The sequence goes on along the minus strand of NZ_JBNPUO010000004.1, from coordinate 23,290 downwards.
TGCAAGCGGTCACCGTGCCCGTCGTCGAGCGCCGACAACGGAATCTGACCAGCCTCATGCCAGCTCTTCATCAAATTCCAGCGCCTGAAGAGATTGACGTTGGCCGCAGACGTGACCTTCTCGATCCGTCGCTGAATGTCCTCGGCACGCGCCAGCCTGTTCGGCACCGTCACGATCGCCGCCGTATATTGCAGGTCCATCACGATGGCGTCGATGGCCAGCCCCGCCAGCCATCGAAGGCCGACGCGCAGCGCCGCCTCGACCTCATCGGGACTGTAGACCTCGGGCCTGTAGGCGGCGTTGGTGCCGACCTGCCAGATGACCAGCGACGGCTGCTCCGCAATCACGTCGCATTCGAAGCGCGAGAGCTCCTCCGGGGATTCCTGTCCGCCCACACCCCGATTGAGGACGTCGATCAGGCAGCCGAAATTGGTCTTGCGCAGCGACTGCTCGATCCGGGCCGGGAAAGCGACAATTCCGTTGGTGCCGGCGGTGGAAGATGAGCCAAGCGCCACGATCCGGGTCTTGCGCTGCGCATCCAGACTCTGCCTGAACTGTCTGATCGGACGAGTAAAACTGGTGGCGACGTCGGGAAATTCGAGAGAGTCTGTCGCCGTCATGGTCACCTCTGACGAACCACGCTTTCTGATTGCAATTGCATGCCCCGGCCGTCCGGCCATTGCAACTCATCGGCAGGGCCATAGTATAACAAGCGGCGCTGTGGGGCGCGTCAACGGAGACCAGGGACGGAATGAACGGAGCAGTGATTGTCATTACGGGTGCGCAAGGGGCGCTCGGACGCAGCGTGGCCGATCTCGCGCTCGCACGGGGCGCGCATGTGGCCGGGATCGATCATGCCCAGGCCGAGATCCCGGCGAGTGACGACCGCATTGAGCTCGGAGGCGTCGACCTCTCCGACCCCGGGCAGGCAAAAGTCGCGATCGACTCCGTCGCCGCCCACTTCGGCACTCTGGATGCGCTGATCAACATCGCCGGCGCGTTCGCGTTCGAGACCACGGCCGACGGCGACGATTCCGTCTGGGAGACGATGCATGCGCGAAACCTGATGACCGCGCTGCACGCCTCGCGCGCGGCGATCCCGCATCTCGTCCGCTCCAGCACGGGCCGCATCGTCAACATCGGCGCCATGGGCGCGCTCCAGGCCGGTGCCGGCATGGGCCCCTATGCTGCGTCCAAATCGGGCGTGCATCGCCTGACGGAAGCGCTCGCGGCAGAATGGAAGGGCAAGATCACCGTCAACGCCGTTTTGCCGTCGACGATCGATACGCCGGCCAACCGCGCCAGCATGCCCAAGGCCGATTTCGACAAATGGGTGACGCCGCAGGAACTCGCGGAGGTCATTCTGTTTCTCGCCAGCGACGCCGCGAGCGGCGTGACCGGCGCACTGATACCGGTTGTCGGCCGGGTGTAGCGAAGCCAGCCGGTCACCCCGACTTGGCGCTGACATCACCGGACTCGGCGGGCTAGACTCGCGCGCGCTCTGAGTCGCACACATCGGACGGCCCCTTGGAAACCGCGCTCTACCTTCCCGTCAAACGCTTCCTCGAAAACCTTGGCTTCTCGGTCAAGGGGGAAATCGGCGGTTGCGACGTGGTGGCGCTCAAGGGCGACGACCCGCCGGTGGTCGTCGTCTGCGAGCTGAAGCAGGTCTTCAACCTGGAACTGCTGCTGCAGGCGGTCGATCGGGCTGGGGCCTGCGATGAGGTCTGGGTCGCAGCAAATCTGTCAGCACGTGGCAAGGGTCGTGAAAGCGACTCCCGCTACCGCAATCTGTGCCGCCGGCTCGGCTTCGGCATGCTGGCCGTGACCTCAGCCGGAGACATCGAAGTGCTGGTGCGGCCGCCTACCACCGCGCCGCGCAAGAACCCCAAGAAGCGTTCGCGTCTCGTGATCGAGCATCAGCGGCGCAAGGGCGACCCCGTCGCTGGCGGCTCGACCCGGGCTCCCATCATGACGGCCTATCGGCAGCAGGCGCTGGCCTGCGCCTCGGCGCTCTCGGGCGGGCCGAAGCGCGTCCGCGACCTCCGCGCGGAGATTCCGGATGCGCCGAAGATTCTGCAGCGTAACGTCTACGGCTGGTTCGACCGCGCCGAGCGCGGTGTCTATGTCCTCACAAAAGCCGGCCTCGCGGCCTTGCGCCGCTGGCCCCAGGATATCCACATGACGCAGGTACCGTTGCCCAATCGCGACATGGTGAACGCATAGCTGGGCTGCCCCGCGGAATATATATTGCAATGCAACAATCCTGCTTCTAGGTATCCCGGACGATTCACGAGGCCCCCATGAGCGAAGATTGGAACACCAAGTACGGTCCGCGTCGCGTCAGGCGTGATCCCCCGACTCTGGAGGAAGCGATCTTCGCCGCGTCAGGCATCACCGACGACGTGCAGGCCCAGGCCGAGATCGCGTCGGCGCTGATGGGTCTGCCGCTCGAGCAGGTGCTGCCCGAGGTGAAGAAGGCAGTCCGCGTTGCCGCGCGCACCAACACGCGCGTCATCACGGCCGACCAGGGCACGCAGCAGCGCGCCGTCGTGGTCGAGCGCCGCACCGTGCGCCGCTTCAATTTCGACAAGCGCACCGGCACCTGAACGCCCTTCGGGGCGGATCGACCAATGCAATCAAACGAAAAGGCGCGGCAGCGGTGATCGCTGTCGCGCCTTTGTCGTTGCAGCAACGGCTCGGATCAGGCCGCGCGCTTGTCGCCGTACATCCGGGTCACGAGCTTCCAGCAGGCCCGGTTGAGGGTGAAGAACGCACGCGCGGCCGCGATCGGCGCATCGATCACGAGCTTCGCGAGCTCATCCTGGGGCTGCTCGCTCAGATCGATCGTGCCGGTCGATTCGCCGTGACGGAACGCCAGATGCGCGCCGAACTTGGCCGCGAGCGCCCGCATCGCATGGTTCTGCGATCCGGTCGTGACGCGAAGCTTGCGATAGCCCTTCCACCGCGCTTCCGAGATCACGCGCTGGAACAGCAGGCTGCCGACGCCGCGGCGGCGCACGCAAGCCTCCACGCTGAACGCAATCTCCGGAAGCCCGTCCTCAGACTGCTCCGGCGGATGCAACTCGGCGGCGCCGCGCACCATGCCGTTTTCCATGTAGGCGACGACGATCGTGCCATCGGCCGCACAGCGGGCCGCATAGCGTTCGATGAAACTGTCATCGAGGAAGCCGTTGAATCGATCGTGCCGGCTTTCCGCATCGAGCCGCAACAGATGATCGCGCAGCAACGGCAGTTCTTCGTGCTGGCTGAGCGTCCGCACATAGCCGAAGCCCGGCCGGGGACGAAAAGTATCTACCTGTGACACTGCCTGAGACTCCTCTCGAGAGCCCTCGCACACAGACGTCTTTCCCTAGACAGAAGCTATATTGTGCATCGCAACATTCATTGCAAGCCCCGCGCTCTACGGAGAGAACATGCGGCCATGCAAGGATCGCGTGCGTTAACAATTCGTTTGTGTACGAATCATCACAGCACGAGCTGAGTCTGGGTCACGATCGCGACCAGGCGCCCGTCCTCGGTCTCCACCCGCGTCTGCCATACCTGAGTGCGGCGGCCGCGGTGCACGGGCGTGGCGGTTGCGGTCACCACGGTCCCCTCCTTGGCGCCGCCGATGAAGTTGGTCTTGCTCTCGATCGTCGTGGTGCCCTTGGCTTCCTTGGGAAGGTTGATCACGGTTGCGGCTGCGCCGACCGAGTCCGCCAGCGCCATGATGGCGCCGCCATGGATGGTGTGATGCAGGGTGCAGAGATCCGGCCGAACCTGCATCTGCGCCACAACGCGATCGGCGCTGGCCTCGGTGAAGGTGACGCCCTTCAAGTCCGCGAACGGCATCTTCAGCGAATTGATCTTGTCCAGCGGCGTCATACCGTTCCTCTCCTTGCGCACGGACGACACGTCTCCCCGTGCCTTCACCGCACCCTGGATGCGCCAAGCCCAGACCGCGCGGCAATGACCTCCGAGGTCATTGCCGCGACGGCCTTGCGCTCACGCCTTCTCGACTCCACACCACTCGGCGATGAACAAGGCCATGGTCTTGGTCGCCTGGCGTAGCGAGTCGAGATCGACATATTCGTTGAAGCCGTGCATCGCCGCGCCGGTCGCGCCGAAGCAGAGGCTGGGGATGTTGTAGTTGAGCCCGTAGAAGCGGGTATCCGTGAGCGCCGTGAAGACGAGGTCCTGCACCTCCCCGCCGTAGACGGCGGTGAAGGCCTTGCCGAACGCCGCCTCCGGCTCAGCCGAATTGGTCAACTCGTATCCTTCGGACAGGAAGCCGGACCACTCGACCACCGGCGGATTGTTGGAGAGGAAGCGGTGATCGCGCGAAGCCGCGGCGACGCAGGCGAGAATCTCGTTCTGGCAGTCCTTGACCGACCAGCCCGGCAGGATGGCGATGCGGCAATCGACGTCGCACCAGGCCGGCACGCTCGAGGCCCAGTCGCCGCCTTTGATGATGCCTGGATTGAAGTTGATCGGATGCGTGAGCGTCTTGAAATGATGGTCGCCCTTGGCGCGCTCGTTCCAGTCCGCTTCGAGCTTCTCCAGCGCATGGATCAGATGATAGCTCGCCTGGATCGCATTGGCGCCGACGCCGGCTTCGAACACATGCGCGGGAAAGCCGCGCACCTTGAGGCGGAACCAGATCACGCCAACCTGAGAGCGCACCATCTTGCCGCTGGTCGGCTCGGGGATGAAGCAGGCATCCGCGCGGTAGCCGCGCTGCAAGGTCGACAGTGCGCCGACGCCGGTGCTCTCCTCCTCGATCACGGACTGGACATGAATGCGCGCCGTCGGCTTGAAGCCGGCCGCCTTGATGGCATCGAGCGCATAGAGTGCGCCGATCGTCCCGGACTTCATGTCGCAGGCGCCGCGGCCATACATTCGTCCGTCGCGGATCACCGGCGAGAACGGCGGCGTCTCCCACATCTCGAGCGGGCCGGCGGGTACCACGTCGCAATGCCCCTGCAAGATCAGCGATCGCCCGGCCGACGTGGCCGGCCGGTAGGTTCCAACCACGCTGCGCGCCTTCGAGAAGTCGTGCTCGATCGGGCCGTAGCCGCGCATGTCCTTTAGATCGTCGAGATCGATGTGCCAGTCGTCGACCTCGTAGCCGCGCACACGCAGGAGATCGCCGAACATGTCCTGGCACGGCCCTTCGGCGCCGCGGGTCGAGGGGATGGCGACGAAGTCGCTCGTGGTCGCAAGCTGCCGGTCGAAGTGGGCATCGACGGCGTCGACGATGCGCTGCGTAGTGTCCTGGGTGATCATGCCTGTCGCGGTTCCAATTGCCGATGACCGCACCAAATCACAATCTGATGCATAGTTGCACCGGATTCGCCGCTGCTTTCAGAATCGCAAGGCCGCTCGTACATTCGCGCATACGAACGACGGTAACATACTTTGGATTTTGGCATGTCGGACCACCGCAATATCCTCTATTTCCTCCTCGGCATTCTCAGCGCGGCGATCATCGTGCTCGGCTACAATTTATATCAGGCCAAGAAGCAGCCCGAGGGTGTCCAGATCAATCTCGGGCCCAAAGGCCTGAAGATCGAAGGGAAGTGATGCGTTCTCAAATCTTCGCGTTCGCGGACGTCGCAGCCTGCCCTCTCGGCGTCCTCGGTATCTTGCTCTTGGTTGCCGCACCCGCGCAGGCGCAATATGTCGGGCGCGAGCAGGACATCACGGATCTCCGGCTCGGCCAGCGGGTGCTGGTCGATGACGGCACCTGCCCCGCCGGCCAGGTGAAGGAGGTCTTGGGCTCCAAGATGGCAGAAACCGGTATTGTCCGCACCACGAAATGCGTGCCGCGGTTCGGGCCGAAAAGGAAGTAGCTGATCTCGTTCGATTGGGCCGTCATACGTAGCCGGCCTCCGGCACGTGACCTTCCGCACAGTCCTGAATCTGTGCATCGACGATGCTCCTGCCCCACGGACAATCTCGGGGACGCAGCATGTCGATGTCAGCGGTGCAGGATCACGGCTTCTTCGAAGCGGCCGACCGGCCGCAGCCGGTCAAGGCCGATTTCAGCCGCTACGCCCTGCTCGGCTATCTGTCGATTGCGCTGGTGTTCGGCGGCTTCGGCGTGTGGGCGGCCTATGCGCCGCTCGACCGTGCGGCGATCGCACCGGGCACCGTGTCCGTCTCCGGCGATCACAAGGTGGTTCAGCACCGTGAGGGCGGAATCATCAGGGAGATTCTGGCCAAGGAAACTCACGCCGTGCATCGCGGCGACCTGCTGTTTCGGCTGCAGCCGACCGAGGCCCAGGCCAACACCGACCTCCTGCGCAAGCAGATGGACGCGGCGCTGGCCGAGGAGGCGCGCCTGCTCGCCGAGCGCGGCAATGCACGGATGATCACGTTTCCCGACGCGCTGCTCAACCGCCAGAACGTGCCGGAGGCGGCGCTTGCCATCGCCGACCAGCAGCGGTTGTTCGTCGAGCGTCGCAATGGCCTGATCAGCCAGATCAACATCCTCAACTCGCAGATCGCCCAGCAGCAGCAGGAGCTCGCCGGCCGCGACCGCCAGCGCGCAGCGCTCTCCGCGCAGCTCGCGAGCTTCGAGACGCAGATGAACAATGTGCGCCCGGCCGTCGCCGCAGGCTATTATCCGCGCAACAAGTTCCTTGAGCTGGAACGCGAGCGCGCCCGCGTCGAAGGCGATCTCGGCCAGGCGCAGGCCGACGTCGCGCGGCTGACGCAGACGGCCGCGCAGACGCGCCTGCAGATCGACCAGACACTGCAGAAATATCTGACCGAGGTCGGCCAGCAGCTCGACGGCACCCGGGCCAAGCTGTCGGACCTGCGCGAGAAGCTGGTCATCGCCGAGGACGTGCTGCGCCGGGTCGACATCCGCGCCGAGCGCGACGGCATCGTCATGAACATGAAAGTCCACACCGTCGGCGCCGTCGTGAAGCCCGGCGATACGCTCGCCGAGATCGTTCCGGTCGGCGAAGGCGTCGACGTGATGGCGCACGTCTCGCCGCGCGACATCGAGAGCGTCGCGATCGGCCAGAGGGCCGAGGTGCGCTTCTCCAATTTCTCCTCGCGCACCACGCCGACGATCTTCGGCAAGGTCACGAGCGTCTCGGCGGACGCGATGTCCGACGAGGCGAGCAAACAGAGCTACTATTCGGCGCGCGTGGTGATCGACTATTCGACCATCCCGCCCGAGATCGCCGAGAAAATCCTGCCGGGCATGCAGGCCGACGTCATCATCTCCACGGGAGAGCGCACCGTGCTCGAATATCTGGTCGGCCCGCTGCTCAACACGCTCGCCAAGACGTTCCGTGAGAAATGAGCCGAGAGCACCTATACCGACCGCGCCGGTGGCGTGCCCGCAACGACTGCAAGGTCGCGGGCACGCCGCACGCCGATGGCGTCCAGTTCGCGACCCTGTTCGGGATCGGCAAGCCTCTCACGCATCGCTCCATCCAGATCAACAAGGCCGGCAGCTGTCGCCACGCCCCCGGACATTGCGAGCTGCCAGCCTCTGGTCTCCGCCAATTCAGCCAGAAGCGCCGGCCACTCCGTCCCAAGTCCGAGCACAGCCACCTGCGAGGTGCGTCCAAGGGTCAGTTGCCCGACAACGATGTCGCCAAGGTGAGCACCAATCGCCAGCTCCACGGGCCGACCGATCTCCGCGGCGATCTTTTCGTTGACGCGGTCCATGACCACGTCCATGGCGCGGATCGCCTGCAGCGCATCGCGGCAGCCTTGTTCTGCTCCCTGCTCCTCGCCGAAGACGGCGAGCACGCCGTCGCCGAGGAAACGATCGATGCGCCCGGACCGGGCTTCGATGGCTCCGCCAATGGCGCCGAAGATCTCGTTCATCATGAAGCCGAGGTCGGAGGGCAACCGATCGCGCGCGATGGTCGCCACCGCGCGGACCCGAACATGAACCAGACACACCGCGCGGCGCTCAGCCTGGAGGCCGTCGACGGCGGGCACCCTCTCCTCTCGTTGGCCGCCGACGAGACGCGTGATCGTCAGCGGCGCCCCAGGGCGGATCTGGCAGGCCAGGCGCACATTCACCGGTGCCGCCAATTCGGCGAGCATGGCACGCTCCGCGTGGCCGGGTGGCGCCAACGTCTCCGCTCCTTCATCGACCCGGACGCGGCAGAGACCGCAGCGGGCGCGGCCGCCGCATTCGGCCTGGAGCGACAGCCCATGACTGCCGACGATCTCCAGCAGCGTCGGACCGACCGCGGCCTGCACCGTCGCGCCGCCCGTGACGGCAACGGCAATCTTCGGCGCTGCGAGCGATGCGACGTGGCGGAACACGATGATCGTCACGCCTGCAACGAGCAGCGCGACGGCCGCGATCTGCGCCGAAACCTGCAGCAGGGCAATCCACTTGGCGTCGAGTTCGCTCGGCCAATGGGTGACCTCGCGCATCTGCTCGGCCATGCCGGGATTGCCGAGCAGCGCGGCGACGGCGCGTCCGGACACCACGAAGCCCATCAGCGCCGCCAACGGCAGCGCGACGGCGAGGACGAACAGCAGCGGCTGCATCACGCGATACCAGCCACGGAATTTCAGCCAATGATGCAGGCCGATGCAGCCGTGGATCCAGACCAGCAGCAGCAGCGCGGTCTGAATCCAGGCCGCCTTGGGCCACAGCAGCGCCAGCGCATAGAGGTAGCCGTCCTGAACGCCGAACAGAGCATGAGCCATGTGGGTCTCGATGACGTGCGGCAGCAACAACAGTGGGATCGCAAATCCGGTGGCGATCTGAACGAGCTCCCACGAGGACAGCCGCCACGTGCCGCGCTCAACCGTCTTGGTGAACGCAAGCACGGCATGCGCGAGCAGTGCCGCCGCCAGCACGATCATTCCCGGCCACGATCGGGTGACGACCAATCGCCATTCCTGCACCTCGTCCATCGCCTCGAGGCTGAACAGACCAACCGCATGGTTGAGAAAATGCGTCGCAGCGAAGGCAAACAGGACGAGGCCCGACACGAGCCGGATGTTCTGGGAGGTTACGGCAGGCATGAGGTCACTGTGATTCAGGCAAGTGCGAAATCTGGGCACGGCTGATCCATCCGGTAGCGGCTGCAACCGGCCAACTCAAGCGCCGGCAGATCCGCCTCGAGCTATGTGAGGTCAGTCACGGTCGACGACGGCTGCCCAGGCCAAGCTCCCCAGCACCATCGCAAGGGGATCCGACATGACGAGCACCACCCGAAGCCCGCTGGGAACCGCGCTCCGCGCGTGCTTTCCCGCGCTCACCGCGACCTTCGTGCTCAGCCTCTTCATCAATGCGAGCATGCTCGCCTCGCCACTCTACTCCATGCAGGTCTATGACCGCGTGCTCACCAGCCGCAATCTCGGCACGCTGGTCATGCTGACGCTCATCGTCGGTGTTTTCCTCGTGCTGTATGGCGTCCTCGAATTCGCCCGTTCCGGCGTTCTGGCCCGTGCCGGCGTGCAGTTCGAAGGCACGCTGCGCCACCCGCTGTTCGAGACGATGATGAAGGCGGAGCTGTCGCCGCGGCATCGCTTCGGCCAGCAGATCATCCGTGACGCCGAGACCATCCGCGACTGCATCTCCAGCGGCACCGCCGCCATCGCCTGCGATCTGCCGTGGACGCCGGTGTTCGTCGCGCTGTGCTTTCTGCAGCACGCCTATCTCGGAATCCTCTCTTTGCTCGGCGCGACGGTGCTGTTCTCGCTGGCGCTGCTCACCGAATTCTACACCCGCGCCAGCGTCGAGCGCACCAACGCGCTGGCCAACGAGGCCTCGCGCTTCGTCGCGGCGGCGCTGCGCAATGGCGAGGTCGTGCGCGGCCTCGGCATGGGCGACATCGTCATGGACCGCTGGAGTTGCCGTCAGTCGGCGATGGTCGATGCCCACAGCACCCTCGTCGAGCGGGGCGCGGCGATGCATTCCGTGACCAAGTTCGCGCGCATGGCGGTGCAGACCTCGCTGCTGTGCATCGGCGCCTGGCTCGCGATCGAGCAGCAGATCTCGCCCGGCGCGATGATGGCTACGTCGATCATCATGGGCCGCGCGCTGGCGCCGGTCGAGCAGGTCGTCGGGCAGTGGAAGCGCATCATCGCATTCCGCTCCGCCTATCGCCGGCTGGAGGAGCTGTTCCAGGCCCTGCCAGTCACGGCTGCGCCGACGGCGCTGCCGACGCCGCGCGGCGACATCGACGTCGAGAACGCCGTGGTGTGGCCGCCGGCGGCCGGCCGCCCCTCGGTCAAGGGCGTCAGCTTTTCGCTCAAGGCCGGCGAGAGCCTCGCTATCGTCGGCGCCTCCGCCAGCGGCAAGTCGAGCATGGCGCGCGCCATGGCTGGGGTCTGGCCGCTACGCGAAGGCGTGATCCGCATCGACGGCGCCGCCTACAGCCAATGGGACCCAAACCGGCTTGGCAAGCACATCGGCTACCTGCCGCAGGACATCGAGCTGTTCTCAGGCACCGTCGCCGACAACATCGCCCGGCTTGCGAAGGTCGACGAAGCAGCCGTTGTCGCTGCCGCCAAGGCCGCCGGCGCGCATGAGGTCATCCTGCGCCTGCCCAACGGCTACGACACGCCGATCGGCGAAGGCGGCGTGGCATTGTCCGGCGGCATGCGGCAGCGCGTCGGCCTCGCCCGCGCGCTCTACGGCAACCCGCGGCTCTTGATCCTCGACGAGCCGAACTCGAACCTCGACGAGGACGGCGAGCGGGCGCTGGCGCACGCCCTGGCCCAGGCGAAGACCGCCGGTCGCACCGTGATCGTCGTCACTCACCGTCCGCAGCTGTTGGCGCATGTTGACCGCATCATGGTGATGGCCTTCGGCAAGACGCTGGCATTCGGCCCGCGCGACGAGGTGATCGCCAAGATGCGCGGCCAGCGTGTCGTCGTCGCCCACGACCGGGCGACCGCCAGCGCCGCGGCCTGAACGAAGCCAGTGCAGATCGCACACCGCAAGGAGCCGGCCATGATCAAGTTCACATCCAATGCGAGGACCCTGCAGCTGGCCTTCGCGACCGCCGTCCTGCTGCCGATCTCGGCTGCGGCGGAGACGCCGATGACCGCGCGGCAGATGCTGGCTCACGCGCAAACCCAGGCCCTCAATGTCCCCAGCGATATCAGGAAGCCCGAGTTGGACCGCAGCGAAAAGATCACCAGCGAGGCCGCCTCCGCAGGCAATGCCGCCATCGCCGCCCCGCTTCCGGTCATCGAGCCGCCGGCGCCGATCTCGCCGCCAGCCCCGGCGCTCACCGCACTGGCTGCGCCCGTCCCGGCGCCTGGGGCAGCCTCGTCGCAGACGCGTACCAACTCGCTCACGGCCGCCGCGCCCGTTGCTGAAGCTGCCAAGACGTCGAATGCAGCGCTCGCGACACCGCCCGCGGCCGCCACCACCGAAGCAGGCCCGATGGCACCAGCCCCGACTCCGCCCGTCACGGCCGCAGCTTCACCGGTGCTGGTCCCCGCGATCGCTCCTGTTGCCGCGCGGCCCCGGTCCGGCCTCCCGGCCGCGGCGGCCACACAGGCCACGGGGACGCAACCGGCCGCTTCGTCGTCCGCCGAAAAGCCTGCTCCTGTACGGCATCAGCCAACCCGTGCCGGCGCGGCAGCGGCCCGTCCTGCACCCAAGCCTGCTGCAAGATCGTCAAGACACAGCGACGAGGATGCCATCAGTACCCGGATCTCGCGCATCATGCGCCGGCCGGACGTGCAGTCCCTGATGTCGCAATACGGCCTGGACTGACAACGAGCACCGCCGGACGATCGATGCTGATCGACATCAGGCCCGGCGGCTGATCAGTTGGCCGGATCGAACATGCACTGCAGCGCGGGTTTCGCGATCTTGGTGAACGTGGGGCCGATCTCCGCTCGCTTCGGTGCGGGCACCCAATCGATCTCGATGGTCGGCACGCCGGTCTCGCTGATCCCGCGCAGCAGCGCCTCGCGCAAGTCGGCATCCTCCACCATCGCGGCCGCATGATCATGCAGGCAGGAGCAGACAGCTTCAGGATGCGTCCACCGGTCGAGCATATGAGGCGCACACTGCCGGACGAACTCGCCGCGCAGATCTGGCAATCGGGTCGTCGTCCGCGCCTCGACGCAGGGCCAGAAGAGGCACACCAGCACGGCAAGCGCCGCAGCGCCCAGCCGAAAACGCATGGTGGACCGCTGGTGCTTGTTTTTCGTCATGTCATCCACGCGGGCCGGAACGACAGGATTCGCATGTCGCTGATGGTTTCTTACCCGCTTCAGGTTTCAAGCGGCCTGCGGCACGGGCACAAAATGGTTTCATGGCCCCTCCGCTTCGTTTCATCGCGACCCACCCGACGACACAAAGTACAATCAAACCGAGAGTGATCTAAGCACCACCTGCTTTCGCTGCGCCAGCGCCATCCGGGGCAATCGTCAATCTCCCGATGGAGAGCTTCTTAACGACCTTGCGTTAACCGTGGCCGCCAGGGAGAACCTCCCAGGCCACCACAGCGATCCGGCAGCGCGGCGCGCTGGGGGACGAAGTTGCCCCTCAGGGTCACCATGGACGAGCGCTTGCCCATACCCAAGCCGAAAGTGTCTCGCCGCAGCTCCCTGGCTTACGCCGATGGCGCAGCAGCGAACCGAGAGCTACGCCGGCTCGACGCTGCAGAGCCTGGTGCGGCTGATCGGCTGCCACGATCCTGCCAAGCAGCAACCGCCCAGCCAGGCTTTCGGCAGCCGATCGTCTCTTGGCACATCCCTTATTGAATGAAATCGCCGCACTTCTGGACTGCGCCGTCATCGGCTTTGCCCCAAGGCATGATCGGGACGGAGGAGGTCGAGTTCTTCGGCGAGCCCTCGATCAGCCTGTCCGAGTAGACCATGTAGACCAGCACGTTGCGCTTGGCGTCGCAGCCGCGAACGATCTGCATCTTCTTGAAGAACAGCGACCGCCGCTGCCGGAACATGTCGTCGGCCTGTTCGAGCTTGCGCTTGAACCTGATCGGGCCGATCTGCCGGCATGCGAGCGAGATGTCGGAGACCTCCTCGGCCAGGCCCAGCCAGCCGGCATATCCGCCCTTCTGCGGCACCGTGAAGTGGCAGGCGACGCCCTCGACCTCTGGATCATCAACGCCATAGGTCGCGAGCTTGTCATTCGGGCTGAGCAATTTGAACACGGTCGACCGACGGAAGATCAGATCCGGCTCGTCTGCGGCGTATGCTGAGATGACAGGCGAGGACAATCCGATAAGCAGTAGGCAAGCGAGGGTTTTCAGCCACAGATCAAACCGTTTGGTGGCTCTGAACGACATGTCGGTCTCCGTTATACCGCCGATGCTCGGCATACCGCCCATGTAGGGACACAAATGCCTGCAAGGAAGGCGCTCCAGCCCGTGACCTTCCCCTACCCGTTTAACGGGATGTGAGGCTTTTCTGCTACGATTGGAACGAAATCACGCAGGGCAGAAGCCCCAAGCTGGTGAACGCAGACTCCGTCTGCGACACTAAAGACCAGATGGTTCTTGAGGATTTGCCGGAATGCTCTGCGTTCGTGCGGCCGCCAGGGGGCGGTTCTATTGTGCAGCAATCGTTTCAGTTCCGCTTGCCCTCGCAGCGACTTCACAGGCTGACGCAGCGTCTTATTACTACTGGAACGACTCTCAGCCCGTCACCATTGCTCCGACCTTACGCCCGGCCGCGCCGCGCAGGGCCAAGGCGCGCCACCTCGACAAGCTGAAGACCGAGAAGGAGGCTGCCAAGCCGCAAGGGCCGGTCACGATCGCGGTGTCGATCAACAAGCAGCAGCTCAAGGTCTACGACGCAAACGGTCTGTTCGCGGAAGCGCCGGTCTCGACCGGCATGAAGGGACATTCCACCCCGATGGGCGTGTTCAGCGTCATTCAGAAGCAGAAATTCCATCGCTCCAACATCTATAGCGGCGCCCCGATGCCGTTCATGCAGCGCATCACCTGGTCGGGCGTCGCGCTCCATGCGGGCGTACTGCCCGGCTACCCGGCCTCGCATGGCTGCATCCGCATGCCGCCAAGCTTTGCAACCCGATTCTATGGCTGGACGCGGATGGGATCCCGGGTCCTGGTCACGCCGAACGAGGTGGCTCCTGCGAGTTTCTCGCATCCGATGCTCGCTGCACTGAAGGCGCCGCAGCCGAGCGCATCGGTGCAACCCGATGCGACTGCGCCGGCGGCGATCAAGTCGGACAAGGGCGCGGCCGTCACCACCGCGATCACAGTCGCGACGACGGATCTGCGCGCCACGATCGGTCATGCCGAGAGCCCGCGCTCCGGCGAAGGATCGCCCGCCGCGTCGCGCCAGGTGCAGACCGCCGACGCCGCCAACGCCAACGGACTCCCACCGATGGTCTCGGATGCTTCCCCAAGCGTCGAACCATCGCGCTCGCCACCGGTGGAGGTTCAAAGCAATACTGCCGATCTGAAGCCCAGTGTCGCCGAGACCAAGATTGAGCCTGCGACCGCCGACGCAGAGGCCAAGTCTGCCCCCGGCGACGTCGCTCCGGCGAGCGAGCCAACGAATGCTGCGCAGGTGGCCGCTCCGGCTGTCGAGAAGCCGGCTGAGGCATCGAATGCCGAAGCCACCGGTTCGACCGAACTCAAGCCTGCCGAGTCCAAGCCGCCTGAGTCCAAGTCGGTAGAGTCCAAGCCTGCCGACGCCCCGATCGCGGACCAGCCTGCGTCGCCGTCCACACCGGCGGCAGAGGCACCGGCGAAGGCGGTCGATCCCAACGATCTCGCCAAGGATCAGTCGCGTGTTGCCGCGCCGGACAAGCCGATTGCGCCCAAGCCCGAATTGAAGCGCAACAGCCAGATCGCGATCTTCATCAGCCGCAAGGATTCGAAGCTGTACGTGCGGCAGAACTTCGCTCCGGTGTTCAACATCCCGGTCACCATCGCACCGGGCGACAAGCCGCTCGGCACCCACGTGTTCACCGCGACGGCTGACAAGGCCGATCCGGCGACGATGCGCTGGTCGGTCGTCTCGCTGCCCTCCTCGGCGCGGAGCACCGCGGCGAACGATGGCGCCGCCAAGGCGGTCCGGCGCGGCAAGAAGTCCGCGGGCGCCGATGCCGAGCTGAAACAGGTCGTTCAGCTGAGCAGCGCAGCCGAGGCGCTCGATCGCATCACCATTCCCGCCGACGTGATGGCGTGGCTCGGCGAAGCCCTGTCGACCGGAAGTTCGCTGATCGTCTCCGATCAAGGCATCAACCAGGGCGAAACCGGCGAGGGCACGGACTTCATCCTTTCGCTGCGCTGAAGACCGATCACGTCCCTCTTTCCGCCCCACCGCAGGGGTATCCCGTGCCGCAATGCAGTCTGATCCAGCGCAACGTCGCGGCCGTTCACGCAGCGGCCGGTCGAGCGCGGGCACATTCATGCTGACGGGGCTGGCTCTGCTCAGGGAGATTCACATGATCAATCGCAGGATGGTTGTTCTCGGCATCGGCGCCTCGTTGTCGGGCGCGGCGCTCACGTCGCAGGCGGCTCATGCCGACAATGCGGTGACCAAGATGACCGCCTACCGCTTCTCCTTCCCGGCGCTGGCCGGTGAGCCGATTCGGCTCGCCGATTTCGCCGGCAAGCCGGTGCTGGTCGTCAACACGGCCTCGCAGTGCGGCTACACCCCGCAATACACCGGCCTCCAGAAGCTGTGGAGCGAGTTCCATGAGCGCGGGCTGACGATCATTGCCGTGCCGTCCAACGACTTCAACCAGGAGCCCGGAATCGCCGGCGACATCGCCGAGCTGGCCAACAAGGACTATGGCGTGACCTTCCCGATGACCGCCAAGGCGGTGGTCACCGGTTCCAACGCCCACCCGTTCTACCGCTGGGCCGCCGAGGCGCGGCCCAAGGAGACGCCGCGCTGGAACTTTCACAAATATCTGATCGGCCGTGACGGCTACATCGCCGACGTGTTCGCCTCCTCGGTCGAGCCGACGGAGACGCGGGTCAAGACCGCGGTCGCCCGGCTGCTGGCGAACGGCTGAGCAACACTCGGCAGGAATGCGGCGGAAGCCGGCAACTTCCCCCGTGTTTTTGCCTCGTTTCCTTTTGGCGCCACTCCGGCTGCTGGGCTAATATCCCGGCCGGATGACGGAGCGACTCTCGGCACTGGCGCTCCCGTTGCAACAACCCCGAGGAAACACGATGCGGATTGCAGCAGGATTGGTGTTCGCGAGCTCTTTGGCGGCTTCGCTGTTGACGTCTGGCGTGGCGTGGTCGCAGGCGCAGCGCACGGCGGCGGCACCGACCCCGGCTGCTGCCGCACCCGTACCCGCTCCGGCCGCTGCGGTGCAGACCCAGCCGCCGCGCGCGCCCTGCATGAACCCCGAGGCGCTCGGCGTCGGCCGCACCGTCGAAATCGACACGACCGGCGGTCCAGGCTTCGGCTTCGAGCACTTCAAGGACCTTGACTTCCTGAAGGATCACGAGGTCGTGCTGACCTTCGACGACGGCCCGTGGCCGGAGAACACGCCCAGCGTGCTCAAGGCGCTTGCCGACCAGTGCACCACCGGCATCTTCTTCATCATCGGCAAGCATGCGACCTATTATCCGGAGATCCTGAAGCAGGTCTACAATGCCGGCCATACGGTCGGCACGCACACCTGGTCGCATGCGGCGCTGACCAACAAGAAGCTGACCGAGGATCAGCGCAAGGAAGAGATCGAGCTCGGCATCAGCGCCGTGAAGTGGGCGCTCGGCGGCAACTCGCCGGCGCCGTTCTTCCGCTTCCCGGCCCTGCAGCACCCGCCGGAGATGGTGACCTATCTCGGCACCCGCAACATCGGAATCTTCTCCTGCGATCTCGACTCGTTCGACTTCAAGGCGCGCAATGCGCAGGCGGTGCTCGACGTCACCTTCAAGAAGCTCGACAAGCTCGGCAAGGGCATCATCCTGATGCACGACTTCCACAAGCATACCGCCGAGGCCCTGCCCGAGATGCTGCGCCGCCTGAAGGCCGGCGGCTACAAGGTGGTCGCGATGCGCGCCAAGGCGCCGGTGCAGTCGCTGCCGCAATATGACGAGCAGCTCGCCAAGGTCGCGAAGCTGCCGACGGTGAGCCAAAGGCCGGTCTCGAGCGTTGTGACGACAGTGTCCGAATGAGACAGGATTCCTTTCGTCAGTGACCAAGCTTCGTATCGAAGGTTACGTGATCGTGTCGGCCGACGGGATGTTGGCCGACGCGCACAATGCGATGCCGCCCGCCCTGAAATTCCCCGGCGACGCCGCATTCTTTTCCCAGGCCCTCGATGGCGCCGATCTGATCGTCCATGGCCGCAACTCTTATGAGGACCAGCCGAACTCGCCGAAGCGCCGGCGCATCGTCGTGACCCGCAAGGTCGCGGGGCTGGCGCCGGATCCGGAGAAGCCGCTCTCTACCCTTTGGAATCCGGCGGGCGCCTCCTTCGAAGCCGCCTGTGAAGCCGCGGGCGTCAGCTCTGGCACGGTGGCGGTGATCGGCGGTCCGGTCGTGTTCGAGATGTTCATGGACAGCTACGACAGCTTCTTCCTGTCGCTGGCGCCCCACGTCTCCCTGCCCGGCGGCGCGCCGTGCTTTCCAGGCGTCGGTCCCGACCGATCGCCGCAGCAGGTGCTGACGGCCCACGGCTACACGCCGTCCAATCAGCTGATGCTCGATCCCGCCGACGACGTCAGCGTGACCGCCTGGAAGCGATCCGCTTAAGGCTCCCTCCTAGATATCTCCGTAGGCGCTCTGCTCCGGTGCCTTCGGGCCCTTGCCGTAGCCGAAGATCATGAACAGCGCGCCGATGATCGACAGGTTCTTCAGCGCGTCGATCAGGGTCTTGGCGTTGTCGGGCGGGGTCTGGTTCCAGAAGTCATGGAAGTAGAAGATGGTCGCGCCGACGAACAGGATCATCAGAGCCGCGAAGAAACGCCCGAGAAAGTTGAGCGCGATCATCACACCGGCGAGCACCTCGAACGCGCCGGCCGCGATCGCCAGGATCTGCGGCATCGGCATCTTGGCGGCGGCCTCGAGCTGCGCCGCATAGGGCGCGAGCATCGTGGGAATCGTGACCTTGGCGGCGATCAGATCGGCGGTGGCGGCAATGCCGAACAGCTTGGTCGCGCCCGTGTAGATGAAGATCACGGCGAACAGAACGCGCCCGAACGTAATGAAACCCGGCATTCTCGCCCTCACGGATCAACTTCAAACGATGTGTCGCCGGCCTACAGGGCCGGATATGTGACGTCGCGAACGCTTTTCAACAATAAAGGCGGGCGGAATACGACCGAAACCGGACGAATTCCGCCACACTTCGATCACGCCAACCCGCTTTACGCGAACAGCGTCGGCTGCGCCCTCCCCGCCCGCTCCTGGGCCTCGACGGCGGCCACCGCCGTCATGTTGAGAATGCCGCGCGCCGTCACCGATGGCGTGAGGATATGCGCCGGCCTGGCAGGGCCGATCAGGATCGGCCCCACCGGGACCGCATCCGCCAGCACCTTGATCATCTGATAGGCGACGTTGGCGGCATCGAGATTCGGCATGATCAGCACGTTGGCCGAGCCCTCGAGATTGGAATGCGGCAGGATCGCCTTGCGCGCGGTCGCCGACAGCGCGGTGTCACCCTGCATCTCGCCGTCGGCCTCGAGGTCGGGACGATGCTGCTTCAACAGCGCCGTCGCCTGCCGCATCTTGCGCGACGACTCCGTGTCGTAGCCGCCGAAATCGGAGTGCGACACGAACGCGATCTTCGGCTTGATGTTGAAGCGCGTGACGTGGTTGGCCGCCAGCGAGGCCATCTCGGCGAGCTCCTCAGCGGTCGGATCCGGCCGCACCTGGGTGTCGCCGATGAAATAGGCGCCCTTGCTGGTGATGGTGAGCGCCAGCGCCGCGTAGTCGCTGACCCCCGGCATGAAGCCGATGATCTCGCGGACATGACGCAGATGGCTCATGTAGCGGCCCTCGACGCCGCAGATCATGGCGTCCGCCTCGCCTCTGACGACGGCGAGCGCCGCGATGACCGTGGCGTTGGTGCGCACCACCGTGCGCGCCGCATCCGGCGTGACACCACGGCGGCCGGCGATCTCGATGTAGCTCTGCACGTAAGACCGGTAGCGCGGATCGTCCTCGGGATTGACGAGGTCGAAATCACGCCCGGCCTTGATCGACAGGCCGAAGCGCTTGATGCGGGCCTCGACAACGCTGGGGCGACCGACCAGGATCGGCCGCGCCAGCTTCTCCTCCAGCACCACCTGGGTGGCGCGCAGCACGCGCTCGTCCTCGCCCTCGGCATAGATCACGCGGACCGGCTGCGTCTTTGCCTTGGCGAACACAGGCTTCATCACCAGGCCGGAGCGGAACGCGAAACGCTCCAGCAACGCGGTGTACTCGTCGAAGTTCGTGATCGGCCGGGTCGCAACACCGGACTCCATCGCCGCCTTCGCCACCGCGGGCGCGATGCGCAGGATCAGGCGCGGATCGAACGGCGATGGGATCAGCGACCCCGGGCCGAAGCCCTGCGTCTCGCCGCTATCGAAGCCGCGGCTCACCGCATCCGAGGGCGGATCCTGGGCGAGCTGCGCGATCGCATCGACAGCGGCCTGCTTCATCGCCTCGTTGATCGCGGTGGCGCCGACGTCGAGCGCGCCGCGGAAGATGAACGGGAAGCACAGCACGTTGTTGACTTGGTTCGGGAAGTCCGAACGCCCGGTGCAGATCATCGCGTCGGGCCGTGCGGCGCGCGCCTCCTCCGGCATGATCTCCGGATTTGGATTGGCGAGCGCCATGATCAGCGGCTTCTCGGCCATCTGCTTGAGCAGCTCCGGCTTCAGCACGCCGCCGGCGGACAGCCCGAGGAAGATGTCCGCGCCACCGATCACATCGGCGAGCGTCCGCTTGTCGGTCTTCTGCGCATAGACCGCCTTCCACGGATCCATCAGCGTGTTGCGGCCCTCATGGACGACGCCGTCGATGTCGCAGACCCAGATGTTCTTGCGCTGCGCGCCCATCGACACCAGCAGATTGAGGCAGGCGATCGCGGCGGCGCCTGCGCCCGACGTCACGATCTTGACCTCGGAGAGCTGCTTGCCGGACAGCGACAGCGCGTTCTTGATCGCGGCGCCGACGATGATTGCAGTGCCGTGCTGGTCGTCATGGAAGACCGGGATCTTCATCCGCTCCTTGAGCCGCGCCTCGATCTCGAAGCACTCCGGTCCCTTGATGTCCTCGAGGTTGATGCCGCCGAAGGTCGGCTCCAGCGCCGCGACCGTCTCGACCACCCGGTCGATGGTATCGGCCGCGATCTCGATGTCGAATACGTCGATGCCGGCGAATTTCTTGAACAGGACCGCCTTGCCCTCCATCACCGGCTTGGAGGCCAGGGGGCCAATATTGCCGAGGCCGAGCACAGCGGTCCCGTTGGAGACGACGGCCACCAGGTTGGCCCGCGCGGTCAGCGACGCCGCCTCGGCCGGGTTGTTGGCGATCTCGGTGCACGCAGCGGCGACGCCCGGCGAATAGGCCAGCGCCAGGTCGCGCTGATTGGCGAGCGGCTTGGAGGCCTGGATCTCCAGCTTGCCGGGCCGCGGCAGGCGGTGATAGGCCAGGGCTGCGGAACGAAGATCTTCAGAATAGGACGACGACATACGTGCTCCAGCGTTTCCGACCCGGATTTTTGGTCTCTTGAGTCTCGGTCAGACGTCGGTTTTTCCGGCCGGTGGAAGCGCATGTGATGCACGCTGGGCGGCTTTCATGCAACATCCGAAACCATGCTCGCCGGCATCCCGGGCCAGCGATTCCCCAATTCGCAGAAGCACATCCCTACTCCATCGATTTCATTGAGACCATCACCACTTGCTGCCTAAGCCTTGGGCGGAGCACATCAAATGACCCGTATCGTGATCGGAATTCTCACGGCTGTCGCGCTGGCCGTCGCTGGCCTCGTCGGCGTGCCCTGGTACGCCCAGAGCCGCGCCGAGCGCGAGGTCGAGGCGAGCTTTGCCCAGATCCGGCAGAGTGGCGCCACGGCAACCCATGGCAAGGTCGCCTTCGACCTGTGGAGCCGCAAATTGACAATCGCCGACGTCAAGCTGGAATCGGCGACCCAGCCGCCGGCCAGCGTCACGCTTGGCACCGTCACCGCGACCGGCCTGAGCCAGCCTGATTCCGAGCATGTCACGGCCGCCAGCATCGAGATCGGCGACATCGCCATGGCCGGCCAGATCCCCGGCCCCTCGCCGCTGCGCCTGAGCTACAAGCTGCCGCAACTGGTGGTGAAGGATTACGCCGGCCCGGCGCGGTTCGCGGCGATCCCGGCCGGGGCGGGTGCGCTCGAGACCACCCGCGCCCTCGCCCAACAGCTCGCCACCGTCAGCGCCACCTCGGCCACGGTGCCGCGGGTCACCGGCACGATGGAAGGCGGCGCCGCGGTCGGGCCGACCGAATTCGGCTATTCCGGGCTGGTGGTGGACGGCATCAAGGGCGGCCGCATCGACAACTACAAGATCCAGGAAGTCACCTTCAGCACGGCGGCGCAGCCGCCGAACGGCAAGGTCGAGACGGTGCGCGGCCGCATGCTCGACATCGTGACCAAGGACATCGACGTCAACGCCATCGTCGCCCTGTTCGCGACCGAGTCCGCCAAGGACGATCGTGCCATCCGCCTGAGCGGCTCCGCCGGGATGGGCCTCTACGAGATCACGTCCGATCTCGGCATGCGCATGCACATCGACGCCCTGACGATGGACGAGTTCGGCGTGCGGCCGTCGCGCATCCAACTGCCCGCGCTGGTCGCTGCCCTGACGCCGACCTCGCCGCGAACGAGCGCCATGACGCCCGACCTCATCGACAAGGTGGCCAGCATCTATGACGGCGTCCTGTTCAAGAACGTCGAGGTCCGAGGTCTGGCGGTCGAGACTCCCGACGGCCCGGTCAAGGTCGCGCTGACGCGGTTCGACCTCGACGACGGCAAGGGCGACGTCGCGTTCGAGGGCTTCGACGGACGGACCCCGAACGGACCGGTCAAGCTCGGCCGCTTCGCGGTCAAGCGCTTCGACATGGGCGGTATGCTGCGCCAGACCGCCAAATTCGCCGTGCCCGGCGCCAAGCCCGGTGCGGCCGAAGCCATGGCGCTGTTCAAGCTGATCGGCGGCATCGAGCTGAAGGGGCTGACGACCTCCTACAAGGCGAGCACCAAGCCGGTGCAGATCGACAATTTCAGCCTCGACTGGGGCCAGTTCGTCGGCCCCATCCCGACCCAGGCGCACCTGGTGGCCAAGATGGCCGGACCTCTGGATGCGTCCAATCCGGCGCTGCTGCCGCTCCTCGTCGCCGGCATCGACACCGCCGCGTTCGACGCCGATCTCGGCCTCGGCTGGACCGAGAGCTCGGGTGCGTTCGCGCTCCAGCCCTTCAAGCTCGAGGTCAGCAACCTCATCGCAGCCTCGGCCAATGTCTCGCTGTCGCAGGTGCCGCGCGACGTGTTCACCATCGACCTGCAGCAGGCCACGACGGCAGCGGAGCAGATCGAGGCCAGCGGGCTGGAATTGACCCTGCGCGATCTCGGCGCGGTGGACGTGCTCGTCGCCAACTACGCGCGCGGTCATGCGATCACGCGCGATGCCGCGCGCAAGGCGCTGGTCGACAGCATCAAGGCGATCGGTGCCCAGGTCGCCGCCGACAACATCGATGTCGCCAGCGCCGTCGAGGCCATCAGCCGTTTCGTCCAGATCCCGCGCCAGACCTTCACGCTGAAGCTCTCGCCGCGCGCCAAGGTCCCAGCCCTGCAGCTCGCCCAGCTCATCGCCATCGACCCGCCGAGCGCGCTGGCGCAGTTCAAGATCGAGGCCCAGACCGCGCCGTGACTTGAGCCGCGATGTGAGGGGAGAGTGAGTCCCGCCTCTCTCCTCCGTCATTACGCATTCCGGGGCGCGCGCAGCGCGAGCCCGGAATGACAACGATGGGATTTGTGCACGGGGCTGACATCGGTACGATGGCGAGGACGGCCTTTGTCCCATGAACGTCCGCGTTCTTCGCATCCCTCATTCAAGTCAACTCGCGAGCCACGCGCGTCCCCGATCCCGCGGCGCGAGCGCCCGAGTTGTCCGGTCGTTCGGCCCTCTCTCAGATGAAGAGGGCGCAGGGAATGCCGGGTGCTGGCCGCAACCCATGGCCCGCCTGCGAAAAAAATGCAGGCGGCAGGTACCACAGGTTCAGCCGAACATCCGGCATTCCCTGCGCGGTGGGCTTTGCGGCTGCTTCGCGCTCTTGTGTGTTCGAAACCTGCCAGAATGTGCGAACGGGCGGTTCTGACCAACCGCCCGTCGCTGGATCT